>JBLWYD010000028.1:0-37549 GCA_048267165.1 Bacteroidota bacterium
AATAAACAATCATTTACTTTTGAATAGTTTTTTTCATTTCTTCGAATTCTTGCTTATTGATTTCACCAGCCGCATATCTTTTCTTTAGTATTTCGAGTGGTGAGTTACTATTTTTCCTCTGCCCAGGTACGTCCCAAGGAGTTAAAAATATCCAACTAATAAACCCTAACCATAGAATCCACCATATCCAATGCATACCCCAAAAATGTTCTTCTCCATGACCCCACATATTATTGCCTTTATTTTATTTATTAAAAAATCTTTAAATATATAATAACTTTTTATTTTTAATTAAATCAACTTAGGCAAAATGAGTAAACATACTTTTTGGATGATAATAGGATGTGGTATTCCATTATTACTAATTTTTTTCGCACCTGCTTTTGATATAAGCGGTGATGTATCGCTATTTGTATTTATTCTGGCTATGTTTTTAGTTCATTTGCTTATGCCTATGCATAATCATAATGATGGAAAAGAAGCAAATTCAGGAACGATAAATAGTAAACATCATAAACATTAATGATGAAGATAGATGAAGAAAAAATTTACAGATAATAAATGGGAAATTATAAAAACAATGTCCATTCATATTTCAATAAGTATTGGAATATTCTATTTTATTTTTCATCCACTAACGATGGTTGTATATTGGTATGAATTCACGAAAACAGAATTTACATATACTACTTTCAAAGATGCATTGTTCCATAGATTAGCACATTCTTTTACTTTTGAGATGGTAGGAATGGCAATTATTTTTATCCTACTTGGTTTAATAACAGGGTTAGTCTTAGGAATATATTATTTAAGATTAAGTAGAAAGAATAAGGAAATAAAGCGACAGGAAGGTCAATTACAAAAAGATATAATCTCAGTTATAAAGAATGGAGAAAATGATAGAGTTGAATTCAAATCATCATTAAGATATGACTTCTATAGAAAAAGTGCCAATATCGATTTGGAAACAGTTGTACTCAAAACAATAGCAGGTTTTTTGAATGCAACAGGTGGCAGATTGATAATCGGAGTTGACGATGAATCTAAGATAATAGGATTAGAATATGACTATATCTCATTGAAGAAAAAAGATAAAGATGGTTTTGAGTTAAAGCTATTTGAGCTTATTACAAATCAAATTGGACCTGAATTTTGTACTTTTATTCAAGTCTACTTTTATACAATTGAAGAAAAAGAAATATGTGTAATAGAAATAGAAAATTCTAAAGTGCCTGCATATTTGACACAAAACAAAGACTTAGTATTTTTTCTGAGAATAGGTAACTCAACGAAACCATTAAGTGTTAAGCAAGCAATTGATTATTTGAATATGTAAGAAAAATTTATTAATTATGAGGATAGTACAATGAAACTAAATGTTAAGAAATTTGGGATGTCTTTAGGATTGACATTTGCTTTGGTTTATTTGGGGTGTGCGTTGGTAATAATAATTGCAGGACACGAAGCATCAATCAGCTTTTTTAATACATTGATGCACGGCATAGACGTAAGCCCTATAGTCAGGATGGATATGCCATTGTGGGAAGCACTATTAGGCATAATAGAAATATTTATTCTTGGATGGTTAATTGGAGCATGCATAGCTGGATTTTATAATGCAAATTTAAAAGAAGAAAAGTAATAAGCAAATATTGAGTACTATAATAACAAGTTGTGGGTGTCATCACAAGTTTTGTGGAATATTAGGGCGTTTGTAATATTTCAAAAGATCAGCGTAATAATATTGTAGTTGGAAATATAAATATGAAAAGGGAAATAAAAGTAGTATGATAATGCAAAAGTCAGTCCGTTTTCTAAAACTATTTTTCAAACAGATCAGCCCAACTTTATTATTGCTGATAGCTGTAGCAATCATATATGCGTATTTGATGTCATTTATTGATCATAGTTATAGTTGGATACCATATTTGGTGGTGTTATTAGCATTATTCAAAGCTATATATTTCACCTTCTACACGTTCAAAAAGGTCAATAAATCCATCAGATTTTGTCATTCTTTTTGGCAATTGCTTTTGGTTTTCGGAGTTATTATTGTTCTGATGATTTTTTCTTTTACTGCCGACTATACCTGTCTTTATGAAGTCAATAATGCTTCATTCAGAGGTTTGGAAGTCTCAACAGACTTAAATTATTTTAACAATCTTTTTAAAATGTTTTACTTTAGTGTTGTAACCTTTGCTTCTGTGGGTTATGGCGATATTGCACCACAGACTATCTCCGCACAATTTATTACTATAATAATAGAGATAAGTCAAAGTTTTGTGTTGGTCATTTTTGGGCTTTCTAATATAAATAATATTAATATTAACAATAAAAATCGAAGAATATGAAAAAAATTAAAGTAGCAGTAAATGGATATGGCGTAATCGGAAAACGAGTTGCCGATGCCGTCGCCTTGCAAGAAGATATGGAATTATCAGGTGTATGTGATATAACCAAAGATTGGCGTATCAAAATTGCCGTTGAAAAAAATTATCCCATATTTGCTTTTGATGAAGATAATAAAAACAATATGAAAGAATTTGGAATTCCTATAAATGGAACTTTAAAGGATTTACTACATTCCTCAGATATTATAGTAGATTGTACTCCAAAAAATGTGGCTGCTTTTAACATCGAAATGTATAAAGAATACGGTATAAAGTTTATAGTACAAGGTGGAGAAAAGCATGAAGTAACAGGACACTCATTCAGTGCCGAAAATAATTATACTTCCGCCTTAGGTCTCAATTCTACAAGAGTTGTTTCTTGTAATACCACATCAATTCTACGTACTTTAACAGTATTGAAAAAAGAGGGGTTACTAAAAAAGGCAAGAGGTACATTACTTAGAAGAGCTACTGACCCATGGGAGAGTCACTTAGGTGGTATTATGAACACATTAGTTCCAGAAAAGGATATACCAAGCCATCAGGGACCAGATGCACAAACTGTGGATTCTGAATTAGATGTTATTACTTCTGCTGTTAAAGTCCCAGAGACTTTGAGTCACCTTCACTATTGGAATATACAATTAAATAAAAAATCTGATAAAGAAGAGATTTTAGACGCTTTCGCAAATAGATCTTCAAGAATATTATTGATTAATTATAGTGACGGACTTGAATCTAATAATACGATCAAAGAATGGATGTTAGATAAAGGAAGACCTTATGGAGATATGTACGAAGTTGCACTTTGGCGGGATATGCTGAAAGTTATAGAGGATGAATTATTTTATGCTTATGTAGTGGATAACCAAGCAATAGTAATCCCTGAAACAATTGATGCAATCCGTGCTTTATCCAAATTAGAGATAAATGCCGAAGAATCGATTAGAAAAACAAATTTAAGTCTAGGAATTTTAAAATGAAATTATTTATTATTTTTATAGCACTCTTGTTCATCAGTTTGGGTTGTAGTAATTCTGAAAATAAAAAACAAGAAATAGAAAAATTAAGCCAAGAGACTACTAATTCGGAAGAATTAGATACAGATGTAAATATACATCAGAAACATCAATCATTGCAAAATGACTTCGCTCATAAAAATATTATAATATTAGAAAATAAATATTCTGAAAACGAAACAAGTATTAACCAAATTAAAGAAGTAATAAAATCGTACTTAAAGGTAAAAGATTCATTTTTCGATGGAGACATTACTAAAATAGATGCAAATATAACTAATATGCAAACAAAATTAGATAGTGTTGATTTGAGTTTACTTAATGAAGATGGTAAAAGAGTTTGGGAGCAGCACTATGAATTGTATAGTGATAAATTAAAAGAGACGAAGCATATAAAAGGAATAGATGGAAAAAGATCATATTTAAGTCATATCTCAGAAATAGTGTATTGCACAGTAAAGAGTTTTGACTTGAAGGGTATGGAACTATATACAGTTTATTGTCCAATGGCTTTTGACAAGAAAGGAGCATACTGGGTAAATGAGAATAAGCAAATACAAAATCCTTACTTTGGCAATGAGATGCCTGATTGTGGGGAAATAGAGGAGAAATTATAATTGATAAAAAGGGATTCGATACGGCAAATTGGTGTATTTACATCAGGTGGAGATTCACCTGGGATGAATGCTGCCATATACGGTATAGCTAAAGCAGCCCAATCCAATCAAATAAGATTAGTAGGAATCCAAAAAGGTTTTGAAGGTATGATATCTGGAAATTTTGTAGAATTGGATATAAATCAATTACAAAAAGATGTACACAGAGGCGGTACAATACTTAAAACCGCTCGAAGTGAAAGATTCAGAACAGAAGAAGGCAGAAAGACAGCTAAGAAAATGTTGGAAGAAAATAATATTGATGCACTAATAGCTATTGGTGGTGATGGTACTTTCAAAGGTTTGTTAGAATTTTCTAAGATAATAGAAATACCATTAATTGGAATTCCTGGCACAATAGACAATGATTTGGCAGGTACTGATTATACTCTTGGTTTTGACACGGCAGTTAATACAGCAATACAAAATATAGATAAAATAAGAGATACAGCCGAATCCCATAATCGAGTATTCATAGTAGAAGTTATGGGTAGAGATTCTGGTTATATAGCTATTAATTCGGGCTTAGGAACTGGTGCAGATGCAATATTAATCCCCGAAAAAAAGGATGATATTAATTTATTATTAGAAAAAATTAGTAATTATAAGAGTGATGATGCTTTTATTATAATTATTTCAGAAGGGGACGAAGTAGGAATAGATAAGACTGTGGCTAAAATAAAAAAAATAAACCAGAATGTAGATATTAGAATAACAAAATTAGGTCATGTCCAACGAGGAGGAAATCCTTCGGCATTTGATAGAATGTTAGGTATCCGATTGGGCGTTTCCTCAATTGATTCATTACAAAACAAATTAACAAACGTTATGGTAGGACTTCAAAATAATAAGATTGTGAACACACCTTTCAAACAAGTGGTTAAACTGCATATAGTAGATAAAGAATTGCGAAAACTACTAAATCTATTTGGAAATTTAATTTAGAGTGAATAGAAAATGTTATGAAAAATAAAATAGAAATTATAAAAAACTCGGGACAGACCCAATATTACGATGAAAAAAAACTTTACAGTTCATTATCAAAAACTCATGCAAGTGAAAGTATTAAGTTAAAGATACTGGATGAGGTTAGGCATCGTTTAAAAAATGGGATGACTACTAAGGAAATTTATCAAATGGCATTTAAAATATTAAAAAACAAATCTAGGGTGAATGCTTCAAGATACAAATTGAAAAGAGCCATCATGGAATTAGGCCCGAGTGGGTTTCCTTTTGAAAATTTTATTGGCACAATATTGAAACACGAAGGATATAGAACCGATGTAGGAGTAATAGTCCAAGGACATTGCGTTACACACGAAGTTGATGTAGTTGCAATAAAAGATAACGTACACTTAATGGTTGAATGCAAATACCATAATACACAAAATCAAAATTGCGATGTCAAGATTCCATTATATATTAATTCAAGATTCAAAGATATTGAAGAAGAATGGAAAAAGAATAAAGGCCATGGATCGAAATTTCATTATGGATGTATATATACGAATACAAGGTTTACAAAAGATGCTTTACAATATGGCGAATGTGCTGGATTGAAATTAACTAGTTGGGATTACCCCAAAGATAATAGTTTGAAATTTAGAATAGATCTACTAGGTCTTCATCCCTTGACATCGCTAATGTCTTTGAGTAGAGCCGAAAAAACAATGCTGTTGAATAATAATATCGTGTTGTGCAAAGAAATCCATGAAAACCCAGATTTACTTAATGAAATTGGTATAAGTAAGATAAGACAAAAAAAGATACTTGATGATTCCAAAAATTTATGTGAAAGCAAAATATAAAATAGAGTTTTAGATATATGAAAAAGTCAAATATAAAAGTACATTTCTTAGGTGCCGCAGGGACAGTAACGGGTTCTAAATATCTGGTAGAAACAAACGATTATAATATTTTAATCGATTGTGGTTTATTTCAGGGCTTAAAAGAATTAAGACAATTAAATTGGGAAAATTTGCCGATTGATGTATCAGAAATTGATATTGTTTTATTGACTCATGGACACTTGGATCATACTGGATATCTTCCGAGATTAATTAAACAAGGTTTTAGAGGGTCGATTTATGGAACCTATCCAACATTAGATATAGCCGAAATAATTCTAAAAGATAGTGCTAAAATTCAAGAGCAAGAAGCAAAAAGAGCAAATGAAGATAAATATTCGAAACATCGTCCTGCATTACCTTTATATGACTTGAGAGATGTCGAAAGAACAATCAAACATTTCAGAGGAGTGCCACCTTCACAATGGATTAATTTGTATGATAATATCAAAGCAAGATTTCAATATAATGGACACATATTAGGTGCAACATATATTGAATTAGATATACAAGGTAAAAGATTATTATTTTCTGGTGATATTGGTAGGACTAATGATTTATTATTATTCCCTCCTTTGAAACCCAAAAAAGCTGATGTTCTATTTATTGAATCCACGTATGGTGGGAAATTGCACCCAGAAGAAATTGAAGCAGTCCCCAAAATAGAAAAATTAATAAATGATACAATTTCCCAAGGAGGTAGTGTCTTTATACCAAGTTTTTCAGTTGAAAGAGCTCAGTTAATGATGCTAATGTTGTGGAGATTATTGAAGGAAAAGAAAATTCCTCCTGTCCCGATGATAATGGATAGTCCGATGGGAACAAATGTTTTGGATCTGTTTCATAGAACAAGGGATTGGCACAAATTAGAAAAAGACGAATGTGATGATATGTGTTCAAGTTTCACTATTGTAAGTGAATATAAAGAAACTTTGGAATTAAGGAAAAACAATAAACCCAAAATAGTAATAGCTGGGAGTGGTATGCTGACAGGTGGCAGAATGTTAAATTATCTGGAGCTACAAGCCACTAATCCAGACAATTTACTGATTTTTGTTGGCTACCAAGCCGAAGGTACACGAGGAAGAAAATTATTGGAAGGAGAAAAAGAAATAAAAATTTATGGGCAACTTATACCTTTTAATATGAAAGTAGAAGAAGTAGAAGGTCTTTCTGCCCATGCTGACCAAACTGAATTACTAGATTGGTTAAGCAAAATAAAAAAACAACCGCAGAAAGTATTTATAATGCATGGGGAAAAAGTATCGGCAATTGCATTCCAAGAAAAATTACAGCAAACAAGAAGTTGGGATAGTGAAATACCTACTCTTTTTTCTACCATTGATTTATAAAATTTAGAGTAAAAATGGAACATAATTCAAATTATTTAAAATATAAGCGACTGGGAATTTCGACTCATAATGAGAGTGTAGCATATATGCATAAAGATTGTCTTGTATGTAAATCTGAAGGTTTTGAGGCATTAACTCGAATAAGAATAATTAACAATGGGAAATCAATAGTAGCAAGTCTAAATGTTATAGATTCTGAATTGTTGAAAATGGATGAAATTGGATTATCAGAATTCGCTACTACAAAACTAAATGTACAAGAAGGAAACCTATTATTAGTTTCGCATTTGGAACCAATAGAATCTTTAAGTTTTGTAAGAGCAAAAATTTATAATCAGAAACTTGACTATAACTCATATAAAGAGATAATAACAGATATAGTAGAAGGGGAATATTCCAATATTCATTTATCAGCATTCATAACTGCTTGTGCAGGCATTAGAATGGACATAGATGAAATTACAGATTTAACAAAAGCTATGATTTCATCAGGTAGTTTATTGAATTGGGATTCAGAAATCATAGTTGACAAACATTGTATTGGGGGGTTACCAGGTAATAGGACTACTCCACTCATAGTATCTATATTGGCTGCTTTCGGTCTTAAAATGCCAAAGACATCTTCACGTGCTATTACATCGCCAGCTGGAACTGCTGATACTATGGAAGTTATAACGAATGTAATGCTAACTATAGAAGAAATTAGAGCAGTAGTAAATAAGGAAAATGGTTGTTTTGTATGGGGTGGTACAGCACAATTAAGTCCTGCAGATGATGTACTTATTAAAATTGAAAAGGCATTAGATATTGATAGTGAAGGTCAATTAATAGCATCTGTTCTGTCAAAGAAAGTGGCAGCTGGCTCTACTCATGTCATCATAGATATACCAGTTGGAGAAACTGCTAAGGTTAGAAATAATGAAATGGCAATAAAGCTAAAAAGTCATTTAGAAATCGTTGGAAAAGAAGTAGGACTCATTGTAAAAGTTATAGTTACAGACGGGAATCAACCAGTCGGAAGAGGGATTGGACCTACATTAGAGGCTTTAGATATATTAAGTGTTTTGAAAAATGAAGCTAATGCCCCAACTGATTTGAAAGAAAGATCATTACTTTTAGCTGGTGAATTACTCGAAATTTCAGGTAAAGTAGATTTAGGTAAGGGGTATATAACGGCAAAACATTTATTAGAATCTGGTTTGGCATACAAAAAATTTATTGCAATATGTGAAGCACAAGGGAGATTTACTCAACCTGTTTTAGCTCAATATAAATTTGAAGTCAAAGCTGAGAAATCTGGCAAGTTAATTAGAATAGACAATAGAAAGTTAGCAAAACTAGCAAAATTATCAGGTGCACCTAAATCTAAGTCAGCTGGAATATTACTAAACATGCAATTAGGTCAAAATATTGAAATGGATCAAATACTTTATACTTTGTATGCTGAATCGAAAGGTGAACTTAACTATGCTATGCAATATAAAACCAAACATAATGATATAATCACAATTAAGTAGAATTAGAATATGAAAACAATATTATTTGCATTACCTGGAAATGAAACACTAACTGAATTATTGGCGATGAAATTGAACGCCGAAATAGGAAAAACAACTTTACGTAAATTCCCTGATGGTGAATCTTATACACGAATATTATCAGATGTTAAAGATAAATGTGTAGTACTTGTATGTACTTTACACCAACCAGACGAAAAATTATTGCCTCTTTACTTTTTAGGCAAGGCAGCAAAAACACAAGGTGCAATGTGTACTTGTTTGGTAGCACCCTATTTAGCGTATATGAGACAAGATAAAATATTTCAAGAAGGAGAAGCAATAACATCTGAATATTTTGGTACTTTAATATCGGAATTTGCAGATAGTTTAATCACAGTTGATCCACATTTGCATAGAATCAAAAATTTGAGCGAAGTTTATCATATACCTAACAAAGTAATTCATGTAGCTGATTATATTTCAAATTGGATAAAGGATAATATAAATAATCCTGTTCTAATTGGTCCCGATTCTGAAAGTGAGCAGTGGGTTTCTGATGTAGCAAATAAGGCAGATGTACCTTACACAGTACTTAATAAAGTAAGGCATGGTGATAGAGATGTAGAGGTATCTATTCCTGACGTTGATAGATATAAAGACTCAACTCCTGTATTAGTCGATGATATTATCTCTACTGCTCGAACTATGATTGAAACTATAGGGCATTTGAAGAAATTTGGAATGAAACCTCCTATATGTATAGGTATTCATGGTGTTTTTGCAGGTAATGCTTATCAAGAGTTAATGGAAACTGGAGTTGAAAATATTGTAACATGTAACACTATTCCTCACCCAACTAATAAAATAGATATAAGTGATTTATTAGTCGAAGAAATAAAATTGATGCATAAAATATGAGAATACTACTCTTAATACAATTAATATTTTTATTTGCTATATCAACAGTTATTTGCCAAAATAATATGCTTAAAGATCAATTATCAAATAAATTTATTATTAGGAAAAATTTTGATGAAGACGGTAGTTTTATTGATAAACAAACTTTTAAAATTGGAAAAATAACATCTAAAAATGGTACTTTTGAGTTAAATGTTGTTACTGAATTATTTGATGAAGATGGAGTATCTACGGATATTTATAACACAATCTATAAATGTAATCCAAAAGAATCAAGTCTTATAGTAATGGCTTTTCCTTTTTCAGATCCTAAATCTCTAGAAACAAAGATTAGTACTCAATCAAAAAAATTTAAATATTTATATGATTTGAATAATATGGAATCTATCAATTTGGAATTAAATTTTGAATCAGGTCTATTGAATTTTTTGGGTACTAAAAGCAATATAAAAATCTATGATAGAGAACTAAAATCTAATAAAAATGAACAAATTATCACTTCAAAATTAAATATCAAAGCCTATATGTTTGGTATTAGAATTAAACAATTGAATTATATTATTACCGAAGAATTAGATGATAATGGTTCATTAACCTTTCAAAAATTTACTGAGACAGATGGAAGTTATTTTACTATGTCTTATAAGTTGAACAAATAATCTAATATGAGATGAAGATCTTGATAATATTCTTTAGAATAATAAAGTTGGGATAACTGAAAAGTTAATGGACAATACAAAAAGTGAATATAAAAAAAATAGTTTAACTCTTATTGGAGCAATAGCATTAGGTACTGGCGTGATGATTGGTGCTGGAATATTTGCGTTATTGGGTCAGGTCGCTGAACTTGCAGGTGAATTGTTTCCAACTGCTTTTCTTATTGGCGCCATTATATCTGGCTTTAGTGCTTACTCTTACATTAAATTGTCTAATGCTTATCCATCAGCAGGTGGCATTGCAATGTATCTCAAAAAGGCCTATGGCCCTGGGACAATCACTGCTGCGGGATCACTTTTAATGGCTTTTTCAATGGTAATTGGTGAGAGTTTAGTTGCTCGCACATTTGGATCCTATACATTACAGCTTTTTGATGTGCAAGATAATAGTATTTGGATACCTATTTTGGGTGTTTTATTATTAGTTGTTGCTTTTTTAGTTAATATTTCTGGTAATAAGGTAATTGGACGCTCTTCTCTGATGATGGCTATCATCAAAATAGGTGGTTTGGCTATTTTCGCCATCGGTGGATTGTGGGCAGCGGGCTTTTCATTTTCAGAGGTCATACCTTCCTCCATTTCTGGAGATCATACGACAACAAGTTATATTGGTGCTTTGGCTTTTACCATCTTAGCTTTTAAGGGATTTACAACTATTACCAACAGCGGTGGCGAAATCGTGAACCCCAATAAAAATGTTGGTCGTGCCATTATGATTTCCCTTTTTATTTGTACTGTCGTTTATTTGCTCGTGGCATTGGCAGTTTCAGCGAATTTATCAATACCAGAAATTATAGCTGCTAAAGATTTTTCGTTGGCAGAAGCATCTAAGCCAGCATTTGGTAAGTATGGTTTGTGGTTTACTGTGGGTATCGCTATTGTTGCTACTATTTCAGGAGTCATTGCCAGTATATTTGCCGTTTCAAGGATGACTGCTATGCTTACTGAATCTGAACTAATACCACATAAACATTTCGGAATGTCAGGTAGATTGCAAAAACACATGTTGGTTTATACAGTAGTTATTGCTATTACCCTAACGGCGTTTTTTGATTTGTCTCGTATTGCTTCACTTGGAGCTATATTTTACTTAACAATGGACATAATACTTCAATGGGGCGTACTAAAAAATCTCAGAAAAAATATAAATGCCAATATCAAAATTATTATTACAGCCATTCTACTCGACCTAATTGTACTGGGGGCATTTCTCTGGATAAAGGCATCTAGTGATCTTTTGGTGATTGAGGTTTCTATAGTACTGATATTTTTAGTATTTGCAGGAGAAAGGTGGTTTTTGAGAACAAGTTCAGATTCTTAGTAAATTTTTACAACTCAAATAGCAATAATAAAATGCAAAATATATATTCAAAATTAACAACGCCAAATAGTAGTATTTCTAAAAAGGAGACTAAAAAAGAATTAGTTGAACTACGAAAGAATCTTTTTGAGCTTCAAATTAAATTTTATGCTGATGGCAGATTTGGGTTATTAGTCATACTACAAGGTATGGATACTTCTGGAAAAGATAGTACCATTCGCCATGTCTTTAGTAGTATGAATCCACAAGGTGTCCAAGTTAAATCATTCAAAAAACCGACTGAAGAAGAGTTGAAACATGATTTTTTATGGAGAGTATATCCTCATATTCCTGCTAAAGGGATGATTCAAATTTTTAATCGTTCATATTATGAAGATATACTAATACCAAAAGTTGAGGGTTCAATAAATAATGAATCGTTGATACATCGTTGCAATTTTATTGAAAACTTGGAACATCATTTCGAATTGAATAAAATTATAGTTCTTAAATTTTACCTTAATATTTCGCAAGAAGAACAGAAGAAAAGGATAAAGCAGCGGCTGATGAAGCCACATAAACGTTGGAAGTATAGCTCAGAAGATGAAAAAGCAGCTAGCAAATGGGATAGTTATATAAGCGCTTATGATATGTTGATTAACAATTGTGATGAACCTTCGTGGAACATTATACCATCTGACAAAAAATGGTATCGAAACTATTTGGTAGCAAAAGTACTAAATGATAAACTTGAAAAACTAGATTTAAAATATCCATTAATTAATAAGGAATAATGAAAATGGGAACTAATAAGGAACAAAATGATTCAGAAATGAATCACAAAAAACATGACCATACTAAAATGGATCACTCAAAAATGAAACACGACAAAGAAGACCACTCTAAAATGGATCATTCCAAGATGAGTCACTCAAAAATGGAGCATGACCATAGTAACGCACCAATGGGTGTAGCTGGACACGACCACCATAAAATGATGATTGAAGATTTTAGAAAACGTTTCTGGGTAACATTATTTTTAACTATACCCATTTTATTTCTGTCCCCAATGATTCAGGATTTCTTTGGATTGGAGTTTTTATTTCCAGGTAATCAGTATATATTATTCGCTTTATCTTCGGTAGTTTACTTCTATGGTGGCTTACCATTTCTAAAGGGATTTTGGTCTGAAGTTAGAAAAGGAAACCCAGGAATGATGACACTAATAGCCATGGCAATAAGTGTTGCTTATTTCTATAGTTCGGCAACCGTGTTTGGTCTTAGAGGCGTAGATTTCTTTTGGGAACTTGCAACTTTAATTGCAATTATGCTTGTAGGGCACTGGATAGAAATGAAAAGCGTATTAGGTGCATCTAAAGCACTTCAACTATTAGTAAGTATGATGCCAGCTGATGCACACAGAGTCGATGGAGATAAGATAATTGATATAAAGTTAGAAGAATTACAGAAAAATGACATTATTCTTATAAAACCTGGAGAGAAAGTACCTGCTGATGGGATTATTGTTGAAGGCACAAGCTACTTGAACGAATCTATGCTTACTGGGGAGTCGAAGCCTGTAAAAAAAGAAGAAACAGATAAAGTAATTGGTGGCTCTGTAAACGGTAATGGTAGTATAAAAGTAAAAGTAGAACATACTGGAAAAGATAGTTATCTCAACAAAGTTATAAAAATGGTAGAGGAAGCACAAAAGACCAAATCCAAAATGCAAAATTTATCGGATAGAGCAGCAAAATGGTTGACTTACATTGCTCTGGCAATTGGATTTGGAACATTGGCAGTTTGGTTGATTTTAGGTTTTCCATTCGTCTTTGCGTTAGAAAGAATGGTTACTGTTATGGTTATCGCATGTCCTCATGCTTTGGGACTTGCTATTCCACTTGTAGTCGCTATATCTACCGCCGTATCTGCCCAAAACGGACTTTTGATTCGTAATAGAACTGCGTTTGAAGAATCTCGTAAAATATCTGTTCTACTTTTTGACAAAACAGGAACCCTGACTAAAGGGGATTTTGGAGTAACTCGTATTGAATCGGTAGATAAAAAATATGCTGCCGAGGAAGTATTGCGACTTGCAAGTGCATTAGAACAAAGCTCGGAACATCCAATTGCTGTTGGTATTATTAAAAAAGTTAAAGAAGATAAAATAAGTATCCCAACTCCTGAAAACTTTAATGCGATTATTGGCAAAGGTGTTGAGGCAAATGTAGAAGGTAAGCAAGTAAAAGTAGTAAGCCCTGGTTATTTAAGAGATGAGAAAATAAGTATTCCTGAAGATGCATATAGTGATGCTGCTGAGACTGTAGTATTTGTGTTAATTGAAGGGCAACTGGCTGGATATATTGCCCTTGCTGATGAGATTAGACCCGAATCTGCTGAAGCAATTAAAACATTCAAAAGTAATGATATAAAAGTATATATGGCTACTGGAGATAATGAAAAGACAGCAAAGGCAGTAAGTGATAAATTAGGTTTAGATGGTTATTATTCAGAAGTGTTACCACATCAGAAAGTAAATATTGTCAAAGAATTTCAAGCCAATAATGAGTTTGTTGCAATGACTGGCGATGGTGTAAATGATGCTCCAGCGTTAGCTCAAGCAAATGTTGGTATTGCAGTTGGGTCTGGAACAGATGTGGCTGCTGAAACGGCAGATATAATTTTAGTTAATAGCAACCCTCAAGATATTGCAAATTTGATATTGTTTGGAAAAGCTACATATAATAAAATGATTCAGAATATAATTTGGGCAACTGGATATAATGTCGTTGCTATTCCTTTGGCGGCAGGAGTACTTTATTCGAGTGGTTTTGTGCTTGGGCCAGCAGTTGGAGCTGTATTCATGAGTCTAAGTACTATAATTGTTGCTTTTAATGCTCAACTACTAAAGAAAAAAATTAGAATTAAATAATGGTGGGTAATGAAAAACTTAATGGGACTATTTTAGTTCTGTTGTGTTTATTTGTGGTAATGTTAGGATATGGTATTTTATTGCCAACTCTTCCGTATTATACCGAAAGATTGGCATTAAAAGATAATTTGGATACTAATCAGATTAACTTTCATATTGGATTGTTGACCAGTATTTATCCTTTGTTCCAGCTCTTATTTGTTGTCTTATGGGGCAAGCTATCTGATAAATATGGACGTAAGCCCCTAATCATATTTGGTCTTATCGGATTTATCGTTATGAACTTATTGACGGGTATGGCTACCTCACTTACTACGCTTTATATAGCCCGAATAATCGGAGGAATATTTACATCATCAGTCATTCCAGTCAGTAATGCATATTTAAGTGACATTACTTCCGAAAAAAGAAGAACCAAAATAATGGCTTGGTCTGGGGCGGCTATCAGTTCAGGTGTTATTTTTGGTCCAGTTTTAGGTAGCTTCCTTTCACAAACAAATCTACACTTTGAATACTCTGTGTGGATATTTCATTTAGATCGCTTTTCAGTTCCCTTTATTTTAGCCGCCTTTTTGGGGTTTGTCGTAATACTGATAATCATAAAATGGTTGAAGAATACTGAAATATTAAGTCAAACTGTAACGAGGGTGGTTAAATTTAGTTTTTCTTTGAGCAAAACTTTTATCGCTTTGTTACTATTATCTTTTGTCTTGCAGTTTGTGATTACCTTGTTTGAGACCGTATTTTCAATTTATGGTAAAGATGGACTGTCGTTTAACAGCAATCAGGTAGGTATTGGTTTTATGCTTTGTGGTAGTGTAATGGCAGTTTTGCAACCAGTTTTTGCAACCTATGGAAAAAAAATAATGACTTCAAAACAGCAAATATGGTTAGGATTATTAATATCAGGAGTTTCACTAATAGCGTTCCCATTCGTACGCAATGAGTTATACATTTATATTACTATAATAATATTTGCAATTGGTGGTGCTATGGTAATACCTAATTTGCTTTCAGCCGTTTCATTAATCTCCAATGAAAACACTGGCAGAAATATATCGATACAAAGTTCGGCAAATAGTGTCGGTCAAATTTTGGGTCCTGTAATAGGAACTTGGTTGATTGTTGGTGGGTTCTATTATCCTTTTATTATTGCAGGCATTATATTGCTCGTAACTGTTTTAATAATATTTGTTTTTAAAAATAATAAATTATAGTGCAATCTTGAATTCTATAAAGAACTTTCTTTAAATCAGAAGATTCTATTCCATTAATTTGTGTTTTCCATCTGAAATCATCTAACAGATCTTGTTTTTTCAATCATAATCACAATTTTTCAAACAATTCACAAACATAGTTCTTATTGGGGATTAAAAACCTTCTGAATTCAGTTCCTACCACTCTATTACCATCTTGCCTAATTTTGTCTTTATTTCTACAAAAGAAACCCTGGCCAATCCCAACAGCCCAAACTGAATGTTTGCAGTTCAAGCACCTCTCTTCTATAGTGTAATTCTCGGCCGTAAGATATTTCTCAATTTCTCTATTATAAACAAATATTGGTTTGATATTCGAATGTACGAAATTAAAATTAGCACCATAAGCTAATATATCATTCTGCTGTATCCAACTATGAACTTTCTTTTTAATATTCTTTATACGCACAGAGTATTTGATAGTCCAAGAATTTGAATTTGGATCAAGTTGTATCTTAACCCATCCTTTTCTGAGTAATGATTTTATTATCACGCCTTCTGCTTTGGGTACAGCATTATTGATCTCTTCATACTTATCAAATTCGGCTTTTATAGAAGTCGAAGTTAATCCGAATAAACTAGTATTATCTATTACGTAATTAAAATGTGCGGTTGTAAATTGGTAGTGATCATCATCTGGTGAGATCCAATAAGCATATACAGACATAACGTACTCCGATGTTAGTGTAACAAACGTGAGTACCAAGACAGATTTTTTACAGTAATACTACTGTCGCATCATCTTACCACCGTAGAACTTTTCTCGGTTGGTACACATTCAAGTGTTCTTGATACTGATTCAAAATTAATTAAAAATGTAGTGTCTTACAAACTAGAATTTCTTTCTGTCTTTCCATTTGTATTTCTCTATATTCTCTTCATTCCATTTCTTTACTTTCATCATCATTTGGTTTATATCTTCTTTATCTATCCATTTTCCATTAACAAATACTCCTGAAATCACTCTTGTGTTTCTAATATCATCTAAAGGGTTGGCATCAAGTAATAATAAATCTGCAAATTTACCTTCTTCAACTGTTCCAATTTTATCTTCTATTCCTAACCAAGTAGCTGACAATCTTGTAGCAGAAACAAGTGCTTCTTCATTCGTTAGTCCAGCAAGCGTAAGATTCTCTATTTCATCATGAAGAGAATATCCCCATATTACTCCTGAACTACCTGCATCTGTTCCTGACACAATAGGTATATCTGCTTTATTAAATGCTTTTACTAGACGGTTATTAAAATCAACTAGCCTTTCTAATCGTTTGATCCGTTCATCATTAGTACCTTTGTTATATTGATTAGATGTTAACCACTTATCCTGCATCAATGGATGAATATATTCAAATCCTTCTAAACTTTTTATTATGTCTAATGATTTAGCTTGGTCAAGTATTCTTTTAATTACAGTTAATGTAGGTGATAGCCATGTGTTATTTTTCTTTGCTAGATTTACAAATCGGTTAATGTCTTCATCACTAATATCTTTTGATTGTTTTGCAAATTCTTCTGCATGAGCTACCATTCCGAAATTAGGTATAAACGCATCTTCTAATCTACTCTGAAAATCATTCGGAATATGACCTACCACTTTCATTCCTACTCTTTCAGCTTCATCTACTATAGCAGTATATGTTTCTATATTTAGTTGGGAATATACCTTTATAAAATCATATCCTTCTGCTTTTGCAATTCGAACAGTTTGTCTACCATCTTCTGGTGTATTAGCTATTCTTCCTGATTCGTTCCCTCCATTAATCAAAGCAGCCAATGCTATTCTAGGACCAATTACATTTCCTCTTACTATTTCATTACGCTGTGCAAAATTATCTATCCTAGCATTCAAATCAAGTATTGTCGTAACACCATTAGCTACATATAGTGCCATTACATTTTGGTTATCTACAAAGAAAGTATTTCCTTTAGTTGGATATGACTCTCCAAAATCAATATCTGCAAATCCATGAATATGCATGTCTATCAAACCAGGTATAAGCCATTTACCCTCTCCATCTATAATTTCAACGTCTTTAGGAATGGGTTTATTTATAGAAAGGATTTTATTATCTTTAATAACAACATTAACATTTCTGATAATTCTGTTATCCTTAGTCATAGGTATAATATTAACATTCTTTATTAATATCGGCTTCTGAGATGCTTCAGGTTTGGTTTGTGCTACTAAAGTAAAAGTAGCTAAAAGAATTAGAACCAATATCTTTAGAAACAACCTTATCATAATATTCTTTTTTTTATTAATTTGAAACTTAATTTAGCAATACAATCACTTCTTTAAAAACCAAAATAGCTCTATCGTTTCAAATAACAAAACTTCTATGTCGGTAATCCTTCCATAAACCAGCCCAGTCCCGTTTTAAAAGCCAATCTATGCTTTGTGTCGTATTCAAGAGTCAGATCAAATCTGGGTTGGTTATGTGCTAAATAGAGTAGTATTAAGGTTGGCTATGTAGTTAGATATTGAATTTGCTTTAGGTTTGCTCTTATAGCAATATATAAGGTAAACTCTTTTATAAAATATACTACATACTATTTAGTCTAGTTTAGAGTAATCTAAAAAAACTATAAATAAATGATAATTTATATATGTCAGTTTATTAGTAGCTTAATTAAAATAATTCAAATTGATTGTATTCGTGCCAATTTATTGGTTCTCCATTGACCATGTTTAAATATCTATTTTGCATAAAAGATACAAACTCAGACGCTAATTCCTGATTTTCAATTGTGATATAGTTTCTTTGTTTAGAATTTGGGCAAAGCTCAATGTATTTAGTAGGTATCTTAATAGCATTTTTCCCCATGTATATAAACTGATTTGATATTAGTACAAACTTACCATTTAAATCTTGTCTTAAATTATTTACATTTATTTTACCTTCTGAATAACTATGATGTGAGTCCATTTGATACCAAGTATCATTTTCATTATAGTAAATATTATCTCCATGTAATTGTTTTAAACTCCCGTTCATTATAGGCTTTTTCCTAGAAAATCTCTTATCATTCCAATAATCACTAAAACTTATCTTTTCGGTAACTTTCATCAAATAGATTACACTATAAAGCAATTGATTTCCTATTGAACCAGTTCCAATAATCCAGTCTCCAATTTCTGCCTTATATCGAATGTGAGGTTTACAACAAGCTAAAGTACAGTAACCAAAAAATGGATTTGGAGCAAAACCATAATCACGTGTCATTTTATATGAATAGAATGCCATTACTGACAACTAATTCGTTTAACATTGAATGTTGGATATCTAGGATGTCCACCTGAATTACACCATCCTACATCTTCACCTTCAATCCCAGCAATAATTTTTTCAGAATTCCATCCAACTAGACCGTCTCCATATTTTTCAAGTGATTCAGGTATATCTGAATCTTTTGCTCCTTTCATAAAAACTCCTAATATTCTTTTACCTTGTTTTCCTGCTGATTCTATTTCCCAATTGACCCATTCCCTTGAGTGAGTTTTAGAACCAATAAGTACGACAACAGTTCCTGCCCATATAATTTTCATCTTCAATAAACGTTCTAGAGTTTTTCTTGGAATTTGATTCTTCTCTAAACGACTTTTGTTTTTGTCTTTGACTCTAATAGAACTATTTCTTATACCATAATTTTTCCCTGACAATAGATTTGTAAAATCTGTTACGGCGTTATCATCCTTGTGGTGATGACTTATGAAAATATTTTTTGATTTACTCATTTTCTATCTTATTAAGTTATTAATATTCCATTTTGGAGGCAAAAAGTAATCTATTGGATCATTCTTTAGCAATCTATACTTCTGTTTAATTCTTGTCCGACTTGAATATCCTTCAATCTCAGGATTTGAGACTCTCAAATATTTACCTATTTCACAAAAAATATTCTGGGTATCAATAAGCTGCAAATCTCGTCCCCATAAATTTTTAAAATTAAGATTTAAGTTTTTGAATTCATTCGCTTGGTTATCCGACATTAATTTAATAATATCTTCAAATGAATAGTCACCTAAACTATTAAAACATTTTGCAATTCCATCTTTTGCACCTGGCCCAGCTTTCACAAATTCCATCTCGCTAAAATTAGTGAGTGTACTATAATTTAAGTCTATTGCATACTGGAAAGCTAAAAAATTCCCTATAGTTGGATAAGTTTGTAAAAGGATATAAACTTCATACATACTCTTGCTATACTGAAGTTTATATGGAACTTTCTCTTTTATCATCAAATCTATTAACTTCAAATGATTTTGATGTTTTCTTTCGTACCCGAATCTTGACCGACCTGATGCCATAATATAAGCCGCAGAGTATATTGGAACATTTTGATTAATGCAATCTGAAAGAATCTTGTTGTAATGTTTGAAAGAATAATCTTTGAATGTAATACTGCCTAATTCTTTTTCTAATATCTCCCATGTAGAAATACGGTTGAATATCTTGAAAAGTATAATTCTGAAAAACATCTCCTCTGGTTCTTGACTTCCTTTATAAATTACATTTTTAATCAAGTATTGGCTTACTCTATCTGTAGCCCTATATACATTTGTGAATTTGTATTGATTCAAAATTTCGTCTTTGGACCATGGGAAGCTATCATTATTAAAACGATTGAAGAATATATTCTGCCTTTCAACTGCAAATTCCCAGAACATATTATATGCTAAACTTAATTTCGGTTTCCGTTTCTTCATTATAATCAAATGAGACCTACCTATACTATTTTTTTGTTTTAATTTATAATTCATATTTATTCTTTGAAAAGGTTGGTCAATCCCTTCAATATTAGGTAAACTATTTCACTAATATGTGGCGTTTTGGTCAATCGTAAGTTATCCAATTCAGTAAGACCATTTTGTTCTGCTATTCTTTTCAATTCAATTGATTTTAGTGCTGAATAATACATGTTATAGTCTATTTGATTGTCTGGATGTTTTTCATTGTATATTTTCATCATGCTCTTATATTCAGAATTACCAATAAAATATTCTTCAGAAATACTTTTTGGTCTATTCCCATCTAAAGCATTAACTATATCTTTTGTAATTCCACCAAATGCTCCGACTAAGTAAACTGGATGTTTGTGTTTATAAGCTATTAAAAATTCTTCTAAAATTCCTGAACACTTTCCTTTAAAATCTTTTGTCTTACCACCTATAAAAATTCTTGCGTTACATTCTGATTCCATTTCTTCTCTCATCTTTGTTAAGCATCTTGCCCAAACATAGAGGTTGGCTGGAGTATCAGGCTTTAAAAATTCGTTTATGTTTGCAATTTGTAAATCTGATGGAGGTGCTATTTTTTTAAACGAAACATTCTGTATTTCCTTAGCTTGCTTTTCCAATGTAAGTCTCGTTGATATTGGATATGCTAAATAGCTATAGAATCTTTCATGTGGTTGCAACGATTTATCGGCTTTATAATAAGCTAACAAATCAAAAATCAATTCTGTAAATCCGCCTTGCCGCATGTCCCCACCATAAGCCAACTTTCCACCCGATGCTAAAATATATCTAGCTATTTCTATAACTGCATCTTTCAAATGTTGAATTCCATAACCAAGTTCATTAATGTTGTCACTTTCAGAAATGGAGATTCCAATAGTTTTCCCTGTAAGAAAATACTTTCTTGATAGCATTTCTCCTTTTTCAGTAATAATTGATATACCTTCTCCTAAATCGTCAGAAATGTTTGATATGTTATTAATGGCTGTCATTTTATTTAATGATTAAAGGTAAAGTTAAAGGAGTTATGAAATGAAAATTGCTGTCTAACCTATTTAAAATTTCTAATTCTTCTGAACCAAGTGGTGGGTCTGGATAAACTACTAATCCAAAAGTCTCTCTCTTTCTAAGTCCTTGTTCTTTGAGTTGTATGAAATTGAAAAGTTCAGGTGAAGTACTTAAAATTCTATTCGCTTTAATTCCATACATATTAGTTAACGAATCTAGGAACATTTTTGTAAAGATGTTATGAAGAACTTGTTCTATAGTCAAATCAATAATGTCTTGGAAATTGTTTTTAAATCTGATTGATGGATAATTGCCTAAATAAGGAAATGCTCTTTTCTCACCAAATTCTAATGCGTTCACAATTACTATTGGACAACCTGCTGACTTTGCTTCTATCACTTCTATTCTACACCACTCTCTATCAGAATAACTGTCTGATTGAAAAACAACCAATGCTGAATCTTTTGCTCCATTTTTTATTTCATCTCCAAAGTTTGAGCCAAATGAAATATCGTTTGTATCAAAAAACGTTTTGAGTTGCGTATTTGAATTAATGTAATCTCTAAACTTTACTGCATCAAGTTTTGATTCGTCATGTTTTGAATGACTAATGAATAGTTTTATAGGTGGCGAAATTGTCAATGAGTTTTTTTCATCAGTTGCCTTTTTCATAAATTTCAATAACCTACATAACTCATGCAAAATAGGGCTTTTGATTTGCCTTGAAATATTCCCTTCTGTACCTAATTTGCAATCATTACCGTTTGAATTAATAACACGAATGAAATTTATTGGTGAAAGTTTTGCTGATACTTTGAAAGCATTATTCGAAATTGCAATAGGATAAACTCTTCTTTTGTCGCTTTTTGAGCTACATTCATCAAAAGTTTTGTCAATATATTTTCGATACTCATTGTCAACGATGAACTCGTCTGAAACTAATGCTATAACTGCCGTAAATTCAGATTCTGAATAATCAATCGCAATCGGTTGATTTTTACATTCTGCTTTACTACTTCTAAAATAGACTGGTATTCCCATTGATCGAATCAGTGGCCTTGAAATATCTCTACAAAGTATAGAGTAAAGGTAGTCAGCAATTTGCTGACCTTCTAAATAGTTTGGATGCCAAACTACAAAAACCGAAAGTGGTGTTTTATAACTCATTCGTTGACTAAATATTTATTAAGAGGGTTTGAATTATATTCACTAAAGTATTTCATATGGCCCATTTTTTCAAGTTTTTCATAAATCAAATAATCCCTGCGAATAGACCATAAAAAATGATTAAGTGATGCCGTTCCATTTAGAACTTCTTTTACTTCTAAATACGGTGGAATAGAGTTTTCCGCAATTTCTTTATGTCGTAATATTTTCATTTTATCTCCTTTCTCATCATAAGCATATCCAACTTCAAACGGGACCCAGGGCGACCTATAAGTATTTGGAGAAACAATCACAATCATATAATCTGATTTATTTAAACCTTTCTTAATTGAGTTTGTTACTTCCGATGGATTTAAAGATTGATTTATTTGCTTCAAATCATTATCCTCTAAATCAAAATAAACATCTAACTGTTTAGAAATAATGTAGTTTGCAACATCATTCGCAAATGCTTCATCTTTCCTTTGATAACAAATAAAAACGCAAGGTATTTCTTCCTTCGCAATAGATTCATTGATTCTATATTCACTATTGTTTTTCTTATATTTTATTGCTCTATTTACTCCTACCATTAGTATTAATTTTTCCCTAAATAAATTAATTTTCGATTTTTGATACTAACTAAAACTCTACCACCATTGTTGTTTATGAGCTCATCATAGACTTTATAAGAATTAATGATAGCAGTTTCCCATTGTTTTTGTGTACAATCCTTGACTTCGATTCCACTTACTAGCCTTTGGACTGTTTTTAATACAGCTGTATCTACACTACTGCTATATTTAAACAATTGATGATCTAAACCATGGTTATAAATGTATAAGCTTATTAGCTCTTCAGTTATTGTTGCTCTTGCACCGTCTTCAACTTCATCTATTTTGTCGTCACTTCTTCTTTTAAGACCCATTAATTTTCTAATAACAGGTGACCACCCTAGAAAAGCAACATATCCTAAATGGAAGATATCATGAAATCTATACCCATCATTCTGATGAGAATTATCAGATAGTTCATTACCTAATTGTTGGTCATTTAATTTGTTTATAATCCTAACTCTTTCTTTTCCATCATCATTTATTACTGAAAATTCGACTTCAAATTCTCTAGGGAATTGTTCTTCAATTGGGTAACTAGAATCATATATAATAAAATTGTCAGTATGTTCTAAATTAAATCTATCTTTTGTCTTTAATAGGTTTTCTTTAGCAATTAAATCAAGTTCCAAATCATTCTGAGTAGCTATAGTTGAAATATACCAAAGCACATCACCTAGTTCTTCTTGTAAATTGGTTTTATAATTAGTATATGAAGAACCATCTCTCAGATTCTTTTTTAATTCAGTTATTACTGACCCTGCCTCACCAATTAAACCAAGGAAAGGAACAAATTCATTAGATTCCTTGCCTTTAATATAATCTTGTATTGTCGTCTTTGCTTCTTGTTGGTATGATTTAAAATCCATTTAATCCTCTATTATTTGCACTAATTGTACATATAAATAGTTGGTTCTTCTAGCTTTCGATTAAAATAAGAAGTATTTGAAAAGATTACTTTAAATTACCACTTTATAAATTTATTTGTGATATTACCGTTCTTTGTTTGAGCAACTATAACATAAGTACCAGTCATCAATGTAGTACAATTGATTTTAAAATTATTATTTAAACCATTTACTGATTGCTGTATTAACCTATTCCCTAATAAATCATAGACCGTCAATGATTCAATTAGTATATCAGAATTGGTTCTCAGATGAAGAATATCATTTACTGGGTTTGGGTCTATTCTGATATTGACTAAGTTCTTCGAATCCTCGACAGATGACAATTCCATGTCATCTAAAATATAAATCCATCCGTCCTTGCCCAGTGCAAAGGCCTCATCATCTAAAATACCGATTACTCCAGAAATTACATCATCTGGTAAAACAAATTTTTCATCATCATTTAGAACCATTATTGTTGTACCCTTATAAGATAAATCCATTGTAAACTTTGGTTTACCGAACCCAATTGAAAGGTAATAATCTTTACTTCTCAAAGAATGAAAGGAATAGTACTTATATTCTGAATGATCAATTTCGTAGAATTTCCAGTTTAGTCCATTGTCATAAGTTAAAAAATAACCGTTATGAAGCATCCTTAACATCCATATATTTCCTTTTATATTTTTTACATCTGAAATTAAATGATTTTCATTTGATGTTGGAGAATAAACAAAAGGGAAATAATCTGATTCAAAATCAAATTCAGATATCAAAATGTTCTCAGAATTATAAATTTGCGGTCTATAATATATGTAAGGTTCTTGTCTGCTTTGGAGAGAAATAAATAAGTCGTTGTTCTCGTTTAAGTCATACAATTTAGATAGATCATTATTACCTTCAGTTACAAATACTTCATCTGTAATTACTTCATTATTGAAGTATTTGTATCTTATAATTCTATCAGTAGGGTAAGTCGCATCAAAATTGTATCTATCATGAAGAATATAAAATTCATTTTTTTTCTTTAGGATTCGGTTAGAAACTTCATTTAATTCAAATTCAACCCAACTTAAAGCTCCGTCATCTGAAATCGAAAATTTCTTTTCACTATCGTTATTAACTGATATAGCTATAAAAGAGCTTGGGTCATCTGAAAAATAATAATTCTTTTCTAACCAATTCCCTGATAACTTATCTTTTAATCTATCAGTAATATCAATAGTTTTGCTATCATTAGTTCTCAAAAAACCATACGATTTTTGTAAGGTATCTTTTTTTATAAAGAACCATTCAGTATCACTTTTAAATGAAATATATTTAAGTGATTCTTTTGAAGAAGTATCAATTAGAAATGCATGTTTTTTCCATACAGGCACGGAGGATGCGTCACAAATTCCAAAAACTAGGAGAATCAAAACCAAAACTATATTTCTTATGCTCGTAACCATAAGGTCCACCTACCACTTTATAAACTTGTTTGTGATATTACCACTCTTTGTTTGGGCAACTATCATATACGTGCCTGTCGCCAAAGTAGAGCAATTGATTTTAAAATTATTATTTGAACCATTTACTGATTGCTGTATTAACCTATTCCCTAATAAATCATAGATAGACAATGATTCAATTAGTATATCAGAATTGGTTCTCAGATGAAGAATATCATTTACTGGGTTTGGGTCTATTCTGATATTGACTAAGTTCTCCGAATCCTCGACAGATGATAATTCCATATCAATTAAAATATAAATTGAACTACTAGAGCCGTAAGAAAATATTTCATCACCATTAGAATAAAAAATTATACCTGCACCTCCAATAGTTAATTTACCTTCATCATCTACAACTGAAATAACTTCTCCAAAATCCGATAAGTCATAAGTAAATCGTGATGTATATCTGGTAACAGTAGTGAGATAATATGGTTTATCTTTTACTTTTTCAAACCAATATTCTCCTTCATAACCTTTAAATTTACCATTAATATCAATAAACTCCCAATCCTTACCATTATTATAGGTAAGAAAATAACCATTATTTTTCATTGTCATCGTCCAGATGCTGTCCTTTACATTACGAACATAAGAAACTAAACCATTATCGTTTTTGGGTGGATTATATTCATAAGGAAAATAATCTGCGTTGAAATCTAGTTCAGAAATCAACTTACCATCACTATCGTATATCCTAGGATAATAATAGGCATAAATCGTACTTACAATATTTGGAGCAATAAAAAGTTCATCATTATCGTTTACATCAAATTTATTGTCGTTTATTTGATATAAGTCATCTTCAGGAAGGTAGAATAATTCCTTTTTCACTTTATTATCAACTAAAGAATATTTATAAATTAAGTTAGGAGATTCAAAAGTAGAACTATGTCTAATGAAGATATCATTACCTCGGAATAAAATACCACGAAGTGAAGTCCCTCGTATTAGAGTATCAGTTACCCAAGTTTTACCTACATCATCAGAGAACCATATTGAATTACCTATATTACCCGTTTTAACAACAACCAAATGTTTTGATTCAGTAACATACATACGAGATTCACCTTTTATATTTCCGATGCTCTCTTTAAATCTTTTAGTCAAATCTGTATAAGTATTACCAGAATCATTAGTATAGTAAAAATAAGATTTGTGAGTAGAATCTTCATATATATAGAGCCATTCAGTTTTGGTATAGATTAGTAACTCCTCTAGTATTTCTTTTTCTGAACCCCTTATATCCAAATCAGCATGCTTCTTCCATACTGGGACGGAAGAAGCTATACCACAAACAAAGAAGAATGTAACGATTATTATCAATATCTTTTTCATATTAGCACTCACATTTTTTCTTTATATGTATTATTTGGGCTTCAGAGGGAACTCCTAATCTTGGAAACCCAGGAAGACCTTGTATGTCAGATAATGCAGAAACTATGAATAACATATAGTACCCAGGGGGTAATAAGTTTTCATTATTAGGTATTTCTAAATCAAACTCAGATAAATTCAGATCTAATGTTGTTGGCTGAACATAGGGTATATTAACATCTCCAACTATTTTTATTCCTACATATCTTTGATCAAAATTAAATGAATGTGTAACCGACCCTAGCTTCATTAAACCAATTCTATCCCTTCTTATATTTTTTAGTTTCCATTTACCTTCTAATTTCATTTTTACAGTAGAACCGTATTCAAACTCCTCTCTATCAATCATATATTCTGGTCTCGGGCCCCTAGATAAATAATCAGGACTGTAAATTTCAAAGCTTAAATCTTGGTTTGGATTACCAAAAGAACCTTGCCCACCATTGAAATTGGAACCATAAATTAAAATCCTAGCATCTGGCATTAATATGGCACCTGAATGATAGTTTCTTGTATTGTATATGTCAGCACCTCTTCCCCAAGAATTAGTCCTTAAATCATAGATTTCTGTTTGCCTTACGCCTTTCGAATCTAAATTGGGACTATCGTTTTCTACACCACCAAGAACCATAATGTTTCCAGTCGGTAATATAACTGAGTTTCCATTAATTCTTTTCTTAGCAACTGCTCGCCCAGAATTGACCCAAAGCGTATTCGAACTCAATGGTCTTATAATAAAAGAGTTAGAATCTTTAATTATCATAACACTAACGTCATCATTATTATAAGGTGGGAGCAAAGGGAGCATCACAGCTGTTTGATCTATACGAACCCCTATCGAGTTAGGTTCACTATTTATTTGAATCCAAGGGTTTGTAGTTGAATTAGGATCCCATGAATAATTCGCATCTACATCATCTCTTGTCACATCTGGAGGATTTGGTAATGTCCCTATTTTTGTTGCAAAGAAGATAGTGCCATCAGGCATTAGAAATGTTCTTGGATAATAATCAGGACCCGAAATTGGATTTTTTGAAACACTCATCATCGTATTGAACGTGTTTATCCAATTTTTTGTTTCTGGGTTATATATATCGGTATCAGTATTTTCATGTCTAATAGCATCAGCTCCATCATAACTAATTAAACTATAATCAAGAAAAGATGTATGACCTGCAAAAGCAACAACTTTACCGTTACCTAACATTAGAGTAGTAGGATACCATCGTCCATTGCTCAAATCCTCTACCTTTTCCCAACTATTTGTATCTGGGTCATATAATAAAGTTGTTTTTAATCCTGGGAAATGGTGTTCATGTGGCCCGTGTCCACCTTTATTTGCATAAAACTCTGTTCCACTAACAACTAAGACTTTACCGTCCTCTAGATTAGAATGCCCACCACAAAAAACATCTGTTAACTGTACATTACCAAAATAATGGTAATTGTTTTCAATAACAGGAGTTATCACGCCTTCACATTCATTTTCATATTCAATCTCTTGATTTAAATTTTGCATACCACTATCAGGTGGTGGTGACCCTTGAATTAAAGTATCTGTTTTAGGATCATAAATGGCTATACTGTTTTCTATTACCGTTTTAATTTGTAAACATTCGTCTTTGTCATCTATCTTATAGGCAATATTTGATGAACCACCCATCATCAATATTTTACCCGTTTTCATTAATATTGCATGAACTGGAAATGATTGTGGCTCATTCGATTTTCTTGGTCTGAAAGTAACATTTGCTCTATCATAAGATTTTTTAGTGAACTGAATGTCGGATTCCATTACATCGCCCCAGTAAACTCCCTGACCATTGTAGTTAGCATCTGTTACATCTTGTTGCCAAGCAAGTACAGCATGCATTCTTGGCAATCTCGAACCAGGACCAGGGTCTGAACATCCTAATATAAATTCAGACATCTCAGGTGTAATTGGAAGTTTCACAGTATATCTTAGATATCCTTTTTCAGGTGTTTCGGTTCCATTAATATCCCTTATTATATCAAATACATTTACTTTTGCTGTACCTATATATTTACGAAATCGTCCTGGATAATTAGTAGCAGGATCATTTCCCCAGTTAGGTGATAATGGTTGAGGTGGATTTTGAGTAAGTGATTGTTCGATTAACCAAAAACCTACATACTCGAAAGTACCTGCTGTACATAAACCACCACCATAACCACTCTCTAGTTTTATGGTTATTACAGCTTCAAGTTCACCTTTTTCAGGGTTGAAACCAACACAGCATAATTCTTCAAAAGATTTATTTAAACCAGGATTTAATACTGGAAAATAAGGTTGTACTGGAGGATAAACAACTGGAAATATAGGTACAGCACTATTCCAAAAAGTTAACCAACTCGGAAATGGAGCAGTAACTGTTCCTACTGGCCAATAGTCAGGATCTGGGAACGGAGCAATATATTCAGGAGGTGGAGGCAAAATAAAAGAAGGAGGTCCATAAGGTTGCATTTGCCAATTTTGCCATGGTTGAACTGGTACATTTGTATATGTTTTATAAAACCAAAGCATCGAGAGTCTTTGATTTAATTCATTTGAAGGTATCGCTGGCATGGGAACTCCTTTATTTATTATTGTTTATACTTAATCTCCTTCGAATAACCATTTTATATCATTCAAAGTTTAGGACAAATTAAATAAAACATTTATATTTCTTTTGCATTCAGAATGCAATCGCAAAATATTTATTACTTTGCTGATGAATTTGGAATTTTGTTGGGATACATATTAACTAGATTAAAATACCTTATTGCTCTATTCATAATATTCTATTTTTTACTTATTTGAAATTTAATATAATAATACAATCGATTTAATGAAAACCAAAACAGCCATATAGTTTCAAATAACAAAACTTCTATATCGGTAGTCCTTACATAAATCAGCCCAGTCCCGTTTAAAAAGCCAATCTATATTATGTGTCGTTTTTAGAAGTTAGATTAATCCTGGGTTAAGTGTGTGCCAAATAGAGCAGCATTAAGGTTGGCTATGTAGTTAGATATTGAATTTGCTTTAGGTTTGTACTTATAGCAATATATAAGGTAAACTCTTTTATAAAATATACTACATAAATTACATAACTAAACTACAAAACCAACCATATTAAACTAAAACAAAAAACAACTATCACAATACTATAACAATATAAACAATACAAACAACATCCAATTTCTATTTCTTTTTCTTACACAGTAGAACATCCAAAATAGAAGAATCAGCTTCAAATACTAAACAACTTTTTACTTCTTCATTATAGATATACATACCTGAAACAATAGAATCCAATACTTCTTTACTTGTAATCCTATTGTCATCAAACCATTCAGAATATATTTCCATTTCCTCTATTATCTTTAGTTTATCACGATAGATTCTCTTTTGTATCTTCTTTTCTTTCAAACTACATTCCAAACCATACCTAACTTCATCTATGTTATTATTATCAACTAAATTAATGTAATTAACGACATCCTTAACATCTAAACTACATCTTTCAAAATGTAATGTATTTATGAAATGAAATTTATTAAGGTAGGCAATGTTATATTTTAGAAGTAAATCTAGAAACTTTGAATCAGAAACATCTTCGAAAGTCAAGTAAGTTCTATTCTGTACTACTTTAGTTTCAGTATCTCCTACTTTCTTAAATAGAAGTTTTTCCCATTCTTCCAAATGTTCATTACACATGTAGAGTTGAGTAACGAATTCAGTATCTATATTATTATAGTTAAACGTAACTTCAAGTATATTATCATCTTCAAAACCAAAATTAAACTCTACTGAATTATCATCATCTATATTGATATATTTTGAATCTGTAATATTAACTATACTATCTCTTCTGGTAATGTACCTACTATTAGTTGAATTAAAAATAGAATGACGTAAAGCTGTTTCACCAAAACCAACATTAAATTTATAACTATACCTAAAACTAGAAACCTTTGTATTTTTATTATCTAGTGATTCTCCTAAATCTTCTTCTATTTTAGTTAAACCATATATAAATAGAGATTGCGTCTGTAAAGGGAAATCCTTCAAGGTAATATCTTCTTGCTTATGACCACTATATTGATTACTTGTATCAGATACATATTTATCTTTATATTCTATTTTAAAGTAATTTGGGTAGTAGTTGAGAAAGTAGAAATCTGTACCCTTTCGATCATTAGTGTATTTCAAATTCAGTGTATTCTTGAAAGATCCACCAATTCCATTTACATAACCTTTGCTTGTTAATTCTCTAATCATTTTCTACTACACCAATAGTTTTTCTAAATTCTTCATCAATAGCATCAGTTATATACTTTGTTGTAGATGAATCATTATTCTTTCTAATGAAATTATACAGCGATGTTTTAATTCTTGTATCTTCATAAATTTCAGATAGTGATTGAGCGATTATTCTATTCTTCTTACTTGAGAAGCTTAAATCAGTTAGCTTATTCTTTTTTAAAGTACCTACTTCAACATCATTTATAAAAATTATTCTTTCTATTTTTTCAATTAGGCGATTCTTTATTTTAGTTAAAGTTTCTGTTTGACATAATTCACTGTATGTTAATGCGCTATCTAGATCAAGATATTTTTTAGTACCTTTAGGTATGTAATCTTCAAAGCGTGTATATTCCATATCTTCATCTACTGTCTTTTGTTTATATTTCAATTCAGGACTATATACCCTGAGTAATTGTGACTTGTTAATGTCTTTCGTTTTGGAACTGTCTCTTTTGGAAATACCTTTGAATGAAGTTATTCCATGATGATTAGAAATACCATTCTTAAATGATTCGATATGTTCTACTATATCAGTCATTTCTAGAGTAGGTCCAAATTCATAGGAAATGATTTTTAGTTTATCTGTATCTATACCAATTGAATTCAAGTCATATCCTATTTCAATTAGGTTATCTTGTGTTAGATTATATTTCCAGTAATCTTCTATTTGATGCTTATCAAAATAATACTTTCGTAATGAGCCACTTATAGTAACTACACCATTATATTTATAGTTTCTTACTCTTGATGTTCCGAATTTGTAATTATCGTAATATCCATATGTATTAGAACCATTACCATTAAATGTTAATTGGTCATTTGCTTCAAAATCAGCATGATTTATTTTCATAAATATATTATCAACCATCTTTCTTCTTCCTCTTCATTATTCAAAAATCTATTAGTAGAAAACGATCTAGTATCTATGATCATTTGATTATATATAAAAATAATTATCACGTAAAGTTTCAAATAACAAAAGTTTACGGAGTTTTGTTATTTGAAACTTGAATACTATAATATGAAATGAAGGTTCATTTATTTGATATTTGGTTAGATGCGATAGATTTCTAAAAACGAACATAAAGGTATTAGTTTAAACGATAATGCATGTAAACGAAGTAAGTATCCAATAAATCATAATAACTCAGCATGGGTCCTCTGGGTGTCCTTATAGCTGGTTGTGTGCTGCTTCTTGAACTCTAAATTGGAATACCTTCTGATGACTACTTTTTTAAGTTTAACTATTGTATCTGCAAATAAGATTGTTCTAAACATAGATATAAGAATTTAGAAGAGATGGATGTCCTACATTAGACTAAAACAATAAGATACCCTATATTTCTAAAAACGAACATAATCAACCCTGATTTAACGATATTTAATACAAGCACAGTGTAAGTATCCAATAAATCATAATAACTCAGCAAAGGTCTTCTGGGTGTCCTTATAGCTGGTTGTGTACTGCACTTTACAAGTAAATATGTAAATACTTACAGATAATATTTATTTCCCAATATTTAAATAACCTAAATTAATAGCTGCTCTAACTTCAGTACAGACTGCAATAGTTACGAAAATGGATTAGAATATTTAGAATGTCCTACAATAGACTTATACAATGGTTCTTTTCAAAAGGTATCTATAATTTCATATATTACATAAAAGATTTAGGAGATAATATGAAACACATCTGGATAATCATACTCGTATTGTTGATTAGTATGTCATCAACCAATCTAAAAGGACAGTTTTCGGATTGGAATTTGGACTTCGAGCAATGGGGTTCAAGTGATGAAACAACTGAACTATGGTATGATACAACAATAGTAGAAAATAGAGTTGGTATATTTCCTCCTAATTGGCACTACCGTACTAAACATAGTTCAGAAGCTAGTGGATTAGCTCAAACTACTGATGCTACTTCTGGAAATTATGCAGTAGCATTATCTGGGTTTTATCAATACGAAGTAATGAGAATTATTTCTGGTAAAGATGCAGCAAAACCAGGTTGGTCAATCGACTATAGGCCGACAGAATTAACTGGAGATTACAAAGCCATTTTACTTGGGAGTTGTGATTCATTGCGAACATATGTTGATATTTACCTCACTAAATACAACAACCTGAATAATAGAAGAGATACTATTGGTCAAGCTAATATTATATTAAATGAAAGTAATGATTATAAAACATTTAATTTACAAATAGATTATTCAGTTGAAACTATAATTCCAGATACAGTCATTATAGTTCTAGCAAAAGAAAGGTTTGGTTTTGACGTTCCACCTGCTTGCTTGGAATGCAGTCATGTCTTTTTTGATAATCTAAAACTTATAGAAGATACTTCAACTGATATTGCATTCCAAAGTATTAGTAGTATAGAAATTTATCCAAATCCTGCTATGGACTATATTATGATAAATTCAGATTGTGAAGATTGTTTATATGATGTTACTTTCACTAGTATAGATGGTAAATTAGTTAAGAAGTACTATTCCATAAAAGATGTTATTGACCTACAAAACAGTGAACTAGGTAACGGAGTATTCTTTGTTAGAATTGTGGAAACCTTATCTGGTAAGAATTTCTATAAAAAGATTATATTAGACTAAAATAATAGGACAGCCAACTAATGCTGTTTAATTTTTGAAATTAGATATGTGTTTAATCCAAATGTTTAAGATTCACTATACATTCAAACTAACAGTTGGGGTATATTAACATCAGTTCTACATATTCATATTTAACACAAGATTAGGAAGTTGAGGTTTATAAGTATGTGCTATATGTCGGAGTTTTATTTTCTCTTTTCTTATTTATTCTTCATGTAGTATAATCCCTATTTCTACACGGAACGTTTAAAAATACAAAAGACATCTAGTACGAAATCAGTTGGAGAGTTGTAATATCCTTATTACAGATAAAAATAATTAATCCTAGGTATTAAAAAAATTATTTTGAAATCAAATTTCTCTTATTTAATTTGGATTATGTTAAATTTTTATATTCGAGAGGTGTTCTTTGAGTACAGTTTTTGATGGTGCTAATTGTTACCCAATTGGCAATGCCAATTCAAGTAGTTAACTAGTAATGAAATATTTTATTTTAATTCTTTTTGCTACAATAAACTTAAACTCTACTGTAAAGAGAGAGTTAACTTATCTAGTGAAATCTTCTGATGATAAATTAGTAGATACTCTTGTTGTTGGATTAGATATTTCCAATGAAGTAAATGCGAATTCTTATTTTTCATATTCGGTACAAGGTAAACCTGCTTCAAATACTATTTTTAGTACTTTCATTAGGAAAGAATCTGATTATGGGTTTTACTTTCAGCTACCATCTATCAATAAATTAGAACCTCTTAAATTATTTGCTCCTGCTCTTTACCCGAGAAACTTAAAGGTTGGAGAATCTATAGAGGATATTCCTCTTCCTGATATTGAAGGTAATAATATTCGAAAAAGAAGCATAACATTTTCAAAAGAAGATGCAGGAAACTTTATAGAATTATCACCAGAAGAGAAAGCAGAGTTCATACAGAATTTAGGTAAAAGTATTATACAAGAAGAGCAAAATGAGTCAATTGGAAATGAACAGATAAATAATGTACAAGAACTTGATATTATAGCTGACTATAAAATTCTTGATAATATTTACTATGAAAATCCTGCTGTAAATGACTTTGTTACCGTTCTCGAATCTACTTCAAGAAGTCCCAAAGGAGAATTCAAATCAGTTTATTATTATCATGAACGTATTGGTTTTGTTTATTTAGCATTTATGTACACAAAAGTTAAATATGAAGTATTACTAAATGGAATCAGTACCGTGTTAGTCAAAGAGTAAACCAAGTACCATAAATTTTCATTGGTAGAGGTAAGTTCCTTAATTTTATTTGAAAACAACAAGAAGAGAATGGATGTGTTAATGATTTAGCTTTGAGAATAAACTTCAAGTAAATTACTTCATCCTAGTTACTCAAAATATTAAAATAATGGTTATATATATATTAATTATTAGAAAACGAACAAAATGGACCTAGATTAAACGATATTTAATACAAGCACAGTAAGTGTTGAATAAATCATAATAACTCAGCATGGGTCCTCTGGGTGTCCTTATAGCTGGTTGTGTGCTGCACTTTACAAGTAAATATGTAAATACTTACAGATAATATTTATTTCCCAATGTTTAAATAACCTAAATCTACTGCTGCTCTAACCAACTTGACCCCAGAATCAACTTTTAACTTAGTATTGATATTGCTTCTATGAGCCTTAACCGTTGTTTCTGCTATATGTAGTTTATCTGCTATTTCTCTGTCTTTTAATTCATCTTTACAGATTAGCAAAAGAATTTCTCTTTCACGTTTTGTTAATGCTTTAACTTCTTCTTGTTTTTTTACTTTATCTCTTTTATCATTTAAAATTCTTTCTATCTCTGGGCAAAGATATTCCTTATTGTTACTTGTTTCTATCAAGGCATTAAGCAATTCTTTCGCATTAGATGTTTTGTTTATAATACCATTAGCTCCTGATTTCAAAACAGATTCTAGAAGTCCAGGTTGTTTTTGGAAGGTCATAATAATTACTTTTATATCTGGATTCATATTCTTTACAAATTCAAGAATTGAATATCCATCTCCGTTTTCCATCATTAAATCTGCTGCTACAAATTCAAAATCTAAATCTTTATTTTCGTAATCATCAATAAACTCGTTCCCACAACTATATTCGCCAACTATTTCAAATTCAGAATTGTTTTTTATGTAATCTGAAATTGGCTTTAGTAAAAATACATGGTCGTCTAATAATACAACTCTTTTCATAAATACCTTAGATTTTTGTTAGTTTTAATTAAATTAGTATATGCAATTTAATCTACCTACATATTTATGTCTATACTTCTTTATGAGTATTTTCACTTCAACTGAAATCATATCTTTACAAAGAAGTAAAGTTACTTCTGAAGTATCAACTAATAAAGTCAAAGCCATATCTGATTCATTAGAAAATATGGATAATTTCTATGTCTTTGATTCACTTCTTGCTAGAAAAGATACTTTGAAATATTTTCATTTGTATTGTATGGGGCGTGATCTTGCAGAGTTAAAACCTAGGTTATCTTTTGCAATTGCAGATTCTATTTTAGAACAATCAAAACGTGATGGTTATACAAGAGGAATTATAAGTGGTTATAATTTGCTTGGTATAATATATACATATCAAGATGATTACGTAATGGCAGTTACCAATTTGAAGGAAGCCATTAAGATAGGGCAGAGAAATAAAGACAATACTTCTCAAGGTGTTAAAGATAAGTATGGCTGTAGTCTGTATTACTTGGGGGACCTGTATTTTAAAAGGAAGGACTATAAAATAGCACTTGATTATTATAAAAAATCAATGGCTGTGTTTGATAGTTATAGTGAAACTGAACTACTAGAAGAGGATTTAAACTTTACATTAACAGCCATTGCCTTTACTACAATACGTGAAGATCGAGCATATGCTATATATAGTGTTGGAAAGACATTTATAAAACTAGGTAATTTAGATAAGGCAAGAATATATCTAGATAAAGCATTTGAGATAGCAGAAAAAACTTCATTTGTAAGATTACAATCTCGCATCTACTATTCACAATCAGAATTAGAACTAGCTTTAAAAGATACAGCATCTGCAACAGAAAGAATAAACAAGTCACTGGAATTATTAGGTACAGTAAATTTAAACGAATATCGTATTTACAATTACCTAAAGCTGATGGAAATCTATTTAGCACAAGGTAATTATAAAGAAATAGAAGGTATATACTCATTACTAATAATGTTTACAAATGATATGAATATGCAAAAAGAGAAAGTTAAAATACATAAAATGTATTCAGAATACCTGTTCGTAATAGGTAAACCTAAAGAAGCATATAAAGAATTAGAGATAGTAAATAAAATAAGTGAACGGTTAGCAGATGAAAATCAATCTAGAAAATTTGGTCAAATAGAAGCTGGTATTAAATATCAGAAACAATTATTTGATTTAGAATTGGATTCTATAAAAAGTAAAGAAGAAGAAAAGCGA
>JBLWYD010000029.1:0-37299 GCA_048267165.1 Bacteroidota bacterium
CAAATCAACAGTTTTGACAGTTGTCAATAATACTCGTGCTGCTTTATCGCTCATTAGTATTCTTAACTTGTCAAACTTACTATCTATATTTTCATCCAAACCTAAATAAATCCTTGCAGTTTCGAAAGGACCTATTAACTCAAATCCCTTCTCATCATCTATATACCGTATCTCACTGACAAAATCCAAAACTTCCTGTTTCTTATTTAGTTCATCTATGATATTAATTGCTGCATTTATCAGTGTTGTATCTGCGCTTGAAAAGCCGGATACAATTACCAAATCTGAATAATCTTTTAAAACTTTATATGGGAGTATAGAACCATCTTGGTCTATATAATTTAACTTTCCCCCAATATTATAAAAAGCAAACGGATATCTTTCAACTAAATCTAAACTAATTTTTGATTGACTAGCGAAAGAAGCCACACATTTCTTAATGTAAGCATCTTTCTCTACTTCTTCTTCAATCCTTTTTAGTAGTACACTATCTTTAGTTTTCCCAAAAGATATTTTCTTCGCTTCTTCAAAGAACTTATCGGAATCATTCAAGTTTAATCCGTTTATCTCGTATTCGGTTATTTTCTCTCCCATAAACCAATCGTCCGATAAGTTCACTAAGTAAACTGTACCTGCAATTGCAAATAGTAGAAAAACTGGTACGATAAATCGTTTCCAATTTGAAATAACCTTGATTTCCGAGACATTCGTGTCTTTCTCGTCTTCCAAAGGTCTAACTCTTTATATTATTATGTGTTAAATAAAGTGGAGTACATTGTGGAGTGTATCATCCCTTTATGCTGCGTATTTTAACAATTCAAATGTAAGTGAGATTACATTAAAAAGCAAATTAAATTTTCATATAAATTTACCTTAACTCTCAAAAGTCTTGATAGATAAGGGTTTCAATCTAAAAAATATTTTCAACAATTTGTAATTCTAGATTTATCCTAGAAGCTACTATAAAATTACCACTTCAGTAGATTTATCTCATCTACGTAGATAGTTCGTTTATTTCTGAATAAAGCTAGTACTATAGCTAGTCCAATCGCTGCTTCTGCTGCGGCTACTGCCATAACGAAGAATACAAAAATCTGACCAGATTCATCACCCATAAATGAAGAGAAAGCAACTAAACTAATATTCACAGCATTGAGCATTAACTCTATGCACATAAATATAATAATAGCGTTTCTTCTTGTAAGTACACCTACAGAACCTATCGCAAAAATTGTTCCCGATAGTATCAAATAATATTCTAATGGAATTGCTTCAATCATTTTAAACTCTTCTCTGGTAAGTCTCTTTCTAAAAATAGTTTCTTTTTACCTAACACCATTGCACCTACGACTGCTACTAATAGCAACAAAGCAATGTATTCAAATGGGAATAGATACTCAGTAAATAGCTTATAACCTAAGTTCTTAACTAAACCAGTATTAACAGATTCGGCCGTTATCTCGTGAGTAAAAGTACCAGCACTAGTGAATAGTACTAATATCTGAACTACAAAAGCAGCCCCGAAGGTCATGGCAACACCTTTACGTGCATTGAACCTAGTATCAACATCGTCTTCCTTACCCAAATTGAGTAACAGGATTACGAATACTACTAATACCATTATCGCTCCAGCGTAAACTAATATCTGTAATACAGCAATAAATTGTGCATTTAGTGTCAAATATAAACCAGCAAGCATCATAAAATGCAATACTAAATTCATAGCAGAAACCACTGGGTGTTTCGATGCTACTGTACCAAACGCAGTTCCAATAGCTACTATACTTAATATCAAAAAGAATATTGTTGTCAATGCCATAAGTTTTAGAATTTTGGTTTTTAAAAATCAAATTTAACAAAAATACATGAATTATTTTATCTTTTCAAGTAATAATCTGATATTGATTATCCACAAGCTACGTTTGACTAGTAGATTTCAACAGATTCGATATCATTTATATTCATTACTTTCGCAATTATATCATTTAACTCTATATCATTATTTAATTTCAGAGTTACTTTACCTTCGAACACATTTTCAATAGTATCAAATGAAATACCATTTAAACTTACATTTTCAATTGAGATTATTCTTTCAGTAATTTCCTTTACTATTCCTGGTCTATCTTTTCCTCTAATTATCAAAGATTTGACAGTAGTTTTAGTCTGTTTTCTGATAGGTTTTTGAATATTTATTTTCGAACCTTTCTGAGCTAACTCTTTTAATAATTGCGATATGTAAGATATATCTAGATTTCCTTTACCTAATTCAATATACATATCACGTTCAGTTGCTAAATCTAATTCTTTAACTATTTTGTTAATAACTGATTGTCTTATTGCTACTTGACTATTTACTATTTCAGATTTCCATAACTTTCTACCTTTACGATAGTTTCTAGTTTGAATCTCTCTTAAGTATCTATCTAATACAGATCTAGCTTTATTGGTAGTAATTATACTTTGCCAATCTTCAGAAATCGATTTTTTAGTAGAAGTCAATATCTCAACTTGATCACCACTCTGTAACTTATAGTTAATTGGTACAATCTTTCCGTTTACTTTAGCCCCAATGTAGTGGCTTCCAAGTTCACTATGAATATGGAAGGCAAAATCCAGTGGGGTAGAATTAATCGGGAATGTATGTAATTCATTCTTAGGTGTAAATACATGAATTTCTTGAAGAAATGTATTTTTCTTGAGAAAGTTAAATAGCTCTTCTGGTGAATCTGTCCCATTGCTTTCTATCATTTCGCGGACTGAATCCATCCACTCTACAGCATTAGGATTGTCAAATACAGATTGAGCTGGAATAAACCCTTTCTTATAATTGAAGTGAGCCGCAACTCCTCGCTCTGCTATTTCATGCATATTGCGAGTTCTTAGTTGTATTTCCACCGGTTTACGTTGTGGCCCTAGTACAGCACAATGAATAGATTGATATCCATTTTGCTTTGGTGCATTTATATAATCTTTGAACGTTTCAGGTACCGGAGGGTAAATAGATGCCGCTAAACTATAAACATAAAAGCACATATTTGGGTCATCACATTCTAGTATTATACGAATCGCAATCAAATCGAATAACTCATCAACAGGTTTATTTCTTGCTATTGTCTTATTGAATATTGAATAAATATGCTTAGCTCTTCCGTAGATTTTTACTTTAACGTTGTTCTTTTCCAAAAACTTATCGTTAGTTATCTTTTCTATTATCGGTTCTTTGAAATCCTCTACATACTTTTCTCTATCTTTTCTTTTTCCAAGCAGCTTAGATTTAATATTATCAAATTCTTCACGGTTTGTAATTTTGAAAGCAAGGTCTTCCAATTCCCATTTTATATTTCTAAATCCAAATCTATTTGCAAACGGAGCAAACACTTCGAGTGCTTCATTAGCATCCTTCAATTGCTTATCTTTTCCAAGGGGGGCAATAGTTCGGAGGTTTGCTAATCTTTCAGCTAATTTTATAAAGATAATCCTAACGTCTTTGAACATAGACATTAGTAACTTACGATAGTTTTCTAGCTCTACTTCAGGTTGAATTAACGCTTCTTCTATGTGATTTATCTTTTCAATTTCAGTAACTATATCTGCGATAGTAGTTCCGAATTCAGCTTTAATTAGCTTATAATCATAATCATTTTCTTCTTTTATTACATCGCAAAGTAGTGCGGCTATTACAGATGTGTCATCTAGTTTTATCTCAGTAGCTACTATTCTAGCTACTGAAATAGAAAGACTGTAATATGGAGTTCCTGATAGACGCAAGCGGTCTTTGTTGGCATCTAATGTGATTAGGAAAGCTTTTTTAAGTAGCTCTTCATTACCATTTTTAATGAATTTCTTACAATCGGCTAATAATAAGTCAAATTCTTCCTTTGCTTTACTATTTTCTAAATTGTCTAGATCTGTTTCTAGTAGTATATCTCTAATTGCCGATTTGAACATTTTCTATTTCTGTTATGGTAAGTAGCACAAAAATAAAAAATTTGCAAGACTATTTTGTTACGATTTACAATCTAAAATTCATATATTAGTTTTTATGAATTCTAACTAAACATATTGACTGACATTACCGATTAATTATTAAAATAAATTTATCTTTCTAATAATGAAATTCTCTGAAAAATACCTTGAAAAAGTAAAATCATTAGTTAAGCCAGTCAACCACTTCGAGACTTTAGCGAAGGATGGCTTTCTGAATGAGTATATAAAAGATTTCTTTTACGATAAATATATAAACGATAAAGAGTTTAGAGAGGACATAATGATAATTCAACAGAAATACTCAAATGAGACAGTAGAGGAAATCAATAATGAATACCTCGAAGCTCTGAGCAACGAACTGACTAATTTCATCGAGAAAAATGAGAAATGATAGAAACTAAAGCAATAGATGAAAATGTAAAAAACTTACTTCTTACAGTTAGAAATCAAGCTGAAAGATACAAATCAATGTTCAATGAATTGGAGGGGTTGCGTGATGCAATCAACAATGATATCAATGAATTGCGTGATATATCTGATAAGTACGAAGATAAGTTTAACAATGAAATTATTGATTTAGAAGTAAGATACGACAATAGTATTCAGTCGATAGAAGAGAAGATAAGTCAGGTAAAACAACTCGAAATAGATTATGATAAAATACAACAGCACAAAGCTGGATTCGAACAGTTACTTGAAAAGTTTGAGTTAGAGTCTAACGAATTTACTCAAGCATTTGTAGATTTCAGGTTCGAGATAGAGAAAAAAATCGCTGATGAAGTCCGTTCGATAAAATCTTATGTAGATAAAGAGATTGAGTTAGAGTCTAGGACTTTAGAAAGCCGTATATACGATAGAATCCGTAAGGTAGATAGGCATCTTGAGCAATACGATAAGCGTATATATGAAGCAAACAAATTACAAGATGAGACTAACGCACGTATATTCAAACAGATGCGTTCGCTAGAAGGGTTTATGGATAGTATAAAGTCCATAACAGAATCTATGTCACGAACCTTCAATTCTGATTTGAGGAATACCGAAAGCCATTTACTAGAAAAAATAGATATAATAGAAGAAAGACAAGAAAAGATTAAGAAAATCGAATTCCTAGACGATATATTAGAACTAGATAAAGCTATACGCTCTTACAGACGTGAGTTCGAAGTTGAGAAAGAGAGAAATCAGAAGATAATACACGACTACGAGAAGCAAATCTCGATAGTAAGAGGGGAGAACAAGTCCCTAGAATCCGAGCTAAAGTCCAATCAAAGTAAAGCAAACATTGCTATAGTTACCTCCGTTGTAGCACTCTTGATGATGTTAGTACTTGTTGCGATGATATAAAAAAGGCCACCCTCAGGCAGCCTTTAGTAAAAAATCTTATCTCTTCTAGATTACTTTTTCTTTTTCCTTCGTCTCATTATGGAATATCAGACTAGCACCAGGTTTGAAGGTGACGTAGTACCAGAGCCATTCGGTCATAACTTTTAATCTATTCCGAAAATCTATCAGGAACATAATATGGATTACTCCCCACATCACCCATGCTATAAACCCCTTGAATTTCAGTTTGCCTACTTGTGCTATTGCTTTTGCTCTTCCGATAGTAGCCATACTACCTTTATCTCGATATTTGAAGGGCTTTCGCGTGTCTAGTTTCTTTCTATGGGTAATCAAATCTGATACATATCTAGCTTGTTGTATAGCCGCTGGTGCTATTCCGGGTACTGTTTTACCATTCGCATCTACTAAAAATGCTGCATCACCTATTACGAATATATTCTCGTAGCCATCTATACTCATATCAGGATTAACTAAAGCTCTACCAGCTCGGTCCAGTTCTGTCTCAAGTGTTTCGAGTAGGGGAGAAGCAGTATTTCCAGCCGCCCATATTATGTTTGAGCTTTCGAATTCGCCGTTATTGGTTATTACTAAGTCTTGCTCGACAGATTTCACCATAGTACTCAATATTATTTCTACTCCCATTTTTTCGAGCGTAACTTTCGTGTATTCTGAGAGTGATTCATCGTATTGGGTTAGCAAGCGATCAGCTCCGTCTATCAGCTTTACGGTTATGTCTTTCGCCTTAATCAGTGGGAAATCTTTTAGGATTGTTTTCCTTGCTATCTCCGCAATCGCTCCTGCTAGCTCCACTCCCGTAGGTCCACCACCGATTATAACGAACGAGGTATTCCGCTTATATTCTTCTTTATTCTTGTAGTTTCGCTCGGCTCTTTCGAATGATTTGAGGATTTTCTCACGCATAAAAATAGCGTCGTTCAGGTCTTTTAGCCCAGGTGCGTATTTTTCCCAATGGTCATTGCCGAAGTAGCTATGTCTATTTCCGGGAGCAAGTATTAGGTAGTCGAAATCTAAGATTCCGTGTGTCAATTCTAATACCGAATTGTCTTTGTCTATTGATATTACTTCGTCTAGAATTACCTGTATGTTCTTATTACCACGTAATTCAGTTCTTATTGGTTGGGCTATGTCACCGGGAGAAAGTGCGGCAGTAGCCACTTGGTATTATAGCGGTTGAAAGAGATGATGATTGTTTTTATCTACAACTACTACATCGACATCTGTGTTTTTTAGGGCCTTAGCGGCGGAGAGCCCCCCGAAACCTGCACCTACTATGACCACTCTTGGTTTTGATAATTGCATTTTGGTATTACTCTTATTTTATTACTTACGAAGACGAGTAATCCCAAAAATTGTTGAGGGTGGTGTGGCAATGAACGTATGATAGTTAGAATATAAAAAAAGCCACCCACAGGCAGCCTTTCAATAAAAAATCTTATTTCGGTATTACTAATCTATTTCAAATCCATAGCTTCGTGTAGTAGCTCATTAACTACTGTCATTGACTCAGCTTCTGCGTAGAATCTAAGAAGAGGCTCTGTGCCAGACGCTCTGATTAATAGCCACGCATTGTGGAAATAGAACTTGATACCGTCTTTGGTATCTACTCTCTCTACGTCGAATCTACCTATTTTACTAGGTATCTTGTAAGCAGCGTTTAGTATTGTGTCTTTCTCTTCTTGCGTCATTTTCTTGTCTATTCTATGATAGCGGTGAGGCCCGAATTGCTCATCAAGGTCATCGCATAACTCTTTTAGTGATTTACCAGTTACAGCCATTGCTTCTAGCAATAATAGACCGTTGAATATACCATCACGCTCAGGTATATGAAGAGATGTGCCTAAGCCACCAGATTCTTCTCCACCAACTAATACATTTTTATCTATCATTAACTCGGCAGTATATTTGAATCCCACTGGCGTTTCGTGAAGTGTTATTCCTTTGTCTTCGCAGTACATATCAACCATCGAAGTCAGAGAAACAGTCTTAACTACATCACCTCTTTTACCTTTAACTTCGTAAAGATAGCGAAGTAATATCATAAATATCTTGTGTGAATCTACGAAGTTTCCTTCACCGTCCACAGTTCCCAATCTATCTGCATCGCCGTCAGTTGCCAATCCGAAATCGAATTCACCACTTTTTATAGTAGTTATCAAATCTCCTAAGCAGCTTTCAATAGGCTCTGGATGATCTATGTTCCCGAATCCGGGATTCCATTCGCTATGAAGCTCAAATACCTTGTCGATTAGACCTTCTAACATACCCATACCAGCGCCGTGCATTGGGTCGAATATGACTTTGAAGTCAGCCTTTCTGATAGCATCCATATCCAAACGCTTTTTGATATGGCGTAGATATGTATCTTTAGCATCAAAATACTTGATTAATCCTTTTTCTTTGTAGTGAGCAACAGATTCCAAATTGAATTCGAATCCATCAGTCATTCTTTGGTGAAGAAACTCTTCTAATCTTGCAATTTGTGGGGGAGTGGCAGGTCCGCCAAAACTTCCCTTTACTTTGAATCCATTGTAAATAGCTGGATTATGTGATGCCGTAATTACGAATCCCAACTCTGCTTTCTTTTGTCTTGTATTGAATGAGACTTGCGGAGTAGATGAAATACTATCGCTAATATTTACAATTATTCCTTGTGAAGCCAATACTTTAGCCGACTCTTCTGCGAACTCTCTAGACATAAATCGACCATCATAGCCAATTACGGCACTAGGTTGAGTTTGTCCATCAGATAATTCTTTTAGGTAGTCAGCACCAGCTAGTGCAACATATCTCAAATTCTCGTAAGTAAAATCATCGGCTATGATACCTCTCCAGCCGTCAGTTCCAAATTTAATCATATTTTATTATTTGTTAAATTTATTGAATGGGAAATTAGCCGAATAATACGAATCTGTATCTAGTTCTTCTTCTATTCTCAATAGTTGATTATACTTAGCCGTTCTATCACTTCTACTTGGTGCACCAGTCTTAATTTGACCAGAGTTAAGTGCTACAGACAGATCAGCTATGAAAGTGTCTTCAGTCTCGCCACTTCTGTGTGAGATTATACTAGTGTAACCGTTCCTATGAGCCATGTTCACAGCTTCTATTGTCTCAGTTAGAGTACCGATTTGGTTAACTTTTACTAGTATAGAGTTAGCTGTTTTAGTTTCTATACCACGAGCTAAAAATTCAGGATTAGTCACGAATAAATCATCACCGACTAATTGAACTTTATCGCCCAATTTATCAGTTAGTTTTTTCCAGTTTTCCCAATCGTTTTCATCTAATCCATCTTCGATAGATATTAGAGGGTACTTTTCTGCTAATGCAGCATACCATTCTATCATCTGGTCGCCAGTTTTCAGCTCACCAGTTGACTTGTACATTTTATATTTGCCGTCTTCGTACATTTCTGAAGCAGCTACGTCAATAGATAACAAGAAATCTTCGCCAGCTTTGTAACCAGCTTTATCTATTGCTTCTAATATAACGTCGAAAGCTTCTTCGTTAGATTTTAGTGAAGGAGCAAAGCCACCTTCGTCACCTACTGAAGTATTATATCCCTTAGCTTTCAGAACAGCTTTTAGATTATGGAATACTTCTATACCCATTCTCATAGCGTCAGAGAAAGTACTAGCACCGACAGGTAGTATCATAAATTCTTGGATATCAACATTATTATCAGCGTGCTTACCACCATTGATGATGTTCATCATCGGAGTTGGTAAAGTATTAACGGAAACGCCACCAATATATCTATATAGAGGAATCATCAAATGATTAGCAGCAGCTCTAGCCACAGCAAGTGATACACCTAGTATTGCATTTGCACCGAGGTTAGATTTATTATCAGTTCCGTCCAAATCGATAAGTAGATTGTCTATTTGAGCTTGCTCCAAACAATCGAATCCTTCTAGTGCTTCGGCGATAATTGTATTAATATTATCAACAGCTTGGTACACAGATTTGCCTAAGTAAACAGAGTCATCTCCGTCTCTTAGTTCGTGTGCTTCGTTTTCTCCAGTGCTAGCACCAGAAGGTACAGCCGCACGACCATAAGTACCATCTTCTAATATTACATCTACCTCAATAGTAGGATTACCACGCGAATCGATTATCTGACGACCGATTATATCATAAATGAATGAACTCATGTTCTATTCCTCATTTGCATTTAATTTTATAGAATCTATTTTCTTGGCTAATTTGAAGTCTAATTCGGTTAGACCACCAGCGTCGTGGGTGCTGACGCTTATTCGGACTTTGTTCCACCCATATATTTCTATATTCGGATGGTGATCCATATTCTCTGATATAATAGCAACCGAGTTCACAAATCCTATAGCGGATGCAAAATCGGCTGCTACTATTTCTCTCTTTATTTCTTTACCGTCTTTTTTCCAGTTGACCAAATCTTCTAATTCGTCATCTATTCTCTCTTCGTCTAATAGTTCTGGTCTTGACATTGTATATTATCCCATTAGGGCGTTTAATTTGTTTTGTATTTGTTCTTTTGGAACAGCTCCAACGATAGTTTCTACTTGTTCGCCACCTTTGAACATCAATATAGTAGGGATAGAACGAATACCATATTGCATAGCAACTTGTTGGTTATTATCTACATCTACTTTAGCTATCATAGCTTTGCCATCATATTCAGCAGCTAATTCATCAATGATAGGAGCTATCATTCTACAAGGACCGCACCAAGCTGCCCAAAAATCTACTACTACTGGTACTGTTGAATTTTTAATTTCTTCTGTGAAATTGCTATCTGTTAAGTGAACTGGTTGAGACATCTTTATTCTCCAATAAAATATTTTGTTATTAATCTTAAAATCGTTGTCTATAAGACGATTTCAGCAATCGAATTATTTTACTTTTTCTATTTGATAATACTCTCAAAACTATTTATGATTTCTGTATAATTTGAGAATACAAAATTAGCTTTATTTTTTGAGAAATCACCTATTAGGATTGTTTTTATTCCCGCTCTTTCTCCAGCAATTGCATCTGACTCACTATCACCAAGGAAATATGAGTTTTCTACATCTATATCCCATTTATCAATTGCTTCGAGTATCATACCCGGTTCGGGTTTTCTAGTCTTAGAACCGCTATTTGCTAAATCAGGACAATAATAAATATCATCAAAACTAAAATCTAATTTCTGGAATAGATTGAATTGCATTAGGTTATGGACTATTGAAAGTTCTTCTTCTGTCATCAACCCTTTGCCGATTCCTTGTTGATTAGTGATAACTATTTTTAGAAAACCTAGCTCTTCCGTTTTCTGAAAAAGTTCTAGAAACTCAGGGATAAACTCGAATTCATCGTAGTTTTTTATATATCCGCCTACCTTTCTAGTGTTAACTATTCCATCTCTATCGAAGAAAAAACACTTATTCATATAATCCACATACTTCTTTTATAACTGCATCACATTGGTCATATATTATCTCCCAAGAGTGTGTTTTGATAATATACTCACGAGCGTTTTTACTAATTTTCTCTGACAATTCCTTGTCTTTAAGGATTTGTATAACTTTTGCAGCGAATTCCTCTGAGCTATCGGCTATCATTATTTCTTCACCATCTGTGGCATAAATACCTTGATTACCAGTTGTGGTAGTTACAATTGGGCAGCCAGCACTCATAGCTTCTAATAGTTTGTTTTGTATGCCAGTACCACCATAATGTGGGTGAACATAAACAGCTGCTTTTTGTAGATAAGATACTATTTCTGGTACATTGGAATGTATTTCTACATCATCACTTTCTAACTTAGAAATAGCTTTAGATGGATTAGCTCCAGCTAGTACTAGTTTGATTTTCGGATATTCTTTCTTAACTAATGGTAGTATCTCGTTTACTAATCTATTTATCATCAACTCGTTAGCCCATACATCTAACTTTCCTGTAAATAGCAGGTCTTCTCTTTCCTGTTTATGGTCAGGGACGAATTTTTCTACATCTACACCATTTGAAAGAAGATGATAATTTGCATTAGGGTTTAGTTTTCTCATTAGTTTTATATCGTCTTCTGTAACGAATGTTACCGCATCGAAAAAGTTAACTGTATCTGGCTCATATTTACCTAATTTCTTCCATTCCCAATATCGGATAAGCTTTTGTTTTAGGTTCTTAGTTCCTTTGTACGAACGCTTCTGATATTCTGTTCTACAATCTTCAGCCATCAAAATACTTGGTATCTGAGCATTTTTGATATATTCAGCAGTTCTCATAAAGAATGAAAATGCTATATCGAAATGCTTTTCATCCAATAGTTTTTCTACTTCTTCATGATATTGTTTTTGCTCGTAATAAAGAATTTCCAATGGCTTTTTTGAAAATAGTTTTGGAAGAGAACTTATACCTGCGTTAAATGGTTTCAATGGTATTACGTGTAATTCAACACCCAATTTCTTAACTGAGTTTTTTAGACTTTCCGTAAATTTTTTTCCTTGGAAAAAAGTAACGAGCGTTACATTATGCTCTTTTGCTAAGTGTTTGATTATATAATACGGCTTAACCCTATCTCCACCAATAAGTGGGAACGGGTATCTAGGTAGTAAAAATAGTATATTTAGTTTTTTCATTGCAATCTCCTAATCGTCGATTCCTTCGTCTTCATCTTCTTCTGTTAATATGAATTTCTCCAGAAATTCATCACCAATATCATTAATAAATCTAGATGGTTCACTCAAAACCATACCACTCTCTCTGTCGAAAATACCAAAGGGATAAACAACATATAGATAATCTTTCGCTCTAGTAAGTGCAACATAAAACAATCTTCGCTCTTCTTCAACAGAATCTATAGTATGTGTAGATTTTGCTGAAGGAAATTTTCCTTCTGTGGCCCATATCAAGAACACTACTTTCCACTCCAATCCTTTGGCAGAGTGAATAGTTGAGATGGTTAAGTATTCATCTTCTTTCGATTCTGGCTCTAATTCATCTAACGAATTAACCGGTGGGTCTAGTGCCATATCATTCAAGAATGTAGGTAAGTCACTATATTGGTCAGTTATCTGCAAAAAAGTCTCTATGTCTCGCCAACGTTTATTGACGTTATCGTATTTCTCGTCCATATACTCTTTGTAGTAGAACGCAAGTTCGGATGCCGCATAAGTTATATCAGTTGGGTCGAAATTCTTTGCTACTAATTTGAATAGATTTATTATTCCTACATTTTTATTCAAGGTAGGTAGTACATCTTTGTAGTTACTAATACTTAGCCGATTATCTGAGATATTATCTATTATCTTTCTGGTTGTTGCTGGGCCAACTCCATCGACTAGCATTAGAACTCTCTGCCAAGCCACAACATCTTTCGGATTAAAGAGCAATCGCATATACGAAATCAAGTCTTTTATATGTGCTGTTTCAATGAACTTCATACCACCAAATTTGACATAAGGTATATTTGATTTATTGAGATCAATCTCCAAATCGAAAGCGTGATAACTCGAGCGGAAAAGCACTGCTATGTTTTCTAGTTCAATACCTTGCTCACGTAACTCTAATATCTGTTGAACTACGAACTCAGATTGTTGCCTTTCTCTATTAGCAGCTACTAGGTATGGCTTTTCACCTATTCTATCTCTGCTAAATAGCTTTTTCTCATACTTGAATGCAGCTTTATTGATTATATCATTTGATAAATCTAGTATCTGTTCTGTGCTTCTGTAGTTTTGCTCAATTTTATAGACTTCACATTTCTCAAAGCTCTCAGGAAAGAAAAATATATTCTGATGGTCAGCACCACGGAAGGAGTATATAGACTGTGCGTCATCTCCAACAGCCATTATATTATTCTCCTCACCACCAAGTAGCAGTATTATTTCGTGCTGCATTCTATTAGTATCTTGGTATTCATCTACCATTATTTGCTTATACGTATTTGTAATACGCTTTCTTGCATCAGGGTTCTCTTTCAATAACTCCAGTAGATAAAGTAACAAATCATCATAATCCATTACATTAGCGACTTTCTTATATTTATGATAATCCATAAATATAGTATTTATCTGGTCTTCATACTCAGTGTATTTGGGATAAAATTCTTCCAATATTGCTAGAGTACTTTCTCGTTTATTAGTAGAAAGTGAGAGTATTTTCTGTAGAGTATTTTTCTTTGGGAATCGCTTTTTGATGCTAGGGGGGAGGTGTCGCCCTCTTATCAAATCAATAGTATCTGCTGAGTCTTGTTGGTCAATTATGCTAAATTCTTGCGAAAATCCTATTTGCTTATAGTATTGCTTTAGCATTTTCAATGCGAAAGAGTGGAAAGTACCTGTAGTAATCATTCCAGCGCGAGTATCAAGAAGAAAAGTAATTCTCGAAAGCATTTCCGCAGATGCTTTTCTAGTAAAAGTTAGCAGCAAAATACTTCTAGGGTCTATACCATCTTCAATTAACCTAGATACTCTATACACCAATGTTCTGGTCTTACCGGTACCAGCACCAGCCAGCACAAGTGCTGCACCTTTTTCGTGCATCACGGCCTTGTACTGCTCTTCGTTCAAGCTAGATTTGTAATCTACAGAATACTCTCTAGTTGCTAAGGAAGTCTTTTTCTTTAATCTAAGTTTTTTCATTTTTGTTAAATCTTTTCGCCGCAATTAAAGCAATATTTAGCGTTAATCTCAGACGTTTTAGTCTTACAATTAGCACATTCTATTAACTGCAATTTGTTGCGTTCATTTTCTTTGAGAGTCTTCATTTCGGTAGATACTATACCTGTAGGTACGGCTATTATTGCATAACCAAGTATCATAATGATAGAGGCAATGAACTGACCGAAATTAGATGAAGGTGCTATATCACCGTAGCCCACTGTAGTCAAAGTAACAATAGCCCAATAAATACTCCTTGGGATACTAGTAAATCCTGATTCGGCAGATTCTATCATATACATAAGTGTGCCCATCACCGTAACCATGGATAAAACGGCTAGTAAAAAGACAAGAATTTTCTTCTTGCTAGCGTCGAGTGCCTTTTTTAGTTCTCCTGCTTCTGTTATGAATCCGATTAGTTTTAATACTCTGAATACTCTAAGTAGTCTTAGCGTTCTTATAGTAATTAAGGCAGTTGACTTACTACCGAAAAAGAAACCAAAATAAGTTGGGAAAATCGAGAGAAAGTCAATAACTCCAAAGAAACTAAAAATATACTTTAATTTATGTTCGGAAATATATATTCTTGCGAAGTATTCTAAAGTAAATAATATGGTAAAGCCAATTTCTAAACCAGTAAACAAATCACCATAATGAGTTCTTAGTTCGGCTACACTATCTAACATAACTACAATAACACTTGCAATAATAGCAACTATTAATATTATATCGAATAACTTACCTGCAGTTGTATCTGCCTCAAATACTATATGATAAAGTCTATTTTTAAATGAATTCAATTCAACTATTCTATAAATCAATGAAAACTAATATGCAATGATAAAAATTATTCTTAACTTATGCTGATATTTTATTAAAATGATGGAAAAAACTAAATGAAAAAATCTATTTATCTGTTTGTGACACTGTTTTTATTCTTATTTAATTCAAATGCTGATGCTCAGTTTCTTGCAAAATACACAGCCGAAGAAGGCTTGGCTACAGCTATAAATTTCGCTAAATCAGACTTGAGCTTTCAATCTCCACAAATTACTGCTATAGCAACTATGAAACAGGAACTTGAACTATCAGGTATTGCTATTAAACCGGGTATGAGTATGGCTGATGGTAAATCAGAAGCGTGGGTTTATGTAATTATGGAGGAAGGTACTGAGGAAACTGCTATTATTGGAGTTATAAAAATATTGATAGCATTCCAAGCTATAAATTTATCTGATCAAGGTGGATTCGAGATACCGGGTTTCGTAACTGAAGCAATAACTGGTGATTGGGTAGATTCTGATGATATGGTTAAAGATATCACAAGTAATAAGTCATACCAAAATTATATTAAAACAAACCCAGCTGCTGAGCCGCAAACATCAGCACTATCAATAAACACTTTTAATCCACTTTATACTATGAATTATCCGTATTGGGTGAATTCATTCGGTGAGAATAGTGACTTTGTATGCTATACAGATGCACTTACTGGTGAAACTGATTGTCAGGTATTATCATCTGTAAAACAAGTTGAATCTATCTCAAATTCTTTCGCACCTAATCCAGCTAATAACTATATAAACCTAAAATTGGATAATAGTAACGGTAGATTTGATAACATTAAAGTAGTTGACATATTTGGAAACATTGTTTATCAATCTAATAATCCAAACAAAAGTCAAATTGACGTATCAAGCTTAGCAAACGGTTCTTATACTATAATGTATGAGTATAATAACAAAATTGAAATAGAAAAATTATTAATACAAAAATAAATACTGGTAAAATATGTACGATAATATTAAAATAAACGACCCTGAGTTATTCCATGCAATAACAGAAGAAGGCTCAAGACAACATCAAAAATTAGAATTAATAGCTAGTGAGAACTTTGTTTCAGATGCAGTATTAGAAGCAGCCGGCTCGGTTCTTACTAATAAATATGCAGAAGGATACCCAAATGCACGTTATTATGGTGGCTGTGAATTTGTTGATTTGGCAGAAAATCTTGCGATAGAAAGAGCTAAAAAGCTATTCGGTGCAGAATACGCCAACGTACAACCACATAGTGGTAGTACTGCTAATATGGCCGTTTACTTCTCTTTTATACAGCACGGAGATAAGGTTATGGGACTTAGCTTGGAGCACGGTGGTCACTTGACTCACGGCTCTACTGTTAATTTCTCAGGTATGTGGTTCAACTTTGTACCTTATCATCTGGATGAAGAGGGGAGAATAGACTACAATCAAGTAGAAGAACTAGCTAAAAAAGAAAGACCAAAGTTAATCACTGTAGGTGCTTCTGCTTATTCTAGAAATATTGATTACAAACGATTCAGAGAGATAGCAGACTCAGTAGGTGCTTTCCTATTTGCAGATATAGCTCACCCAGCTGGATTGATAGCCAAAGGGCATCTGAACTCACCAATACCTCACGCACACATTGTAGCTACAACTACGCATAAAACTCTTCGTGGCCCACGTGGTGGACTAATACTGATGGGTAAAGATTTCGAAAATCCGTTCGGTATAGTAGCCCCAAAATCGGGTAGAGTTAGAAATATGAGTGAGATAGTAAATTCACGTGTTATGCCAGGTATGCAAGGCGGCCCGCTTATGCATATAATTGCTGCAAAAGCAACGGCATTCAAAGAATCGTTAACAGATGATTTTACTGCATATACAGCTCAGATTATTAAAAATGCAAATGCTTTATCAAATGCACTTGCAGCAAAAGACTATAATATAATGTCTGGTGGTACTGATAATCACCTAATGCTAATAGACCTTCGTAACAAAGGGCTAACAGGTAAGAAAGCTGAAAACACACTAGACGAAGCTGGTATGACTTGCAACAAGAACTCAGTACCGAATGATGATCAATCACCATTAGTGACATCTGGTATCCGTCTTGGTACACCAGCATTGACTACACGAGGAATGAAAGAAGATGATATGAGAACAGTCGCAGATTTCATAGATAGAGCAATAACTAATGTAGATAACGAAAGTGCAATAGAGACTATTAAGCACGAAGTTCACGAATTTACTAGTGGTTTCCCACTTCACGTTCCTGTGAATATGTAATTAAATTTTAAACTGAAATTCTTACAAAAGGCTGCCCGAGGGTGGCTTTTTTTTGTTTATAGTCTGTAATGAACTAGCAGCTAAGTTGCTATTTAGCTCGACTTGAATGATATTTGTAACGAAATATTAAAAATTTGGATTAATTTTAAGTTGAATGGATAAATAATTATGTTTTTTCATTTTTTATTTTTTTTTAGTTTCAAATAAATTATTATTTTAAATCAGAAAATAAGTGAGAAAAATAAAAAAGGGCAGAAAAAACTTTGAGGGTAATTCCTGACCTGTATTTATCATTTAAAATTCCACACCTCAAATGATATATACAAAGTTAATGAATTACCTATAAATAATTAAATAATTTTTAATATTTTAGGAAAAGTAAGATGAAAACGTATAAAAACATATTGGTTGCTCTTGGAGTAACACTGTTCCTGCTGACTGTAGGAGTTAAGAGTGAGGCGGAGGCACAGCCACCAACTGAATGTGATAGTGACACATGTTATCAGAGTCAATCTTGGACTCTTGGTGTTTATAAAGATACTTTAGGACCACAACCAGCATGTAATGATTGTTGGGTAGAAGTTCACTATAGTTCAAGAAATAATTCTACTAATCCAGCTTGTCAGACTTTACCTCCTACCGAATATAGGCTAGACTATGTTATAGTTTCTGGATCATGTTATTATGCCCCTTGTGCTATATTTCCTCAATTTAGTATGGAAGAGGCATTTAGACAAGTTATGATAGCATGGTTGGTTGCATTAGGATATCCACCCGTTTATCCCTCCGATTGTGGGCCAGTATTAAAATCTTTTAGTATTGTCAGTTGCTTTAGAGAAGATTTTGATCTAGACAGTAATAAAATATTGAGAGTATGTAATTCTTATTCATGTTGTAAACAGGATATTCAACTATTTATTGAAAATGGTCAAGTAGTAGTAAAAAGTATTAAAACTGCTAATACAGAAGATTGTGATAGTGATCCTAATTATCCTGATGACTGCAAAACCATTTGTAATTGGATTGATGATGCTATTGTTCCAAAAAGAGTTATTGAAAACAATAGTAAACCATTTAATAACCCTCTAACAGTAAGCCCGAATCCATTGATGGGTGAATTATTAACATTTGAATTTAATCTTACTGAAAAGATCGAAAGAATAAGTGTAATTTCACCAGATGGTAGAAATGTAATTATAGATAAAGATAGGCTGTTAAATACAAATGTAATTTCATTGAAAGATTTCAGTAATGGAAGTTATATATTAGTAATTAAAACAGAATCTAACAACTTATACTATAGTAATTTTATAAAAGTTAATTAAGAGAAGGGCGTTATGTTGATATTAAGAATAATATTTCTTTTATGTTTTTTTAATCTTATACTTAATGCTCAACTAGAGTATATAAGTGCAACTGTTGAAGTTGTTCAAATAGATACTATCGGATATTATTCAGATATTACAATTAAGGATAATGGAAAGTACATAGCGGTAACAGGAAGTGGATCTACTTACCCCAATTGTACTGCTTATTCTTCAGATTACGGTAAAAGTTGGGTAAAGCTTGATTATTTTGAAAAACCTAATTTTGAGTATTATTACACCAAATATTATTCAGATTTTAAAGAAATTAATTTTAATAATGATAACGGAGTTATAGTTTTCTCGAATTATAATAAATACTATTATTACAGAATAGATACACTGGAGCGAGATGAGTATCTAATCAAGAATAAAAATAGCCTTGAAGATGGAACATTTATAGATTATATCTTAAATACTAAAATAAATGATGATTATTATATATTTACACGTAACGATGGAGGTGGTAGTTATGATGATGGGTCAACAATTACTATATTGAATAGAACTACTTTTGATAGACGTTTTATCAAATTTGATATGTTTGATTTAGCAAAACGGACTAATGCTTGGGGTGAAGAAAGATTCAAGCATCCTTACTATAATGACCAAATAATTACTAAAGATAAGTGTTTTATTGCAACTTTAACAAATTATATTGATATTGGAGAGGAATATCCCATACTGTCAAAGAGTTTAATTAAGATAATTGATTTTGAAAACCCGAAATGGGAAATTATTCCTTTAAGGTTTACTGATTCTACAGCTGAACATTTCATTTATTTTGATGATTGCCAGAATGGATTTTTATCTACATATAAAACATATAGAAAAGAGTATCCTCGAATATATAAAACTACAGATGGCGGTATCAACTGGGAAAAAATATATGAGGACAATGAACTGAAATATGTTCCTAGAAATATGAAAAGAGCAAATGATAGTACACTATTTGCGACTTCTGGCACTGACTATATCTATAGAACAACTAATAATGGTTATAACTGGAGTAGAATAAAATCGAGTAGTTTAAGTAAAGTAACGGATTATGAGATAATTGACGAGAATACTATTTTAGTAGCTCACGATAATAATACTATTTCAAAATTCACAATTAGTACAACTACAGATATTGTTCAAAGCAAAGAAAATATATTTATTAGTCCACCTTATCCGCAACCTGCCCGTTCTGACGTAACTATTGAATTTGATAACTTTAGTTTTAGTATTGCTGAATTTGATATAACAATTTATGATATTTCAGGTCGTAAATTAGATTATCAGATTCTAGACTTAAATAGTAACTCTTTTCGTTGGGATTGCTCCTCAGCTCAGCCGGGTATATACTTAATAAACATAAAGCACGGCACAGAAGAGAAGGCAGTGAAAGTGGTAGTGGAATAAACCTACCTCAGCAAATCAATCAATATATAGCTTATCAAACAGGTAAAGCCAGTTATAATTGTTAAATCTATTACGAAGTTTAGCACTTTATTCTGGCTTTTTCTGAATACAGCCGACATAAAGTATCCTACCGATATTATTAGGAATATCAGAGCCAGTAGATTATTACCAATATCTTTGAAGTATATAGCCAGTGCTAAACCGCCAATACAAAAACCGTAGATTATTATATTTTTGAATAGTTTATACATTATTGTTTTTTCTCATATCCATAGGGGCAATGTTTGCAGCCAGATTTGCAACACCAGCCACGATTTTTGTGATATTCTTCTGTGAATACGAAATAGCCGCGATCATCTATATAGTAATCGCGGCCTTCCGTTAACTTTTTATCACTTGATGACATTCAGCTCTTTACCAACTTTTATAAATGCGGCAATAGCTTTTGTTACTTGCTCGTCAGAATGTCCAGCAGACAGTTGAACACGGATTCTATCCATTTTCTTAGGTACTACTGGGAACGAGAATGCGATCACATATATACCTTCTTCTAACATTCTATCTGCAAATTCAACAGCTAGTTTAGCACTATTGTCGAAATTACGGAACATAATAGGTACGATAGGGTGTATGCTCTCTATTATGTCGAAACCAGCAGCGTTTAGATCACTTCTGAATCTTTGTGTATTCTTTCTTATTTGGTCTAGTAGGTCAGTCGATTCTGTTATCATATCAATTGCTTCAGAAGTAGCACCAACTACAGCCGGAGCCAATGAGTTAGAGAACAAATACGGACGGCCTTTGTTACGTAACCATTCTATCATCTCTTTTTTACCAGATATACATCCACCAGAAGCACCGCCTAATGCCTTACCGAACGTAGTAGTGATTATATCGACTCTATCTATCACATCAAAGTGTTCGTGAGTACCACGACCTGTTTTACCCATAAATCCAGTAGCGTGGCTATCATCTACCATAACCAATGCATCATATTTATCTGCCAAATCGCATATTTCTTTTAGTTTAGCTATATCACCATCCATAGAGAATGCACCATCAGTAGCTATTACTTTGAATCTGCAATCTTTCGCTTCTTGCAAACATTTTTCTAATCCTTTTGCCGTCTTGCCAGTAGCTTGGTCTGTTTCCTCTACGTCTCTCATATCAGAGTGCTTGTATATCCATCTTTGGGCTTTACTCAATCTAATCCCATCTATGATAGATGCGTGATTAAGAGCATCTGTTATAATTGCATCTTCGGGGCCAAAGAACGGCTCGAAAAACGCACCGTTTGCATCAAAGCAAGAGCTGAATAATATAGTAGCTTCCGTTCCTAAGAACTTAGACAATTTCTCTTCCAGTGCTAGGTGACTATCTTGCGTACCGCAGATAAACCTAACTGAAGATAACCCATATCCTCTTAAGTCCATTTCTTTGTGAGCTGCCTCTACTATTCTGGGATGCGATGATAGTCCAAGGTAATTATTAGCACAGAAGTTTAGAACTTGCTTGCCATTCACTGTTATTTCTGATGATTGGGCAGAGTCAATCCTTCTTTCTGTTTTGTAAAGTTTTTCTTCTTTTAGCGTTTCTATTTCAGATTTTAGATAATCTTTGATACTTCCGTACATATTTAAACCTATTTTTTTTAATTTGGATTTCTATTTTGGTAAATATAACTATTAAGAGAATAAATGAACAAAGAGATTCGATACTTTTATCCCGTATTGGTAATAATTATCATATTTATTACTCGATTTGCATTCTTTTTGGACTATAATGTATTTCTTTCGGATGATGATGCAGGTTTTGCATTAGCTGCTCAAGATTATAATATAGAAGAATCTCGTCCTCATTTACCAGGATATTATGTTCTTGTCAAAACTATTGCTTTTGTGAATATAGTCTCCAAAGATTCATTCATCTCGATGAAAGTACTAGTTTTAGCTTTCTCATCACTATCCGCATTGATTATATTCAAGCTTTTCTTATTTCATTTCAACGAAGAAAAATCATTTTGGTTGGTGATATTACTATTTTCAAATCCATTGATTTGGTTTTACCAATGTACACCCGAATCCTATGTCTATGATCTTTTCTTTTCATCACTGATAGCATTGCTCTTCTATAAGCGGAGTACTTACTTTTATTTTCTACCCCTTATTTCCGTAATGGGTGGTATCCGTATGAGTTCGGCATTCTTCCTTATTCCACTCTACTTCTATATAACTTATGTTTATGCAAAAGAAGGCAAATTATCGACTAAAGTACTAGCAATTGCCAATCTGTTTGGATTAATAGTTACGGCTTTTTGGCTGTTGCCATTACTCAATTCAGTCGGGGGATTTACAGCATATCTGAAATTATTCGACACGCATAGCCCAATGCCGCCAATCGGCCCAGTTAAGAATATAGCTGGTTTTGTGGCTTATGCTATTACATTCCTACTGCCTATATTCGGTCTATTTATTTACTTAGGAATAAAGCGAAAATTCACGAAAATCCAATTGAATAAAAGCATAGTTTTTAATCTAATTTGGATAATCCCAGCACTGCTATTCTTCGTATTTGGACATTATTCTAAGGGCTATGTGTACCTTATTTATGCCTCAATTATTCTAATGTTCGGAATCATATACTTCCTGAATGTGAAGGGCTTCAGACTACTTTATATTATCATAGTTATTCAAACAGCATTTTTCTTATTCTACCCTTATGATAGTATAGACCCAAATACGAATTTCAGACGTGATGCTCGGTCAACATCTTTAGTAGAAGTTTATTGGGATAGATTGAATTCTGGTTATCTGCATAGTCGGTCTAGATTAAATCACTATAATGAAGTAAATACTAGCTTCGTGGAATGTGTTAACTACCTCAAATATCATATAAGTAGTCCAGTTATATTCGATGGGAAATCTTCTGAGATGACTATAAATACTGAGTCATATAAATACCCAGGTTTGACTTTTGTTACTCAGAAAAACTTCGATAGGGAAGACGAGTACATTGAGCAACAAGGTCTTAGCTTGGAGTATAAATATGGGTTAGTTGATTTGTACAGAAAATCTTATATACTTTGTGATAATAGAATGCTGAGTTATTACAAAGACTTGACAGATGTAATCTATCAAAATAAAAAACACGCTATTGTAAAGGTAAAAGCAGGGAAAGAAGAAGAATTTAAGGATTATTACAAGAATTTATACGCAAAGTAAAGGTTAGAAATACCGCTCATACCACGCACTAAGAGCAACTAGATTGTAAATGTGCGAGCCACGTTTTTTTCCAGACTCGTGTACTTTTATAAGATTTCGTTTGAAATCATTATTGATAATTCCTGTCTTTGCGAATTTTGATTCGAAAAGATGATAATGGGCTAATTTTTTCCAAGGTCCACGGAACCAATCGTGAACGGGTGCTGCGAATCCCATTTTCTCACGGTAAATAATATCGTCGGTCAGAATACCAGAAATTGCTTTTTTCAGCAATGATTTCGGTTCATTTTTATCTGGTACTTTTATTCTATCTGGTAGTGAAGTTGTAAATTCCACTAGTCTATGGTCTAAGAAAGGCACTCTAGCTTCTAGATGATGAGCCATTCCAATCTTATCCACTCTCATAAGTAAAACTTCAGCTAATCGTTGCTGTTGCTCAATATACATTATCTTCTCGAAATACACAGCATCAGACTTTATATTTTCAATCTCATTATACAATGATTTTGCGTACTGATAGGGGATAGTCGGGTCTAATCTATTATCATTCTTCATCTTCTCCAATGAGAATTGCCCAAACATAGGAACGCCACTCCAACTAAATTCTTCGTCATAACTTGCTCGGCGTAGATACTCAAAAGCTAAATCCTGATTTAGTATTGGATTGAACATAGTCGAAATTTGATAGCCTGCTTTTCTTACAGATTTTGGAAGCATTTGGTAGTACTTCCAATATGAATTCTGAAGATTATATCCTTGTAGCATCCAGCTATAACCTACGAATTGCTCATCACTTCCCTCCCCAACTTGTATAACTGTAGTGCCAGATTCGTGAGTTAATTTACTAAGATAATATAAGGGCATACAAACAGGGTCACCGTTCGGTTCATCTGTGTGCCAAGCGATATCATCTATAATATCTAGACAATCTTTATCATCGATTAGTATTTCTCTGTGATTAGTACCGAACTGTTCAGCCACTTTTCTAGCATATTTCAGCTCATTATATTGTTCTAGTTGTTTGAAGCCGACAGTATATGTGTCTATCGGTCTATCCATCAACTCTGCCATAAGGGCTACATTCAGACTAGAATCTATACCACCGCTTAGGAATACACCAAATGGTACATCAGAAATCATACGCGATTTAACTGCTTCGCGGAGTAATCTAACAGTCTCTTGACCTGCTTCTTCGAAGCTAATATTATTGTTAATCTTAGTTAGTGGAGTCCAGTATTTCTTCCAATCTAACCCATTCTTATTCAATGTAATGAAAGAGCCAGACTCTAGTTTTTTGATTCCTGCGAAAAGGCTTTCTTTTTTGCTAGACATAGCATAGGTTAGATAGTTTGGTAACTCTTTATAGTTTAGTTCTCTGCTGATTTCCGGATGAGTTAGAATTGCTTTTATTTCTGAAGCAAAAACGAAAAGTCCATTTTCATAGTAATAATAGAAGGGCTTAACTCCTATTCTATCTCTACAAGCAAAAAGCTCATTTTCTTCACTGTCCCAAATAGCAAAAGCCCACATACCGACGAGCTTATCTATTATTTCCTTACCGTAATATTTGAATCCTTCTATTAATACTTCGGTGTCAGATCCGGATATGAATCTCATTCCTTTAGATTCTAGTTCATCTTTGATTTCTTGGAAGTTGTATATCTCGCCGTTGAATACTATTGTATAACGGCCATCAGAGGTGGACATGGGCTGAATGCCAGCATCGGATAAGTCAATTATAGATAGTCTTCTGTGGCTGAATCCACATCTTCTGTTCTCAGACATCCAAGTTGAGCCAGCGTCAGGACCTCTGTGAATGATTTCATCACCCATACCTTGCAGTAATTTGGGAGTGATATTACTATTTGTTCTGAAATCTACTACGCCTGCTATTCCGCACATACAATAACTTGGTTTACTTTAGTTGGATTCTATAATAGAAATGAATTTTTTGACTGTAGCTTCTAATCCATATTTAATAGAATTAGATATGATTGAGTGACCAATACTAAGCTCGTGAATTTGCTTTATCTTAGCTATATTAGCAGTGTTTTCTAGGTTTAACCCATGACCAGCAGCTACTTTTAGACCAATAGAATTAGCGTAAAGCGTAGCTTCATTAATTCGTATTAATTCACCGTTCTGTCTTGAAGCTTCTGTAAGATTAGCATAAGTACCAGTATGAAGCTCGACCATATCTGCGCCTACACTCTTAGCAATTTCTACGGCAGTTTTATCGGGCTCTATGAATAGACTTACTTCTATTCCTTTATCGTGCATTTTTTTACAAAGTGTAATTAGCTCATGTTGAACAGCTAATACATCTAAGCCACCTTCCGTAGTTAGCTCTTGTCTCCCTTCGGGGACAATAGTAACCAAGTCAGGAACAACATCGAGTGCTATTGCAATGATATCATCATACATAGCCATTTCTAGGTCTAGTCGAGTTGATATATTATTCTTTAGATTATAAACGTCAGCATCTTTTATATGCCTTCTGTCTTCTCGTAAATGACATACGATTCCTTTAGCGCCTGCTGCTTCAGAAATTAATGCTGCTTCCAATACATCTGGCTCTGAGCCACCTCTTGCATTGCGAAGAGTAGCTACGTGGTCTATGTTCACGTTAAGTATCATTTACTATCCCTAATTATTTTGAATTCGACTTTTCTACTTTCTTCTAATATACCATTTTTATTTGATTTTAGCTCACCTTTGCCTTCGTAAGTCAATCTATTCTTATTTATTCCATTATTTATAAGATAATCGAATACAGATTTGGCTCTTGCTTCGGATAACTTCTTATTATTCAAGTCGCTTCCTATCTTATCAGTATAACCCAAAATCTTGATTTCAGTGGTTTTATTGGAATTTAGAAATTTGATTAATCTTTTTAGTTCACTGTTAGATTTTTCATTCAGCTCACTTTTCCCGAACTCAAAGAAAATATTAGACAATTCATAAGTTTCACCCATTTTAATTGGTTTCATACTCAAGTCTAGTTGAATTGAATTAGTACTTAAACTATCAAAAGCTATAGTCTTACTAATAGAATAATAACCATCAGCTACTGTATTAACTCCATAATTGCTACTGTTAGGCAACACTATTTGATAATAACCACTAGTACTATCACTATAAGTTATACCCACAATTTTATTAGTAGATAAATCACGGAATTCTAATTTTGAACCAATTGCTAAGTCAGTGTTTTCTTTTGTTACAGTACCTTTTACTATCACTGATATATCTGGCTGAGCTTCTTTTGGTAGTTCAATTCTGAATATATCTTCTTTACCAATTGAGTTTCTGGAGGACACGAAGTAGGCATAATCATTTTGTGAAGAGATTGTGAAGTATGCTTCCCAACCCTCAGTATTAACATCACTACCTAAATTTTTGGGCTCACTCCAGCTTTCGAAATCATCTATTGATTTCGTCACAAATAAATCCATACTTCCATAACCCGGCCACCCACTAGTTGAAAAATAGAGTGTTTTATTGTCATTAGAAATGTAAGGAGTTACTTCATCTGCCGCTGTGTTTACAGATGGACCTAAGTTTTTAATTTCTGTCCAACCGCTATCTGACAAAGTAGTATAATATAAATCTAAACCACCGTATGAATCTTCTCTTTCCATAGAAATGAACATTGTATTCATACTCTGAGAAAGCGAGAAATTCACAAAATTGCTTTTATTATCAGTTTTAGTGAATTCAAATTTCTGCAAATCAGACCATTCATTATTTTCATATTTCACGAAAGAAAGCGATGATAAATCTTTAAACTTAGAACTTTTTCCCATTAGAAGCATTGAACCATCTGAATTGGTAGAAAAAGCAAAATTATTACTTTTATTATTAACAGGTTCATATAGATTAATAGCTTCAGAAAACCTTCCATCTTCTTCTAGAATACTCATCCAAACATCTTGTTTTTTATCAGGACCAATATTTTCGGGATGATCATCACGAGTAAAAAATAGCTTTTTACCATCGGCAGATATAATAGGAGCAAGTTCAGAATATACAGAATTGATTCTAGTTCCCATATTTTCAGGTGGAGATGAGAAGAGTTTTTCTTGTATCTCCGTCATTCCCCAAATATTAATCGTATCTCTAGCTGTACCAACTGCGTCTAATAGCACTTCTGATCTACTCTTTACTAAGTCGAAGTATAACTTTATTATATGAATCTTCTGAGGTTTAGGTAGTTTTACTATTATTCGTCCATTATCATTTTCTAATATATTTTCAGGAAAGAATACGCTGGTCTCTTTACTCTCCGCATCTATTACATTTATATCATGTAATGCCTCGCTACCTATTGGGAGGTTTATTAAAATATAGTTAGATGTAGTACTACAGTCAAATTCTAATATTATATTTTCATATAATTCATAATGTGTGATTGTAGGCATCCAAGCTGTAGGTAACTTTTCATTATTATAGTTATTAGGTGCACCTAGTGCTTGATTCGCAGAAAATTGAACCTCTCCTGTCTGACTTGAATATGAAATTACTTTATCAGCCCAACAAATCGGATTATTCGAATAGAGAGATGAGGTGAAAAGTAATATAAAGATGAGGATATTAGCTATACCATTCATTCTTTGCATCTCTTTTCATTAAGTCTTGTATTGCAACTCTAGGGTCTTTATTCTTGAATAAGGTCTTATAAACTTTACTGGTTATAGGCATTTCTATATTATGCTTTTTACTCAATTCATAAGCAGATTTAGAAGTATAAACTCCTTCTGCAATCATCTTTGAATCAGATAATATATCTTTTGCTTTCTCTCCTTTACCTATTCGTTCACCAAATCTCCGGTTTCTACTATGTTTACTATCACAAGTTACGAATAAGTCACCTAAACCCGATAGACCAGAAAAAGTCTGATGTTCAGCTCCCATTGCCTTGCCTAATCTAGCTATCTCAGCTAACCCACGGGTTAATAACGCTGCTTTAGTATTATCACCAAGTCCCATACCATCAATTATTCCGGCTGCAATTGCGATTACGTTTTTAAGTGATCCACCTATTTCACAACCAATTACATCATTAGAAGTATAAACTCTGAAGTATTCAGTCGAGAATATCTGTTGCACATAAGTTGCAAACTGTTCTGACTTAGAAGCTACTACGACAGTAGTTGGGACTTGTAAACTAACTTCTTCTGCATGGCTTGGCCCAGTTAGTACAGCAAAATGCTGACTGTCAATACCGTAAACTTCTTCAAATATTCCAGATATAGTTTGATTAGAATTATTCTCAACTCCTTTTGAAGAATTGATTATATACTTGTCTTTGATATCTAATTCGTAATTCTTGTAATAGTCTCTAATGTACTGTGTTGGAACAGCATTGACTATCACATCAATGTCTTTTATATCATCAGGGTTTGTTGTAGCTATTATATTCTGAGGTAAATCAGATAATGAAAGATATTTACTATTGGTTCTGTTTGTGTTGATTTCATTAGCTTGGTCTTCGTTTCTAGTCCAAAGTGTTACGGTGTCAAAATTGGAACTAAGTACCATAGCTAAAGCAGTACCCCAGCCACCTGCACCAATAACAGCTATATGTTTACGATTGTTCAGATTAGTCAATTTTTATTACTCAGTTATCCAGATCTTTTGAATATTTGTAATTTTGGGAAGCGGTTTTCTGTACCTTCTAATAGTCGTTTGATATTAGTTCGATGAGTATAAACTATAAGTAAGAAAAGTCCTAGTAAGAAATAAACGATAGTTCCATAACCAGGTATAGAATCGTGTAATATATTGTATCTAAATATCATTGAAGAGGGGAGAGTAAAAGCCGCAAGTATAGAACCTAGAGATATATAGCCCGAGAAAGCTACAGCAATAAGGAAAAATAAAACTGCTACTCCAGCATCTATTGGGGCAATGCCAATTAGCATTCCTGCTGCGGTATTGATCCCTTTGCCGCCTCTGAAATTAACAAATGCCGAGAATATATGTCCCAATACGGCAAATATACCAGCCATTAATTTAATCAAGGTGAAATCTTCAAAACTAGTCATATTTGGGATGGTTAACTCTGATCCAAGTACACCCGCCACAACAACAACTGCAAAGACACCCTTTGCTATGTCTAGTAATTGAACGACAACACCAACTTTCCAACCCATAACTCGGAAAGCATTTGTGCTTCCCATATTCCCACTGCCTTTGTCACGAATGTCAAAGCCATATAATTTTTTACTAACGATGACCGCTATAGGTATGGAACCTACTAGGTAACTCAAAGCTGCTATTATTATTAATGCTAGTGTTGTACTCATTTCTTACAATTACTATTGATTATTTTTTACAATATATACTTATTTACCGTGTTTTGCAAAATAATGTAGAGAAATACCCGCAGAAACTGCCACATTAAGTGATTCTGTACTTCCAATTCCTTCCAAAACATATTTACTTTTTACTAAATCATCTAACTCTTTACTTAAGCCGTGAGATTCACTACCGAATACAATTCCAAATTTCCCATTATGCTTTAATTTCTCAATTGGGGTTTTAGCATTGCTATCAGCAGCAAAAATATCTACATCACTGAAATTCTCTTTCAAGAATTCTGCCAAATTTTCTTTATAAATTATTTTTAATCTAAATACTGAACCCATTGATGAACGAACTACTTTTGGGCCAAATTGATCTGCACTTTCTGCACCTAAAAATACTTGTTTTATACCATACCAATCGGCTGTTCTAAGAATAGTCCCTACATTTCCGGGGTCTGAAACTCCATCTAGAGCAATAAATGACTGGTTAGGTAGGAAATCTAATTCTTTTAATCCCACAACAGCTATTATTCCTTCAGGTGAAGTTTGTTTCACTAATTGACGGAATTTGTGTTTGGGTGCCGAGTAAATAGGTACTCCCATTTCATTGAATTCATCCGCCAATTCAATGATTTTTTGAGGTGGAGATTCGCGTACTATTACTTGAATTACATCATATTCACTTTCGAGTAATTCCTCGCATAGTTTAATACCTTCAGCTATGAATAAATCGTGTTCTATTCGTTTATCTTTTCTATATAATGATTTGATTAATTTTCTTTGACCTTGACTAATTGGAATAGTATAGTGCATATTGTTTTTTTATGGTTAAATTAGTATTCTAAAAAATAACTCTTTTAATAAGACGTATAATTACAAATTTTCGTACATTCTATATACTATTTTATGAATATATTAGTTACAGGTGGAGCAGGATTTATTGGCTCCCATATCGTTGATAAATACCTCGAACACGGTCATAACGTTACAATAATTGACAATCTTTCTACTGGAAAAAAAGAAAATATAAACCCTAAAGCAAAATTCATAGAAATGGATATCAAAGATGAATCTATCTCAAAAGTCTTTTCTGAGGGTTATTTTGATGTTCTTTCACATCAAGCTGCACAAATGGATGTACGTGTTTCGGTTAATGATCCGAAATTTGATGCTCATAATAATATAATAGGTTCCCTTAATCTATATGAGAACTGTAAACAATATGGAGTGAAGAAGATTATATTTGCTTCTTCTGGTGGAACAGTTTACGGTGAACAAAGTGAATTTCCATGTGATGAGAAGCACGCCACAAACCCCGTATCCCCTTATGGAATTGGTAAACTGACTAACGAGTATTACTTATATTATTACAAACAGATTTATGATGTAGACTATGTTGCTCTTAGATATGGGAATGTATTTGGGCCGAGACAGAACCCAAATGGAGAGGCAGGAGTCATAGCTATATTCGCCAATAAACTAATAAATAATTACCAGCCCATTATTAATGGTGACGGTTTGATTACCAGAGATTATATATATATATCCGATGTAGTTGAAGCTAATGTTCGTTCATTAGAGAAAGAAGTGAATGGCATATACAACGTTACCACTGGTATAGAAACAAATGTAAATGATATATTCCAAGTTCTTAAAGAAAAAACTAAAAGTGAATTAAAAGAACAACATGGTCCGGCCAAAATGGGCGAGCAAAGAAGAAGTGTTTGTTCTTTTGAAAAATTCCACTCAAAACACAGTTGGTCCCCAAAAGTATCATTTATTGATGGGATAGATAAAACAGTAGATTTCTTTATAAAAGCAAACGGTTAAACTGAAAGTAATTTTTACAATATCGAATAATATAAGCATTAGTAGAATATTTATGTCTATTCCATTAGCATATTATTTACTCGATTCTAATATTACTATGACTTTAGTAATAAGCGGATTAGCTATATTATCTGATTATTTAGATGGTTACTTTGCCCGAGGTAGAGGTGAAATAACTGACATGGGTAAAATACTCGATCCATTAGCTGACAAAATATTCTTCGGAACCGCAGCAGTTATTATGATTATACAAGGATTGATTCCCCCTTATCTAGCTTTCATAATAGTTGGAAGAGATATACTTATATTCCTAGGTGGTATATTTATAAAGTCTAAAACTGGAATTGTTGTTGCTTCCAATATGACTGGTAAGATAGCAGTTAACATAGCTGCAGTTGTATTAATAGGTATTTTATTGGGTTGGGATGGCTTTTATACATACGGTTCTGCATTAACTGCCTTATTTTTTGTATATTCTTTTGTAATTTACGTACTTAAAGCGTACAAAATATTAAAATCTAAATAAGACTTCAACATGGGATTTTTCGATAAGTTCAAGAAAAAGATAATAGAAACGGTAGAGAAAACCTCCGAAGCCGTTGGCTTCAATAGATTAAAAGAAGGGCTAGAAAAGACTCGAAAAACCTTTTCTGATAGACTTTCTAAACTATTAAAAGGCAGAAAAATAGATCAAGCTCTACTTGATGAAGTAGAAGAGATACTTATTACTTCTGATATTGGTGTGGCTACATCCGAAAAATTGATTGGAATACTTAAGGAAAGAGTAAAGAAAGAAAATTTTGAGAATGCTGAAGACCTTTACAAGATACTTAAAGAAGAAATACTAAAATTAATTATAACAATTGATAGTGCTGAAGCAGATAAAAACTACACAATAGACGAATCAAAAAAGCCTCACTCTATAATGGTAATCGGTGTCAATGGTGCTGGTAAAACCACTACTATTGGTAAACTTGCTTTCAACTATAAAAATGCTGGTAAAAAGGTAATAATTGGGGCTGCTGATACTTTCCGCGCTGCAGCTAATGAACAATTGGAAGTATGGTCACAACGAGCTGGTGTAGATATTGTACAAAAATCTCAAGGTTCAGATCCATCAGCCGTTGCTTATGAAACTATGGCTGCTGCAATCAAAAACGAAAATGATGTAGTAATAATAGACACTGCTGGAAGACTACATAATAAAGTCAATCTAATGAACGAATTAGAAAAAATGGGCAGAGTTATGAAAAAGCATAGAGACGATGCCCCAAATGAAGTCTTTCTTGTACTCGACGGTACAACAGGACAAAACGCACTTCAACAAGCCAAAGAATTTTCAAAAGTAGCTAATATAACTGGAATAGTCTTAACTAAGCTAGACGGTACTGCCAAAGGTGGTATAGTGATAGCCATAGCAGATGAGCTGAAAATACCTGTTCGCTATATTGGTGTTGGTGAGAAAATAACTGATTTACAGCCGTTTGATGCTGTTAATTATGTAGAAGCACTTTTCGGATCTGATACTGGTGAAGAAACATTCATCGAAGAATAAATTAATTCTCTTTTCTTAATAATTCTATTAGTCCATAAGCTGCTATTGGGATTAGTATTATTTTCATCATATTCTGATACCTAAGTAATGGAATGAATATTATTGCTAATAAAGTATGATAAACTAGGATTGTAGCAATAATTGTTGGTACTCGTTTCCTTTTCAAAAATCCGACTATACTTAGTGATAGCAATATAAACCAAGGTGCTACATACATTATATTTAATGCCTTTTCTTCATTTGGGTTTATAAACCAATAGTAAAAGAATTTCTTCCCGAAATTAAGGGTGGATACAGAGTAATCACTTGTTATATAACTTATTGTTTCTTCTTTGTACATATCATTCAGGAATAACTCTATTTTACTGGTATCTCCTCTGAAACTCCCAAGTTTTTCAAGAGTATTAAAATTATGCCATCCACCTATCATTATTTCATTACTTCCTCTATAAAGATTCAATCCGCCAGTAGTTGAGAAAGGAATAAACTCATCGAAAACTTGCTGATTCCTGATAATCCAAGGTGATAGAAATAGAGTTGGTATTACTAAAAGTAAAAGAGCTTGGCTATAATTTTTTCTGATTAGCATTAATAACGTTATCATTATCAATAAAAAAAATAACTCGAATCGAAAAAGTATTGCTATACCTAGAATAATAGGTAATATAAACTTATTAGTATTAGTACCTTTCAAGGAGTAGTAAATGATTAAAGCTAGAAATAAATGATAAATCTGAGTGGTACCAATAGAGTAACTTGTGTATATGAACTCTGGTATCATAGCATATATGAGTATAGAAACAACCGCGACCTTTCCTCCGAATAGATTATGGGCAATCCGAAATAGATAGAACATTGCTGCTATAAAAAAGATTATATTAAACCCAAAGGCTATATAGTTTTCGAGATGATTGTTTGATATTAACTTGATGGCTACTAATAAGTAAACATATCCTGGAGCCATATAGGCTGAAGGTGCAGGGGCTGAGTCTTCTTTAATTTCGTGAGTCAGTTTACCCTCATCGAAATAGTAGAAAGAATAACCCTTTCCATCGACTATATTTTCCGCAATAATGCCATATTCCCAATCTGATTGACCCTCAGTTCCGAGAAATAACAATAATATTACTCTTAAAACAATTCCTAAGAGCACTATACTGAGAAAATTTTTCTTATATTCGTTTTTTTTCCAATCAAGCATAACAGCATACAATTTACAAAATGAAAACGAAATTCAAGTATATTTGTTCAAATTGCGGGTACGAGTCAGCCAAATGGATGGGGAGATGCACAACTTGTGAAACTTGGGATTCGTTCGAAGAAGTGCAAGTAGAAGGAAAGCATACCAAAAAACTCAATTTGGAGAGACGCGGTACTGTTAAAGTTCATAAACTTTCTGAAATAGAGACTGGCGATGAGTACAGATTTAAAACTGGAATCAGTGAATTTGATAGAGTATTAGGTGGTGGTATAATCCCAGGTTCTTTTGTTCTAATAGCTGGTGATCCTGGTATAGGTAAATCTACTATAACTCTACAAATGACGAGACACCTTATTGATAAAAAGCCATTGTATATAACAGGTGAGGAATCATTAGCTCAGATAAAGCATAGAGCGGAACGATTAACAAATATCCCCGGTGATTTGAATATAATTGCTGAAACAGAGCTAAACAAAATAATAGATGCTATCAATAGTGATGATTGCGGTTTAGCAATCATTGACTCTATTCAATCTGTTTACCTCAGTGATATAGATTCAACACCCGGTAGTTTTGTTCAAGTTCGTGAATGTACAGCTAAGTTAATGCAATTAGCCAAACGTCTTAATAAACCAATATTCACAATTGGCCACATTAACAAAGAAGGTGCTATAGCTGGACCAAAAATATTAGAACACATGGTAGATACTGTTCTACAATTCGAAGGAAGTAAAGGTCAGAATTATAGAATATTAAGAACTATAAAAAATAGATATGGATCGACTAACGAGATTGGTATTTTCGAAATGTCTGAAAAAGGTCTAGAAGAAGTAACAAATCCCTCTGAGTATTTCTTATCAAATTCTACTGATAATGAACCCGGAACTATTACTGTTGCTTCGACAGAAGGTAATAGGCCACTTCTGTTAGAAGTGCAAACATTGGTGTCTCCAACTGGATTTTCTGTACCTCAGAGAACGGCAACTGGCTTCGATAATAGAAGATTGCAGATGATAATAGCTGTATTAGAAAAGAAAATAGGTGCGATGTTCTATAAATATGATGTATTTTTGAATATAGCTGGTGGACTAAAAGTAAATGATACTTCCACAGACCTCGGGATTGCTATGTCTTTAGTCAGTAGTTTGAATAATCAACCACTAAGTAAAGACACAATAGTAATCGGCGAAATCGGTCTTACTGGAGAAGTTAGACCAGTATCGGGTTTGATAGATAAAATAAAAGAAGCTGAGAAGTTGGGATTTAAAAAAGCAATAATCCCAGATATTAAGAAATTTAGTTTCAAAAGTAAGAATATAGAATTAGTAAAAGTAAGTAGAATAGAAGAAGCATTAAAGAAGTTAGAATTATGAAATTTATAGATATAGCAAATATAGACGTTAAGTCAGGTGATGGCGGAAAAGGACACGTTAGTTTTAGAAGAGAAAAATTCGTAGCTAAAGGTGGTCCCGATGGTGGTAATGGCGGAAAAGGGGGAGACCTTATTATAATGGGTGACCCACAATTAAGCACATTATTAGATTTTAAATACGCAAAAAAATATGAAGCTGAAAACGGAGTTTCTGGTGGTAAGAATCTTTGTACAGGACGTAACGGCCGAGAAAAAGTAATAAGAGTACCAGTTGGAACTCTTGTGAAAAATGCTGAAACAGGTTCACTGATAGCTGACATAGTAGAAGCGGGTCAGAAAGAAGTTATAGCAAAAGGTGGTATGGGTGGTATGGGAAACGCTGAGTTCAAAAATTCAGTAAATCAAGCACCACGTTATGCACAACCAGGAATACCCGGTCAAGAATTTAGCGTTACTCTTGAATTAAAGCTATTGGCGGATGTAGGGTTAGTTGGATTTCCTAATGTTGGTAAATCAACTCTTATTTCAGTTATTTCTGCCGCTAAACCCAAAATTGCCGATTATCATTTCACTACATTAGTACCGAACTTAGGAGTTGTGAAAATAGCAGAATCTAAGAGTTTCGTTGTTGCAGATATACCTGGATTGATTGAAGGTGCTAGTGAAGGTAAAGGATTAGGACATCAATTCTTACGTCATGTTGAAAGAACTAGAGTTCTAGTTTATATGTTGGAAGCTTTTAGTGAAGATGTTGTTGCTGACTTTGAAACTCTAAAAAAAGAGCTTTATAAATTCAACCCAGAAATGGAAGAGAAAGAGAAGCTAATCTGTATCAATAAAACTGATGCTGTAGATGAAGATAAACAGAATGAGCTAGAAAATCTTAGATTCGAAGGAACGATTAAACCATTACTTATTTCGGCTGTTGCTCATGTCAATGTTGACGACTTGAAGAATAGAATTTGGGATATATTAAGACCCGAAGACAGAAAAGAAGTTATTGATTAATAATTTCTAGGTTTTTCTTAGGTGTAAATAGGGCAAATTGGATAAGTATAATTAAGACAGGTAAAACGAAATTTATACTAGTACCTGTTGTGTTGAGTACGAAGTTTAGAAAATAGATGATTTGGTCTATAGGGAATATAAATTCTGATAGTCCATAATTTTCGTAATTGTAATTATCAAATATCATTACTAATACTTTGATTGTAAATATATAAACCCCACTTACCAATGATACTCCAATAAATAGCCATTTTGATTTGAAATAGAAACAAGTGGCTATTGAAAAAGAAATAAGAATAAAAATAGGTAATAAGAATTCTTGAAATGTATTAATCTTAACGAATCTTTGTATATCACCTTCCTTCGTACCATAGAATATACAATCGATGTTTAGATAATTCCCTTCTTCCATGAAGGCATTGGCATCTTTCTCAAAAATATATTTCTCGTTCACATATTCTTGTAAAAATATATTACTAGTTGAAGTTAGGTAAGTATTAGTTATATCAATAATAAATGACTTTATTATTAATAGTATTGAAATACTAAACACGAAGATTATAATTGATTTCAGAATGTCATTTCTTAGCATAGTTTATCCAGTATAGAAGCATAGATATTGCAATTAGAATCAGTGCAAGCTGAAGATAAATATCATGTAATGCTACGAATAACTCTACATTACTACTTCCCACGAAATATAGAGTCACAATTCGTATAAGATTCAGAATATATAATGATGCAATACCTGACAAAACTCCTATTACCTTCTTTCGTACTGAAGTATCAAAAGCTAAAACACCTGCTACGAAAAGTATCATTGGTTCTGTTCCCTCGCAACCAAATGATATTTGAACTGAGAAATTATTACCCATTATCACGTCACCGACATGTCTAACTCCTTCGGTAAACCAATTAATTATTATAGCTGAAAAAAAAGCAGTACTACGTAAGTACTGCTCTAATA
>JBLWYD010000030.1:0-36910 GCA_048267165.1 Bacteroidota bacterium
AGTACTAGCCTTATAGCACAGCAATTCAATATAACCCCTCTGAGTATTAATTTCAATGGGGTTATATCTATTGATGATAATATAATTGCTTATGGTGATAACGGTTATTTTTATTTCTCTCAAGATGGAGTAAATAATTGGGAACAAAGACTATTGCTTGAGCAAAAGAATATTCGTAAAATACAAGAGAATAAAGGCATACTATATGGTATTTTGGAAGATGGTTATCTAATCAAATCAACTAATAAAGGGTTAGATTGGAGGATAACAAAATTTGAAAATGATACTAGTATGAAATTTGTAACTATGGATGTAAATGATAAAAATGTATATGTCCGCTGTATAGATGAAATTTTAAAATTTGACTTAGATTTTAACTTAGTTAAAAGATATAAAAATTCAATTCTAAACTATTATGGTGCGTCTCGAATTTTCACTTATGATGTAAACTTGATAAATAAATTCATTCAGTATTTTAATGGATATCTGCTTGTCCCTCTTCAAAATCAAGATTATCTGATTTTAGACGAAGAATTAGAATATATTAAGGAAGTCTATCTCATTGATTCTTTAGATGCAATTGATGACCCAAGTGCTAAATTAATAGATATGATTGTATATGGAGATAAATTATTAGTTACTGTAAACAATACTAATATAAGCGGATATAATTATTTTATAGTAAATGAAACAAATCTACTTGGGAAGTGGGATGAAATACTTTTAAGCACAAATAGAAGAAGTTTTTTATTTAGTAGTTTTAAAAATGAACTTTATACTATTGAACCTAGTGTTGCCACTAATGAAGAAGGTGTTTTTCAAAGTTGGAGACAAATTGCAAATGTAAATAAATTTAGATTACGAAAATTCAATAAAGCAACACTTAACCTTGATTCAATTGGGGAATGGTTTGATTCATTTTTTGTACTTGGATTAACTAGAGTTACAAAAAATGGATATTCACCTATTTATACAAATAAACCATATATAACATCGGATTCTACTATATTAGTAGTTGGAGATAAAAAATCTATTTTAACTTCACAATTTGGAAAAAACTGGAATTTATTCTCTTATGTTGAAGGTACTCCCAATCAGATATTTAATGATAATGTTTATTTGAATAAAGGTATTTACGCTTCTACTACAAAGGACGGTGGACTTTCAAGCACAAATAGGCGTATAGTAGATACTACTGATTGTCATTATTGTAAATTTACTGATTTTCATCAATCATTTATAAGCCCTAATGGAAATGGCTTTCTTTATGGAAGTCCAATTTATGACACTTGGGCAAATATTGGATTTTCTAAAGATAGTGGTAATACATTTCACTTTTTATCTTCAAATGATTTCTATTTTAGAACTTTCAAATTTGCAACCAATTTTGCTGAATTAGGCGACGAGTATTATACTATTCATAATAGAAAAACAACTGCTTCAAACCCATTGCTCAGCAACAAATGGGTAACTTATGCTTATTACTTCAACAAAGATGATTTCAGTGATTACAGAATGGAAGTATTAGATACTAACGAATATAGATACTATTACTTATTTACTCAAAGTGGTAGTTTTTACCAGCAAGTTAGATATAACTTCGAACAACTTCACCCAAAAGAACAGTTTCTAGAAATTAGAACTACAACAGATGCTGGTAAGAATTGGAATACTTCTCATAAAATTCAGAATTATTCGGAGAATTTCAAATTCTACGAACATAATAAAGATAGTTTATTTATTACAAGTTACGGCTACACAAGCTATGGAGACTTTGATTATACTAATCGAATTTATCTTTATGACAGAACAAGAGATGTAGTCGATACCTTATTTATTGAAGACGAAGTAAATAGAAAAAATCTGCAACTTGTTTTCTTTGATAATCATTTTTACATAATGGGTGATAGCATACTCAAAGTAGGGAACGAGACTTTATTAGAATGGTCTGATGTGCAAAATTGGCCAACTCAGAACCCATCATTTGAAGAAGTCTTATCGAATGGAAAAGTTATTCTAACTAAATACAATGATGATATTAGAAAGACAAAAAATTTCTATTTAGATAATTATTATAAGATTGTATCCGATAAAACTACAGATGTTGAAATACCTAATGTTGCGCTTAGAACTTATGAAGCATACCCGAATCCAACTAGTGGGAAAGTCTATGCTGAATTATACTGGCAATCTGGGTTTGATATATTTGAATCGATAAAAGGGGTTTATGATATAACAGGTAATCTTGTCTCAACAAGAGATAAAATCTCACTTACAAAATCCCATAACTTTTCTGGTCTAATTGAATGGGATAGTAGCACTTTTCCATCTGGAATATATTTCATATTAATCGAGCATGGGAACAATAAACAATCAATTCCATTTGTAGTAGTTAAGTAAAAACTAACAAAGGAGCTTCGGCTCCTTTTCTTATTTATAGCCCCCTCATACAATAACTAACTTAATAACAAGTTTATACACCAATCATTATTTGTTTGCAATTGCTTCTTTTTGATAGTAATTTTGCAACTACCTAAAAAGATAATATTTGGAGATTAATATGCCATTCGTTCCAGCATCGGACAAAGATAGAGAATATATGCTAAGTAAAATTGGCGTACAAAATTTTGAACAATTAATAGAAAACATCCCATCTGAAGTACGTTACAGAGGTGGTATGGATTTCCCAGAGCAACTATCAGAGTACGAAGTAACTCGATTGATGCACTCATATTCAATTATGAACAAATCAGCTTCTTCGCATATCTGCTTTATGGGCGGTGGTGCTTATGAAAGATATATCCCTTCTATAGTTGGAGATACTATCAACAGAGCTGAGTTCCGTACAGCATATACGCCATACCAAGCAGAAGTATCTCAAGGTACTTTGCAAGCTATGTATGAGTTCCAAACTATGATTTGCCAGTTATACGGTATGGATGTAGCAAATGCTTCTATGTATGATGGTGGTACTGCACTTGCAGAGGCAGTTCTAATGTCAACAGCTATCAACCGCAAAACAGAATTCGTTTTCGTTGGTACTATCAACCCTAACTACAAAGATGTTGTAAAAACTGTAACTCAAGGCCGTAAATTTACTTATCATGATGCAGTTGCTGCTGACGGTACTACTGACTTCGAGAAATTGAAATCATTGTTAAATGATAAAATTTCTGCTGTAGTTGTTCAACAACCTAATTTCTTAGGTACTGTTGAAGATGTACACGAACTTGAAAAATTAGCTCACGATAATGGTAGCTTATTTATTGTAGCTGCTGATCCTTTCTCAGTTGGTGTATTGGAAGCACCGGGTAACTACAATGCTGATATAGTAATTGCTGAGGGACAACCTTTGGGAATATCACTTAGTTTTGGTGGTCCTTATTTAGGTATTTTTGCTTGTAAGCAAGAATACGTTCGTAAGATACCAGGTAGATTAACAGGTGTAACTCAAGATTTGGATGGTAAGCGTGGTTTTGTACTAACACTGCAAACTCGTGAACAACAAATCAAACGTGAGAAAGCTACATCTAATATCTGTACTAACCAAGGTCTTTTCATGCTAGCTGCTACAGTTTATATGGAAACTATGGGCAAAGCTGGCGTCAAGGAAGTTGCAGAGCAATCATTCCACAAAGCGCATTACCTAGCTGATAGAATCACGGAATTAGATGGTTACGAATTATTCAATGATAAACCATTCGTATTCGAATTCGCTGTAAATGTACCGGGTGATATAGTTGAAATATTAGATAAAGCTAATGACGCTGGTTTCTTAGCGGGAATTAATGTTTCTAAATTTGCTAATAGACCAAATACATTGCTAATAGCTGTTACAGAGACAAGAACTAAAAAAGAAATGGATGATTTCGTTGATTTCTTGAAGCAATTCAAATAAAAATAACGAAATAAATGACTGAAGATAGCAAACAAAAATTACACGAAAACCCCGTCAAAAGACACCTAGTCGTAGGCGGGGTTATTTTATTTGCTATATTAATATTCTATCTTTTCACAGATTATGGAGCTATTAACAAGTACTCCTACATATCTAAAGAAAGCGACCTATCTGAGAAAGCTGAAAAGCTACGCACAGAAATCGATTCACTGAGAAAGCTCGAAATCCAAATGCGAAAAGACACATTAGAAATAGAGCGTCTTGCCCGCGAAAAATACGGTATGATCAAACCCGGTGAGAAAGTAATATTCATCAAGCAAAAGAAAGAAGATGAAGAATCTGGGGATTGATATAGGTGGTTCTTTTATTAAATTCGGCATAGTCGAAGATGATAACCTAATCCACAACGCAGAAATTCTAAATAATGCTACAAGCATACTTGAGTTCAAATCTATATTAAAGCCAATTTTAGAAGACCTCTCGAATAGATTTTCTCCTGAATCAATTGGAATTGGATTCCCAGGAACTATAGACGACTCAGGTAGTATAATCTCAGCCCCTAATATGACTTATTGGGAATCTGAGAATATAAAAGAAGTTTTTAGCCAATTATCTAATGTACCTACTTATTTCCAAAACGATGCCTTTCTTGCTGGCTTCGCCGAATCAAAACTTAATGAACTAAGTGAATATTACTTCGTTACTCTAGGTACAGGTATCGGTAGTGTGCTAATCAGGGATAAAACAATGGTCACTTCTGTTAATGGAAGTTCTGGTGAGTTGGGACATATTATCATCAATTATAAAGAAAATGGTGATGATTATCGAACAGGAATTTTCGAGAAGTATTTTAATGCAAATGAGTTTGTAGTAAGAGCCAAAGCTGATTTGAAGAATTTCCCAAACTCAATGCTCAATTCATTAGATTCATTCTCAGTCAGAGAAATATCTGATGCAGTAAATATTGGCGATGATTTGGCTATCATCAACTTCATGGAAATGGGGAAAATACTAGGTATAGGTCTTAGCTCTGCTGCTAATTTAACAGGAATTCCTATATTTGTTATAGGCGGCGGTATTAGTCAGGTAAATAATCTTTTATTTGATACAGCATTGAATGAAATGAAGAAAAGAGTTGTACCTGAACTCAAAGATAAATTAATTATTATAAAATCAATATTGCATAATGAAGCTGGCATATTAGGTGCTGCTTTATACGCAAAGGAAAATAAGAAATGACAAAAGAAATAATTGAAACATCAAATGCTCCAGCTCCAGTTGGACCATATTCACAAGCTGTAAAGGCATCTGGCTCTATGTTATTCATTTCGGGTCAAATCCCATTCGACACTGAAGGAAATATGGTTGGGGAGACGGTAGCTGAGCAAACTCAAAAAGTAATTGAGAATATAAAAGCTATACTTACATCACAAGGATTAAGCTTGAATAATGTAGTGAAAACTACAGTTCTAATGACTGACTTGGGCAAATTTGCTGAAATGAATGAGACTTATAACACATACTTTCATGAATCAAAACCAGCTCGTGCTACATTTGAAGTTAGCCGTTTACCGAAAGATGTGAAAATCGAAATTGAAGCTATCGCAGTATGTTAAAATCGCTAATCATATTGATTACCTATTTATCTATTACTTTTTTTAGTTATGCACAAGATAGCACCCTCGTAACTCAATCTGAAATTAAAACAGTCCCGATGGCGAATAATGATTATATGACAAAATCCCCGAGTGAAGCTCTATGGAAATCGGTAATACCTGGTTGGGGACAGTACTATAATGAAGAATATTGGAAAGCACCCATTTTGTTTGGTGCTGCTGTAGGCTTAGGCGGGCTTATTTACTATTTCAACGGTGAGTTCAATAGCTATAGTGACCAGCTAGAAGCGGGAACAAGAACAGGTACAAAAATACCAATTGATAATCCCGATAATCTTAGTGATACATACTATCCAATTAAAAAAAATGTACTTACTGATTTACAAATAAGACAGTTAAAAGGTAACAAAGAATTGAACAGAGATAATAGGGATATGATGGCTTTCTATTTACTAGGGGTTTATGTTATATCAGCTGTTGATGCTTATGTCGGAGCCCATCTTTATGACTTCAATGTTGATGATGAGCTGTCTTATAACATGAACGTTAACAAATTCGGATATCCTGAATTTGCTCTTAGCTATTCCTTTTAACGACTACAATTGTCATATCATCGAATTGTTCCATTTCTCCAGTGAAACTTTCAACTCTTCTGAGTATATTATTCTTGATTTCATCAGCTGATTGGCTACTGTAAATACTTAGCATTCTTATTATTTCCTTCTCATCGAACTCATTACCACTGCTATCTCTAGTTTCTAAAATACCATCAGTGATGAATAGTAACACGTCACCTGGGTTGAAACCTATTACAATTTCTTCCAATAAGTCAGCGAATTTTGCACCATTCCCAAAACCTAGCATTATACCATTAGGTTTCAAGTTTTCAACTCGGTCTTCTTTGCTATTATAGAAATAAAGAGGTAAATGCCCCGCTCTAGATATAGTCACAGATTGAGTATCTAGGTCTATATAAGCACTGGTAGAGGTAACAAATGACTTATTGTCCATACTGTCGCTTATCAGAGTATTTGTTCTAACTAATAGCTCTTTTGGCTTCAGATCAAATTCGTGAAGAGTACGCATTATACCTTGTATTTTGGACATATAAAGTGCCGCTGAAGTTCCTTTGCCACTTACGTCGCCTATCACTATTGTTACAGCATTGGCTTTACCATTAAGGTAATCATAGAAATCTCCACCTACCTCTAGTGCTGGTATAGATACACCTGCAATATCAAGTCCCTTTATATCAGGTGTTTTAATAGGTAGTGATGCTAACTGGATACCACGAGCAATCTCTAATTCGTGACGGAATCTCTCTTGCTTTGCCAAATCCTCGTAAAGTAACGAGTTCTCAATAGCCACGGAGGCCTGTCCCGAAATAGCGGATAAGAACAACAAATCATCATTATGGAATGAAGTTTCGGAAAGTTTTTCACCAACGAAAATGATTCCTATTAAGTCATCTTTAGACCATATAGGTGTTAAGTATTGGAATTTGAATTCACGTAATACTATTCTCTGTGCATCGGGTAAATAGTCAACAGGAACACTATCAGAATAATTCTTTAAGCTCATGTGGAGCTTACCATTAACAGCAGATATGTACTCTGTTAGGGTGTCATCATTGAACCCTGCGAACCTTTGAGAAACTAAATGCCCATCTTTGAAGAGAAGTAAACCAGCTCTCTTGGTTTGTATCATATCTAACAATCTATTCAAGAAGAATTTGCTAAATTGGTCTGGGTTGAAGCTCTTAGAATTCAATTTACTAAACTCTTTCGCTGCTTGTCTGAAATCAGATTTAGATCTGTAAAATTTATGATTAATTTTTTCTTGTATTACTTTTGCAACGCTCCATAATAGCATTGCTATAGACATAGAAAGAAGCACAATCAATATTTTTTCATACAATAAGTGCATTTCAGGTTTCAATGGATTCTTAAGTACTTCGATAGATGTACCAGAGAAATGTAAATTAGGTATTTCCCATTGGATAGAGGATAAAAGATAGATGAATAAAATAACAACAGAAGTATAAATAATATATAGTCCTGTACTAACTAATAAGTATTGGTAGTTTCTCTTCACCCTGATATTAAGATCAAATACTCTATACAAACCAACTGACACCATATATGAGATGGGGATAAGCAATAGCGAAGCATAAATTAGCTCTCTTAGCTTGAAATACCCGAATTGGAAAAGAATTGATTGAGTGACAATCATTAAGAAAACTAAAGTGTAAGCTAAACGAATTAGTCTTCCTTTATTCCAGTCTTTTTTAATTACAGATTTTCTATGAATTAGATTGGTTAAGAAAATAAATATGGCTGTGATAATAAGAAATATCAAGAACAGGAAGTTTGACAGATATTCTAAAGTCTTACTATTGATAATATTAGCCCAAAAGCCATAACTTAAACCAACTTGAAATAAGAAGAATAGTCCTGCTATAACATAAGGTATAATAATTGTATATTTAAACTCTGTTATTCCTACCAAATGGCGGGGGAAATATTTCAAACTATGTAAGATAAGGGGTATAGAAACGAACATTGCAAAATTTGCAAAGTTTAGTAGAAAATGGTCAAATACATTGTCAATAGAACTTAAACCAACAAGCCCAAGAGTGGATACTAATCCAAACATAATCAATGATAGCGAAGTAATTCGAGCACCTCTAATTCTAGGACGTTTGATACCGATTATCTCGCCAAGGAATAGTAAGAACATACCACATATCATCATTAATAACTGTGATAGATTTATCCCGAATTTAGGAAGAGTAAGCTGCTTGCTGAAAACTTTTCCATTACGATTTATCAGATAATCGATATTGCTACCTGATCTGCTACTTTTGATTATTCTATCTGCTTCTTGAACGCTTTTGAACGTCTTTCCGTTGATTTCTAGTACAATATCACCACTTCTCAAACCAGCTCTGTCAGATACACCTTCAGGAAATACATGAGTAATAATTACAGACGATTCTAGGTTCTCTAAATAAAAATTATCCAAATCAACTGAGGGGATTCTTATCTTTTGTATTTGTTGGCTATTAAAATTCGCAATCTCTAGAGAAACATTGCTTTCTGAGTTTTTGACCTTCTCTAGCAACGCATACTGATTAGTTACACTATCCAACGAGATGTTATCTATACCTATAATGAAACTTCCTACGAATGCAGTATCATAGTATTGACGTTTGTTATAGTCTTCAAATTCACCTTGGAGTTTTGATATATATATATCAGAAGGAGGGGATATAAATAGATTTTCATCACTGACAGTTGTAGCAAGTTTTACGAAATAGAATGTCCCCAGTAAAACGAAGCAAAAGCTTAGTACTGATATGAAAATCTGATAGTAAATTGGATTTTTATCCCAATATTTCACTTTTTTATGCTGTTCAGTGATTATAATCTTATCAATTTAATCAAAAATAAATTAATTATAGAATAGTAGTATGAGATTAATAAGTCTAACCTTTTTTGACTTTTCTATATAAATTCATTATTTTATCGAAATGCGAAGAATCTTAACCATATTTTTATTTTTTATTGCTAACATTTTGATGTCACAAAGTCAAATTGATAAGGATTTGTGGATATTTGGAAAGGGCGCTTCTCTTAAATTTGATTCACGAACAGCTACGCCTTATGCTCTTACTGATGACTTTTTAATTAATTCATCTGAAGCAGCTGCCACGGGAATAGATCAAAACGGGAATTTATTATTCTATTCCGATGGGGTTAATATATGGAATAGTAAGCATAATCTAATCTATAATGAACTACTCGGCTCACAAGAAGCAACTCATGGAATTTCTATTTTTCAAGATCCAGATAATGACAAATTATTTCTATTAGTTACTGCACATACTTCCGCATTCTTAGATGGCTCATATTTATATAAATTAGATTTTACTAACACAATAGATGGCGAGATTTCAAAATTGAAATTTCATTTGGATAGCTCTGAAAGGAGTTATGAAAGAGTAGAAGTAATCAGACATCAGAATAAAAAAGATTTCTGGGTAGTTATCAATCCTCAGTATGGTGATAGTTCGGCATATATAACTTACTTGTATAAAAATGGGAAATTAATTTTTAATGACAGATATATAAGTAAGATGAAGCGTAATTTCAATAAGGGGTATTTGAAAGTTGCCCCACATCAAAAAATGCTTGTATCAGCTGATTATGATGGTAATGAAATTGAATTTGCGGCTTTTAATAATCAAAGAGGTGGTATAGATTCTACTAAAAGATTAACAACAACTGTTTTTGAGACTGGAGTTTATGGTTTAGAATTTTCAGAAAATTCTATGCTTTTATACTTGACTACATATGAGCGAGATTCGACTAGAGATGATTATTTTTACTCTAGATGCTATCAAATGGATGTGAATTCTTATTTATTTCAAACAAACTTTAGGTATAATAAGATAGCTGAAATCGAACATAAGAGAGGTGACGGTGGAATGTGGGGATTAAAAAGAGCTGTCAACGATAGAATATATATTGCTAGAGAGAATAAATCATATTTATCAGTTATAGAGGCTCCGATAAATTGGGGCACAGATTGTAGATTTAAAGAATTAGGCCCTGGGATTACAACAGATAATGATAAATCTCTGTTTGGACTACCAGATACTGGCCCAATCTTATATGAAGATGAATACGAAATAAAAGAATTTAAAATTTGTGAAGGTCAGCCTTTCTATTTTGATCCAGATTTAAATCTAGATTATACAAGATATAAATGGATGGGGATGTTCCAAGAACTTGAAACAAAAGCATTAATCTTTGGTAGCGTTAGTAGCTCAAATTCGGGAGTTTATTATCTAACAGATAGGATCAATAATAAAGTTGCATTGGCAGTTAGTCTAACGATTGGTAAAGCAACAGATATTAAATTTGAAACTGATCCGGGAGAAGTGGTATGTAATGTAGATACTGTTTACATAAGTGTTACTGAACATTTTGATGACTATCTATGGTCAACTGGAGATACAACTGAATCAATTAAAGTAACTAAGTCAGGTAAATACTCTCTTATCGCAACTAACCAATTTGGTTGTACAGTTAGTGATTCGATTAATATTTATTTTATACCTCCTCCTTCATTCGAGATAGAAAAGGAAATACTAGATTGTCAAGATTCATTTAGACTCTCATCGAGTGGTGAATTTGACAATTACCTATGGTCAACTGGAGATACAACCAAGTCAATAATAGTTACTGAAATTGGTACTTATACTTTAAAAGTATTCATCTCGGATAATTGTTTTACTGAAGAAAGTATTACAGTTGAAAGTATAAACCGATTACCAAAATTGAATTTCCCTAACGGTTCTTTTATATGCGAAGATGAAGTAATTGAAGTCGAAATCACTAATCCGCATCCTGATTGCAAATACGAGTGGAGTAATGGATACAAAACCCTCAAAACTGCATTTAGCAAACCTGGGAAATACTGGGTAACAGCTGAAGATACTATAACAGGTTGTATATTCAAGAAAGAATTCAGAATCTATTCAGGTGAAGATTTTGTATTGGAAATTATCCCTATATATGATTGCGATAGTAATAATATCAGATTGACTTCAAATGCCGACACTGTTTCTTTCAACTTCTATTGGTCAACTAGTAGTAATAGAGATACAATAAGAGCTGAACAAGAAAAGTACTACACTCTTAGAGTAGAATCTAAATCGGGTGATTGCGAATTTAGCGATAATATACTTGTGCAAGGTTATAGTTACTACGATTTGAAGTTGAATTTCCCTGAAGGTAAAACAATATGCAAAGGAGAAGATTTAAGAGTAAATATCAATAATCCTCATCCAAGATATAGGTATTATTGGAGTAATGGGGATATAGGTGAATCAGCAACCATAAAAAAAGATGGTTTTCATACTGCTTACGGTATTGATACAGTTACGAATTGTATAAAAAGTATCGATTTTACTATTAATGATATTTCAGATTTTGAATTAGAAATATATGAGAACTTCGATTGCGAAAATTCAACAAATATTCTAACGACAAATGCTGATAAAAATATATTTGATTTCGAATGGTCAACTGGGTCAATTTCTGATTCGCTATACTTAACTAATATAGGGCTATATAGCTTAAAAATAAGTACTAAATCGGGCTGTGTATTCTATGATACAATAGATGTAACTAAAGTAAGAAGCTTTGATTTGGATGTAGTATCTTATCCTAGTGATACAATCTGTGCACCGGGAGAAGTTATACTGAAACTAGTCAATAAATCGCCACTAATAACCTCACAGCAATGGTCAAATGGCTCTAGAAAAGATTCGATAATTGTTACTCAATCTGGCAGATATATACTACAAGCTAATGATATGAATTTCTGTTATGTCCGTGATACTGTATTTGTTGAAATTATTGCCCCGCCAGTTATAGACATTAATAGCAGCAAAGGAGATTTGATTTGCGAGAGTGAACAAACCATACTCTCTGTGGTTGGACTTGATAATCTTTCTAATTATTCCTACTTATGGTCTAATGGTAAGAATTCACCGTCTATAGTAGTTAATACCGCTGGTACATACCAACTAATTGTAAGTGTAAAGGGTAGTGATTGTTCTGATACTGCAAGCTTCACTTTAAACACAAAGCCAGCACCAAAAGTAGAAATCACCGGAAAACTAGACTTTTGTGAAGGAGAATCAACTGTGCTTTATGCTAATTATGACTATGGTGATTTGAAATGGAGCAACGGAGAAACTTCGGATAGTATAATAGTTAATACTCCAGGAGTTTACTATGCAATAGTAGATGGTAAGTTAGGTTGTATAACTAGTGACACTGTCTTAGTTACAAAAAACAGCATTCCCGATTTTAAGATACTAGGCGAAAACACTATTTGTTTTGGTGATACAACTGTATTGCTATGTGACAGAATTTTCGATGAAAACTTATGGTCTGATGGCTCGACTAATAATTCTATTGAAGTGGTTGCACCAGGTATTTATACTCTTACAGTAATAGATACGAATGGCTGTACGAATACTAAATCAATAGAAATACTCGAAGAGAATAATAATTTCTATATCGCTGATATTTCAATCTCAAAAGATAGTTTATTAGTTGGTGAAACTGTAGAATTTAGTCTAAGTGTCTATAATGAAAGTGATTCAAAAAAATCTTATCAGATAGAATATGATAATAGTGATGAATCTATTGACATAAATCCGCGTTCGAAAAAGAAATTAAAAGAGGAAGTAGAGACAAGTGAAATAGGTACCTTTTCAAAAGAAATTAAGATTAAATCACTTGGAAATTGTTCCAAAGATACGATTGTGAGATTCGACTACTCAGTTTATACTATCCTCAAAGCAATATTAGCTGATGAGTACTTTACTTATCTAAACGAAGATTATGAATACCCTGTATCCTTCACTTCTGATATACCGTTGAATTTGAGACTATCGTTTGATTTGAATTTAGCTAGCAGCATATTCCATATTCAGAATCCTGTCCCGTTCGATAAAATAGTTAGTATTTCTAATAGATTAGATACTTCAATAATAGGAAAAACACTATTAGGTGCACCATTTAAACAAAAAACTTACTTCAATAGTATAAGTACTGACAACCCTTATGTAATAATAGACACTACTAATGGTAGTATTGAAATAGGTCAGGTATGTTTGAACGATAAACGACTAATTACCTTTGATTTCTATGATGGTGTAGATATATATCCCAACCCAGCTAACGACTATTTGACAATTGACTTGGTAGATAATAGTACAAGAGAATTTAGTATCACTATTATCAACGAAACTGGAGCAGAAGTTTATAGCCGAACTATAGAGATAAACGATAACTCCAGAATAGAAATAGGCGATTTACCGAGTGGCTCTTATATATTGCACCTACAATCTGAAGTTTGGTCTGAGACGTTTAAGTTCAATAAGGTGAAGTGATGAAGGGAAATAATTATAGTAATATTAACAATATACATTCTTCTTTTTACAGCCCCATCGGGGCGAAATATCTGTAGCAATTATTTCGTAAAACCTATCCAAAACCCCAGCGGGGTGATATAATTTATTTTTAGTGTTGCTGAAGATTTACAAACGAAATGAATACTCAAAACATAATTATAAAATGTAATAACTGTATGTGTTTTAATATGTTACCCCTACGGGGCAAATTAGTGTCGCATGTTTGCCTTGGCTACAGATATTACTCCCCTCTGGGCCTGCTAAGCCAAAGGCATGGGCTATTTTGAAATTTAAGTGATACCAAAAATACAAGTTATTTTTTTCAAAAAAAGGGGAATTCCACTAAAACAACCCCTACTAATCCTTCCCCAAGAAATAGTACTTGTAGAACAATACCTCTGGAATCAGCAAGAAGATTAATGATAATGTGTCTTGCGTGAAATAAATAGTATTCCAACTATCAGGATATATTAATGAAGCTAGAGTACCTGTTATAGCCCAGCCAATAGTGAAGAAGAGCAGCACAATTGCCACTGCCATAAGCCCATCTTTCAATCCACCTTCTTGCCAGCTTTTAGTAAAAGCGAATAAAGCTCCTAATAAATGCAACTCAAATATTATTATTTCTATCATTTTGATTAACTTTAAAGTCTGAAAAAATCAACAATTGAAAATGAAAAATACAAACAATTTCATCATTCTAATTTGTAACACTCCAAATATAGATAATGCAAAACAAATAGCTCACAAACTTGTAAAAGAAAAGTTGGCTGCTTGTGTTAATTTATTCCCTGGTGTTACCTCTATCTACGAGTGGGAGGGAGCTATAGAGGAAGAGAGTGAAGTAACGATGATTATAAAAACTTTGGTAGATTATAGGGAGCAAATAGAAAATTCAATTATTGCTCTTCACCCTTACGATACACCTGAGATTATCCAGGTAAATGTACCTGCTTCTAATAGTAAATACTATGATTGGTTAGTGGGGGTGTTAAAGAAGTGAAAGAATTCGTACCTATTAACAAAAGAAATGAAGACGAGAGACCTAGAGAGAAGCTATTAGCATTCGGCCCAGAGACACTAACCGATGGGGAGTTAATTGCGATTCTTATCAATAACGGTACTAGGAACAAATCTGCTGTTGACTTAGCTCGCGAGCTGTTATCTCATCACGATGGAAATTTATTTGAGCTAACAAAGTGCGAGCTAGAGAGCTTCAAAGTATTAGACGGTATTGGAGATGCAAAGGCTACTATATTAGCTGCCGCTTTCGAGTTAGGCAAAAGAATAAAAATAGCTGATTTGAATATACAAGACAAGATAACGTCACCAGAAAAAATCGGCAAGTACTTCGTTCATAAGCTAGCTTCGGAAACTGTAGAGAAGTTCTACGCAGTTTATCTATCTACAGCGAACAAGATAATAAAGGAAAAGCAGATAACTAGCGGTACATTGAACGCAAGTTTGGTTCATCCTAGAGAAGTTTTCAAGACAGCTATTAGCGTTTCTGCTAATGCTATAATATTGGTTCATAATCATCCTAGTGGTAATAATGCTCCATCTAAAGAGGATATTGCAATTACGAATCAACTAATAGAAGCTGGTAAGATTATGGATATTCGTATCCTCGACCATCTGATAATAGCAGGAAACAGTTTTTATAGTTTCAGGACACAAGGACTTATACCCTAAACGGGGACTATAATCGTCATAAACTCACTTATAAAAATACAAGAAAAAGCGTAAATGGGAAAATTTCAATTAGTATCGAATTATAAACCAGCAGGCGATCAGCCAGTTGCGATTGATCAGCTTACTGAGGGTTTGGAAAGGGGAGACAGGGATCAAGTACTGCTTGGTATAACTGGTTCGGGTAAGACTTTTACTATTTCTAATGTAATAGAAAGAGTACAGAAACCGACTTTGGTTATTTCTCCTAATAAGACCTTGGCGGCACAGCTATATAGTGAGCTAAAAGGATTTTTCCCTAATAATTCGGTTGAGTATTTTATATCATACTATGATTATTATCAACCAGAGGCGTATGTCGCTTCATCCGATACTTATATAGAGAAGGATTTCTCTATCAATGACGAGATAGATAGATTACGACTTCGTGCTACTAGTTCACTTGTAGAAGAGCGAAGAGACGTGATAGTAGTAGCATCCGTTAGTTGTATATATGGTATCGGTCAGAAAAGTGATTTCAAAGACTTACTTTTCCCTATAAAAGTCGGGCAGAAGATAACAAGAAAAGAGCTTCTTTATAAGCTACAAGAACTTTACTTTGAGCGAAATGACTTCGATTTCAAGCGTGGTACATTCAGAGTAAGGGGAGATGTTATTGATTTAATTCCAGCTTCGCAAGTAAAGGAAGGAATCAGGATAGAGCTTTTCGGTGATGAAGTAGAGAACATTTTCTACATAGATGCTATGACCGGTAAAGTAACCGGTAAAGAAGATTTGACGACTATTTACCCAGCTAAATTATTCGTGACTAATGAGAATCAGTTGATAAAGGCCATGACTGATATCAGAGATGAACTGTATGAAAGATTGAAAGTATTAAGAGCCGAAGACAAATTAGTAGAAGCTCAGAGACTAGAACAGCGAACATTATTCGACTTAGAAATGATGAAAGAAGTTGGCTATTGCTCGGGTATAGAGAATTACTCTATGCACATGTCGGGTAGGACTTATGGCGATAAACCCACTTGTTTGATTGACTATTTCCCTGATGATTTTTTAACAATCATTGACGAAAGTCATATATCTGTTCCTCAAATAAAGGCTATGTACAGCGGCGATAGAAAGCGAAAGACTACTCTTGTTGATCACGGATTCCGTTTACCATCAGCACTAGAGAATAGACCTTTACAGTTTGATGAATTCAGAAGTACGACGAAACAGACGATTTATGTGAGTGCTACTCCATCTGACTACGAACTAGAGCAATCGGAAGGTGTATTCGTAGAGCAGATTATCCGACCTACTGGATTGCTTGACCCACTTATATCAGTACGACCAATAGCTACTCAAATAGACGATTTGGTTGGTGAAATAAGAATTAGAATAATGAAGAACGAGAGAGTCTTAGTAACAACTTTGACTAAGAGAATGTCAGAAGATTTATCAGATTACTTGTTCAATTTGGATATCAAAGTCGCATATATTCACTCCGATATAGATTCGCTTGAAAGGGTAGAGATTATCCGTGATTTCCGTTTGGGAGATTATGATGTACTAGTTGGTGTGAACTTGCTTAGAGAGGGACTTGATATGCCAGAAGTTTCGTTAGTAGCTATTTTAGACGCTGATAAAGAGGGTTTTCTTCGTTCTGCTAGTGCATTGCTCCAAACAGCTGGTAGAACTGCTCGTAACGTAAACGGTTTAGTTATACTCTATGCAGATAGGGTAACGAAAGCTATGAAAGTACTAATAGACGAAACTAACAGACGTAGAGAGATACAAACTGCTTACAATACTGAGCATGGAATTGACCCGAAAACAATCTACAAATCACTTGAAGAAATTTTGGAATCAACTTCTGTGGCAGATGTACAGAAAGCCAGAAAGGGTAAAATAGCAGCAAAAGAGAATCTGAAACAAATAGCTGCCGAGCCGACTATTGCTTATATGTCTGAAGATCAGAAAGAAGATTTACTTGACCAGATGTTTGTAGAAATGAAGAAAGCAGCGATAAATTTAGATTTTGAAAGGGCCGCTAATCTAAGAGATGAGATTGCTAGAATAAAAGCAGATGAAGCTGTTAATTCTTGATGAATTTGGCAACAGAATAACCATTGCTAGTTTTTAATCTTACAAAGTAAACACCAGTTGAAAGGTTGTCAATGTCTATTCTATCTAAAGACATTCCTTTTTCTGCATCGGATATATCTGTTTGGAATTTTAAATTTCCTTCTAAATCATATAGTTCATAGTGGTAACTGGATTCTTTTGTAAATAGTTTTTCTACTATAAGTATAGACAAATTCTCAAAGTAAGCATTTGTAATTCTGTTTGTAGATTCTAAAGAATATATTACTTCAATTCCGTTTGTATCTTGATTTGTTCGAGTTGTATATATCCTAACTTTACCATCGCCTTCTCTTCCATCAGCCCAAACAGGTATCGCCTGTTCGTCTTGGAATATCAGCATATTGTATTCACCAATACCAAAACTATTATTATTTATACCAACATCTCTGAAATCAGTTGGCAATGTAGTCATTTTTCTTGGCTTCGTAAATGAAATACCCCCATCATAAGAGAATTGGATAACATAATCAGTATGAATATCAAAATTCACATCATTATTTCTATCATAATAACTTACGGCTATTACACCGTTCTTATTCACTGCCAAGCTAGGATAGTACTGAGATACTGGTCTGCTATTGTTCTCTCTATTCAGAATTTTAGCTTTATCCCATCTTTTGCCTCCATCAGTTGAACGAGAGAAATATATGTCCATCTTATTTCCTTCATTCTTTGAAACACCATTAGCGTTCCATATTGTATATAGATTATTTCTATATTTACTTGTAGGCCTATTATCTGCAACAATAAGTGGAGCAGGATATAATCGACGTGAAGAAATACCTACAATAGTATCTTTAGAACCAGATTGATCGAGTATTGATTTTGGCATACTCAAACTACTTACATAACTAACATCACTGAACGTTTTCCCATTATTTGTTGATTTGTTATGTATCAGTACCATATCTTTATTACGATAAAGCTCCAGATACATGACATGTATATTTTGCTTTTCATCAGTAGTAATTGTACTAAACTGCGTTAATCCTGAAAGAGTAGAACTTACTCTTACTGGCGCCTCGAATTTATCACCACCATTCGGTAGTTTGGCCACAAAGATTGCTGTTGACTGACCGGCAGTACTACCTTCCAAATAGGTATATGATACGAATATGTCATTATTCTTATTAACTGTAACCCATTGCTTATCTGCCATTTTTATAAGATTAATATTACTTGAATTGACGTAATGCGTTATGTAGGGATAATTAGATTCTATCCAAGTACGTCCACCATCATCCGAATATGCCCATAGCAATCCTGTATGAATATCATCATTAGATGTTTGGAATAGATAAAGCCAAGTCAAATAAGCTCTTCCTTTATAATCGAATACTAATACTGGATCACCTCCACCAAGTATTTTTACATTATCATAACCAATAGGATTTGTTCTATAATTACTCAATTCCCAAGTTATACCACCATCAGTTGTATAATATATACTACAAAAAAGTTGAGGGTTGGATCTATTATCATTTTGGAAAATAGGGGAGATGATAATATTATTCGAATCTGATGGGTTGATAGCAGCATGTACTTCTGATTCTACTTCGTAATCTCTTATATTAGAGAGCTCTATATCATCAGAGTCCATTATCTTGTTGTCTTTAAAGTTTTCATCTTTTGGGTTTGATAACTCAGATTCACTTCTATTATACCTATAAGTTAGTGTATCTGGATGATACCTAAGTTCTCTTTGTATCATATTCATTGGCTGAGATTCAACCAAATGTGGAATAAATACGTATAATATTATAATAATTAGAATTCGAATCATAAATTTGTATAGTTTTAATACATATAAAAACAAAAATACTATGACTAAGTTACAAAAAAATAAAATTTTTTTCTTTATTCCATTGCTTTTTATGCTTTTATTAATGTCTTGTAAGAGTCAGAAGGATAATTATATTCATGTTATACCACATTCTAACTATGAATTCTCTTTTGAGAAAGCCGAAACGGTAGAACTTTCAAATAGATTAACTGAATATTTGGATCATGTAGCAGTTGAAATGCAGAGTAACAAGGACTATATCCTAATTATTACTGGTCATTCGGACAACACTGCTGACGCGGAAACAAATCTCAAAAGAGCGATTACAAGAGCAAACAATGTAGCCGAATATATTAAGAAAAAAGGTATATCTGCTGATAGATTGAAAATATTCAACAAAGGATCATCAGAGCCAATAGCCAGTCAAAACGATGAGAATAGCTTAGCCCTGAATCGTAGAGTTGTTATCAAAATGACATTCTAGTTCTTGTAATAGAACTCGAAATATTTTTTCAAAGATTTTGCTGTTAACGAGTCCTTATGCTTGACAACTTCCTCAGGTGTACCCATAACTACTACTTCGCCACCAAGATAACCAGCTCCTGGGCCTAAGTCGATAATATGGTCAGCAGCAGCTATTAATTCTGTATTATGCTCAATAATTATAACCGAATGACCATCATCTAATAATTTACTAAAGCAGGTCATTAGCTTTGAAATATCATGCAAATGTAATCCCGTTGTAGGTTCATCAAATATAAACATGGTCTTCAAGTTAGACTTTGTTTCCAAATGTCCTGCAAGTTTTATTCTTTGTGCTTCTCCACCCGATAGCTCCGTCGAAGCTTGACCTAGTTTCAGATAGTCTAGCCCTACGTCTTCTAATATCTGTAGTTTTGGCTCTATTTGTTTGTGGTCTCCAAAAAATACTTTTGCTTCAGAAACAGTCATATCAAGAACATCTACAATTGATTTGCCTTTATACTCAAGATTTCTAATTTCACGTTTGTATCTAGTTCCGTTGCAAGCTTCACACTCTAACCTAACATCAGGTAAGAACTGCATATCCTCAATTATATAACCCTGTCCGTCGCAAGTATCACACCTACCGCCATTTACATTGAATGAAAAGTAACCCGGTTTCCAACCTAACTGTTTCGCTTCTTGCAATCCAGAGTATAAATCCCTGATATGGTCGAATACTTTCGTATAAGTAGCAGGAGTTGAGCGAGATGATTTACCTATAGCTGATTGGTCAACCAGCTCTATATTATCAACGTGTTCTACACCAATTATTGATTGATATTTACCTATCTTGTCTTTATATCCACCTCGGTATCTCTTTACCCCAGCATAAAGTATGTCATGGACAAGAGTACTTTTACCTGAACCAGATACTCCTGTTATAAGTACTAATTTATTGAGCGGGAACTCCACTTCATCCATTTTAAGATTATTCTCTTTTGGCTTGATTATCTTTACAGATTTGCCGTTTCCTTCTCTTTTCGAAGTGCTAATTTCTATTTTTTTAAGTCCTTTCATATAATCAGAAGTCAGCGTGTTTCCCTTTGCCAGAAGCTCTTTCACTGTTCCGTGGAATACAACTTCGCCTCCTTTCTCACCAGCGCCTGGTCCCATATCTATAACATTATCCGCAGCAGCAATTACTTCTGGGTCATGTTCAACTACAACTATCGTATTACCCAAATCTCGTAGTTTATAAAGTATGTCTATCAATCGCTTAGTATCAGTCGAGTGAAGTCCAATAGATGGCTCATCTAATACATAAAGAGTTCCTACGAGCGAAGAACCTAACGCAGTAGATAGACTAATTCTCTGTGCTTCACCACCAGAAAGTGTGTGAGATAATCGAGCTAACGTCAAGTACCCCAATCCTATATCGACTAATAGTTGTAGTCGCCAAATAATCTCTTCGTTTACTTGACCTACTACTTGCTTTTCATATTCATTAAGTTCTAAAGTTGAGACAAAATCTCTCAATTTCCATAATGGAAGGTTTATTAACTCAGGAACATTTTTCCCATTTATATATACTTGTCTGGCACTTGTTCGCAAACGTGAACCGCCACATGCTTTGCAAGTAGTGTATCCTCTGTATCGGCTGAGCAAAACTCTATTCTGTACTTTATATAATTTTTCTTCTATTTTCTTGAAAAATCCATCTATTCCAATATACTTGCCTGCTCCGTCCCAAAGTAATTTATATTTATCATCAGATAGCATTGCTATTGGAGCGGCCGTGTCTATCTCATATTTATTCGCTATATCTAGCAAATCATCTATATGACTACTGTGTACATCTCCTTTGAATGCGGCTATTGCACCCTTTTCTATAGATAATGACCTATCTGGGATTACCAAATCCTCATCAATCTCTATAGTTCTACCAAATCCTTGACATTTGTAACAAGCACCTTGTGGATTGTTAAACGAGAAGAGTTTCGGATCTGGCTCACCATACTCTATGCCCGATTCTGGATCTTCGTAGTGATTACTATATCTGTGGACTTTTTTGTTACTTATTTCGACTAAACGGATTCTACCATCTCCAATTGAAAATGCTTTTTCCATAGAATCTATTAGCCGAGTCTTGCTTTCTTCGTCGGTTCTGTATATTAATCTATCTACTAGCAGAGTATAATTCTCAGCATCGAAATCAGTAGGTATGCCGTCCGATTCTAAGTCAACTAATTCATTTTCAGAGTTCAGTAATCTGTAATATCCATTTTCTATATATTTTGATAAATCTTCAGCAGTAATAGTGTCGTTGAACTCGGCAGATAACAATAGTTTAGCACCATCGTCTAGCTTATTCAAGCTTTCAAATACAGTTTCAGCCGTGTCTTTCCTTACCAAGTTGCCAGTAATACGGTCATAAGTCTTGCCTATACGTCCGTAAAGTAATCGCATATAATCATAAATCTCAGTTGAAGTTCCAACAGTTGATCGTGGGTTCTTATTAGGTTTGTGCTGCTCTATAGCAATAGCAGGTGGCAAACCATCAATCAAATCCACATCAGGTTTGCTCATTCTTTCTAAAAACTGCCGAGCGTACGAAGACAATGATTCCACGAATCGCCGTTGCCCTTCTGCATAAAGCGTATCGAATGCGAGTGACGATTTTCCCGAGCCAGATAGTCCTGTTATAACAGTCAACTTATTGCGAGGTATTTCTATATCTATGTTCTTTAAGTTATGCAGTGCAGCATTCTTAATGATGATGGTCTTCTGTTTCTTTTTCGTTTTGGACATATACTTATAAATAGGGGAAAGATAAAAATGTAAAGATGGATAAATGGTCAATTTATTTTGCTACAAAGTAACGAAGAATATGAGAATAATTCATATATTTTGCAATTCTTTGAGACGTTTTTCCATTTCATGTGTCTATATAAGTATGAAAAACCTTATTTATTCAATCTCAGCATTAATAATGCTAGTATCATCAACACTTTCGAGTGCAGAGATAACTCCACTATGGAATTTAATAAATGATGTGGGTGCAGTACAAGATATGGAAATGCTACCCGGTGGGGAAGAATTCATATCTTTAGTGGGGCAAGGAGACAATGGTCAGATACAAATTAGAAATGTAGCTGATGGTAAATTATTAAAATCTTTCACAACATCTATTTTTCCAAATGCAAAGTTAGTTTTCACCCCTGATAGTACAAGGTTTATACTTTTGAACGGAGGACGAGGAGAGTTAAGAAGTTTTGACGATAAATTTTCAGTTATTCAAACCTTTTACCATCCAGATTATAGTTTGGGTGCTTTGTACCGCTTTATAGCTATAGACCCAATCAGACCTTACGCCTATGTCACTGATTTCAGAATGTCTGTTTTTAATTATGAAACAGGAGAATATGTTAAATCAATATCTGATTTTAGTAACTATGGCTATACCGCTATTTCAGTTTCGGATGATGGCAAATATTTGGCTGCTATAAATGAAGGTAAAGCTTATTTGAAAGTATGGGATTTAGAAAAAATGGAAATCATCAGGAACGTACAGTTATACGATGATAAGCTCCAACAAGATTGGTGGTGCAATTCAAGAGATATTCACTTTTCTAAGCACAGTAGTGATTTAATCTACTTTTCAGGAAATTTTCCAGCAAAGGAAAAAGGTATATTTGGATTAAATACATATAATATATTAAACAATAAATCTGGTAACCCAACATTTGATTATTTAGGTGGTGGTAAATTCCTTTTAATAAATAATGGAAATTGTGCATTTAATTATAATGGAAGTTCTATTGAGATATTGAATTTATTGAATAATGAAATAAAACTTACAAAAGAGATAACTTTAGAAATTCCTTTTGATAATACTGTAATTAACGATAGAAAAGCTGGAATATTTATTGGCAATTCGAATGAATATATGGGAGCAATTATTTATGACCCACAAACTTCAGTTGGTACAGACTATGAAGACTTTACTAGAATAACGCCAAACCCAACAACGAGTTTAGTTACAGTTACTCACTTTTGTGAAGATTCATTGATGAAGTATAGAGTTAATGATTTTGAAGGGAAATTATTAACGGAATCAAATGTTGAAAATATCCAAGATGATATAAAACTTGATTTTACAGATCACTCGAGTGGTGTGTACTTTCTAACTATTAACTGCAATGGTACTGATAGAACTTATAAAATTATTAAGGTAGATTAATAATGAACAGACCTCATATATTTTGCAATTCTTTGAGACGTTTTTACATTTCATGTGTCTATATAAGTATGAAAACTACAAAAACAATAATACTTTTTTTCTTTTTGTCAATGACTCTCCATTCCCAATGGCAGAAAACAGACTATGGCTATGTATCAGCTGATAGTACATATGGAATAATAAAATATGATTCGGATTTTGAGACTTTGGTTTTCGAATCTAATAAATCCATGTCGGTATTTGATCTTAATGAAGGGAAAATAGTTAATCAAAAAATCATAGATAACCCTCAAGATAGTCATACAGTAACTACTTATGATCTAAAATATCAATATCAGATATTTACTAAATTAAGTGCCCCAGGGATCCACAATGGCAAAGGAATACAAGTAATTAAGATATTCAAAAAAGAGGATAATAAAATAGTAGATACTATTCTTGATACTCTTCAATACGAATATGATGGTCGAGGACTCAGAGGTGCAGTTAGCTTGAATTACAAATTAGTAAAAGACTCTCTTCTTGTAATCAGTATGAAAATGATTGAATACTGGGAAGATGAAATAGAAAGTTATTTAACATTCGTATATAATTTGGAAAGTAAGACTTACAAAAAAATTGCGGGTAATTTTTATTCTTATAAAGATTTTTCGTCTAGAACTGACATGATGTTTATAGTTGATGCTACTTACGTTAGGGCATTTAATCCTGATAAATATTATAGTTTTGGATATTATAATTTTTATAAATTGGACGAAAACCAATCAAAATCTTTTGATTCTGATAAGCTAAATTTGAGAAACATTGCATTACCAAATAACAGTAATAAATTCGTTATATTTAATGAGAATGGATATTTCATAGAATCGTTTGATAATGATGATAGGATAGAACAAAAGACATCCGAATACCAAAAAATGGATGCTAAATTTTCAGATTATGATGACTTCCTAATCTTACATGACAACTCAAATAATAATAATATCTTTCACATATTTAACTATGAAAAGAACAAAATACTGAAGTCTATCCAAATTGATTATAATTTGAAAATAAATTTCATTAAACAAAAAGATTCATTTATTTACTGTAGAAGAGAAGATGGTAAAATCTTGAAAATCTATATACCCTTCTTTGATACAGATAATCTTATAGGTGACTTTCTAACTGATAAAAACATATATTTCACAGGTGAAGAAATAGATTTCTATGATAATTCTGCCGGTTATCCTGACAACTGGGTCTGGAGTTTTGGTGATGGAAAGAACAGTATTGTACAAAATCCAAAACACATATTTAATAGTCCTGGATTCTATACAATAAGTCTTATCGTAGAAAATGAAAAAGGTTCAAAAGATACTATTATAAGGAAAGATTATCTGCAAATAATATCTAATCTAGCTGCAGATTTCGATTATAGTATTCTAACTGAAGACCCGTACAGAGTTCAGTGTAACAACAAAAGCCAAGGAAATATTGTAAGATATTTATGGAATTTCGGTGATGGAAATCTTTCGAATGAAGAAAACCCACAGCATACTTATAATGCAGGTAAATTTGATATTACATTGACAGTCTTTGATGAGTATGGTAACTTCGATCAGAAAATACTTTTTGAAGAGTTTGATAGCTCAATTAAGAACCCATCCAATTTACCAGATTTTGATTTCTCTGCATTTACTCAATTGCAGATACCTACTAATGCTAACCTTACAGATGTAGAGTTCTTCAATCATAATATAGGAATGATTGTATCTGATAGCGGCGAAATATATACTACAATTGATGGTGGATTGAGTTGGGTGCAATCCGAATTCGCTAAGAGATTCAAACCAAATAGACTTAGGTTCCTATCGAATGGTGATGCAATCATAGTTGGGGATAGTGGCACTTATATAAAGTCATTCGACTATGGAAAGAATTGGAGTGAGAATACCTCAATTGATACAATAAGAAATATAATAGATTTCGATTGTATTTCACCGTTTGACTGCGAGTTACTAACTGATATCAACTTGGTTTTGAGAACAAATAATAAACTAGAAGTAAATACTCAGAATGAATTTAAAATGGTTTTCTCTAGTATAGATTATAATCATATAGATGTTTCTGAAGCTTTGAAATCTATTATTGCTAATGGAGAAAGCTATTTAGTTGGAACAAATTCTATATACTTAGAAGGTAGATATTTAGATGGAGAATACTTGCTTCCTTTATTTAAAACCACTGACTTTAAAGGTTATAGATCTATGACTTATCATAATGTAACTAGCAAAAGTGCAGGGGTTATTATGGAGTTAGATAGGATTGATAGTTTAAATATTATCTTTGCAACTAATTATAACAAACTCAATTATTTGAGTCCAAATGAAAGTGACCCAACATACGAGATAATCACAACTAATGCTAAATTCGACAAATTCTATTCATCCTTGAACCAGATAGTACTTCCATTATCAGATGGGAATCTAGTTTATATTGACAGTATGGTTTATAATAATAGTGGATTTAACTCACGAAAAACAACAATCAAACTTGATAATTCAAGACTCTACGACTATCACCAAATAACACCTACAAAAGGTATAGCAATAGGTGAGAGTGGTAAATATTACATAACCGATTTCACCACAGATTTCAAAACCCAGACTACAACACCAGAAATAGATATATATCCCAATCCTATAACTGAAATGGTAAACATACGTTTTAGTAAAATTATGCATGTCGAATCCGTCGAGATATATGCTATGACGGGTAATCTGATTGAGAGTGTTGACTACAATCAATACACAAGTAACACAGTACAGAAAACTGAGAACTTGACAACTGGCATTTATTTTGTAAAAATAATAACCAGCAATGGGGTTTTTCACAAGAAAATCGTTAAGTTTTAGATAAACTTGTAACTTAATTGACATATAAAGTGTCATTGTAATATGAAAACACTATTGATGATATTTATCATTTTGCCTCATATACTTTTAGCCGGTTGGGTGAAGGAAGGGAACGGTTATATATCACAAGATAGCTTACCTGGTCAGAAGCGGTTTCTTCCGGCAGAAAATGCTGTTATAGTCGAAAACAAAGACTTTGTCCTCAAATACGACCTTACGACTGGCGAAATAATAAAGCGCATAGACATAGTTGAAACGGACACAACTTATAAAATGGCTGTTGCTAATGATGATCTGAGTCAGGTGTATTTACTCACTGAGAATTTTTTTCAAAACCCTAATAATTCAAATATTTATTTCTTCATTGTAATGATAAAAGATTATAATACTCGAAAAGTCTTACACCTAGATACTATTCTAGTTACATATGAAAGTACTTATTATTCTGTTAGTATGCAGTCCTATTTATATTTTCATAATCAGAAGTTATTTTATACCATCGAACATGGTACAACGACTTATTTAGTCAGAACATATGATACTTCTCTTAGAGTTTATTCTGCTAAAAGTAAGGATACGTTACAAAGAGTTTTATATAACGATGGAAAGATAGATAGCTATTCTTTGTTAAACACATTTAAAAACACTTCGTATTTCGTAAACTATAAATATGAAATTCGGACTAAGGGGTTAGTTTACAATAAATATACTAACGACTTGTTAAATTATAATGATAGTTTAAATAATATAAAAGTATCATTTACAAGTAATGAATCTACCTCAATATCAAATATAGTAAACGGTAAAACTAGTAATAATTTTATTTTTGGTTTTAAAGGGAAATTAATTTTGAATGGTACTAATGGTAAAGAGAATCATATTTTGAAATATGGTCTAAACACACCGATTTCATTCACAAAAGATGATAATTACTTATTAGTAGTTTATCCATTTATTGATCAGCCCTATCAAAATGCAATTTCTATACAAACATTTGATGGTGAGGTAATATTTAGAGATACTATTCCAACTAATATGCCAAGACAAATTATATTCGATGATGGAAAGACTTTCTACTTGTCAAAAAATGATAGATTATTCAAATATTCACCTGAATTTTTAAAAAGCTCGAATCTCAAAGCAATAATGAAAGAGATTAAAGACACTTTATATTTGGGTGAAGTATTACAATTATATAGTCTATCTATGGGCTCTCCAAATGAAATAAAATGGTATTTAGATGATATATTAGTCTCTGAAAGTCAAATATATGATATATCAATAAGTTCGGCTGGTAATCATACAATAAAATTAGTAGTAAACAACCAGGAATTAATTGACTCTATATCGCAAGATGTCTATGTAGAAAAACTTGATATTGACAAAAACAAAGCTCTGGATTTCGAAATAGAAATTTTAACAAAGAATCCATTAGTTTTAAGATTCATTGTTCCTGAAATATATGATTACAATAGCTATTATTGGAATTTTGGTGATGGGGCTTCAGTTGCGGGTAAGAAAGTTAAATACAAATATCAGGATACAGGAACTTACTCAGTTACTCTGACTGCAATAAGAGAAGATGGGACATTTGTTCAAGAAATCAAAGCAGACGTTGTTTCATCAAATGACAATGTTATAGATTATACAAAACCATTATTCGAAAAATTTAATTTGAGAGATGATAAGAGATTCTATTTCAAACCATTAAAGTCTTTGAATAATGTTCATATTCGAGTTTTTGATAAGAATCAAATTCTATTATTTGATGAAGAATACAAAATACTTTCTAAAGGCGAAATAAATAGTATTACTCCTCCGGTTGATGGCACTTATACTATACAATTAGAAACCAGCTCTGGAGAGATGTATGAATATTAAATCAAATATAATATTACTTTCGCTAGTGTTACTAAACTCAAATCTTAGATCTGAAGAAATAAAGTTTAATGAGTTTAAACTTCCAACGAATATTAATATAGTTGAGGTTGAGTTTTTCAATAAATTTACAGGAATAATGGTATCAGAATCAGCTGAAATATTCTACACAACTAATGGTGGACTGAATTGGAAAAAATCTGAATTCAAATTAGATTTCTCACCGAAAGCTCTTACTTATTCTGTAAGTGGTGAAGCTATTATAATTGGTTCTAAAAGTACTATTATTAAGTCTTATGACTATGGTAAGAATTGGTTAGTCATAAGTTATTCTGATACAAGTAAAGTTATTTTCAATAATATTGTAAGTCGTTCTCCATATGAACTATATATAACTCAGCAGGATTCTAAGAATATTTATTATTCAATAGATGGGTTTCAATCTTTAAGATTAATTGATTTGAACGGCGAAAATTCTGCTTTTAAAACTTATCCGATTCTATTTAATAGAAATGATAATAGAATCTATTGTTCTGGTGATAACTACTATGGTTATAAATATGATAAAACATACTATGTTAATCAAGGTATTTTTACTACAATTAATTACAAAAATATTTCACCTACTTCACATTACTCAAGTTCATATTCTACATCGATTAACCCTAAAAATAATATAAAAGAATTAATTGTTATTAACTCCGAGGTTGTTAGGTTTGATGGTCATACTATAAAGCCTCTGCATGGCGATGATTACACAAGTGGCAGATATATAAAATATTATAGTAATGCTACTTCTTGTAGAAGAATATTTGTAAATACCAAAAATGAGTTTATTTTACCAGATGACAAAGGATTGGTTACATTTTTAAAAAATTTTGATTCGCGCAGTTTTGCATTTAATAAAGCCACTTATGATGAAAGTAAAATCCAAGTCACTGACACCACACTTTTTGACTATTACCAAATCAAAGATGATAAAGCTATAACTACGAGTATTAACGGTAAGTACTTTATATATGATATTAGTGGAGTTATCGATTCATTGATTATAGATACACTTGGGTTTACCTCAATTGACACTGTCGATATTGATACTATTGACATTGATATTATTGACACCAATGATTCTACAGAATTTGCTAATAACGTTATATCCATTTACCCCAACCCTACATCGGATTATTTCACAGTCGAATTCCAAGAGAAAAGTAATGTAGAATCCATTCAAGTATTCGATGTAAAGGGCTACAGAGAACTGAACTTCATATTAAATAAAGAAATTGTTGAATATAAAATAGACTTCCGTGAACTACAACGTGGTACATATTTCATAGAAATTATCACCAGCAGTGGGGTTTTTCACAAGAAAATTATTAAATTTTAGCTTTACTAATAACAAATAATGAAAATATAATGAAGCAAAAATTGAGTTCTATATCAGTGAAGAGTTTCTTACTAGTTTTTCTAGTTGCATGTTCGTTCAATATATTCCCTGTAAGTGATGATATACAGCTAGGTAAGCAAGTCCAACAAGAGATTGAAAAAGACCCCAAACAATACCCCATTCTCAATAATGCAGCAGCTCGTAGCTACCTGCAGAATATGATAAATCAAATCATAATGTCTCCAAAAATAGAGTACAGAAAAGAATTTGCATATAAAGTCGAAATAATCAACGATGATAAGACTATCAATGCATTCTGTACACCGGGTGGATATATATATGTTTACACAGGATTACTTAAGAAACTTGATAACGAAGCTGCACTTGCTGGAGTATTAGGTCACGAAATAGCTCATGCTGAGAACAGACACTCAACTCAGAGAATGACAAAACAATATGGTGCTTCTGTACTAACTAATGTTGTATTAGGAAATGAAGCTGGTCAATTGGAGCAATTAGGTGCAAACTTACTGACTGGTGTTGCTTTACTTAAGAATAGCAGAAGTGATGAGCTAGAAGCAGACGAGGATTCATTCCATTATCTTGAATCTACTAAATGGTATCCAGGCGGTATTAAGTTCTTCTTCGAGAAGATAATGACTAACAAAAGCTCGTCTATTTTTGAGGAATTATTATCTACTCATCCAATGCCTCAAGACAGATTAGACCAAATCAACAAGCTGATAAAAGAGTCGAATACGACTGGTGCAACTAAGGGCGATAATTTATTCAAATCAAGATACCAAGACTTCTTAAAATCATTATAGTATTATGAAATCGATAGAAAAACTTATAAAAGCCGAAAAGAAGAATGACTCTGTACTTTGTGTTGGGTTAGACATTGTTGCTGACAAAATGCCAAAGCAAATAGAAAGAAGTATAGAAGGTATGCTTGAATTCAACAATGCTATAATAGAAAGTACTTCTGATTTAGTTTCGTCGTATAAGATTAACTTCGCATTTTACGAGCAATATGGAAGAAGAGGGTATGAGCTATTAGAAAAAACTGTAGCAATGATACCAGCTGATATACATATTATAGCAGATGCGAAGAGAGGAGATATAGGTAATACCTCAGCCGCTTACGCAAAGGCAGTATTTGAAGAGCTAAAGTGTGATTCGATAACTGTTAGTCCTTATATGGGACAAGACTCTGTGACCCCTTTTCTGAGCTATTCCGATAAGATGGTGTTTCTGCTTTGTCTGACTTCAAACTCTGGCTCAAACGATTTTGAGAAAGAAAAAATTGATGATAAATATCTCTACGAAGTAGTTTTAGAAAAGTCAATGAAGTGGGGGAGTGCTGATAATCTAGGATATGTAGTAGGTGCTACTCACCCTGAAGAGCTAAAAAGCATTAGAGATTTAGCCAAAGATAGATACTTTCTTATTCCTGGTATTGGAGCTCAGGGTGGAAGCCCCGACGATGTGATGGAAGCGAATGGCTCAGGCCCTTCTATTATTAACTCTTCCAGAGGAATTATTTACGCTGGGGGAAATGAAGAAAAGTACGAAGATTATATTCGACTAGCTGCACTAGAGTTACGTAACCAACTAAATGAAGCACGGTATTGAGAGAGATAGAATATCAAAAACTTGTTCGAAACTATCTTTCGAGCATTCCTCTAACTAGCTTCACCACTAAGTCTGGTAAGGTAATTCAGATAATATCTCCCGGTATAATCAATGTAAATGAAGGACCCGATTTTCTCGATTTTGCAGTAATGATAAATGGAAAAGTGATAGTCGGAGATGCCGAATTTCATGTAAATGCTGCTGATTGGAACAATCACAATCACTCTCAAGACAAGAATTATGAAAATGTAATACTCCATCTTGTGTTCAATGATAACTCTGAGTTGGTACACCCCGATATATTAGTCTTGGATAAAGATGAAATTACAAAAGTATCAGCTGAAGTTCAAACTGATAATTCATATTCTTATGAAGAGATACAGCACTTTGCATTGCTAAGATTATTAAGAAAATCTACTATTGCTCAGAAGAATATAAACCTAAATGGTCAGAAGAAAGGAATACTAATAACTTTAAAAGAATTCCTAATTGGTTATATGAGTAAGAAAAGACGCCCCGTATATAACGAAGATAGTATTATCGATTTCTTGAATGAGTTTGATAATTCGAAAGCTTATGGTTTTCTAGAAAGTATTATTGATGGCGTTAATATAGATATATTCAATAAATTGGTTGATATAGTCAATCAGAAGATTTACAATGAGGGCAAGGGACTAAGGGTAGAAATACTCATTAATTGTATTTTGCCATTGTCGCTTTGTCTTTCTGATACTAAGAATAGAGTAAAGCTACTCGAGTGGTATTGGGCAACCAAATCAATTAATACTTATGGGCTACTGTCGAGAAGGTTTACTGATCTCTCACAAGACTATGTTTGGCAACAGCAGGGTATGTTAGAGTACCTAAGAGATCACGGCAACAAAAAAAATATAACTGCCGAAGAAATACAAGACTACGGCATCAACCAAATACTGGACTTTTACAGCTATGGAAAATTTGAATAGGGGAAGGGGAGATGATCTTCAATAGAATCAGTATTGAGTATTATGTAGTATTTACAATTGTATTATTAGCTGGTATTCTTCTTTTGAATAGTTATCTTGGTGACCCGAGTATCTATTATATATTCTCTAAGAATATTTCCAATGGAGAGTTTTTGACTTATAACACTGGTGAATTCTCATCTGGTGCTACTTCACCCTTGTGGGCTATCCTACTTTCAATTCCATTTTTCTTTAGTAATAATGTAGTTTTCGCAAAGGTCTTTTCCCTAATAGTGACACTTACGACTCATCTCTTTCTAGTTTATAGTTTAAAGAGAATAAGCAAATCAACTCTATTTATACTATTGTTATACTCTATAGTATCTTACTATACTTTGATTTTTGGGATTATGAGTTATGAAGTGAGTTTACTATTACTAGCTATACCATTGCTAATAATAGGGGTTATTGAAGATAATAAGAAATATATTTTCATCTCGTTTATGTTATTACCGCTTATAAGACCCGATGCGATAGTTATAGTAATTGTAACCTATGGCTATTTGTTATTAAAAAAAGACTTAAACCTAAAATCTGATTTACTTAAACTGTTTATATCCATTCTTCCATTTTCTATTTATATACTATTTTCATATTCATTGACAGGAACTTATTCCTCATCTTCTTATTGTAGAAGCTTTGCTTTATCTGAAGGTACGAACAGTTTGTTAGGATTGCATTACTCCTTGTCATCAATCTTAGCTGTTATTGCGTTTCCATCTGCCTTCCTTGTATTGCTATTATTAAGTAAAAGGAATTATAATAAAATTACTGTTATATCTATAGTGAGTACTCTAATTTATATAATAGTCTTTTCGGTGGTGAAGCCAATAGATGAGAATCCGGATAGATACTTAGTACCAATATTTATCTTACTCACTTTTTCCGTAGCAACAAATTATAAAGACTTGAAGACTATTGGACCAAAATTGAAAATGGTGCTTTTAGCAATACTTGTATTTCTATTCCTGCTGATTAGTGCTAAAGTCTATAAATACTATAATGGTTTCAGTTTTGAACAAATTGCAGAAAAAGAACTAGTCGAATATATTAATACTGAAATGCCACTTAATAGCTTAGTTTTATCCTATGAAGTTCAGAATAAATACTATATGCGTGATGATTTACTTATACTAAGTCTTGATGGAATAATTGATGGTAAGGTGGCACCATACCTTAGAACATCAAAGATGATTGAATTTATACGTGAGTTTAGACCTGATTATTGGATTGCCAATGACGCAGTTAAATATAGAAATTATTTAAATGAATCGGAATTGTCTGCCATATATAATCAGAATACTAAGGTAGGCGATACTATCAAAGTTGAAAATGTCTCATTTATTTTGCTGAAAGAAAATAAGCTTGATTTAGGTAAACTTGCTAACTGGAAGAAGTTCTATAAAATAGAATATAAATAAAAAAACCCGGCTTGGCAGCCAGGTTCTGTGTGTCATAATTCAAGCGAGTGCTTTACGAGGTGAGAAATTTTCTTATTCCATCATCATCTTTCTGATGAATGCTGGTCTTTCGTACATAGAGTAATTGTCTTCTTTTATCTTTTCAATTACCTTGTCTTCTACAGTTTTTGTTTCCTTATTTCCATTGTGTAGTTCTATTCTTTTTGATTCGAATGCATTCCCAAGCTTACTTGTAACTACATCTTTTACTTCACTTTTATTTCTAAGGAAAGTAGGCTCATCATAGTTTTTCAGCTGGGTTACCCCCTTTGGGCCGCTATCCATAGTCTTTGCACTTAGAAAGCTAGTTTTAATCTCTTGGTTCATTCTTTTTTCAGCTTGGTTGTTCTCTTCTGTTTTGCTGACTTCTTTATCTTTATTGAATCCAGTAGCAACTACAGTAACCATTATTTCACCTTCCAATTCGTCGTTGTAAACAACTCCGTGGATGATATTAGCATTCGGTCCAGCTGCTGATTCAACTATTTGTACAGCTTCTGATACTTCGTACATTGTCAAATCACTTCCACCAGTTATATTCACTAGTACACCTTTTGAGCCTTCTATAGAAATACCGTCTAACAATGGAGATTTGATAGCTTTTTCTGTTGCTTCTATAGCTCTATTATCACCAGTAGCTACCCCGATACCCATTAGAGCATCGCCCATGTCTTTCATTACTGTTCTAACATCAGCGAAATCAACATTTACAACACCATGTTGAGAGATAATATCAGAGATACCTCTTGTCGCGTTATATAGTATCTCATCTACAGTTAGGAATGCTTCTTTGAAACTTGTTTTCTTGTCTATGATTTCTAGTAATTTCTGATTTGGGATTACGATTAGGGCATCAACATTTTGTCTTAGTTCTGCAATCCATTTCTCAGCTACTTCCATTCTTCTTTTGCCTTCCCAATGGAAAGGAGTAGTTACTATAGCTACAGTAAGTGCATCCATTGATCGAGCTATTTTAGCAATCTCTGGAGCGCCACCTGTACCTGTTCCACCACCCATACCAGCAGTTATGAATACCATATCCGCTTTGTCTAACATCTTTTTAATATCTTCAATACTTTCTTCTACTGAATTCTTGCCAATTGTCGGATCAGCTCCTGCACCAAGACCTTTTGTCTTTTGCTTACCTAGCTGAATTCTTATATCAGCTCTATTGTAGTCTAATGCTTGGTTATCAGTGTTAGCTACTATAAAATCAACACCTTGAAGTCCTTTTTCAATCATGTTGTTTATAGCATTACCACCACCACCACCGACGCCGATGACTTTGATTCTGGCGTTCTTTTCTTGTGAATGTGTATCTAATGATATCATCTGGATGCCCCCAAAAATTTAAAATTTAATTTATTTTATAATTCTTCTATAAATCGCTTAATCTTACTAACTGCACTAGTCACAGTCTTTCCCTTTTTCTCTGCTTTTTCTTTTACTTCCTTTTTAGCTACTTTCTTTGCAAAGAAATCTTTAACTGCATTGTCTTTTACTTTAACTGCTTTTTCTACGTTCTCAACTTCAAGTGATTCGACCATCATCTCTTCTTCGTCTTCAACTTCAACTGTCAAATCTTCTATTTCGAATGAATTTATATCACCAATACCATTCAATGCTAAACCTACTGCTGTCGAATACACAGGACTTCCCACTTCAGGAGCCAAACCGCTATATGATAAGTTCGTTGGGATACCAATCTTTACCGGCATTCCGAATACTTCTTTAGCAAGTTCTTCAGTACCATTTAGCAATGCTGTACCACCAGTTATAACGATACCAGCACCAAGGTTATGAGCATAACCTGAACGATTAATCTCTGCTAATGCAAACTCGAATAACTCTTGCATTCTAGGTTGGATTATCTCACATAACTGAGATTTTTGAATTTCCATCGGTTTACGACCACCAATACCCGGTACCATGAAGACTTCGTCTTTCATAATCGAATCACTGTGGCAATGACCGTAATCTCTTTTTATTTTTTCTGCTTGATTCGTTACTATGCCTAATACTTTTCTGATGTCATTAGTAACGTGCTTACCAGCTAATGCAAATACAGAAGTGAATCTGTAGATACCTTCTTCGAATATAGCAACGTCAGTAGTACCACCACCGATATCAACTATAGCAACACCTATTTCCTTTTCAGCATCTAATAGTACTGATTTGCTACTTGCTATAGGTTCTAGGATAACATCCTTAACTTTGATGTCTAATCTTTCTACGCATCTATATATATTATTAATGGCAGTTTTAAGACCAGTGATAATATTTACATTCGCTTCCATACGGATTCCAGACATACCAATTGGATCTGTTATACCATCTTGGCCATCAATAATAAAATCTTGAGGAATGACATGTAATATTTTTCTTTCAGATGGGATTGCTATCTTACTAGCATCTTTCAATAATCTATCTACATCACTTTGAGTGATTTCTTGTTCACTGTTTGATATACCTATTATACCACGAGTTCTAATTGCCTCTATGTGGTCGCCAGCTATCCCTACAGTTACTTCTGTTATCTTGATGCCCGATTGTTCTTCAGCTTGTTCGATAACTCTTTTAATACTTCTAATTGTCTTTTCAATATTAACGACTACGCCTCTATTCAAGCCTTCGCTTTCAGCTATACCTATACCTAATATCTTAAGTGTGTTGTTACTTGGATCAGGTGAAGTAACTAAAGCACAAACTTTAGAAGTTCCGATATCTAAACCTACCGAAATAGGTAAACCATTTTTTAATGTAGAGGACATATTAATACCTTAGATTTTTTAAATTTCTTCTATTACAATTCTGTCAAGCCATCTCAAATCA
>JBLWYD010000031.1:0-36683 GCA_048267165.1 Bacteroidota bacterium
CAATTAAATACAGTAGTTATGCTTATTTAGCTATACTTGTTTTAATATCTATAATTTTCAATAAGAGTAATTTTAAGTTAAGAATTCAACTAAAATTTTTTCTAGTTTCTATTCTAGGAATCCTAACATTGCTGGCATGGATTCCAGTATTAGGGATCAACTTCCTATTATTTTTATTATGTCTTTCTTTTCAACTATTGTTTAGTAAAGATAAGATTGGCCTAATGGAAAAATAGAGACCTTGCATAGGTTAGCAGTTGGACTTTTACCGCAGAAATTCGTAATTTGAACAGTTACTTCCCGTGTGGAATGGAATTACCATGTGGGGCGTATGCCTCTATCGGCAACTATGGTTAAGATTACAACGGTATGGAGAAGGAGACATTTCCCTCTTTTTAAAAAGGATTTGTCAAGCCGAAGGCATAAGTGGACTAGCCCCAGCGGGGCTTAATATCTGTAGCAATTTTATAAACGTTCTGACCAAAGCCCCAGCGGGGCGATATAATTTCTTTTAGTATTACCAAATATAATTTATGCATGTATTTTATTATGCCACCCCTACGGGGCTTACTGGTGTTGTAGATGGGCTAGACTACAGATATATCGCCACTATGTGGCTAATCGGATATATTGACTAACCCTAATAATACCCCTAACGGATTGGTTAAAATGGGACTTGAAGTCGATTTAGTTTTGTTCCTACTTTCATACGTTGGCTGAAGCCAACAGCAAGATTTGTTTCCTGGACTCTTCGTTCCACTTCTCAGACTCAGTGACGGTCTCAAGTGACGTGACTACAGACTACCTATCCCCTCTTACCTTTCAGTGAGAATACATAAGCCAATACTTGGGCTACGGCTTTGTATAGGTTTTCTGGGACTTCCATATCTATTTCTACATTGAAAAAGAGTGTACGTGCTAATGGTGGGTCTTCTATTATCTCCACTCCGTTTTCCCTTGCTACGTCTCTGATTCTTGCTGCTAGGAAGTCGGCCCCTTTGGCTACTACTCTTGGTGCACCCATGTTCTTATTGTCATACTTGAGTGCAACAGCAAAGTGAGTTGGGTTAGTTATTACAACGTCTGCTTCTGCTACGTTCTGAATCATCATCTTACGGAATCGTGAGCGAATCAAACCTTTTAGCTTTCCTTTCAAATGCGGATCACCCTCGGATTGCTTCGTTTCATCTTTTACTTCTTGCTTGGTCATCTTCATATCTTCTTTGTGTTTCCATTTCTGGAACATCAAATCACTTACGGCAATTACAATATAGACTAAACCGACGGCTAGTATTATCTTGAAACTCATATCTGCCATCATCTCTATCAGTGCTGTGTAGTTCTGTAGTGGTATAGTTACTATGGCTTCTAAGTCATCATATACTATCCACATAATCACTGAACCCAATAGCAATACTTTCGCGACACTTTTCAGAAGCTCAAAAAATGATTGAGAGCTAAAGAATATACGCTTCAAACCTGAGCCAATTTTGAAGATTTTTTTATAAGTTTCGGGGTCAGTCCATTTCTTAGTGGCTACTGTTAGCCCCACTTGGCTTATCTCGGCAGCAAGTATAAGGAAAAAGAAGAGTACTAAAAGTGGTAGAATAAGCGAGGCAATAAATGTAATCAAATCGGGATACATTTTCAGAATATTGTCTTCGGTTAGCTTGATACTCCACGAATTACGGAAAGAATAGTCGAAGAACCTTATTATTTGGGGGTAAATATTAGCACCAACTACGAATAGCGACATACCACCTATTAGTAGCATAACGGAAGTAGTTATATCGGTACTTTTGGATACCTGCCCCTTTTCTTTTGCCTCTTGGAGCCGCTTGGGGGTTGCGGACTCGGTCTTTTCTTGGCCTTCCTTATTCTCAGCCATTAGGGCACCCTCATAGGATTCAGAGAAATAAGTACATCTAGAAAGTCACCTTGCACAACCGTAAGTGCATTTTTGCTAATCATAACGAATGCTGGCAATGATACAGTTAGCATAATCAAACCCACCATTACCTTCATCTGGAAACTCAGTACGAATACGTTAGTTTGCGGTGCTACTCTTGCTAATAGCGCTAATCCCAAGTTAGTTAGGAATAGTGCTATTAATAAGGGTGACGCAAGTTTGACGGCTAGTATAAATATTGAAACTCCTGTTGCACTAATAATATCGAAAGTTGTTTGTGTGAATACCATAGTATCTAGCGGCAGCACTTTGAAGCTGTAGTAAATTCCTTCTATCAGGAAATGATGTCCGTTCATTATCAGAAAGAGCATTAGCAATATTAGCTCATTGAACTCACCTACAAGCGTTGGTGTGGATGCCTCTCTGTCGAAAAGTGCACCAGTCTGATAACCCATTTCCATATCTATTAGCCCACCTGCGAACCTAGCCGCCATGAATGGTATGTTAGATACGAAGCCGAGTAAAGCGCCAACCATAAATTCTTTGATAACAAGCATAACTAGGTTGAATACATTGAGCCCAATAGTGGGTTGCTCTTGCCAAAACGCAGAAGTTATAACCACAGAGAGTAGTAAGATTAGGAATATCTTCATCTGCGGTACTATAGCAGAATTTTTGAAGAAGGGACCAGTCGTAAAAAGACCACTTACACGAACGAGTATAAGCAGACCTATGACAAACTTTCCTTCTAGATAGAAGAGTGTGAGTGAATCTAACATAGATTAATTACCTACGGACCCATTTTTTCTATCATTGAAAACATCTCTATTGTAAATGTCTTCATACTAGAAATCATAAATGGGAATATCAATATAGTAACTAGAAATACAGTTATTACCTTTGGTACGAATGTTAATGTTTGTTCTGAAATAGACGTAGCGGCTTGGAAGATTGAAATAATCAAACCAACAACTAATGAGACTAATAGAATAGGACCACTTACTATCATAATATAGTAAAATGCCTTTCCCGCTATTTCCGTTACCATCTGATCTGTCATCATTTCACCTATTGTTGCATTATACTTTTCATGAGAGAATCTATCACCAAATACCACCCATCTACTAATATGAACAGCAATATTTTAATCGGTAGCGATATTAATTGCGGTGGCAATAGGAACATACCTAGTGACATCAATATACTGGCTATTATCATATCGAGCACAAGGAACGGTATGAATAGCAAAAACCCAATTTGGAATGCTGTTTTGAGTTCACTAATAGCAAATGCTGGAATCACACTCCAAGTTGATACTTCTGAAATATCATTTGGCTTGTCTTTACCGCTCAGCTTTATGAATAGGCCTAAGTCTTCTTCCCTTGTATGCTTTAGCATGAAATTTCTGAAAGGGAGTATAACGGCATCTAAAGCTTCGTCTTGAGTTATTTGGTCTGCCATATAGGGTTGTATCCCCTTTTCGTTTGCCTCGTCCATGACGGGCTGCATAACGAAGAATGTAAGGAACAACGCTAGTCCTGTTAATAGCTGATTCGGTGGTTGCGAGTGAGTACCCAATGCCTGTTTCAGAAAACTGAACACGACAATTATCCGAGTAAAGCAGGTCATCATAATAAGAATAGAGGGTGCCAAAGCCAATACGGTGACTACACCAAGTATCTGCAAAGTCAATACTAAATCATTCTTATCATTGGAGCCGTCAACACTAACGGAAAGTTTAGGGAGTGATATGCCTTGTGGTTGATTCTGTTGAGCAGATGCTTTCTCTACCATAGTGGCTGAGAGCACAAAGAATACCGCAATGGCAATTATATATCGAAAAAAATAGTTCATCCTGAATATTAGCTTCCTTTGTTATATATGATACAATTGATGTGCCAAATAAAAAAAGCCCCGATAAACAGGGCTTCTTACGGCATTCTTCCTTTTTACGCTGCTTTATCACACAGCATATTGTTCAATATTAATCACTTTAGAATTTGTATTGTCTTTATAGATACTTTATCATTTTCAATTAATAATAAGTAAGTTCCAGATTCCAAATCATTTTGGAAAGTATAAGTATTCGATTTGATGTTGGATTGCTTTACTAATCGTCCATTTATGTTGTATAACTTGACTTCATTTGCTAACTGAGGGATAGTGATAAGAATATCATTAGCATCAATAGCTACTGCTATATCATCTGAATCGGAAGCATCTACATCTGTAGTTATACTAACTGGGATCAATTTATTATCATTATTAAGAATAGTAGCATCTTCTACTATAATGGCTTTCGTTAGCTCCACATCATCTTCAACCAATAGATATGCTATAATCCCTGATTTATTTATCTCAAAATCTCTTTCGAAACTACCAATTGTGAATTCTAGCTTATCTTCATTTATAGTCTTAATAATATGAGCATTCGTACCTTCAAATAAATCTCCAGCAATTACAGCTCTGACATTTAGCCCATCAGGCAAATCAGCTTTTGCTGTCATTGCTCTATAGTTATTAGTCACCGAACTGAATATTGGAATTTTTCTATATTGCGATTCTTCTATCCTTGCAGCGAGAGGAGCAACAGTACTTTCACCAGTTAAACCAGTACCTTCAGTATGAGTTTTTGTATCATTATGAAATACTACCATACCATCTGCTACAGTTATAACACCGTCACCATCGCAATCAGCGAAAGTAGCATCAGCATTATCCCAGACTAGTACTTTCTGTCCAGTCCACATAATAGTTGAGTTCTTACGTTTGAAAGTTCTTCCATCGTTTTGGATAGAATTCCCTTCGAAATAAAGACCAATCTGATTATAATCTCTCGTATCTACTAATCCGTCATTATTACTATCGCCTGGCCATACGTTGATGAAGCTATGTATGTTAAGCTCCAACTGTTCGCTTGTGACTTCTACGTTCGTTTGGCTACTATCAATAAATGCTGTTGCAAAGAAATTCACAAAAGTAAAGACTAATGATTCTCTATTCGGTATATCATTGGATACTGCAAATTCCAGATGTAGTATTTTTGGACTGTCAAATTCATTTTCACCGACTGTAGTACCTGAGAAAATACCTACGTTCATAAACTTATCGCCTGTACCAACAATTGGTTTTGGCTTAGTGATATAAACTGTACCATTATCGCCAAAATCCCCGATTTTATATCCAGAGAAGTGAACATAATCACCAAAATTCCATTGTAATTGGAACGAAGCACTATTTACATTTTCTATTTCATCTATGTAAACATCAATTCCGAATTTGAAATTAGCAGTTACATGTCCGTGTCTAGCAGTATCTACATCGGTTCTCTCTATTCTAAGAGTTTGCGAAGTAGCAGAAATCGTTATAACCGCTAGAGCAATTATATATAGTATTAGATTTTTCATACTTATATGCTATCAAGACTTGTGCCAAACGACTTTATTAGATAATGGGATACTCATTATACTTGACATTAGATATTTTAATAAATAAAATTAGTTGTTTGTTAAACCAAATTCAAAAGCTTAGCGTCAATGGAGAAAAAATATTCAACAAATAAAGAGATCAATGAAACGAATAATTCTTTTATTTTTAATGATATCATTTCTGAATCTATTCTCGCAAGAAGAATATACACTAAGTGGTTATATTAAAGATAAATCATCAGGGGAAAGTTTGATAGGAGCAACTATCAGCATCAAAGATACAAAACTCGGAGCAGTTACTAACGCTTACGGCTTCTACTCCCTCACACTACCGAAAGGAAAATACATTGCTACAGCATCATACATCGGATTCGAGAAGTCAGAAAAAACAATTGACCTAGATAAAGATACTAAGCTTAATATAGAATTAGGCACATTGGATATATTATCGGATGAAGTACTAGTAACTGCAGAAAAAGCAAACAAAAATGTAGCATCTATTGAGATGAGTACTATGGAGCTAAGTGCACAGACATTAACACGTATGCCAGCACTACTTGGTGAAACAGACGTTGTAAGATCAATCCAATTACTGCCCGGTGTTGCTTCGGTAGGTGAAGGTTCTACAGGATTCAACGTTCGTGGTGGAGGTATAGACCAAAACTTAGTACTTTTAGATGAATCACCCGTTTATAATTCTTCGCATTTATTCGGGTTCTTTTCAGTATTCAATCCGGATGCTGTAAAAGATGTGAAGCTAATTAAAGGTGGTATTCCTGCCGCTTACGGTGGACGTCTAGCTTCTATATTAGATGTGAGATTGAAAGAAGGTAATAGCAGAAAATTCAATATAGATGGTGGTGTCGGGGCAATATTCAGCCGCTTGGCTATAGAAGGCCCTATCATAGAAGATAAGCTTTCATTCCTTGTAGCTGCTCGTAGATCGTACATAGATGTACTAGCAAAGCCATTTTTAGATGAAGGATTGAAGGATAGCAAATTCTATTTCTATGATTTGACAGCAAAGACTAACTGGAAAGTAGATGAAAATAACACTGTTTTCGCTTCGGGATATTTCGGTAGAGATGTATTCGGTGCAGGATTCGGATTTGATTGGGGGAGCGAGACTTTCACCACCAGATGGAATCACTTATTTAGTGACAAACTATTCTCAAACCTAACATATTATTACAGTAACTATGACTATAAATTGCAGTTTGGTGAAGATGATCAAGAGTCTTTCAAATGGCAAGCGAACATAGTAACTCAATCTGTTAAATATGATTTGGAATATTTCTTTAGTCCTAAGAACAATATTGACTTCGGGATAGAAGCGTTACACTATAATTTTGTACCTGGTAATGCTCTTGGTAAAACTGATGGTATATCGACTCCTGTTAAATTAGATGACCAGTTGGCTGGACAATTAGCCGCTTACATAGGTCAAGAAATAGATGCCTCGGATAATTTCTCTTTCAAATACGGATTACGTGCTTCTTACTATAGCTACCTTGGTCCAGGGACAGCTTATTACTATGGTGATACAACCGTAGGTATATCTAAGCCATTGGTTAGTACAGAAGAATTTGACGATTTTGCTAGTATAGCAGACTACCTGAACTTCGAACCACGTTTCTCTGTTAAGTACCAAATCAATGAAGAAAGCTCAGTAAAAGCTAGTTATAACAGAATGGCACAATATGTTCACTTAATATCTAATACGGCAGCTTCGTCTCCTTTAGATGTGTGGACACCAACGACGAATAATATTAAGCCAGAAATAGCTGACCAAGTGGCATTAGGGTATTTCAAAAACTTCGATGACAATATGTGGGAGACTTCAGTAGAAGTTTACTATAAGGATATGACTAATCAGATTGAGTATATAAGCGGAGCCGATTTACTACTAAATGAAGAGCTGGAAGCAGATTTACTTAGTGGAGATGGGAGAGCTTATGGAGCAGAATTCTATATAAAGAAAAACAGAGGCGACCTAACAGGCTGGATAAGCTACACATTAGCTAGAACTGAAAGGCTTGTAGAAGGTATAAACAATGACGATTGGTTCCCCGCGAGATTCAATAGAACGCACAACTTAAGTATAGTTGGGTTCTACGATTTATCTCCGACATGGAGCTTATCGGCTAATTTCGTCCTTTCGTCGGGAACGCCGGGTACTTTCCCAACTAATGGTTTCGATTGGCAAGGATACTATATACCGCATAATGAAGGTGGTTCTAGAAATAATGTTGTAATACCAATGACTCATAGATTGGATCTATCTGTGACTTATGACCCAGAGGATGATCCAGACGATTGGTGGTCTGGCAAATGGGTGTTCTCTATATACAATGTTTATAATAGAAAGAATCCTTACTCGGTATATTTCAGAAATAACGAAGACAATCCTAGACAAACGGAAGCAGTACGATTCGCTGTGTTCGGCACGATAGTTCCGGCTATCTCTTATAATTTCAATTTTGATGTAGATAAACTAATAAATGAATAATATGAAAAAATTAATATTAATACTACTTTCGGCAATGCTATTCGCTTCTTGCGAAGATGTGATAGATGTAGATTTGGAAGAAGGCAAGCCACAACTGACGGTCGATGCAGTACTCACTAATTTGGATGAACCGCAATACGTTCGTTTGACTTTATCGGGTGACTATTTCGACGCGTCTTCTGTTGCACCGATTACAACGGCACTAGTAGAGCTAACGGATAGCGACGGCAATAATTATACTTTCAAAGCACCAGACACAGATGGTAAATATGAATTAGATTCATCATTAGCCAACCTTGTAGTAGGCAGAGAGTACTTCCTAAGGATAACATACAACAATGAAGTATTTACATCTAACAGCACTGTTCGACAAGTACCACCAATCGACTCTATAGCTTGGGCACGCGAGAAATTACCTTTCGGTGATGTAGATTCTATATGGGCGGTGCAATTCTGGGCTTATGATAATCCCGGATTGGGAGACGCATATTGGGTTAGAGGCACAAGAAATGGCAAACTCAATACCAAATCTACTCGATTGACAATAGCTTATGATGGCTCGACTGGAAGAGGAGCAAAAACTGACGATATCCCATTCATATTACCTATCCGTGGAGCAATCTCACCGGGTGGTAGCTTCGCAGGCCCACCAGATGGAGAAGAATTTGCAGAGGTTGGCGAGACGGTTGGTGTTAAACTTTACAGCATATCGCTGGACTTCGCTGATTTCTTGACTATAATGCAAGACCAATTGAACAATGGTGGACTATTCGCTAAGCCGCCAACGAATCTACCAACTAATATTAAGAACGAGAACAGCAATGGCAGCAAAGCCCTTGGCTGGTTCGAAGTTTCAAATGTTTCTACTGATTCTGGTGTGATAAGCTGGGAAAGAAGTAATAACAAAGAGTAACGAGACAAAAGTCTAAAATCTTATAAGAGGAATATTAGTAAAATAGTATTCCTCTTTTTTTTAATGTATTAAACTAATTCTAAGCTATATAAGTTAATTTGAGATTATGAATCGAAACCAACAAGATAATATGATTATGACACAGAATAAAGAACGATTACTATTTGGATTACTAGTATTTATACTAGGGATGGTAGGCATATTATCCCTACTTACTATGGAGATAACATTACCAGAAACCGTAGCTAGTATGCTCAAAGATAAGTTCAGCCCTACTCAAATCAAATTTCTACTTTTAATAAACCCAACTTTATTCTTAATTATTGCAGTTTTATTCGGCACATTCTTGCACGATAAAGTGAGTCTAGATGCTCCTATAATAAAATCATTTGTCGCAAAACATAAGCATTTCAATCAAAATTCAATACTCAAATTCGGTATAATAGGTGGCGTAATTGCAGGGGTACTACTAACTCTTTCTAATTTAATTTTCACTCCTTATCTACCTTCTGAATTGGTAGAGATAAGTAATAATCTGCAAGTAACATTAGCCAACCGTTTCCTTTACGGTGGAATAACTGAAGAAATACTAATGAGATTTGGGCTAATGACATTGGTAGTTTGGCTTGCCTCTAAGGCATTCAACTCACTCTCCCCTACCGTCTATTGGATAGGGATTATCGTATCGTCAATAGTCTTCGGTTTGGGGCATTTCCCAATTGTCTTCCAAACAGTCTCTGAACCAAGTGCATTCCTTTTAATCTATATCTTGTTTGCTAACTCATTAGGTGGGGTTATATTCGGATGGCTATACTGGAAAAAAGGTTTAGAGGCCGCAATGATAGCCCATATATTTGCACATATTGTAATGGTATCTGTGGGTTATTTATAATAAAAAAACTTAGTTTACTATATCAGAAAATCCGCAAATAGAAATTGAACATAAGCAATAAAGATAAAGCAATAAAAACAACCTACTTAAGTATAGTGGGTAATATACTATTGGCTATTATCAAGGGTTTGACTGGGTATTTCGGTAATTCGTATGCACTAATAGCGGATGCCATTGAGTCCACAACCGATGTATTCGCCTCGTGCCTAGTACTATTCGGCATCAAATATTCTTCTATGCCACCAGACGATAATCACCCTTACGGGCACGGCAGAGCAGAGCCACTAATTACATTCGCTGTAGTTGGATTCTTGCTTATATCTGCGGCTTATATTGCTTATGAGAGTATATCGAATATTAGCACACCACAAGTAGCACCAGAAAGCTTTACGCTATATATACTCGCAGCTATTATAATATGGAAAGAGACATTCTACCGAATAGTCTCGCGTAAAGGTGACGAAACAAATAGCACCTCGCTCAAAGCTGATGCGTGGCATCACCGTAGCGACGCAATAACTTCGCTTATAGCATTCATCGGTATTTCGGTTTCTATATTCTTAGGTGAGGGCTATGAAACAGCAGACGATTGGGCGGCTTTGCTTGCTTCTGGGTTTATAGTTTATAATGCTTATCTTATATTCAGGCCAGCACTCAGCGAGATTATGGACGAGCATATATATGACGAATTCGTAGAAGATGTTCGCCGCATATCTGCAACAGTCGAGGGCGTAGTTGACACAGAAAAATGCTTCGTTCGGAAGATGGGTTTGACCTATCACGTAGATTTGCACCTAATAGTAGATGGAAACATCAGCGTTCGCGAAGGACACGATATTGCTCACAATCTAAAAAATGAACTGCAAAGACAGATACCTGAAATCTCTGATGTGCTAATACACGTAGAGCCAGAGTAGGTATAGAGTTTCTATCTTTCCCTCGGGTATAACCTACAGGTTACAGAACTTCAATTTATTGTACAACCAATTGTTACAAATTATAGTGACTTGCTGGGGTTTTGAGACGTATGCAATACGTCTATACGATTACAGTTCCAATCAAAGAAAAATGTCAAGCTTTAATCTACTTCTAAAAATCCGTTCAATAATTATTATCGTATATGTTATGTATTATTTACAATAATCAAAGGAGTTTATATGAAAAAGATTTTAGTTGTTATCGGACTTGTACTAATGTCTATGAGCTACAAGGCACATGGCGAAGTGGATTTGGGTGGTATGTTAGGTGCAAATTTTGCATCAGTCGATTTGGAATCATCTGAAAATATAACTTCCGAAAATCGCTCTGCGTTAGCTATTGGTTTATTTACAAATTTCCAAGCTAATGAATTTCTAAGTTTACAAATCACACCTATGTACATACAAAAAGGTGGACACGGTGATAATCTAAAGTTTTCTGAATTTACTGCAGATTATTTCGAAATACCAGTATTAGCAAGAGGTAACTTTGATTTGGGTGTATTAAATCCTTATGTATTATTAGGTCCAAGTCTCGGTTTCCAGCTGAACTCTACTGTTACTTCTGATGGAGTCGAAATGTCTGATAAATTAAGCAGTATGGACTTTTCATTGCAATTTGGTGGTGGATTGGAACTTGAGTTAGAAGGACTTTCACTATTTGGTCAATTCACTTATGCTTATGGGATGAGTGATTTGAATAACGATGGGAATATAGAGTTTATTGATAAATTATATACTCGCGGAATAGCCGTATTTGCAGGAGTTTCAGTACCATTAGGCAAAGACTAAAAAAATATATTAATTCAACTTAAAGGATAAACAAATGAAAAAAACAGTATTAATTATTAGTGTAGCATTTCTCCTAATAAGCTACAAATCGCAAAGTGAAGTAGATTTTGGAGTAATTGGTGGAGTAAATTCTTCAAGTATAAAATTAGAACCAGCTGAAGATTTTGAAGTTGAAGGTCGAACTACTTTTGGCTTTGGCTTATTTACGAATATACATGCCAATGATATACTTAGCTTGCAAGTAACACCTATGTATATGCAAAAGGGTGGGAACGCAAAAGCTGATTTCGACTTCCTAGATTACACAGAGTATAGTGCCGATTATCTTGAGGTACCAATTCTGATTAGATTGAATTTTGATGCTGGTATGATAAAACCTTACGTAATGGCTGGCCCTAGTCTAGGGTTTCAACTTAACTCTACGTACCTTGATGGTGATGGTGAAGAAGTTGACATAACAAATGATACTAAGAATTTTGAACTGTCACTTGTTTTTGGTGCTGGGTTAGAAATCGAGTTAGATAATATTTCGCTATTCGGACAATTGTCTTATAATCACGGTCTAACAAATCTTGATAATTCCGATGGTATTTTAGATTTCACAGATGAGATATATACTCGTAGTATTGGTGTGAATGTTGGCTTATCGGTACCACTGGGCGGGAAACAAAATTAATAGTTTTAAATTTATCAGCAATACCTCCAATATAGCTGGTAAATAGAAACGAAAGGGCTGTCTTTGAAAAAGGACAGCCTTTTTTATAGCTTTAAGAATTATTTTTCTGGACTCATAACTTCGTTCAGAGTAACTGGTTTCACTCAGCACAAGCAATACCCCTCTACTTTTCAACTCACAGAATTCTCAATCTAACAGCCAAACATAAAATCAAAAAAGCCATCTGTAGTGATGGCTTTTTAGTATTAATTATCTTTATTGTCTTTGTTTTTGAACTCTTCCAAAGCAGAGTCGTCTCTTAGTCGATAACCGACTGAGCGAATGCTCTGTATAGTTGGTCTTGTTCCTTTCTTCTCTATTTTGCTTCTAAGTTTTTTAACATAAACATCGATTACATTCGAATCTTTGTCTATATCTTCTCTCCATACATTCTGGGTAATAGAGTTTCTAGTAAGCACTTTATTTTTGTGCAACATTAGGAACATTAGTAACGAGTACTCTTTTGTAGTTAGCTCTATTTCCTTGTTGTCTCTGTAAGCAAGGTGAGTTACAGTATCAAGAGTAACTTCGCCTGCATGTAATTTGGTTGATTTGTGTTTCTGAGTTCTTCGTAATATCGCCCTAATACGTGCAGCTAATTCATCAAAGCTAAATGGTTTTGAGATATAATCATCGGCACCGAAATCTAAGCCATTCACTCTATCTTCTGTAGAGTCTAATGCTGAAATGAGAATAACTGGTACGTTATAGTTATTTGCTCTTAACTCCTTTAGTATGTCTATACCGTTCATACCGGGTAGCATTACGTCCAATAGTATTAGGTCATACTGTGTGTTCATAGCTAGTTCCAAACCCTCACGACCGTTTGTTTCTAGATCTACTTCATACCTTTCTTGTTTCAAGCCGTTCTTCATGAACGTTGCTATCTTTATTTCGTCTTCGATTATTAAAATTCTCATTGCAAACCTATTATTTGATTTATCTTCTTACATATATTGGGTAAAATTCACGTTTCCCATCGGGGAATTCTATATATAAATAATATAATCCATTTGCAACAAAGTCTCCGCTTGGCATCCTGCCATTCCACGTATCAACATGTGCGAGTGATTCATCCCTAAATTGCTTATCAGCAATGGTTACTACTTCTCTATTCGATTCGTCTAATATTTTTATTGTTATGTCACCCGATTTCGGTACTTTATATACGAACTTAACTTCTTCTCTACTTGGGTCGAATGGGTTCGGAGCTACTATGTTTATGTAGTTTGGCTCTATGTCCGTTAGCAAAGTATCAGTCCTCATACAAGAACTTTCGCAGCAAAATCTGAACACAACATCGTCTGGTGCATCCAATGGTATTTGCCAACTGTAACTCATAGACGACAGACTTACTTTACTTTCTAACGTAAAACTAAGTCCATTGTTATAGCTTTTCATTATACTAATAGTATCACATGGATAATTAAAGTCCATTGGGTCCCAATAGAATCTCTGAGTTGGGTCAGCTGTATTTTCTACTTCTATTTTAATTGGGAACGGAGCAGGTCTCACTTTAATTGAGAACTCCATCATTTCTTTGCTATAAGTGCTCTTGTAAGCAGTAATCTTGTAGTGATACATGCTGTCTAAATCATTCGCATCGCAGCTGAATATTGGCAAACACGGTATAGTATCCATATATCCGAAGATAGGCACATTAACTGTATCTATTGTTGCAAGATATTGCCAAGTAGAATCAAGGAACCGACTCTCGACGACTACAGAATCAAAGCAATTAATCTCACCACCGAATGTGAACATATCCCCTACAGTTATCACTGTATCAGACATCATAAAGTTAGTTAATGCAAAATCTAATATGCTAATAGTTGCAGATGAATCTCTTAATTCATCTGGCTCTATTGTACTTTTTATAATGAAGTATCCCGTTTTCCCGATAAATGCACTATCAAGAGCTACAATAGTTGTAACAGTATCTTTATCATTGGGGACTAGAGTTCTAACGACCATTGTGTCTATTGCAGTCGTATCAGTAATGTCCACGAAGTCAATATCTAAAGTTCCAATACCTAATATTTTATTTTCCCAAACTAGTTCTATACTATCCCCAGGGCAATACTCTTGCGGAGGAGTCATCTGAATAGTCGGTTCTAGTAGTGTAAGAACATTTTTTAGTGGAGTTCCAATAATGTAAGTTGCCTTGAACGTAGTGACTACTAGGTCATTCAGACCATCACCATCCATATCAGCAACTTCTACAGCGTATATATCTTCTTTATCAAAATCCTTGTAGTAGAGCGTATCCATAGGGTTGCCGGCTCTGTACATTGGGTCTTCGTATTGTCTTAGACCTAATACCATTACCTTCGAGCCATCTACAATTACTATTTCTTCTTTCTCATCTGGGGCATTATCCAAATCATTAACTGCTACTACACGTCCGTTTATTCTCGCTGCTGCGATAGTATCGAACGGGAATAGCTGTGTATTAGGAGGAGTCGGCTTATCTACTATTTTAGTATCATCATATTTTAGGATGAAAATTCTACTATTAGCATGAGCAAAGTTTCTAGAGCTCTGTGTAGCGATTATTTCTTTACCGGGATTATTAGGAAAGAAAGGTAGCCATTCATTACTTGTACCATCTATATCTCCAACGGCGATAGACCAGAAGTGGTTGCTATCACCTACGAACGAAGGTATAGCTCCATTAGGAGAGCTGATGAAATTACCATTTATATCTAACAAGTGAAGCTTCGAAACACCCTCTGAGCCCTCGTCACCTTGGTATTGCTCTGATTGCAGTATATATTTCTGAGGAGTCAAACTACCATTATTTAGTTCTACTATATAAGGTCTAGTAAATGGCTTAATACCATTCAAGCTATCTGATATATCAATAGGAGCAAAATTATTAGTAATAGTTGCACCAGTTATATCATAGCTATATAGGTAACTTGAATTGGCATTTGTAGTACCACCAAGTTTATTATTAATATTCAAATTTAGAGCTGTATCAGGCACTGTCGGCATAAATGCAAGAGTTGTTCCATTTCCTAACTGAGTGATAGAAGGCTGGTCTATACCAATTCTATTTGCTAGCTCTATCCTATTAGTCGTATCGTCCCCAATATCTGGCAATGGGAAATTCGGGAATTCAATTGCAGAGTTGAAATGTGTTAGCCCCCTTAAGTAAGGAGCGTCGATTGCCAGGGTATCTACTACATTAGGATTATAGATATCTAAAGTAGAAAACACCTGAACATTATTATTTCTTAATTTTCCATAAAATGGTCTAATTGAGTTGTATATATTCTCAGGATAATCCCTCATATCTACAGCTAATCTTTTGTGAAGAACTAACTCACTTTTCTTATTATCATAGCCAGCTAGATAACTATGAGCAAGCGAATCATCGCTAACACTTTCTATAGTTTCCAGAGCCATTATCACGTGAGAGTTTACGTCTTGTTTGTAACCAGTGGCAAGTGAATCGAATAATAAAGAAACGCCTTTGATAGGCAAAATGCTATTGTCAAGAGTTTTAGTATATACTCGCCCAGCACCATCTAGGATAATAATATCTCTACCAGAAACTACCACTATCTCATTTGGAGCGTAGGGAAAAGCAGAGGAGATTTTATCATTATCAACCAAATTACCAATCAATGGCTGTAAATCGCCTGATATTCTATTATTTACAATTTTAATTTTGAAGTTACTTATCGTCTGATCGAATGACTTTCTATGATTATTCTGAGTAGCAGCATAGTTCCCATTTGGAAATAGCCAATTAGACGGACTAGCTGTCGATTGCCCGAATGCACTATTAGAAGTGAATCCTAGCAAGAATATTAACATTAGTGATATGTAAAATGAAAATCTAATCATAAAGTACTCAAACTTAGTAAAATTAAAATTAAAAACATAAATAATTAATACTATTTATGAATTAAAATTCACAGCATTAATTATACCAAAGATTATTAAAACTATTTTTAGTATAAATCGTACATAAAATGCTATACTTATGAAAAAATGAAGTTGGTTTTTAAAACATTTTGTATTAATTTAAATCTTGAAGTATAGAGCATAGAAAGAATTTACTTAACAAAGCGGAATCTATATATGAGATTAATCTGCAGCTTATTTTCAGCTGCCCTGTTAGCAGGGCTTTCGGTCACGGCAACTGCCGCTGTCCCCAATGCGAACAAAATTTATTTGTTTCCCGATGAGTACTCCGTACTTGACAAATACCCTATAATTAAAGAAAATTACGAAAAAGGTATAAAAAACTCACTAGAAAGTTCTAGAAGAAAATATCTTACTGCATTAATTTATATCCAAAAGAAGGATACGACGAAATCAGCAGACTTTTTCTCTAAATCATTAGATGAATTGAATAAAATTGCTAGTTATCCGGGTATAGAATACAATGATGATTTCATCGAATTATCAAATGCAATTATAGAAGACTTTGAATACTACATTACTGATTTTGCAAAATTAGAAGCAGACGCACCCCTATTTATCATCCGTGATAGAATGATTAGTGACCTAGAGAACGATCAGACTATGACAGGTGTTGAATTATTAGATTTGCCTGTTGTTGATTTTGTTTCTGAGAATAGTGCAACTTTACCTTTCATAGGGCCAGATTCATTGCTGGTACCAATGGATATGAACGAGTATGTAGAGAAAAACATACAGTGGTTGACACAAACTAAAGCAAAGAAATTCTTTAGCAAGTGGTTAGAACGTTCTGGCAAATGGTTCAAGATGATGAAAAAAATTGCAGCCGAAGAGGATATGCCAGAAGAGATTGTTTATCTTTCTATGATAGAAAGTGCACTTAACCCTAATGCTCTATCTAAAGCTAAGGCTGTTGGTCTATGGCAATTTATGAGAGCTACTGGTAAAGATTTCGGGCTTAATGATAATGACTCATATTGGGTAGATGAGCGTAGAGACCCTGAAAAATCTACAAGAGCAGCTATGCGTTACCTAAAACAATTGCACGCTGAGTTCGGTGATTGGCATTTAGCATTAGCTTCATACAACTGTGGACAAGGTCGTGTTAGACGTGCTATCAGAAGGACAGGGAAAACAAACCCTGATTATTGGGAAGTAAGAGAAAGATTACCAAAAGAAACTAGACATTATGTTCCATTGTATATAGCTACAGCAGTTATAGCAATGAATCCAGAGCAATACGGTTATAACATTGATGAATTAACTCTTGAAGATGAGTTCCTTTATGATACTTTTACTACTTTTGAGCCCGTCAATCTTGATGTATTAGCAAAGTGTGCTAATATAACTGAACAAGAACTACAAGCTCTGAACCCAGAGCTAATCAAAGGTTGTACGCCTCCTGACGCAACATCTTATGAATTAAAAATACCTAAAGGATCAACAGAGTTATTCGCAAAGAACTTTGCCAACCTAAAAGAATCTGAAAAACAACCTTGGGTTACTCACACAGTTGATAGATACGAAACATTATCTAAAATTTCAGTAAAGTACGGCGTTACTACTGAGGATTTAGTTCAATTGAACGATTTGGGAAGTTCAAAAGCAAAGCTTTCGGCTGGTAGCAATTTGAAAGTTCCTATTTCTGCTGATAGATATGCTGAGATTAACTCTTCATCAGAGAAAACGGGCACATACTATCCTATGGATGGTACAAAAGATATCACACATGAAGTTAGAAAAGGTGAATCATTATATAGTATAGCTAGAAGATATGGAATCTCGTTAAGCTACTTGAAAGAGCTAAACGGAATTTCAAGACATAGTGATAACCTTAATGTAGGTCAACAACTTATAGTTGCTCATAAGACTATTGAAAATCTAGCTGAAAACAAAACACAAGAAGCTTCGCAAGCAATAATTGTAAGACATAATGTACAAAAAGGAGAATCACTTGGCCGTATAGCTGGTGATTATGCTACTTCTATAGCAGATTTGCAAGAACTAAACAGACTAGATGGTACTAATATTTACCCCGGTCAAATACTAAAAGTTAGAACTTACAACAACACTGCAATTGCGAAGAGAGACGAAGTTAAAACTGTAAAAGAAGAAACAAGATACCACAAAGTAAGAAGAGGCGAAACAATAAGTACTATCGCTGCTAGATATGGTATGACTGAAAGAGAATTAAAATCAATAAACGATAGTAAGATAAAAGGTAATACAGTTTATACTGGTACTTCTTTGAAAGTTACTAACGAATCTTTTGGTAAAGGAAGTTCTTCTTCTTCTCCTAAAACAGTAAAAAATGCACCGAAATACTATAAAGTTCGCAAAGGTGAAACACTTGCAGCAATAGCTAACAAATTTGGTGTTACTGTACAAAACATCGTTAAAATTAACAGCCGATTGAATCCAAATAAAATCCGCGTTGGACAAAAGGTAAGAATTCAATAATTATAGTTGCGGTCTAAAAAAGAATAAGGAATATTAATGAGTAAAAATGTTTATCATTTTACCTCCGAGTCAGTTTCAGAAGGACATCCCGATAAAATTTGTGATCAAGTAAGTGACGCCGTATTAGATGCAGTATTAACAGAAGACCCAAATGCTAGAGTAGCATGTGAGTGCTTCGCTGCGACTGGTATGCTAGTAGTAGGTGGCGAGGTAACCACTGATTCTTACATAGATATAACAGAAATAGCACGTCAAGTAATCAGAGATATTGGATACACAAAAGGTGAATATAGATTCGACGCAGAATCTTGTAGCGTTATCAACGTACTCAATAAGCAATCAGAAGATATAGCAATGGGTGTGGATACTGGTGGAGCCGGTGACCAAGGTATTATGTTCGGTTACGCAACTCGCGAGACCGAAGAGCTAATGCCAGCTGCACTAATGTACTCTCATAAATTACTGATGAAGTTAGCTGAGATACGAAAATCTAAACAGACAATGACTTACCTACGCCCTGATTCAAAGGCACAAATAACCCTAGAATATGGTGAAGATAATAAGATTATAAGAGCACACAATATAGTGCTTTCTACACAACACGACCCAGGTATAACTAGTGCTCAAATCAAAGATGACGTAATCAATAACGTTGTTAATGAGATAATGCCTAAGGAATGGCTGATAGATACTGAATACCACGTAAACCCAACTGGACAATTTATAATAGGTGGCCCACACGGCGATACAGGTCTGACAGGTAGAAAGATAATAGTAGATACATACGGCGGTAAAGCCCCTCACGGTGGCGGAGCATTCTCAGGTAAGGATTCCACCAAAGTTGATAGATCAGCGGCTTACGCAGCACGTTATGTAGCTAAGAACTTAGTTGCTGCTGGTGTAGCTGATGAATGTACTATCCAGTTAGCTTATGCAATTGGAGTAGATAGACCATTATCTATTTTTGTAGATACTCATGGTACATCTAAGCACAATAGATTTGAAATATCAGATTGGATTAAGAATAATATTGACCTTACTCCTAAAGGTATTATCCAGAAATTTGGTTTAACTAAACCAGTATTCCAACAAACAGCAAGCTACGGTCATTTTGGTCGTGATATTTTCTCTTGGGAACAACTAGACATAGTTGACCAAATCAAGCGTGAACTAGCTTAGACTAATACAGACAAATAAAAAATCAATTAAGGCGTATATTAGTTTATATGCCTTTTTTTTGTGGGCTTCACTAAATAAAACGAAACCACAGCCTGCCAAGCCAACGGCATGGTCACTTTGAACGAAACGGAGTGGGGTGCCTGTGCTGAGCCGCACCGAAGTAAAGAATCTAGGGAATGAAGTAGATACTTCGCTTCGCTTAGGATGACGGCGCTGTAATTCAGTACGAATGTGAAGAGTCTAAAGAGTCCATAGACACTTTGGTCGTTTCTCTCCCTCAGTGTGACGGGAAAAATCTCACACTGAACGTAGTAAAAAGTCTCTAGGTTGACTTGTCACAGCGAGCGAAGCGTGGCTGTCTCAATTATTATGTACTTCGAGGGTTACAGCAACTATCACAAATTAAGATGATTAAAGGATTCCACCGATTAGATTGTCAGAATTTATGGATTTTCAGGATGGAGTGAAATAGAACCGTAGAGACATCTTCATATCGACTTCGTTATGTGTAAACAATGCGTTTCAACCATTCCTGGATTCTTCACTTCCACCTCGCACGCTCGGTGTCGTTCTGAATGACAAGAAATAAAAAAGCCCCATCGAATGATAGGGCTTGTGAAAATTTTATGTTAATATGATTAATGTATTCCGTTCATCCACTTTTTCAGTGTGGGGACAAGTGTGAATAGTAGCAACGTCGCAACTCCCACTACTACTACTCCCCATAATAAGTATGTATCAGAATAAACGACTAGCGTATCTAATGCACTTGAGTTTTCCCCAACACTTTCTGATGCAGTAAGTTCACCGATTAACCCACCCATCTTATTCGCTAGTGCAATAGATAAGAACCATGCACCCATAACAAAGCCGACGGCTTTCTTAGGTGATAGTTTGGTAATCATAGACAACCCGACAGGAGATAAACTAAGCTCACCTGTTGTATGGAATAAATACATAACTACTAAGAATATAATAGGTACTAATCCATCAGCTGATGCGAAGAATTTGGCTCCAAGTACTATGACTCCGAAACCAACCGCAAGCTGTGATAATCCAAGTACGAATTTCATTGGAGTAGATGGCTCTTTACCTTTGTTACGTAATCGAATCCATATCCACGAGAAGACAGGAGCAAGTAACATAATAAAGAATGCATTGAAGAATTGGAAAATTGAAGCTGGAATCTCTGATCCCATTACTAATCTATCTACGTTACGAGCAGTGAATAGAGTGATAGACCCACCTGCTTGCTCGAACAATGCCCAGAACATAGAGTGGAAAAGGAATAATACAATAACAACCCAAAGACGCTGTCCACCAACTTTATCTTCTTTTGTACTCATCATAAATAGTACGCCTAGAATACCAACACTTAGTGCTATAAGTATCCAAGTAACAACATCACTCAAGTTTAAGAATAACGAACAGATTGGAATAAATAGTAGTGTCCCAATGTAAGTCATCCATTGTTTTCTTTTTAAGTCAGGAGTAGTCATATCAGTGAAGTTAGTAGCTTCTAAATTCATAGCAGCATCACGCCCTTCCTGAGAACCACCTAATAATTTTCTATCGGCTGTCTCATCTACTTCAGGGAAATCTTCCATAGAACTTGGGTTCTTACCTTTTTTACCAAGATACTTATCTCCGGCAAACCAGAAAACAAGTAACCCAATTAGCATACCTATACCAGCAAGACCGAAGCCATAATGCCAGCTAATTTGCTCGCCTACGTAACCACAAGTTACGATAGAAAGTAATGCACCAATGTTTACACCCATATAGAATATAGTGAATGCACCGTCTTTACGGCTATCATTAGCACCATAATAATTACCTAATAAACTTGAGATATTCGGTTTGAAAAAACCATTCCCAATTATAATAAATGCAAGTGATAAGAAAAACAGGTTCATACTATCAGGTAAATACATACCTTGGAGTGATAGTGCAAAGTGACCTGCCATCATCAGTACACCACCGAATAGAATCGCCTTACGGAATCCTAATATCTTATCCGCGAATATACCACCCACTACAGGGAATAAGTAAACCATTGCTGTATATGAGCCATATATTCCCAATGCCATACTATCAGCTTCACCTTGGGAAAGGTGAGCGAACAACTCTTTCACCATATATAGTGTAAGTAGTGTACGCATACCGTAATATGAGAAACGCTCCCACATCTCTGCGAAGAAGAGTATAAACAATGCTCTAGGGTGTAGCTTGCGGTTACTGAATATGATAAAGGGAACCCATACCAAAACAAATAACCACGAGACTATTAATATAATTAAACTTAAATCCATATTATTCCATTTATAAAGAGTTTATAAAAATATGTTGTTATAATTTATCTGCTTCTGCTATTTCGTAACCTTCTTGCTCTGCTGGATCAATTACTTGTTTGTCTTCAGCACCATGAGTTAATCTTTTCAATGGTTTCAATAGAGCGATTACTAGTAAACCTATAATTGAACAGAAGATGGCAATACCAGTGAATATCTCTAATTCACCTGCTGACTGCGACCACTCGCCTACCATACCTGCAACTTTATTTCCAACACCAGTTGCTGCGAAGTAAGCACCCATCATAATAGATGCGTATTTAAGCGGGGCTAGTTTAGTGATGAAAGAAAGTGCGACTGGTGATGCACATAGCTCACCAACTGTATGAAATAGATACGCTAGGACTAGCCAATACATAGCCGATTGTCCATTTGCTTCGAATTCTAATGAAGCGGCTGACATAAATAGGAAACCAAGTCCCATTATTATTATACCAATTGCCATTTTGAATAGCGAAGATGACTCTTTGTTCTTTTGTTTCCAGTTATACCAGAATCCTGCGATTGGTACACCTAATAGAATAATGAAAAGTGCATTAACTGATTGGAACCAAGAAGCTGGAACAGCATCTAATCCAAGTAATGGAATTGTGAACCCTAAACTCAAATCAGTTTTCTCAGCAGTGTAAATATTCATCAAGCCACCAGCTTGCTCGAAAGCTCCCCAGAAAACGATGATTAATACAAATGAAATTAGCATTACTTTTACTCTATCAATCTCTATACTTGTAAGAGGTTTTCTTTTTGCTTCCATTTCGGCAGGAGATAAATCTTTAGTTGCTTCTCCAACACCTACTAGATACTTTTGACCAAGCATAAATACTGCCTGACCCAATACCATGCCTATACCAGCAAGACCAAACCCATAGTGCCATCCAATCGTTTCGCCCACATAACCTACTATCAAAGCAGAAAGAAATGCACCAAGGTTTATCCCTATGTAGAATATTGTGAAACCTTTATCTCTTCTATCGTCTCCCGGAGGATAAAGACCACCTACCATAGTAGATATATTTGGCTTCAATCCACCTACACCAAGTATTATTAATCCAAGACCAGCATAAAATGCCCATAAAGCTTCGACGGCAAGAATACCATGACCAAAACAGAGTAAGATACCTCCTATCAGGACAGTCCTTTTCTGACCCCAATATTTATCAGCTACCCAACCTCCTGCAATTGAGAGTATGTAAACTAGTGCAGTGTACCAGCCATATAAATATAATGCTTCAGTTTTATCCCAACCAAAACCGGGGTTGTCTCCTGATACAGTGCTAATAAGAAACAAAACTAATATTGCTCTCATACCATAGTAACTAAACCTCTCCCACATCTCTGTGAAAAACAGGATATATAGTCCTTTCGGGTGTCCCCAGAGTTCTTCTCTTTTTTCCATACTTGATTCCTTTATTTCGATTTGAAATTATCTCAAAGCGTGAGAAAACATATTAAACTCTTTTAAAGTTCAATATATTTTCCTAGTCTTCATTTTTAGAAGCGATAATATATGAAAATAATATCATTTCTTAAGATTTATTGAAAAGATTTTTATTTATCTATTCGTACAACTATTGCTCTATTCAGCATTCTACCATAGGGATGTTCATTAGAGAACAGGTATTGTTCGGGGTAGATGACTTGCAAGTTGTTGCTATTGCCACCTATTATGCTTTTTGCTGTGTTTGCTCTTCTTTCGGCTAGAGCCTTATTGTATTCTTCATTTCCTAGATTATCAGTAGATGCGTAAATAGTTACTTTTCTATTTTGCTCTAGTGCTTTTCTTACTAAGTTAAGTACATCTTTATCTACTGATTTGAAGCTTGATTTGTCGAATTCTGTATAAGCTAATATGTGTTGTTCAGTAACTTTAGAGCCATCTTCTATAGTATTAAAGGTCTGATTCACATTCTTCACAGTTGGCTCTACTGTGAATGATACATTAGCAGCTGAGTAAATACCCGCTACTTCTGCGTTTGAAATATACTCGAATTTCACCGGCTCATTTTTCTCAAATTTTTCAGTATAGTTCTCATCGATTGAGAAAGTGAAATCTTCATTTTCTTTCTGTACAGAGCTGCCATTTACATAAAGATTCGCTTCTTGGTAGTACTCATCTTTCGAAGAGTTGATAGCTGTAGTTGGAGTAAACGATTTTTTGTCGAATTCGATTCTACTATCTATTTCGTAGATACTCTTTATCAATTCAGAATTATCAGAAAGAGCAAATTCTACTTTTCTGTATTCTTCTTTCAGCTCATTATATTTGAAATCCTTATCTACTGCAAGCGTCTTAGTACTTACACGCGATAAATCTACACCGACATCTTTAAGTTTTTGTTCAATATTGTATAATCTTTCTTCGGGCATATTCTTAGGTTCGTCACCTAGGTCATAAGTAGTTAGATTCAGTTTCAAAGTTTTATCAGCTTTCATTCTTTTAGCAATCGAGTTTATCATTTCCGTTTGAACATCGAAATCCGAATTAGTGAAACTCTCTATATTATATTGCTTGTAGTTATAATCTGCACTATCGAAGAATACGACTGGTCTCAGTGCATATTCTTGCTTAGTTTCGTAAACAGTAACCGGGATAGTCAATTTCTGACCATCTTTTATTTCATTACCGCTCTCATCTTTCATAGTCAAGCTAACATTGATATACGGTGGAGCTGGAGTTATAATCTCTTCTACTATTTCTATTTCTTTTGGTTCTGGTTGAATTGGTGGGGCTGGAGCTTTTGGCTCTGGCGAAGTCATATTATAGACGAATGATATAGACCCAGATAATTGTGAAGCAAAAAGATCTTTACCGTCTAGCAAACTTCCAGGAATATAATTGTACTTCAATTCTGGTCTGATTGTCCAATTATCTAAATCGTATAAATCATATCTAACTCCTGCGAAAAGAGAAACGATAAGAGAATTCATCTCCCCTATATTCCCTTCGCCTGTATTTATTTCTTTGCTTCCATTAGAAAATGTAAAATCATTAGGACTAAGGGCAAGTTCATTTTGCGAATAATCCGAAGTCATAACAAACCCAATATCAGCACCCAATCCGAATGAGAAGTCGCTGAACAGCTCAGAGTATATAGAGTTACCAATTGATAATAGCTTTATAGTTGGGTTGAGCGAATGTTCAACCATTATAGGTTGCTTATCGAACTCACTTATCTTGTATCCTCTGAATCTTTCTTCTGTGTATTCGCTACTCAATCCGTTGTAGTTCAGCTGTAGCACATAGCTTGCTGGCAAATCGAATATCAGATTGCCCATAGCCAATTCCATACCGAAGCCAAATGTTGGATCTAAGAAATTGCCACCAGTAAAACCATCACAGCAATTCTCCGTCCCAGAAAATCCCTTGATGTCAGTAGTGTGCATATTGTAGTTCAGTCCAGCATTAAAGAAATACTTAGTTCCTGTTCTTTCGCCAGCTATTAGTAAGCTGCTACATATTATAAATACTATTGATATATATTTCATATTACTTAACTATCACTAGGGTTTTGGAACTAATTATCTTGTCTTTCTTCAATACTAAATGGTAAGCGCCAGATAAGAATCCGCTCGAATTAAACTGTACTATATTCTCACCAATCTGTAGTTTGACTTTCTCTTTGTGCAGCTCTTCACCTCGTTGGTCAAGTACTAGCAACTCATATTCTTCATTATCATTAGAGTAGATTTGTATATTTGCTGAGCTATTTATAGGGTTCGGGGCTATTGATTGTATCTCTGTAGCAGTATGTATTATCGTCTGGTCATTGCAAGTTAATAGCAATGTAAACAAACCAGAGTTCACAGATTCAGTTGTACTTTCTCCCCAGAATACTGATTTATCATTATCAAATAGCATAGTAGAAGTACTTTCTTCGCTCAATCCTGGGTAACCGATAATCTTAGCCAAAGTCCCTTCTTCTGGGAAATCACCATTGACTGTTAATTTCATCAATCGTTTACCGTTCTGGATACCGATATTCTCTATTGTAGCTTCACCGTATTCTGAAATAGCATACTCTGGAATGAACATTTTAGGATCAATAGTTACGATTGCTTCGAACTTACGTATGCCATTGTAACTAGCATTTTCTTTATTGAAGAATGATATAGATATAGAAGTTGTGTCTAATGGGTCTGCTTCTGTATCGTTAATATCTAAAACTGATTCTGCTTGATAGTCAACTATATTGATTACCCTTTGAGTAAGACATGGAACTGCTTCCAGTTCCAAAGTAGCACTAACATCTTTGTCAACTCCAGTCCACTCTATTTCTATTTCCTTGGTTTCACCAGGTAATATTTTTATAGGAGTACTTGTATTAATCTTGAAATCAGTAATTGGACTCAAAATCGCATTAGTTATATCAACAGGGTCAACACCAACATTTTTGATTGTTAGCTTTCTAACTCTTTGCTCTGGAATAAATGGTAAAGTTGAATGGCTAATCTCAACGTAAGTACCTATACCTTGTACTCTAAGCTGAGCGGCAGCCTTATATTTCTCTTGATCACTATGAAGAACATAGTAATCAGAAGTTATATTTCCAACTATATTAGGCACTACTCTTACTGTTGCTGTTATCGATTCACCCGGTGCTAATACAGTATCTATTGTGTAGTTTCTGAATGAGAAAACATGCCCACTATCAACTGTGAATTTATTGAATTTCAGAGGAACGGGGTCACCATTAGTGAAGATTTTATCAGTTATATAACTAGTATCTTGGATACATACTTCGCCAAAGTCGATTATGTTTTTATTAAATACTATGTTTCTGTTTAATCCATTACCAGTTACAAAAACGGCATATTCCAAGTTACAAGATGATAGTATCAGAGAATCCGAAACTATACTAGTATCTTTAGGGTTGAAGATAATTGATATATCAATACAGTCACCCGGTAGTAGTGTATCAGGTAACGCGAAATTATCAACTCCGAAATGAACTTTTTTCTTGAAGTATGCATCTTCTATGAATAATGGTACTTCACCTTTATTACAAAACTCTACGTTGAACGATTTCTGCTCATCATTGAATATATACTCATCACCGAATACAAAAGGTGCTTTTTCTACTATAGGGTTGATTATTCTAAACGTTCCGTCTGATTCATCAGTCTCAGGGAAAGTAAAGAAGTATTGCTTCATTGTGAAACTCCCCCCATCTGTACTAGAAACTAAGAAGGTGTTGTTTTCCGTAGAATATGCAAGCGATTTCATTGCACCCGAGAATGTCTCTATAACACCCGATTGTAACCCTTTTACTAGATCATAGATATTAATCTGATTTTGATATTGATAAGCGAATATTGCCATATTTCCAGTTGGGCTAAACCCTATTTCTACTGGGTCAGAACCACTTATATTCACTGAAGTTATAATGTTCTTAGATTCCAAATCCCAAATCATCGAGTTAGTGCTACCTTCGTTTGCTCTAGCTATAGAGCTAAGCCCAACAAGTGTACCATCTGCTGATATGTTCAATTTTTCAATTATAGGAGTTCTGTAAAACTCAATACTATCTTTTGTCTGGAAGTCAGTAGTTGATACCACTAGAACTTTACCATCTAGCCCACTTACTGCCATAAGAGTAGTATCGTTTGCTACTCCAACATCAGTTATTGGTTGCTGGTAGATTACTTCTTGCTTTAATGCTAATGTCTCGCTATCATAAACTCTGAAGAAGTTGCCAAAAGTAGGTATTACTATAAACTCATTTTTACTTCTAATGGTATATATCTGTTTAGGGTTAAAACTAGAAAGGTCTATTTTCTCAATAGCCGTAGTATTACCCACTTCGAAAACGGCAAGAGTATCGAAATTTCCAATAGAGTAAATAGCTGCGAATCTATCTTCCGATATATATTTTGCTGAGCGAGGAAGTTGCTCAGTAAATCTTGAATCTATATTATACTCAATTCGTGAGTTATCTAATTTCACAAGATCCCACTCAGAAACAGTACCAACAGAAAACGAAATTGCCTTGGTGGAATTGAAATTATAATCTACAGAATAAACACTACTGCCTATAGTAAATAGATGCGGATCTTGCTTAGTGAAATCTTGACTTATTCTCATCTTCGCATTTACTGAAGTCTTTTTAGTTGGGATTTTCCAATCCATAGTATCAGCAATTATAGAGTCAATCCTTTCCCATTTCTCACCATTATCATAACTTAATTCAGCTTTGGTGTAAATACTCTTTACGTTCCCATCCCAAGAAATTATAGTATCTTGACATGGAGTGAACGTCTCTCCCCCATTAGGAAAGTTTAGTTTCAGATTTGTTTTAGCTTCTATTTTCTTCTTATTACCTTGTACACGTAGGTAAACTACTGCTCCCCTATTGTAATGCACTTTTATAATAGCCGATTGTGGACCAGATTCGTACGGAGCAAAGCTAACCAAAACTTGATTAGATGTGAATATTATATTAGTAGGTAGTGGGTTCGGGTTTAAATTACTGCCACGCCACTCAACTAAGAAATTATCATTCGAAATCGATATGGAGTCAACTCTAATGGATTTTATTAATCTATCGGGAGTGAGCAAATTATAAAAGTAGTCGCAGCTAATAGATCTTAGAGTCGTATCTCCTATTGCAGTTGGTACGAATTGCAAATCGAATATTCTATGGCCCTCGGCATTCTTAAATCTAAAAGTTCCAATCTTATCTTCTATTTCACTAATTTGAATAGGAAGAAAGGCAGATGCTTTTTCGTGAGTGAATACTAGTCTAGCGGAATAAGCTATTTGACCGATAACGTTGTGGTCAGGAACCCAATCCATTTTTTGCCACCCTTGGGCATCGGGAGCAGAAATTGTGAAATCTCTGTGAGTGAATGAACCCTCCATAAACAATAAATTATTCTGGTTAATAGCAATAGGTTGGAAATTATCTACAGCTCTGATTTCTGCTTTCAATTGCGGGAAATTCTGTGCATCAATATTCCTAATACTAAGTACAGGTTGTGATATCAGTAATGTTGGGAATAGTATTAATAATAAATAGAATAGTTTTTTCACAAAGTCCCTTGGAAATTTTGCTTTAAGACGTTTTCAAAAATAAAATAGTTACAAATATAAATAAAAAGAACGCTTAGTAATATTTTAAGCGTTCTTTTTAGTTAATTCTTGTGTTTTATTAAACCCTCTGAATCACCGCGGCGTATCCTTGAATCTGTTTGCGTATTCTACAAACATTACTTTACGTTTAGAATATAGCTGATAGATAGTATTAGAAACTAAAATATTAATAATAATTAATCATATTTTGATCTAGACCAATTACAATATCTATGTGTTAATCTTGCATTTTCAGGTATAGTTTTACCACCATTCCAATATTGCTCAATATGGTCTACAGAAGCATCATCAATCTGTTGAATCGTATTATTGCAAATTTCACAAGTATTATCATTATCAAATAACTCTTCTTTCAACTTAAATGAAAAACATCTAGGTTCATTTCTTTTAGATTCTAGAATTTCATTCAGTCTCATATTCCATTGATTAAATCTTCTTTTTACTTTACGCTCTTCACTAGTACCAATTTCAATAGCATCTATGAATGAATCGTCAGTTGTCATTAAATCTATAAATGCCTCACGTATTCTATCTAAATTTTGATAAACTAAATTTTTTTCAACCCTTGAAAAAGAATCCATAAGTATATCATGTAAGGATACGTTGAATCTCTTTTTCTCCCAATATCCCTCAGGATTATTTTCATCTCCTTTATAGTATCTTTTAAAGGCTCTATCACCAAAGACCGATTTTATAATAGAAACGGAGTTTTTAAATGCATCACTCAATTTAACAGCATCACGAGAATTAATATTTTGAAACCTATCCATTTCATAATTTAAAAATGTTTTAATTGGAGATTTATAATTAATATGAGTATTGTGGTAAAATGTTGCAAATCTTAGGACTAACTCAACATCTTTCATTCTTTTATCAGGCCCTTTGATATTGAGCAGTTCTAGATATTCTTCATTTGCAGCTAATTCTCTTAGAAGCTTATTATATTCACCTCTATAAATACAGTTTCTCAGCTCTTGTGTATTTAGAGGTACAGAACCTGTATTTAAACGTTCGAATATCTCAAATTTTAAATTAGGGTCTGATTCTTTTTGAAAAGTTATTGTTCTAATAATAGTGTCTTTTACTTTGTCTCTAATATCTTCATCAAGTTCTGTGTAAAGATTTCCATTTAATTCTTTTAAAACTTTTAACCCACTTAGTTTGAATTCCGAACCATCTGGGAGTTTACCATCTATAAAACTAAAGAAAGAAGTCAATCTTTGTTGCCCATCTATGACATAGATTTTTCCATCTTGTTCTTCCGACAAATAAATAACAGGTAATGGTATTCCAAGTAGGGCACTCTCTATTAATCGAGAACTTTTTACTTTATCCCAAACAAAATATCGCTGAAAATTTGGTTGAATATCTAGCTTTCCTCTTTTATACTTTCCATATAAACCAAAGATTTCTGGATCACCTTGTTCAGTATATATTTTAGCAACTTGTCCATCTTCAAGTTCTAATTCTTCATTAGGTTCTTCATTTTCAAACAGAATTTCATCATGTTCATCTGCGTTTTTATTTACTTGTAGTGTCTCATTCATAATATTAGTCTTTCTTTATTTAATTGATATTTTGATAATTAGAGTCTTTTGCTTTTTTTAGTTCATTTTCATATCCCCAAACTTGTCCATGGGTTGGATTTCCAGCATTAGTATATCGATTTACATAAAAAACATTATTCTTATTTTCTTTCAATATATTTAATGTTGATTTTTTCAATTCTTCATATTCATAGAAAAGTCCTTGAGGATGATCTCCCCAAGCAATGATTACATTCTTATTCTTTTTAGCCCAAACATCAATGGTTTGAATGTTAGCTTTATTAACAACTGAATCTTTAAACTTCTTAAGTTCACTAGAGTCAGTTAAATAGTTTGGGATTAAATTCAAAATAGTTATTTCACCAACATTTCTAAATTCTGGGTATTTCTCTCTATTACGATATATAAAATTTGAAACGTTATAAACTGTTTTATCAGAAATAGTTTTATCCGCTCGGCTTGGATTTTTTAATATTACAGTAATTCCATCACTTTTATTAGGATCAATTCTAAGTGTGAGCCAATAACGTTTCCCGTCTTCGCTCTTTAAATCAACGTTTGATACAAAATCTGGATATTTATATGTTGGTTTTGTCATCTCTACACCCTCTGAATCACAGCAGCGTATCCCTGACCAACTCCGATGCACATAGTTACAAGTGCGAACTCTTTGCCTTGTTCTATTAGCTCATAAGTAGCAGCTCCAAGCAGTCTAGCGCCAGTCATTCCTAGTGGGTGACCTATTGCTATCGCTCCGCCGTTCGGGTTTAACCGAGCGTCATCGTCTGCTATGCCCCAAGCTCTAGTGCAAGCCAGTGCCTGTGCTGCGAATGCTTCGTTAAGTTCTATTATATCCAAATCAGCGAACGTTAGTCCAGCTTTCGCTAATGCTTGGTTGGATGCTTCGACTGGGCCTATACCCATTATGCGTGGCTCTACACCAACAACTGCTGATGATATTATCTTTGCTTTGGCCGTTAGTCCGTTTTGCTCTAATCCATCTTCGTTAGCTAATAGCACAGAACAAGCTCCATCGTTCAATCCAGAAGAGTTACCAGCTGTAACCGAGCCATCTCTCTTGAATGCCGCTCTCAATCCTGCTAATCCTTCTATTGAAGTTCCTGGTCTGATGAACTCGTCTTGACTAAATATAATAGGGTCTTTCTTTCTTTGTGGGATTACTACTGGCATTATCTCTTTTGCTAATCTTCCGTTCTGTGTGGCTTTTGCAGCTTTCGATTGTGACCAGAAAGCGAATTTGTCTTGGTCTTCACGGCTGATGCCATACATTTCTACGAGGTTTTCGGCTGTGTTGCCCATTCCTTCTGTGCCGTACTTTTCTTGCATTTTCGGATTCACAAATCTCCAACCGAAAGCAGAATCGAACATCTCAGCACTATTGCCCCATGCGTCTGGTGATTTGGAAACTACATAAGGTGCACGTGACATGCTCTCTACTCCACCAGCTATCATCACAGTGCTGTCACCTAACTTCAGTGAGCGAGATGCGTGAATAGCCGAAGCTAAACCCGATGAACAAAGTCTATTGACTGTTTCACCCGGTACGGAGTGCGGCAAACCAGCTAATAGTGCAGACATACGTGCTACATTGCGATTTTCTTCTCCTGCACCGTTCGCGTTACCTAGTATTACATCGCCGATATTCTTAGTGTCTAAGCTTGGGTTTCTCTTTACTAATTCGGCTATAGTCATCGCAGCCATATCGTCTGGACGAACTGCTGCTAATGTGCCTTTGAAATTTCCAATCGGTGTTCTTATCGAATCTACTATAAATGCGTTTTTCATTGTTTCTCTATTTTTTTACTTTTTCAATTTTTTTAAATAATTCGAAATCTAAATTCTGGATATAAGACTGATAATCAGTCCATTCATTTTCCAAGAATGTATTTACTTTTTCAACTAATTCTTCTGACATACGAGCAACTCTCTCTGCCATAGTACGTTGAGTAGAATTAGGAGCACCCATAGCCGAGCCAATATAATACTGAGCATAGCCCGAATGATGACTGAACGTGTCTTCTCTTCGGACTATTCCTTTTAGTCCACCTTTGCCTCTAAGATATATCTTGATAGACTCTATAGAATCCTTAATTGATTTAGTTCGTTTTCTCAGACTATCTTTTTCTAGCTCTTTGTTTGCTTCCATTAGTTTTTCGTAGATGCTTATTTTCTCTTCGGCTTCGTTTACTCTGTCCATCGCCTCTGTTGCATTGCTAATACTAACTTCTAGCTCTTTGTAAAGCTTTTGTACAGCTACCAAATCATTCATTTTGTATTCAACTCTAGGGTCATTTTCTACGTTGAATTCAGCCGAATCGCTAGTGTTCATATATGTAAATACGGCTTTATATTTACCGGGTAGTACTGATATACTTCCCGGAGGAGTTGTCTCGTTCTCTGGCTTTTTCGAACCTGGCCCACGTATTCCATTAGTTTCGAATCCCCAATAGTAGCGTTGTATAGCAGTATCTACTTTCATGAAAAGCGTTCTGACTTCTGTGCCACTCATATCGTATATCCTAACTGTCAGCGAGTCTTTCGAAGGACCTTTGTCTTTCTTTTTATCAGTTGACTCATCTTTTTCATCGTCCTTATCTGCTTTCTTCTCATCCTTTTTCTTGCCTTTTGGCTTGTTGATATTGAATGTAAATCGGACTCCCATTCTCTCGTTAGTACCATCGTAAATCGACTTCCCACCAAAGCGAGTTCCCGATGGTTGCTTAGTTGATACCATATAGCCGGTATTAACAGGGAATAGTGTCAATGGCTTTTCAAGTATTTCAGAGCCGCTTTTTGCTACTTCTCTGAATGCGGATATATCATCAAATATCCATGCTGCACGTCCGAAAGTACCTATTACTAAGTCATTCTCTCTTTCTTGTATTTCCATATCAAGTGTAGGTACGTTGGGATATCCTTCAGTCCATTTTTGCCAATCTTTACCTTGATTGAATGTAATATAAAGTCCAAACTCTGTTCCTAAGAACATCAGATTTGGCTCTATTGGATCTTGGATAAATGAGCTTACGAATGAGCCAATACCTTTACCTTTCAGTATATTTGTCCAGCTCGCACCTTTGTTATTAGTGAATAACAAATACGGCTCCCAGTTATTTCTTCTATAATCATTGGCAACTACGTAGCATTCTGATTCATTATATCTAGAAGGGCGAATCTGTGGTATCCACGAGCCAGCAGCGGCTCCACCAAGACTGCCTGTTTTGTTTTGCCAGCTTTTCCCGTCGTCAGTAGTTAGCTGTATATTACCATCATCAGTTGTCACCCATATCATTTTATCATTCAGTGGACTAGGTGCAATAGCCAAAATAGTAGTGTAGTTCTCAGCTCCAGTAGCATCGAAAGTTAATCCGCCACTCGAATCTTGCTTTTGGTATTCAGGATTATTCGTTGTCAAATCGGGTGATATTATCTCCCAATTTTCGCCTCTATCTGTGCTTTTGTGTAGATATTGAGAAGCATAATATACTGTCTTCTCATCAAAAGGATCAGGTGAAATTGCCGCATTCCAATTGTATCGTAAAGTGATAGAATCCACAGGATGCACTGGCTTGATGAAGTTCGTACCACCAGTTTCTAGGTCATATCTACCTAAGCTACCGCCTTGCGCCATAGCGTAACCGTAGCGATTATCACTGGGGTCTGGCACTACGTCAAATCCATCGCCGAATCTTAGCTCTTCCCAATATGAGTTACGTATTCCGCCACTTCTCCAAACAGAAGAGGGGCCTATCCAAGAGCCATTGTCTTGCATACCACCATAAACTCTGTATGGTATTTCATTATCAACCGAGATATGATAGAACTGAGCAACTGGCAAATTCTCAACGAATCTCCAATTAGCACCTCTATCTTTTGAGATAGCTAAACCTCCGTCATTCCCATCTATAATATGATTGGGGTTATTCGGGTTAATCCAAAATGCGTGGTGATCGGGGTGAACACCATCTGCATAATATGCTATCATATTCTGGAATGATTTACCACCATCTTCAGATTTATCAATTACCGAGTGAACATTATAAATTCTATTTTCATTAATCGGGTCAACTCGAATATCAGCATAATAGAAAGGACGACCGCCTATGTTTTCAGTCTGCTGATTTTTCCATGTGAAGCCACCATCTGTGCTTTTGTAAAATCCATTGTCTTTAGCTTCTACCAGGGCATAAACTATATCGCGGTTGCTAGGACTAATAGCTAGACCAATACGACCAAGTTCGCCTTTCGGTAAACCGTCTTCGTCAGTCAATTCCTTCCAAGTGTCGCCACCGTCAAGCGTCATATACAGTCCAGAACCCTCGCCACCAGATTTGAAAAACCATGGCCAACGGCGGAATTCCCACATAGCTGCGAACATCTTATTCGGATTGCTCGGGTCAACTATTAGGTCTGCTATTCCTGTTATATCATTTACATATAGAACTTTTTCCCAATTCTTACCACCATCAGTAGTACGGAAAACCCCTCTGTCCTCAGTTTCACCCCATGCCGGGCCTTGAGCACCCACATAAACTATATCGGGGTTATCACGGTGGATTATTATTCTGTGTATGTTCCTAGAGTTTTCTAATCCGAGGTGAGTCCAAGTGCGACCACCGTCTATACTTTTGTAAATACCATTACCGCTAGACTGGCTATTACGAGGATTCCCCTCGCCAGTCCCAAGCCAAATCACATCAGGATTTGACTGCTGTATTTTAACATCACCTATCGATTGCGTTGGCAGCTCTTCTGTTAGTGGCTCCCACGTTATACCATCATTCGGCGAATACCAAAGACCACCAGAAGCCGTTCCCACGTATATATCAGAAGGGTTGCTCAGGTTAACATCTATAGCCGTAACCCGACCACTCATGCCTGCAGGGCCTATGTTCCTAGGGGCTAACTCTTTGAATTTATTTAGATCAACTTGTTGTGATGTTGCTACTATTGGTAATAGCAGGAGTGCTAACAAAATACTTATTTTCTTCATTCAGTTCCCTCTATCCAATTCTTATCTGTTCTATAAGCTGTGCCACGGAAAAGCCCGACTAGCTCGCCTGTCTGGTTCTTTACTTCTACGTCTAGTATTGCTGTTTTTGGTGAAAGCGATATTGTCTTTGCTGTGGCAGTTATTACCTCGCCCTCTTTGGTTGCCTTTGGGTATTGCATAATCACCGAAGTGGATACAGCTTTTTTTCCGTAGGAATTGGAGGCGAAAGCGAATGCACTATCAGCCAGTGAGTACGAAATGCCACCATGCATAATATCAAAACCGTTTAGCATTTCTTTGCGGACGGTCATTTTGAGGTGGCAATACCCCCGCTCTATGGCTACTAGCTCTATGCCCAGCCATTTGCTAAATGGGTCATTGTCGTACATAAGATGAAAAACATTCTCAGCGATTTTTTGGTCAGTCATAAAAGTTCAGATTTGTAATAATTTAATCGAATAAATTAAACAATTAGCTGCTATTTTCCATATAGGGTGAGGAAATAGCGTGAAAATGGTTAATTAACCTAACATTCTAGGTGAAAGAATTGTCCTACTCAAGATAATTGCAATTATTTTAAGAGCCCCGAGAATTACAAATAATAGATTAATCAAGTAGAAAATAAAATATTTCCCTTTTACAGGCTTTACCTTTTTTATTTGAATGAAATACAATATGTTAATTAGGAAAACTAATACTGCAGTAATAATAAAAAACTCATCCAATCTCTCATTTACTTGATTGAATAATACCATTTCATAACTTAAGACAGTGTTTATATTTTCATTAATAAACCTTTCATACCCTAACACTATATAGCCAATTGAAAGACTAAAAAAGCTAATTAGGAAAAAAGTGATATTTTCTATTTGTAAAAATATGAATTTATTATCATCTCTAAATTGAACTATTCTGTTTATTACATTCGGCATTTTTTTATTTATTCTATTGATTAACGATATTATAAATTA
>JBLWYD010000032.1:0-35998 GCA_048267165.1 Bacteroidota bacterium
ATGATGAGTTAGTACAATCAGCTAATGAAGATAACAGAGATTTAAGAATCGAATCATCAGTAGTTGACTTCAACTTCGATGGTTTCTCTGTAAACCCAGCAAGTACTACTACAGCAATCAAGTACAATAGCTCTGAAGCATTGACTTTAGAAGTAGTGGATATGAACGGAAATGTAATATTCTCAGCAGTACCTAAAGAGGGTCTATACAATCTAAACGTATCGACTTTCGCAAATGGAGCTTACACAGTACTTCTAAGAAGTGCAAACGGCATCCAATCAAGACAACTGAGTGTAGTTAGATAATTCAAACCAACATACGTACTTAAAATTAAGAACCCCGAGCCAAAAGCTCGGGGTTTTTTGTGTTTAGCTTACTAGGTCTATTTTTGGTAACTAAGAATTGGAGGCCATAATTCAAACAGATATTGAATTATTAATGAGGGTTAATTGTAGACATGTGTGTTACCAAATAATTTTAGCATAAAAAGAATTGTGTATCAGCTAGAGCGAACGGTGAAGAGAAGATAAATAATAATCGCAGCCGCACCTACGAAAACTACTGGCTCAATAGCATCATCCCAAAAAGAGGAATGCTCTATAAGCTGCCCATTGGTAAATGGGAATGATTCATCTTCTAATCGGGCTATATTGGCTATGTCAACAGTATCTGTATAAATGTATGGAATAGTGTAATCCACTATATTATCGTCGGCTAGTGTTTGTATATTGGCTATTAAACGGACTGTTCTAATGCCGGTCACTTCGTTATATACTATTTGGATAGTATCAAGTGAGATTAGTGTACCGTATTGCGATGAGTTAGTTATTTGGTAGTTGCTGTCAAGCTTTTTGTATGACGATTCTAACTTATCTATTAGCGGGCTATACTCAGATCGAATCTTTATCTTTTTGTTATATAATTTTGTTTGAGAATCTTTTGCTAATGAATCAATAGAACTAGTTATCACTTCCAGATTCGTAGGCGAGGCAATGCCAATTGAGTATGACGCAATCAGAATAACTAATAGGGTTCTCATTTGCCAATGCTAGCTTTTACTGTTCTTATGTCGTCGAATAACTGTTGGTCATCCCAGTAGTTGTGCGGTCGGATTCGGATTTTTCTTTTTCTATTCAGTAAATCTATTTTGATTACTCTGAAAGTCTCTCTCGATTGGAAAGGTCTTTCTCTTCCTAAGAAAATCTTAGTGATATTATCTTTGTTAAAAGTAGATTCGTTGAATCTGTTTTTGAGAGTTATTGAGTTTTCATCTATAATTAAAGTTCTAACCCAGAACAATTTATGCAAATACATAAGTAATGAACCCGATATAAATAATGACAATAGTATAAATACTGGGTCGTGTGTTAGTATTCCAAAGTTTTCGTGCCCCACAACCATACGTATAAGTCCATACCCCATAAGGACTACTATGTATATCACTACTGACTTCCAATAGAAATCAAATCTTTGCTTATATATTTTGGTATTCGTCATAGTCCAAAATAATTATACTAATGGAATTAATCAAGTAATATCTTGTCTTCTGCTATTTCTTTTATCGTGTCAGAGTATATTTTGTGTTCTATTGCTAATACTTTCTCAGCAATTATCTCAGGAGTATCACTTTTTTCAATTGATACTGCCTCCTGCTTTAGTATCCTACCCTCATCATACTCCTCGCTTACTATATGCACTGTAGCGCCCGATAGAGCATCCCCAGCTTCGTGAACAGCAGTATGGACGTTCATACCATACATTCCTTGTCCGCCATATTTGGGAAGCAGGGCAGGGTGTATGTTCAATATTCTGTTCTTGTATTTCTGAATCATCACAACCGGAATTTTTCTCATATAACCTGCAAGCACTATTAAGTCAATTTCGTATTCTTCTAGCAATTCAAGAAGAGCCGTTTGAAATTGTTGATTATCTTCGAATAGGGCAGAGCTGAGATGTTTATATGGTACACCAAGTTTTTCTGCTCTTTGGAATGCAAAGCAATCAGAATTATTAGAAATGAGTAAAGACGCATTAGCGTCGATATATCCGCTTTGTATATTCTCTACAATGGATTGGAAATTCGACCCACCATGGGAAGCGAAGAACGCAATATTCATTTTTTTCATATATTTGTATCTACTAAAATATTCAGATACGAAAATAACATTAACTTTATCTATAAAAAAGTTTGGATTTAATTAAACATCCTCTTATTTTTGTAGCCATGATAAAATTAAGGATAAGAATATGACTTCATTACAATATATAGAGCAAATTGCTAAAGATAGAGTAGTTGCTACTAAAAAAGAAAAAGACGGCGATAAGTATCAAGAGTTTCCTGAGTTTAGCCCCGGAGACACTGTAATAGTTGCAGTAAGAGTAATAGAGGGTGAGAAAGAAAGGATTCAGAATTACAAAGGTATAGTGCTCGGCATCCAAGGTGGCGGTATATCTAAGACTTTCAATGTTAGAAAAATATCTAATGGTATTGGCGTAGAGAGAATCTTCCCATTCCATTCACCAATGATTCAAAGTATAGAAGTAACTAGCAAGGGTCGTGTTAGACGTGCTAAACTTTATTACTTACGTGGTATGTCAGACAAGAAAACTAGACAAAAACTTGCAAGACGTAAATAAAAAAATTAAATCCCGCTTTTGGCGGGATTTTTTTTTGTCTTATTTATTCTTGGGCTATTTCTTTTTAGAGATTTCTTTCAATTTCTCATATAGCTCATCTTCGTCACCGGGAGCATAACCATTGTGAGTATATACTAGATTCCCGTCACCGTCATATAGGAAGGTATGCGGTGGATTGCTCACGTTCAATGCACGTTTGAAATCACTATTTTCGTCTAAATATACATCATAATCCCAACCTCTACCTTTCACGAAAGGCGCTACTCTACGGCTATTACGAGAATCATCAATTGATATAGCGATTATCTTAACGCCAGTTTCTTTTTGCCACGCGGCATATTTATCGTTTATGTTGTTTAATTCTAATATACAAGGTTTGCACCAAGTAGCCCAGAAATTGATAATAAACGGTTTCCCATCATTATTGAATGTAGAAGTGTTTATGTTTCTACCTTTCAAGTTTTTAACGGTTACAGAGGGGATATCTGTTTTAACTTTAGCTTCTGTCGTGCCCAAAAATGCAAATACTAGAAACAGTGTTACTGCCATTATTTTATTCATTTTTTTCAAAGCTTTCTCCTTAATTAGTTTATTTTGTAACTTATAATTATATTACGTGTCTATTAGTACAATAGTTTTACGAAAAATAAATAATTATATAGGATTCAATATATGAAAAAATTACAAATAATATTCGCAATTACGCTAATAGCGTTTATGTTTTCTTGTACGGATGATAATCCAGTAGCTCTAGAAACGGATAGCATCGAGTTAGTATCAGTCGAAGGTACAGATATAAATGTTAATATAGGTTTCAATACTGGGGGAGAGACAGAAAAAATTGTCGACTTCCATACTACTATAACAAACAAAGGTACAAGGGAACTAAAGTTATATGCTACGATGGAAATAATCGAATTAGATACTAATGTAACATCTTATTTCTGTTGGGGTGATATAGATAAAAATGAAGGTACTTGTTACCCTCCACTAACAGTAGACTTTACTTCTGATAGAACAATGACTGTGAAGGCAGGTCAAACAACAGACAAAGCTAATTTCCTACAGTATGTAGCTAGTGATTTGGAAGGTGGAGTTGCAAAAATAAGATATATAGTCTTTGAAGATGGCAACGAAGCTAACAGAGATACAATTATATATAACGTTAGTATAACTAAATAATATCTCTGATATTTATTCGCTTTATTAAAGGTCGTTTCCGTGTGTAATTTGGACTATAATCAGTCTCCATTACAATGGGAACGACCTTTTTTTGCGTTATTTTAGGAGTGTCTAAAAATAGAACTGAAAAGGATAAAGCTATGATAATATGCTTTGCTAAATCAACTATTATTTCGCCTTTATTTTCATGAACTTACGTTTACCAACCTTGAATATTCTGAATTCAGATAGATCTATAAACTCGTTAATATCAAGTATCTTTACATCATCTACTGATACAGCTCCTTGCTCTACCATCCGTCTGGCGTCTTTCTTAGAACTAACCATTCTTGAATCTGCTATTATATCTATAATTTTTGTTTCAGTTACAGAAGTAGAAAGCTCGATTTCTTCTATTTCATCTGGTACATCACCTTTGGTGAAAATACGTTGGAATTCTTCGTAAGCTGACTGACCTGAGCCATCTTCGTGGTATCTGTCAGTTATTCTCATTGCTACTTTTACTTTCGCATCGCGCGGATTATTGCCTTCAGTTTCCAAGAATTGCTTCATCTCAGCAATTTCTTCTTCTTTAGCGAAGGCACCGTATTCGAAATAGCGAAGTATAACATCATCTGGTACTGACATTACTTTCCCGAATATCTCAGATGGTTTGTCAGTCAATGCTATGTAGTTGTCTAATGACTTACTCATTTTCTCTTTACCGTCAGTACCCTCTAGTATTGGTAGAGTTACAATACATTGTGGTTCTTTGCCATAAGCACGCTGTATATCTCGTCCAACTATAAGGTTGAATTTCTGATCTGTACCGCCAAGTTCTACATCCGATTCTATCTCAGCAGAGTCCATAGCCTGAGCTAGTGGATATAGTAACTCGTGCATACTAATAGGCACACCTGAGTTATATCTCTTATTGAAGTCATCCCTTTCTAATAGTTGGGCCACAGTGTATTTTGCTGCTAATTCCACTACATCACGGAAGTTCATAGCATTCAGCCATTCACTATTATAGCGAACTTGGAACTTTTCTGGGCTTTCATCTAGTATTAATCCAGCTTGGTCAAGGTAAGATTGTCCATTGACTCTTGTATCTTCGAGTGTAAGTTGGGGTCTAGTCTTTGATTTACCAGAAGGGTCACCTATCATAGCGGTGAAATCACCAATGATAAGTATTGCTTTGTGTCCCAAATCTTGAAATTGACGCATTTTGTTTAACACAACTGCATGGCCAATATGTAAATCTGGACGACTAGGGTCTGCACCCAATTTTATAATAAGTTGTTTTTTCTTTTTTATGGACTTTTCTAACTTTCTTACTAGTTCTTCTTCTGGTAATACATCGATTGTAGAAGATTTTATAATATCCATTTGTTCATTTACACTTGGGAACATCATTCGTATCCTTATACTTTATATTTTCGTTTTAAGTCTCTTTCTACTTCTTTAGTTTTAGTAGATTCTCTCTTGTCGTAGTTCTTCTTCGGTTTTGCTAGTGCAATTTCTAATTTTACCAGATGGTCACTAAAGTAAATCTGCAAAGGGATTATAGTCATTCCCTTTTCTTTTACCGCATCTTGCAGTTTTTTGATTTCTCTTCTGTGAAGTAGCAGCTTTCTTGTTCTTGTAGGGTCGTGGTTTTCTCTATTTCCCATCGAATATTCGGGTATAGTCATACTCATAATGAATATATCATCACTATTTTTTGGAAACATAACGTAAGCTTCTTGTAAGCTACATTTGTTCTCACGCAGGGCTTTGACTTCAGTTCCAGTTAGCATAATGCCCGCTTCGTACCTACTTACTAAGGTATAGTCATAACTAGCGCGGCGGTTAGTTGTGATTACCTTGAACTTTGGGCCACTTGATAAATCAGATTTTGCCATTATTTAGCAGCTGTTGTATTTCTTAGCTCATTGTCTAGTATGAATAATCCACCCGGTGAGTCAGAAGCTAGTTTCAATCTATCTACTAGTTCACTAACTGTTGCTTCTTCTTCTACTTGCTCAGTTATGAACCAATGAAGTAGTACTTCTAGCGAAAGATCATCTTCTTTTCTTGCCAAACGAGCTAGGTCGTTTATACTTTTTGAGATTATTTTCTCATGGTCTAATGCAACTTGGAAGCCATCTAATGGGTTTTTCCAATGGTTAGGAGGAGAGTCTATTTTACCAATAACTGGTAATCCACCTCTATCTAGCAAAAAGTCGAACAGCTTATATGCATGTTGCAACTCTTCTGTTGATTGTGTTCTCATCCAATTAGCCATACCAGCTAAACTTATAGATGAGAAGTACCCTGCCATAGACAAGTATAAGTTTGATGAATATATCTCTTTTGCTATTTGCTCGTTAATTGCTGTTTCTAATTTTTTTGAAATCATTTTAATTTCCTAAAGTTATTCTTAATATTAAATAAATTTTAAACTTATGTCTGAACTTTTGACGCTATGAGTTATTGCACCAACCGATACGGCATCTATTCCAGTAGTTACGTAACCAGCTAGATTTTGGAGTGTAATACCTCCAGATGCTTCTAAGAAAATATCGTTTCTTAGTTCTCTTGCAAATTTAACACATTCTATCAAATAATCGGGCGACATATTATCTAATAATAGACCGTCAGCTCCCGATTCTATTGCATTTGGAATCTGTTCTTTTGTTGCAACTTCTATTTGTACAGGTAGTGAGCTATCTAGTTTTTTGCATCCTAATACTGCCTCTTTCACTCCACCAGCTGCGACTATATGATTGTCTTTGATTAGTATTCCAGTTGATAAACTATATCTGTGATTTTGACCGCCCCCCATACATACCGAATACTTTTCGAACATTCTTAGTCCGGGAGTAGTCTTCCTAGTATCTAGCACTATTACGTTGTGGGGCTTAGCTATATCTACATAAGTGAGAGTAGTCGTAGCTATACCGCACATACGTTGCATCAGATTTAAGAATATACGTTCTTTACGGAGTATCTCAATAGCATTCCCCACTATTGTTGCAATTAGATCTCGGTTTGTTACTCTATCTCCGTCCGAGAAGAAGAAATCTATTTTTGTGTTACTATCAAACATTGCTTCAACTACATTTCTCCCAGATAGTACTAAGTTATCTTTAGCTATTAGTTGAGCTACTATCTTTGATTCTGGGCTCACTGTTCCTTCGGTAGTAATATCACCATTCGGTGAATCTTCTTCTAGAAATTCATTTAATTTGCTAATTAAATATTCTTTTGGAATTTCTTTTACTTGATTATACTTTATCATATTAAATTTTCTTAATTTATATCGTACAAAAATAAGAAAAGAAATAATTAGAATGAACTAAGTGAAAAATCAAGACCATTTATTCCTCTGGAAAGCTCAATTATTAGAAAGTATATTCCGATTTGCAGTAGTCTTTGGGTTACTGACTCTGGTTATTTCTGGAACAATAACTCTATTAAGTGGTCTTTACTTCCAGACCTTTTTATATGTAGTTGTTTACATTATTGCTTTATTTACAGCATATAGGAAGAATTTGACTTTCAAAACAAAGGTCAATTCTTTGATATTTATGACTTATTTGATTGCACTTATAGTTCTATTACTCGAAGGTGATTTAACTATTGGTTTAATTTGGGTAGTTTATAGTATATTTTTCGCAGTAACTTTCCTTCAAAAAAAACAATACCTTAAAGTCATTTATTTTAGTTTGTTTATAGTAATTGTATGGTTTGCAAATTATTTATTGAATTGGCTAGAACCCACAAGACATCTTTCAGACACTTTTTATTATGTTAAGTTTACTAATAGTATTGCATTCCTAATTGCTGGTATTTTATATATTAATGAAAAATTGATTCAGAATATCGCGGAATCATTACGTAGTGAAAAGTCTGCAAGACAAGAACTAAAAATAGAAAAACAAAACATAGAAGAAACTAACAAAACTCTAGAGAACAAACTAGTTGAAATAGATGCTCTTAAAAGTCAATTAGAAACAGCAAACCTATCACTTTCTGATAGAGTAGAAGAGCAAGAAATAGGAATCCAAGAAACACTAGCCGACCTAAGAAACGAGATAGTAAATCACAAAAACACTGAACAAGAACTACTCAAAACTCGTGAAGAATTGATACTATCATTAGATAAGGAAAAAGCACTTAATGAGATGAAATCGAAATTCATTTCTATGATTTCACACGAGTATAGAACTCCCCTTACTGTACTTATGAATTCTACATATCTGCTAAATAAATACTTCGAACTGAATGAAAAACAAAAATTTGATGATAGCTTAAGTAAAATTAATCATTCAGTTGTAAGCATGACCGATTTACTTGAGGAAGTTATAAGGTTTGGTCATAGCGATATAAACGAGAGAGATAATGATATTGCCGAAATGGATATAGTTCATCAGGTTAATACAGTAGTTGCAAATTTCAAAAGTCAAGAGAAAAAACAATTCAATGTTGCTATCGACTTTTCTGAAAACCCTCTAATAATTAAGACTGATGCACGGAAAGTACGGCTTATCCTCAACAATCTAATCAAGAACGCTATAATTTATTCAGGCGATACCCCAGAAATAACGATAATAATAGAAAGGGTGAACCACCACATTAGAGTATCAGTATTAGATAAGGGTATTGGAATAACAGATAATGATATTGATAAAGTATTCGAACCATTCTACCGAGGTGAAAACACAATCGGTAATAGTGGTACAGGGCTAGGTCTCGCTATATCCAAAAGATATGCCGAATCACTAGATGGGCATATAGATTATGATAGCCAAATAGGAAAAGGGTCAAATTTCACTCTTGTGCTACCTATTAATAAACTTTAGATTCTAATATTTAGATTTTCGTAGAATAAAAGTTAATTTTGTAGCTGAAATAAAATTAACTGAAGAGAAAATAATATGTCTTTGAATTGTGGTATAGTTGGGTTGCCGAATGTCGGTAAATCAACAATCTTCCAAGCTTTGACTTCTGCACCTGCAGAAGCTGCTAACTATCCTTTTTGTACTATCGAGCCAAACGTCGGTGTTGTAGCCGTTCCTGACTCTAGATTGAACCAAATTACTAAATTCATCAAGCCGCAAAAAGTAATACCTACTATTGTAGAATTCGTAGATATAGCTGGTTTGGTTAAAGGTGCATCAAAAGGTGAAGGGTTAGGCAACCAGTTCTTAGGTAATATCCGCCAAGTTGGTGCTATTGTCCACGTAGTGCGTTGCTTCGAAGATGAGAATATAATCCATGTAGATGGTAATATAAACCCAATCCGTGACGTAGATACTATCGAAACAGAACTTGCTCTTGCTGATCTAGAATCTGTTTTAAAAAGAAAAGATAAAAACGAGAAATTATTAAAATCAAGTGATAAAAAGGCCTCTGATGCTGCTAAAGTATTAGCGCCTATTTATCAAAAGCTTGCTGATACACTGAACCAAGGTGAAGCTGCTAGAAGTATCGGCCTTACTGAAGATGAAGAAAAAGCTATTCGTGATTTGCACCTTATTACTCTGAAACCTCAAGTTTACTGCTGTAATGTAAACGAAGATGACCTACAAGGCGAAAACAAATTCGTCCAAATGGTTAGGGATATAGCTGCTAAAAACGATAGTGAAGTTGTAGTTATCTGTGGTAAGTTAGAATCAGAAATTGCTGGCCTAGACACAGCTGAAGAAAAGTTAGAATTCCTAAACGATATGGGATTAGCTGAAAGTGGGTTAGATAAGCTTATCAAAAAAGGATACGACTTACTAAACCTGAAAACTTATTTCACTGCTGGCGAAAAAGAAGTTCGTGCTTGGACTTTCCCCGAAGGTAGCACTGCGCCAGAAGCTGCAGGTGTTATACATACTGACTTCGAGAAAGGATTCATAAAAGCAGAGATTTATCACTGTACTGATTTATTCGAATTAGAAAGCGAACAGAAAATAAAAGAAACTGGTAAACTTCGTATAGAAGGTAAAGAGTATATAGTAAAAGACGGCGACGTAGTTCACTTTAGATTTAATGTATAGGAACCTATGAGAATATCAATAGACATTAGTTTATATCCTCTTAATGAAGATTATATTGCTCCTATCAAAGGCTTTATTGCTGTCGTGAATGCCACGGAAGGACTGGAAGTAACTACGAATAAAATGAGCACTCAGATAAGAGGCGAAAGCGATATAATATTCGAATTGCTTAAATCTGAAGTACCGAAAGTATTCGAAGAGAATAGAGCAGCTTTCATAATTAAAGCTATAAAAGGGTCTGATTAGATTATTGATCTTAGAAAACCAAGAAACTAAATTTTCGATGATAAAAGTGAAGATGAGTGATGAGAATAGCAGTAGTTTTACATTGTGATTTCGAAGGACCAGCTTATATAGCTGATTGGGCTGCTGACAATGGTCACGACTTAGAAGAAATTCACATCTATGAAGATGGTGTAATGCCCGAAGATGAATATGACGGATATATATTCATGGGTGGGAATATGAGTGCCAACGACCATAATGAATTATTCTGGCTAATAGACGAAAAGCAATTCATCAGTAATCTAATTCGTGCGAATAAAAAAGTACTTGGTATTTGCCTTGGTGCTCAACTAGTAGCTAGTTCAGTTGGATGTAAAATAGTTCCGATGCAGCAAAAAGAAATCGGTTGGTTCGATGTTATACTAGAAGAAAACCGTGATATCATTCCCGAATTCGACATTATTGAAACTCTCCACTGGCATGGCGAGGAGATAATCCCCAATGATAGAATTCATATTATTGGAAAATCAGCTCAATGCGATGTACAGATATTCAAGGTCAACGATAATTGCTATGGATTCCAATGTCATCTGGAGCAAACTATGGATTCATTAATTGATATTTACGCTCATTGCTTCGACGATATAGAAGACAACCCATATACTCAAAGCCATGACAATTTATTTGACTCAGATGATATATTTGATGCTAATAATATATTGCTAGCCAATTTTCTTAATAATTTCTTTGTGGGTTAATTGAAAAACTTACTAATTATTGCATATTATTTCCCTCCATCGGGTGGCCCAGGGGTACAAAGAGTTCTCAAGCATATAAAATACTTGCCTGAATTTGGATGGAATCCAATTGTGCTAACAGTAGAGAATGGTGAATACCAAGCGATTGATATGAGCTTAATCAAAGAAATCCCCGAAAGTACTATCGTCCGCAAGAGCCGGATATTCGAACCCTACGATATATACCGTAAGTTTACTGGTCGCAAGAAAGGTGAAGCCCTAGACGTAAATAATATAAAAAATGATAATCAGAAATCTCCATTCGTTGATAGAGTAGCTGAACTAATACGTGCGACACTTTTCATACCTGATGCTCGAATCGGTTGGTTTTTTTCTGCAAAAAAAGAAGCTAAAAAGATATTAGAAGAATACAAGATTGATGCTATATATAGTAGCTCTCCGCCATACACTTGCTCGGTTATTGCTAACAGCTTGCAAAAAGAGACGAAGTTGCCGTGGGTGGCTGGGTTCCGTGACCCCTGGACTGGTTTTCTGACTACTCCAACTCGTTGGTTTTTACCTGCTAAAATAGATAGAGCAATGGAGCATAGTGTTTTCAAAAATGCGTCTGCTGTAGAGGCTGCGTGGCAAGGCATAATCAAAGATGCTCTCGGTAAGTATGACGACTTGGACGAATCTAAGTTCCACCACGTACCTAATGGTTATGACTCTAGTGATTTTCCAGAAGGGGAATACTCTAGAAATGAGAAATTCACCTTAACTTATACTGGCTCTCTATACGGAAGACGTAACCCAAAAAGTCTATTCGAAGCAATTGAAAAGCTAATACAGATGGGAAAAATAGATAAAGAGAAGCTAAAATTAGTCTTCGTAGGTCGCTTCGGTGAAGAATTAGTCGAGATGTTCGAGAATGCAAGTTTCAAAGAATGTATAGAAACTGTTGGCTACGTAACCCACAAAGAAAGCATTACCTATCTAATCAAATCAGAAGCACTTTTGCTTATAGTGGACGAAGCCAAAGAAAGCGAAGAAATCGTCCCTGGTAAGGTTTATGAGTACTTGGGCACAATGAGGCCCCTATTCGCTATTGCTCCCAATAAGAGTGCTATAGCGGAGCTAATATACGAAACTGACGCTGGTCTGGTAGCCCACCAATCCGAGATTGATAAAATTGCCGAAAACTTACACGAATTCTACTACCATTGGGAAGAATCCCTACCCTTAACACAACCGAATGTAAAAGCTATAGAGCAATACGAACGCCGTAATGCTAGTAAGAAGTTAGCCGAGATTTTGGATGGAGTATCGTAGAACGAAGTCGGTTGTATAAGTATTATTGACTCCTACCTCAGACGCTCATAGGACGACTTTGTCATCCTGAACGAAGTCGATGTGCATACGTCTAAAAACCCCCAAACATATTGTAAACCTGTCATTGCGATGACCGAAGGGAAGTGGCAATCTCTTTTTAATCTAATGTTCGTCTTGTTTGTTTTTATCACAAAGAACGCGAAGGTGAGATATTTTTTTTTGTTCACGGAGAGCACAAAGTGTGGTAGTCTGAAAAGTATTGCCAATTATTTAGAATCACTGATTATTTGGATTACAGGATTACAGGATTTTTAGGATGAGATTTGCTTGTATTGCCGTCGGTTTTAACCGACGGATTAAGATATAACGTTACTTAACCAATAATCCTATTCATTTTCAATATGTGAATTATATCTTGCTTCTTCATCTTAGAGCTTATCTTTATTAGATTTCTATTATAGAAGAATAGTTCCACTTTATTGTTGTTGATTGTTACAAGAAACGCATAACCAAAATCAAAAGCAGAGAACTTTCTTTCAACTATTATATTACTCGAATCTATAATGTTGACTTTGAATCGTTTGTCTAGATCATTAATAATCTTCATTTTCTCTACATCAAATTCTTCTAAATTTGCTGTATAAAAAATGTCTTTAAAATTCTCTTTGCTTATCTTCTTTAAAGAATTGTAGAGTTGAAATAGATATAAGCTTATCAGTAATGTTAAAGCAAGAGGGTGCATTTTATATTATCCTTGAATAAGTGTCATACTTGTTTATTCAAAATACAAAAAAATATAGTTCAACCCCCTAAAACCCCCTAATCAAATTCTCTCGCCTTCTGTGATAGCCGACAGGTTGCACCTCGCTTATCATCATACTCATCTCCACTGCATAAGAAAGTGAGTCAACTATATCGTCGTGCTTTGCATTAGGGAAGTTCAGTAGTTCATTTTCTATTTCCGCTAGGCAGTTTATAGCTTTGTTGAAATAGACTTTTCCAGCTTCTATCTTCGCTGCGAGTGGTAATGCTCTTGATACTTTGTCTTTCTTTGGTACCAGCTTAGTTACGGGCAACCCTATATTGCTCAAACTATAAAACAAGCTCGCTTGGTATTGAACTGTCTCAATCCCAATTTGCAACGGCTTATATTTCTCGTAGAGTTCCCTGATTAGTTCCATATGCTTTGATGGCAGAATCTTCTCTCTTACTACATCTACTACTATCAGATTCTTTTCTATATCGGATGCGAAGACTGCTATCACTGTGTAGTCGGCTTTTTCGCTAGTTGAGATAGCCAAATCGCAAGCGAAGAATAAGCCCAGTTCCCTCATCTCTATCAGAAATTCTTTGGACTTAGCTATACCGTCTATCTGTTCGTAGTACCTGAAATCACGTCGCTTGAATATACCGCCTTCTGCTGGTGCAGGCGATTGCTGGTACAAACTCGAAAACCAATAGCTGCCGATGCTATCTTTTATATCTAATAGCGATGTTTTGGGGTAGCGATTCTCCCATAGTGCTTCTCCAACTTTTCTATCAAGTAAATCATTTTTCTCTGCAATTGCGGGTAATACTATTCTATCCCATTTCTTTTGTTTTAGCAATCTTCCGGCTAGGTCATCTTCGTGCCATCTGGTCATCACTAGTATTATTACTCCATTTGGCTCTAGTCTAGTGAGTAGAGTGGCGTTGAACCATTCGTATATCTTGTCTCTTGCCTCGGGCGAGTTTGCTTCGGCGTCATTCTTAATTGGGTCGTCCACTATTATTAGGTTTGCACCTTTGCCAGTTAGTGAGCCGCCGACTCCAACTGCACTTATACTGCCGTTTCTATTTGTTACGAATTCGGACTTTGCTTTCTGCGAGGTGCTTAACTCTAACCCGAATTCAGGGCTTACTTTTTTATATAAATCTAGTATTTCACGACCGAAGTACTCGGCGAGTGTGCTATTGTATGCTGCTATTATTATTCTGTCTGATGGCTTGTTGAGTAGCCACCAAAGAGGGAAGATTTTAGTAACTAATTGCGATTTACCGTGTCTAGGAGGAATATTTATTATTAATTTATTTGCTTCCCCGTTGTATAAATCAAGTAATTTCTCTTCTATATAATTTATATGTTTTGGTGATGCCCAATCCTTATGAAATATAGATTTAGCTGTAGTTTGTGGTGATATTAGTTTGAGAACTTTGATTATTTCCATTCGCAAAGTTCATTAATGATACATATATAACCTTAGATATTAAAAATAAATAATTTGATAGTTAGTTTTAAATAGTTTAATTTTTAAGTAAATGAAAAGCAAAAAACGTTTAATTAGAATTTAGACATGGAATACACAAAAAATACAAAAGAAGAAATCGAATTAGGATTGAATCAATATAGAGATATAGTAGAAAAATCTCCAATGTATATATTCAAAATTGATCGAGATTTCAGAATCACTTATGCCAATGAATCACTTTATACTGACTATGGCTATGAGAAAGATACACTACTTGGTCTTACAGCTAAGGAGATGGGTTTGCCTCCTGATAGCTATAATAAGTGGTATATGTATTATGAAAAAGTATTCTTGAGCGGTCAGAAGGAGTCATTTGAAACGCGGCTTGATAATAAGGATGAAGTCAAGTTTTTCAAATTTCACCTATTTCCAGAACTAGATGATAATAATGAAGTGTTTTCTATAACTGTATATATGGCAGACACAACAGATAATAAACTAATAGAAGATGAGCGTGATTATGTATTTAACTTCTCTTTGGATATGTTTGCCGTGCAGACTATCAATGGAGATTTCTTAAAAGTAAACCCTTCTTGGAATGAAATACTAAATTGGCCAGCAGAAAAAATTATTGGCTCCAATTGGTTGGACTTTGTACACCCAGATGATTTAGTTCGTGCTAAAACAATGCAAGAAGATTTGCTGAACTATGATTTAGTAGTCTCGCACGAAGCAAGATTCAGATGCTATGATGGCAATTATTTATGGTTAGAATGGAATTCGATACCTATCAAACACAAAGACATAGTAATCAGTGTAGTCCGCAATATAACTCAGTGGAAAGAAATAAATGACAAGCTAGCCGAATCGGAGAAACGATTTAGAGAGGTTGTAGAAACTGCGAAGTATATGCTTTACTGCACCGATCTGAAAGGCAACGTAAAGCTGATGAACGAGCCCGGGTTAAAGCTTAGTGGCTTAACATTGGAAGAATTAGAAAGTAAAAATCTAATTGATTTGATTGAGGAAAGTCATAGAAAACATGTAAAATCATTCTACAAAAATATGATTGATTCTCTGCAAGAATCGAACATTATAGAGTTCCCAATAGTCAATAAATCTGGTGAGCTGATTTGGCTAATGCAGAATGCAAAATTGAAAATAGAGAATGGTGTACCAATTAGGATAGACTTCATTTCTCGTGATATAACTATCCGTAAAGAAGCGGAAACAAAGCTACGAAATAGTGAAATGCGATTACGGAATGTAGTAAACTCATCAAATGAAATTATCTTAGTTATTGGTGAGCAAGGAAGACTAAGAGATGCCAATGATACAGCTTACGATGTTTTAGAAATAGTAGATAATGAATTACTAGGGCGTGAGTTCAAAGATGTATTATTCGATAATGAATCGGTGCAACTATTCGAAAGCTTTCTAGGAAAAAAACGTGATATTAGCTCTATAAAAGGGGAGCTGAGGATTAGCTTTAATGAAGCTACCCCACTACATTTCAAAGTGAAAGGAATAGAGTATAATGATGGTTCGGGTGATAATATTTTGCTTTTCCTAACAAACATTACTGAAATAAGACAAGCTCAACAAGTTACTCAGATACTTTATAATATATCCAGAGCTGCAAATCTATCGCATAGTCTTCCGGAATTATACGAATATGTTCACCAAGAAATAAAGACAGTTATAAACTCTAAGAATTTTGCTGTAGCACAGATAGATAACAAGAAGCAGATAATCCAATTCCCATACTTCAGAGATGAAAGAGATGAGCAATTCGAATCAATTGATTTGAATGATTTAACATCTATAACAAACCGTGTTATATTCAAAAGAAAGTCAATTAGATTGAATGAGACTGAAATAAAAGATATGATAGGTGAAACGAACCCTGAACTATATGGGAGCGTTTCTAAGAGTTGGCTTGGCGTACCATTGCTAGTGAATGACGAGATATATGGTGTTGTGATGGTACAGGATTATGATTTAGTAGAGGCCTACGGAGAGGAAGATGAGAAGATTCTTTGCTCAGTATCCGAAATACTTGCCTCGGCTATCTCGAAACTCCAATATCAAGAAGAATTAGAAATACTTAATAAGGATTTGGAGCAAAGAGTAGGGGATAGGACAGAACAATTAGAACGGACTTTGGAAAATCTGAATTACGAGAACGACCAAAGAAAACTAGCACAGATAGAGTTACAGAATACTCAAAAATCGCTAGAAGAATCATTAAAAAATGAAAAAGAATTACATCAGATAAAATCTAGATTTATCTCTATGGTTTCGCACGAGTATCGTACACCGCTAACGGTTATACTTTCATCTGCTAATTTACTCAAGATTTATATGGACAAAATGTCCGAAGAGCAGATAGAAAAGCAATACAAGAATATATCAGCTTCTGTTTCTTCTATGACTAATTTGCTCGATGATGTATTGATGATAGGTAAAACGGAGAATCTGACTGCCCTCAATATTATAGAGTTTGATTTGACTAATTCTATTGCTTCTATTATTGAAAATATTAGATTTGTTGATAATGGCAAACACGAATTCATAATAGATATGCCGGAAAAACTTTGCATTTTTTCTGATAAGAAATTACTCGACCATGCAATAGGCAATGTTATTACCAATGCTGTCAAATACTCAGAAAGAGATACAAAAGTAACTATTCAAGTCAAGGAAATGAATGATGAAATGCTTGAGATTTCGATAATTGATGAAGGAATTGGAATTCCTGAGGAAGATTTAGATAAAGTTTTCGAATCATTTTTCAGAAGCTATAATACTGGTGCTATTGAGGGGACAGGGCTGGGTATGTCTATAGTCAAGAAGTCAATCGAGTCTATAAATGGCATAATCAACATAGAATCAAAGTTGGATGTAGGTACAAAAATCAGACTAATTGTTCCCCAGAAAGTAAGTAATTAACAGATATTATTTAACTTTGCTTATGGAAAATCTACCAAATATCTCTATTAACTTAATAGTTAAAAATGAAGAATCGAGAATAGCTGATGCTGTTAACTCTGTCAAGCCATTTGCTAGTGAAATAATTGTAATTGACACCGGCTCAACTGACAGCACTCCTCAGATATGCACCCGTTTGGGTTGCGAAGTTTATTATCAATCATGGAACGATAATTTTAGTGATATGCGTAATATTGCTTTGGGTTATTCTGCTTCTGATTGGATACTTGTGATAGATGCTGATGAAGTAGCTAGATTTAGATTACTTGACTTGCCTTTGGAACAAATGAATGACCCGAAAATAGGTGGCATAAACCTGCAAATAATCAATCATATTGATGAAAATGATGATTCGATAATCTCCAAGCATAGATATACTAGACTATTCAGAAACGATAATTCTATACGATTCACAGGTCGTATTCACGAGCAAATTCGCGAATCGATAGAAGAAAAATATGATATATTCGATAGTGAACTAATAATCGAACATTTCGGTTATCGCACAATTGATAAAGAAAAATTAGAACGTAATACCCGATTACTCGAGCAAGACATAGAAGCAGATGCTGATGATTGGAAATACTATCACTTAGCTGAAACTCTTTTCTCAGCGGGTGATAAGGATAAATCACGCGGGATATTCGAGAAAATAGTCAATTCACCCGAGCTTACAGACTTACAACTAGACAGAGTTAAAACTAGATTAGGTCAATTATACCTCGGTTCAGACCGATATAATGAAGCTGAGTCCGTTCTTAATTTCGTCTCTGAAGATAAAGACACTGAAGGCTTGAGACAGTATGTCCTTGCCGCGGTAAAGCTCTCTACAGGGTTCGTGGACGAGGCATTGACACTATACAAGTCAACTGATATAGAACTATCTGACCTAGTTGACAAAACTCAACTTAAAGTCGCTCTACAAGGAGCAAAACAATACAAGTCACTAATCGAGAATAAATAATGATAAGACCTAATTGGGACCAACTTTATATTACTATGTGTTACTTAGTAGCTATGCGAAGTAAAGATAGCCACACGCACATGGGCTCTGTGATTGTTGACAAAGATAATGTACTAGTTTCTACTGGCTATAACTCACTACCGCGCGGTATAGAGATAGACAAGGAAGAAACGCGTCTATCGCGCGATGGGGGAGAGAAATATTTCTGGATGGAACACGCTGAAAGAAATGCTATCTATAACGCCGCTAGACGTGGTACAGAGTTAAAGAACTGTAAGTTATACGTTCCTTGGGCTCCTTGTACTGATTGCGCTAGAGGAATCATACAAACAGGCATAGCTGAAGTAATAGTCCACCAAAATGGGCAGGATTTCTATGATGCTCATACTAACGGTAAATGGGTAGAAGCTACTGAGAGAACTATGCTGATGTTCCGAGAAGCTGGAGTTAAGGTTACATATTTCGAAAGTGATATAGTTATCCCCGAAATATATATGAATGCTAAAATGTATGATGCGGCTGTTTATTTGAATAAATCAGGTGAGCAATAGGAGTCTATTTGACTTCTTTGTTGTACTGTATTTCGTATAGATTTTTGTAGTAGCCATTCTTAGCTATTAGCTCTGTGTGTGTACCGCTTTCTACTACCCTGCCTTTATCGAACATATAGATACAATCGCAGTTAACGATTGTAGAAAGTCTATGTGCGACTATTACTGCGGTCTTGTTTTTAAGAGAACTTTCTATAGCGTCTTGTACTACTTTCTCCGATTCGGCATCTAGGGCTGATGTCGCTTCGTCGAATATTAGTACTTCTGGGTTACGGACTAATGCTCTGGCAATAGCAACTCTCTGGCGTTCACCACCTGAAATTGTCACACCCCTATCACCGATTATAGCGTCGAATTGATCGGGTAAAGCCATTATAAAATTATAAGCATTAGCTATCTTAGCTGCTTCTATTACTTTTTCGTCTGTAACATCCGTCATACCATAGATTATATTATTGTATATTGAATCATTGAAGAGAATATTTTCTTGTGATACTATCCCGAAAAGAGAGCGGTAATCTTTGATTATTATGTCTTTGATATCCACGCCGTCTAAAGTGATAGAACCACTTACTGGGTCATAGAACCTAGTTATTAGGTCGAGAGCAGTTGATTTGCCACTACCACTACCTCCTACGAATGCGACTTTCTTTCCTTTTTCTAACTTGATTGTTACGTCATTCAATACATGATGATCTACATAAGCAAATGATACATTATTGAAAGTAATATCATTTGCAATCTTTGAAATAGTCTGTGTACCCTCAGCAATTGTTGGTTCTTCGTTCAGGATACTCATAATCCGTTCACCTGCTACTATTCCCTGTTGCATATTAGAATAAGAACTAATAAGCGACATAATCGGTGTCATCAATGCAAATAGCATAAATAAGAATGTCATAAGGTCATCTGCTTTCACAGTTTTTTCAACTAATACTTGCTGTCCACCAATTACTAATACAACACATAGACCAAGTATAGCCCATATTTCATTTGCTGCTGGCACTAAAGCCATTATCTTTCTATGTTTTATAGCAGAATGGACATAAGAGCTTGTATCCCTTGCAAATCGTTGATTAGTCGCATCTTTAGCGTTCAGTGCTTTTAGTACTCTAATACCACCGATTGATTCTTGTAGAGTTGTTGTGAAGCTAGCCATTGCGTCTTGCATTCGAGCGGCATAACGTTTCAGATATTTCACTGAAACTTGGATAAATAGCACTGAGATAAGCGAGGTACTAAAAGCCCATAATGTTAGTTCTATTGAAATAGTCAGTAGGAAAAACATGAAGATAATAACTTGTATTACATCACGAATTACTCCATTGAGAGAAGCTATTGTTGTGTTATTAAGTAGGGTAACATCGTTTGATACTTTCGATATTATCGTTCCTTGCTTTTCTCTATTAAAATAGTCCATAGAGAGTGAAGTTATCTTGTAGAATACAGTATCACGAATATTTTTGATTACTCTTTGGTTGAATATATCTCCGACTATAGAGCCGAAATACTTGAGTATATTCTTTATTATAAAGAGAATCATTATTAGAAAGCCAAGTCTAATAATCTCCTCGCTTACGGTATCAGCTAGGATAAGGGAATAGAAGAAATCAAAGAATGAATCTTTTATATTCTGAAACACCCCAATTTGTATATCAGGTGTATTAACTGGTGATTCTGATTCTACCTTGAATAAGAAACCTAAAATTGGTTTGATTAGCGAAATCGTCATCGCCGTAGTTATAGAGAAGAATATATTCAGGATAAAAGATGCGAATAGCAGAGTCCTATTATCTTTAGTAAAACCCCATGCTATCTTATAAGCATCTAATATTCCGAGTGATTTATTCTCTGCCATAATAAGTATTATTTCCTGATAAACCTAACTGCGAAAGCACCGTCGGTGTGGTGTACATTCGGGAATGTTTGCATACATCCATCTTTACAAACTTCAGCTGGCAAATAATTCTCTGCTGGATCTATTTTAAAATCAGGGAAGGTCTTCAAAAACCATTCGGCCATAAGTATATTTTCGTCTGGTTCTATTGAACAAGTAGAGTAAACTATTGCTCCATCTTCTTTAATCAAATTAGGTGCATTTTTCAGTATATCTTTCTGAATTGCATTCAGCTTATATACATCTTCTATTTCGCGTTTCCATTTTATATCTGGCTTTTTCGAAAAAGTACCACTTCCGCTACAAGGTGCATCTATAATAACAACATCTGCTTTTACTTCAGCTGAACACTCTGCTGCATCTTCTTTCTGTTGTTCTATTATTGTTATACCTAGTCTTTCTGCTTCTACTGAGAGCATTTTCAGCTTACCCCAATATTTATCATTCGAGACTAGAGTACCTTTGTTTTCCATCATTTCTGCTATTTTGAACGACTTCCCACCCGGTGCTGCACAAAGGTCAATGACTTTCATACCCGGTTTTGCATTAGTCAACTCAGCTGCAAGCGATGCCGAAGGGTCTTGGACAGCTATAAGACCATCACGGAATATATCCATCATAGTTATGCTATTACCTAGGTTCTTGACTTTGTATGTGTCAGGATGAAATACCGATTTTTCAAACTTTATTTCATTTTCAGTAAGTTGTTTTTCTACTTCTTCTGCGTTCGATTTTAATTTATTAACTCGCATAGCTAAATATGGAATCTCATTGTTTGCTTCCATTAGTGCAACAGCGAATTCTTCGCCCCAAAATTTAACCCATCTTTTTGTCATCCATTTGGGATGAGAATGGACTATTGATAAATAGAAATCTCTATCATCTTTATCATCAGGGAATCGGATATTTTGCTTATTACGAACAATGTTTCTTAGTACGCCATTTACCAAACTAGCAGCTTTCTGACCCTGTATTTGCTTCACAAGTTCTACTGATTCGTTGATAGCCGCGTGTTCTGGTATTTTATCCATGAATAGTATTTGGTACAAAGCTATACGCATTGCATTTTTGACAATATTCATAGACTTGTGGAATTCGCCATGGAAAAATCCAATCAAAACCCAATCTAATTTAGCTCGCCATCTGACTGTTCCATTAACTAGTTGAGTTAGTAAAGCTTTATCTTTTCTATTCAAATCGTTGCTTCTTAACTCCGATTCTAGTAACTTGTCTATGTAGGAATCACTGCGGTCATATCTATTTAGAATATGAGTAGCTATTGCTCTACATTTGGTAACCGAAGTCAGATTTCCGAGATGTGTATTTTCGTTATTTGTAACTTTTTCCATGAAATTCGCTCTATATTAAAATAGATTTTTGCTAAATTATAAAAAGCAATATAATTAAAATTAAAGAAAGCTATGTCAACGACGAAAACATATACATTAGTATTTGCTCTCATATTACTTTTTTCTGCTAGTTTGCTAGGACAAGACTATAAGTTATCTAATCCTCTGACCCCATCAGAAAATAGTTTGGCAGAAGAATCTGTGGGCGGATTTCTAGGAATAGGGCCGAACTGGGCTAGTGGCACTCATTACGTTAACTGTGATAGTTGTGATTTCCAAGATGGAACGGCTACGGGGTTTACCATAGGGGGTATTTACCAGCGAAGAGCTGCTAAGAATTTGTATTTCGGGGCCATGTTATCAATAGATGTGATGAACATTAATTCTGCTTACAGAGAATATGAATCAATAGACGTTTCAAAATACACTGACTTTACTAATAGTACTACTCCTGTAAATATCGAATTCAGACACGAAGCTCAGATGAGATTAACTTATATAGGGATTGCACCTTTTATTGCATATTACCCTGCTAATTGGTTAACTCTGAGGGTTGCACCTAAGATTTCATTGCCCATATACAGTAATCTATTGCACACTAAAACCCCTACTACCAGAAGGGTTTTTGTAGATGGGGTTCCAGGGATTTTGAGATATACAGATGAAGATGCTATTGTACAAGATTCGGAATTGTCCGAGGTTACGGCTCCATTGATTAGCTCTGATTTCACTTTGCTTTTCAACTTAACCCCAGGGGAAAGATCAACGTTATCATTAGGGTTTACTCAGAATATACCTTTTACAAACACCAGTTCTTTTGGCGATAATTTCTCTATTAACTCTTGGCGTTTGTTCGCAGAGTTCAAAATTTTACTCCAAAAAGCTTATGATCAGAGACCTAAATCAGCAAAAAAATAGAGACTGTTTTTTTAAACAGCCTCTTGTAATTATAACTCTTACGCAGGAGATTACTATTATAAGATTGCCCAAGGCAATATTTTAATCTTAGCTTTCTTACCATTAATTGTTTCTAGCTCTATACCAACCAATCCAAATTTGTGATTAGTATAATACGATACAGTTTTCAGAAGTGGATCATTCGGTTGAGTCTCATCTACTTTTGTTACTTTTATGTAGAAGAATCCTAACGGATATTCATCTTCAGTTGATTTGGAAACAATAGTCCGAGTGTATTTTGTCCCATCATCAGTTGTGAATGAATACGAATCGCCAACACCGTCATCATACTTTATAAGAGTAAATGGCTTGTTAGTATTGCCCTTGCTATATACAAAGTCTTGTATTCCTTTGTCTGTAGCTTTTACTTTTATTTCTGTAGTTACCGTGATTCTTTCCATATCACTTGTGTCTAATTGTGCATCAAATCTCTTTAAGAAATGATTGACTATATCTCTTTTCGTTGGTTCAGGTAGTGCTTCTATACCTAGCAAAGTATCTACGTCTGTAAGTATAGAGCCATTGAAAACAAATTTAGCACTTAATGTAGTTATGCCATTTTCTCTGCTCTTGACTACTACGCTGTCTTCTACCTTACTCAATATCCCTTTGGTATCGCCTTCCATTTCCAGATAGATACCGAACTCACTTCCTACCTCGGTTGCTTGTAGGTTCGTATCACCATCTAGTACATTCGGATCAGTACTACTATCATCTGAGCAAGAGGCAAACGCTAAGATTCCAAACGCTAACGCAATTGCAAATATATATTTCTTCATTTCACACCCTTATATTATTTGAAAAAAATCGAATTTGTTTTCATATAATAAGACGTTTTTATCTTCAATATAGTTTCGCATATTCTACTAAATATATGCGTTGAGATTATAATTTTATGAAAGTTTTAGTGTATTGCTTTTTAGTAGTATTAACGACTAGTAAATAGATACCACTTTGTAAATCAGCTACGTTTACTTTATTGATATTTGTAGTAGGGGATGCTGATAATAGCTTCCTACCAGCCATATTGTAAACAGTAATGTATGTTATTTCTACATTTATATTCTTTTTCAGGTTAATATAATCCGTAGTAGGGTTGGGGTAGGTTTCAAATGCTATATCGAATTTATCTTCGATATCTGAAGTATTACTTATTGTCGATAATTCGGATAAAGTGCCAATTACTAATTGGCTTAACTGTTGATGATAATCCAAACTCATAAGCTCTATTCTGTCATTAGAGCTATGATATGCAGGGTTAAAATCATCATTGAAAAACCCTTCTGTTATCATTATCGCTGGAAATCCTTCCTTCCAAAATGAATAATGATCGCTCCTATCTGTCCCAGGTATTTGAATTGATTGTACCAGTTTGAAGTTATTATTATTCAATACTCCTAATGCAATAGTGCTCAATCTCTCATTTATTGGGTCATCACCAATGTGTATTTCAAAAAGATTATCGCCATTACCATCATAACCAATCATATCCATATTCAGAACTCCAGCTATTTTGTCGCCATTCGCCTTTGCCGTTTTAGCATAATTATAGCTTCCTATTAATCCTTTTTCTTCCTCATCCCATAGGGCATAGACTATCGTATAATCGAATTTGTATTGCGATAATATCCTTGCTGCTTCGAGTACAGCAGAAGTTCCACTTGCATTGTCATCAGCACAATAATCATCAACAGAGTCGTAATGTGCACATAGTATAAACGTCGAATCGGGGTATTTTATCCCTCTCTGAATTCCAATTACATTCGAGCCAGTAGAGCGGTAATTGACTATTTCTGTTTCTAGACCATAGCTACTAAGTCTTTGCTCCATGTATTGTCTTGTTGCTTCTTTACCAATATCTGACTTCCTATTGGGGATAGTACCAACACTTGCAGATGGCTTTTCGCCAGTCAATTCTTCTAATGATAGTAAGAGAGAGTCTTGGTTTACTTCAGCTATTATGGATTTAGTGGTCTGCGCTGAAAGCGATGAGATTGAAAATATAAGTGCAAAGAGTAGTATAGTTTTTTTCATTATTTGGTGTTTTTTGGTGTTTTTTAGAATTGTAAGATAAGGATAATATTTATATTAAATAATATTATTGGGCTTATCACACACAAAAAAAACCGACATCCAATGAAGGAAGTCGGTTTTATAAAATTAGAACATTAACTTCTATCTGAAGTATAATTTATCGAAAATGTATAAAATCCAGAACTTAATATTATTCTTTTTCGTAATTTTTAGATTAATATAACATGGAACAATATTTTGAAGATTATTTTACTAACCTTTTTCATACTTTTTACTCAAACAAAGTCGTCGGAATTAAATAAAAAATACTATCTGCACTCCGCTCTTAAGCAGACAATAAATGACGAAAAGCAGAAAGCTTTAGATTTGTGGATTGATTTCCTATACGAGGATAACGACACTATAAGAAGAGAGTATTGGAACACTTCCGAAATAGAGAAATACGCCGATGATTATTGCTTATTCCAGAGTGGCTATTTCCAATTCGACAGGTTAACCCAGCTGACTTATTTTGTTCCATATATTCTTTCTATTGAAAAGATAGAATCGGATTATATAATACGAACTATGTTCACAGGAAAGGAAATGACACTAAGCGATACTGCCATTCAGAATCAGCTACCAACTGCTATTATTAGAGTCAAAGTAATAGCTAACAGCAAAGGAATTCGGCTAGCTAACTTAATAGACGATGAGACTCAAAACTGGAATAGATACAAGACAAAGAACATAAACTACATAGTCAATAATTCAATAGAAATAGATAAAAAGGAATGTGATAATGCTCAGAAATTCATAGATAGTATTAGTACACTATGGGGGAAAAGTACAGACAAAACTATTGACTATTATGTCAGCAATTCATCCGAATCTATTAACAGATTGCTAGGGAGTGAGTTTGCATTCTATGGTTTAATCGGCAACGGAGTAGCCAGTAGTAATGGAAGCTACTTATTAGTCGGAAACAAGGATTACAACTACACGCACGAGCTGGTGCATATTGTGTTCAACGGAGCTACAAATGGACTACTTTCTGAAGGAATGGCTACGTATTTCGGTGGGACTGATGGTAAAGATTACTCTGAAGTTAAAAAGGAATTTTTTAGTAATAACTCACCTTTAACTCCGCAGAGAATAACAAATATTTGCGTATATCCCGGACAAAAGAATTATTATGTCCTCGGAGCTGTACTTTGCGAATTAGTAATAAAACAAAAAGGTATTGCTGGCATAAAAGCAATATGGGGAATAGAAGATAACGGAGACAGACACAGCGGGTTAGCTGATTATAAAAAAGTGATGATTGAGATAGAAAAAATGCTAAACCTAACTGAAAAGCAGATATTGGAAAGGGTGAGTGAATTATAAAAACAAAAAAACCGACATCCAATAAAGGAAGTCGGTTTTTTGAAGTATAGTTAATGCTTTGTCTCTTATTGTTGCAGTAGCTGCAAGAATGCTTGTGGATTCTGGTTCGCTTGCGAAAGCGAAGTCAGTGATGTTTGCTGTAAGAATTGTGCCTTGATCAGAGACAATTGTTCCATAGCCACATCTGCGTCCTCAAGACGAGAGATTGCTGCATTGTAGTTGGTTACTTGTTCTTCTATCAACGAACTTTGAGAGTCCAATCTATTAGCAATACCACCGACGAAAGCCGCTGTCTTACTAATATTATTCAGTGCTTCTGTTAGCGATGTCAAAGTGACATTGATAACCGAATCATCGAAGATACCCAAATCCGAATCATTTACGGCATTCAAGCTAGCTAAATCTAGCCCTGTTATACCAGCAAAATTAGTAGTACCCGTTGAATTCAAGTCGAAGTTATTACTACTTACGTTGAATTCTGGATTACTAGTTGATAGATTGACTGCCATCGAAAGAAGGTCATTATTTGCGTTAGTTGCAATATAGAAATTAACGCTGTAAGTACCGTCCAATAGCTGTCTGCCACCAAATACCGTTGAATCAACAACAGTTTGTATCTGTTGTGCCATTCTCCAAGCTGCTTTAGCAAGTGCGATTTTTTCATCCGTTCCCATCGCTCCTGATGCTGCACCCGAAGTACTATCCTTAATTAGTGTTATCAATTCACTGATATTATCAAGTGAATCCATAGCTATATTAGTGATGTTTTTGGCATCGCCTACCACTTTCAGTGAAGCTTTTAGGGCACCGTTCCTTGCCTGTAAAGCTCTTGATGTGATGTAAGCCGCAACGTCATCCGATGCGTTGTTAATCCGTTTACCTGTCGAGAGTCTTAGTTGCCTTAAAGAAATCTCTAAACCTGATTTTTTCAAAGAATTATAAGCATTCTCCGCAGGTATATTCGTAACTATTCTGGCGCTCTCACTAGATGCAAAAGGCATATTAACCTCTTATATGTTAGTGAAAAATTTTATTAATTATATCGTACAAAAATTTCTTATTCTAGCAATCGCAAATACGATTGTGGTGATACGTTGGCTTGTGATAGCGATTGCAATGCTGTCTGTTGCATAAATTGCTGCTTGACAATCTCCAATTGCTCTCTAGCCACATCAGCGTCTTCTATTCTGCTGATTGTATCTTTGTATCCTGTTATCTGCTCTGTCAGAAATTCTGACTGCGAATCTAATCTTTTACTAAACCCACCTACGAAGGCAGCTGTGTTTGTAATGTTATCTAGTGCTTCGGATAGACTAGCCATTGTAGTTGCTATATTGTCATCCGAAAAAATTCCTAGACTATTAGAATTTGTCAAATTAAGCTCACGTAAATCAAGTCCTGAAACCCCTGCAAAGTTTGTTATTCCCATCGCATTTACATCGAAGAAACCTGATTCCGTATTGAAATTCGGATTTGCTGTCCCCATATCTATTGATAGGGTTTGCAAACTATTCGATGCATTAACTGATATAACAAAATTAGCCGAGAATGTTCCATCTATTAGACTTCTCCCTCCGAATACAGTACTATCAACAATAGTTTGTATTTGTTGGGCCAATCTGTAAGCCGCTTTTGAAAGAGCAATTTTTTCGTCTGTCCCTTGTATTCCACTCGCTGCCTGAGCAGTTGAGTCTTTTATTTCAGTAATCAAATCTGTTATATTGTCAAGAGATTCTAATATAATATTGACAACATTACCAGCGTCAGCTACTGCTTGCGAGGCAGACTGTAAAGTACTATTTCGGGATTGCAATATCCTGGAGGTAGGGTAATTGGCAATATCATCCGAAGCATTATTTATTTGCTTCCCCGTCGATAGATTGAGTTGATGCTTATTCAGCTTCAACGAAGAATCCCTCAACGCTTTAAGATGACTTGCTGCCGGTGTATTACTGCTAATCCTTGCACTATTGCCCACCGAAAAAGGCATATTCACCTCCATGTGAATATTTTCGTCCTAAAAATCTTTCTTCCTACTATGTCTTTTACAATGCTTGTGCCAAAAAATATTTCTCTCACTTTTTGACTTCTGTTTACAGAATTTTTGAAATCGTTAAAAGAGCCACTATCAAGGGGTTTGAGGTATAGTCTTAAGTTGTAATATTTGTTCTTAAAAAACTTTTCATTACCGATTCTGCTAGAAAATATGTAGTTTTGAGAAATGAGAAAATTTGTAAAAAGAAAGGATAGTATTCAATAAAGTTTTTTATTGGTTAATATTATACAATGACGAATAAGCAAAACAACACTAATAGAATCATAAAGCCAGAAATACTAGTCCAAGCTTATAAGCAAGGGTATTTCCCTATGGCTGACCATAAGCATGGTGATATTTATTGGCATTGTCCCGACCCGAGGGCAGTGATACCACTAGACAGTCCCAAAAAACCAAAATCCCTCAAGCGCTCTGAAGAAAAGTACGAGTTTGAATATAGAGTAGATACTTGCTTCAGAACTGTTATGGAGAAATGTTCAGAGAGAGAAGATACGTGGATTTCTGAAGAAATAATTGATACTTATATGCAATTGCATTATTTGGGTATGGCTCATTCGGTAGAGACTTATGAAGATGATGAGCTAGTAGGCGGTCTTTACGGAGTGGCTATTGGAGCTGCTTTTTTCGGAGAGTCTATGTTCAATACTGTAACCGATGCGAGTAAAGGTGCCTTTTTTCACCTAATAGAGAGGTTAAAGGAACGGAACTTCCTCCTCCTAGACTCGCAGTACATAAATCCATTTACTCAGCAACTAGGTGCTATTGAGGTATCATATACAGAATACACGAAAAGATTAATCAAAGCTATTAATTTACCTACAACTTTCGTAGATTAGTTGATGAAAATAATTTACATTATACTCTTTACTATTTTGATGGTTGGTTGTCGTCCACCATTTAATAAAGATAAATCTATTGATTGTGAAGTGACACCACCTCAGTGCCTGCCTACAGAGTGGATGGGCAAGCCATTAGATACTACCTATTATAATAGTGACAAGAACTACTATTACCAAATAAAACAAGTAGAAGGACTAAACACTGAAAAGCAAGAATACAGTATATATCTGGACGATGTAGTTTATTCTATGGGGAAGAAACAAAAGGCCACTTTTGCTACTATCTCTAAGGAAAACAACCAACGAATTTATCATATTAACCAAGGGTTTGACCCACGAACAGGTACAAAAGCAAGCGATAAATTCACTGTTGGTGACGAGCTATTCGAGGGTTATAAGGGAGATTTCGGCTTCCCTGTCTATATATCACCTAATAAACTGATAGTTTCCTCTACTCAATTAAGCAACAATAACTATAGCACGGAACGAAGCTCTGGACTTGAGCTACAAGAACTTGCGGCTACTATTGGTCAATCGAGAATTTATAACTCTGAATCCGAGAAAATATCAGAAATCAATACTATTATTGAATCTGATGTCCCACACCTAATATGGGAATCGCATCCCGCTCATGATAGTAAGAACAATATACTATTCTTCGCATCAGACAGAGCTGGTGGTTACGGCGGTGTAGATATATGGTACATGACTAAAATGGAGAATGGCTGGAGTGAGCCAATCAACTGTGGGGTTAATGTAAATACTCCTTGTGACGATATAACACCATTTGTTTCTCCGGTGGCTAGTAAGCTATACTTCAGTACAGCTGGTAGAGATAATATGGGTGGTTATGATATATTTTATCTGGACTATACTGTAAATGGTGATAAGGTTAATTTCCCTAAAGTACCTACTAACATAGGTGCACCCGTAAATACGAAGTATGATGAGTTTTCACCAAGTTTCCCTAACTATTCTGAAAATTACTTTTACTATAGTTCTGACCAAGATGGCGATTTCGATATTTATGTAAAGAAAAAAATATTCAAAGAGGGGAGAGATAGCATAGAAATTGAACCCGAAGAGAAGCCAGAAGAAATAATTGATATAGTTGTTAAAGAAGACACGCTTGTGATTAACCCTACTTTCAACCTAGAAGGTGTAGTTAAAGACAATAGGACAAATGAGCCAGTAGAGAATGTGGATGTTACTGTCAAAAAAGATAAAGAACAAACTCCTCATCAATCTACAAAAACTGATAATAAAGGAAAGTATAATTTCGAACTAGAGAAAGGACACGAATATAAAGTTGAAGTTAAAAATGATACTCTATTCAATGATTCGTATAAAGTATTCGTTGATAAAAAAGATACGAGAAGTACTATTAAAAAGGATTTGGTGTTCGACGTAGTTAAAACTGTTAGGATTAACTTCAACTATGATCAATCAGATAAACCTTATGAATATATACTTGATAGTTTAGGCAATCAGGAAAATACGACTTGGCAAGAAGCCGTTGAAAATCTAGCAGAGGATATAAAAAGCTCGCAATCTTTACTTTCCAAAGTTATTATAACTGGTCACACTGACCCAATAGGTAGCAATAGTTACAATAAACAATTGGCACAGAAAAGAGCCGAATTTGTTGTTTCGCAATTAGTCCAACGTGGTATTCCTATTTACCTACTAAGTGCTAAAAGTAAAGGCGAGACCGAAAAATTAGTTAAATTAGACAACGAATTAGAAGAACAATACCATAAACGACTCCGTAGAGTCACCTTAGAAAAGATATTTACAAAATGACACCAAGAAACTTTCTCATATTATTAATTTCGATAACTCTAGTAGTAGCTGTTGGAGTATCTGTTTATTTCTATTCTGTGATTTCCACAGGATTGCCTTCGTTACAACAGCTAGAGAACCCAGAGCAAATGTACGCTAGCCAGATAATGAGTAGCGACGACGAAACTATAGATCATTTCTATATGCAACGTAGAGTCAATCTAAGATTGGACCAAATGCCACAATCTGCTGTCGATGCACTAATCTCTACTGAAGATAGAAAGTTCTATTCTCACTGGGGTATTGATTTAGATAGATTGATGAAAGCAGTGCTCAAGAAAGTGATTAACCCTTTCAGCAGAGCAGAGGGAGCATCTACTATTACTCAGCAATTAGCTAGAAATCTATTCTTAGATTTATCAAGAAATGTAGAACGTAAAATCCGTGAAGCTGCTGTTACAGTTAAGATAGAAGATACATATACGAAAGATGAGATATTAGAAATGTATCTCAACACTGTGAATTTTGGTCGTGGCTCGTATGGTATCAGTGTAGCTGCTCGTACTTTCTTCGATAAAGAAGCTAAGGATATGACAATAGCGGAATCAGCTTATCTAATAGGGTTGCTCAAAGCACCATCTAGATATGATGTACGAAAGGATTATAACCGTGCATTGAGAAGAAGAAATTTAGTGCTTTCTATGATGCTTTCACAAGAGAAAATATCTTATACGGAATACGAGAGAGCAATAGAATCACCAATCGAAGTACGCGAAGGAAATGCAGGCTCAGTGACTGAGTCTATGTTAGCGCCACACTTCGTAGAATCTATTCGTCAGAATTACTCGCCTTTCTTGAAGGACAAAGATTATGATTTGTACAAAGATGGGCTAATAATATACACTACTCTCAATGAGAAAATACAAGAATACGCAAACGATGCAGTGAGTAAACATCTTGCCGAATATCAAGCAAAGTTCGATAGTAAATGGAATTGGAAATACCACAAGAAACTAGAAGCTGATATTATTTCCGAAGCAATTAGAAAGAGCCCAGAATACCGCTCTGCTCCTAAAAGCGAGAGAGAAGCAATAGCTAATAAAATGAAAAAGAATAACCGTTTTATAGATTCGGTTAAAAACGAAAAGACTACTATACAAATTGGTGTGGTTGTAATAGACCCGTCTTCTGGAGCTATTTTATCTATGGTTGGGGCTTCGCCTCAGTTTATGAAGCAAAACAGCCACAGCAAGCACTCTCTTAACCATATAACGCAAATACAAAGACAACCCGGTTCATCATTGAAGCCATTTGTTTACTCTATGTCATTGAAAAATGGATTATCGCCTACTGACTCTATCGGTTGTGGACCATTCGTATATGTTGACCCTGATACTAAGCAAGTATGGGCACCACGCTCTGGTACTAATGATTGCCCAGACTCTACTTATAAAATGTCTTTAGCAAATGGTCTAAGAATGTCTGTGAACTCAGTAGCTGCTAGACTAATAACTCAGAATACTTCACCAAGTGAAGTGAAGGAATTAATGAGGAAAGCTGGTATAACTACTCCGATTGATGCTGTCCCAGCATTAGCACTAGGTGCCGGTGGTGATGTAATTCCTCTCGAGCTTATTTCTGCTTTCTCTATTTTTGCGAATGATGGTTACAGGGTAGAGCCATACTACGTTAATAGAATAGAAGACAGAAATGGGAATCTGATATTCAGAAAGAAAAGAACTAACAGAATCTACGATGTACTAGACAAAGATATAGCTCACGAAATGACTATTATGCTCCAAGACGTAGTTAATCGTGGTACAGCAGCTAGAATTAGGTCATACTTCCCAAGAATAGAAGCTGCCGGTAAGACTGGTACTACTAATGACAATTCGGATGCATGGTTCATCGGTTATACTCCTCAGTTAATATGCGGTATATGGGTTGGGTTCGATGACCACCGTATCAACTTCAACGCAATAGGTAATGATGGTCAAGGTGGTAGATTGGCTGGCCCAGTATGGGGTATGATAATGAATAATATATACACCGATGAAAAACTACCTTACAAGCAAACTTCATTCGGCTATAAAACTAGAAAAGAACTCGACTCACTTTCGAAATTACAAAGAGAAGTAAGTCAGTATTTAGATATAATTAATTAATAGAAAAGAAAATATGTCAGAGCAATTTATACATACCGATGGCACAATAATACCAGTTGGAATAATATACTGTATTGGTCGTAACTACGTAGAACACGCTAAGGAAATGGGAAGTGAAATGCCTACTGAACCCGTGGTATTTATAAAACCAGCAACAGCACATGCTATGACTGGTAGCGTAGTACCAATCCCTAGTTATTCTAATAATATGCACCACGAAGTGGAGCTAGTAGTAGTAATAGGCAAGGATTGCAATAATGTCTCTGAAAGCGAAGCAATGGACTATGTGTCTGGTTACGGTGTAGGTATTGATTTTACTTTGCGTGACGTACAAGCAAAAGCCAAAGAAAGTGGTTTACCCTGGGCAACGGCAAAGAGTTTTTACTCCTCTGCTCCTGTTTCTAATATCGTACCAATCGATTCAATTGCGGACGTGAATAATTGTCATATAGAACTTTATGTGAATGGTAATCTAGTCCAATCTGGCGATTCATCGGGAATGCAAAGGTCAGTAGCACAGCTTATATCATACATTTCACACGTATTCAGATTGCGAAAAGGGGATTGTATATTCACAGGTACTCCGCACGGTGTGGGGCAAGTTGTCAGCGGCGATAAACTAGAAGCGAAACTAGATGATGTAATAACATTGAATATTGGGATAGAGTAGTCTATGAATAAAATAATACTAACTATAATATTACTTTTCTCTTTGCTCCAATCTTGTACGATAGTAACTACAAGAGAGGAAGAAGACGTATATACTATAACTGATAAAGACACAACTGTAAAGCACTTTATAAAAAATGCTCCCGGCAATGTAGATAGAGGTGTAGTACACCCATCAACTAAAGAGATACTACGCGATAGAGAAGTTACCCAAAGGGATAGCACAGTAAACAGATATTATCCAGACTTCATCAGATTAGGACTATTCGAAGGAATGGGGCTAATAGGTGGAAGTACAGATTTCTCGCTGAATTCGGGTATATTCGGGATTTTTCCTGACCCTGCTCTACTAGACGAAAGTGCTAGAGGTTCTAATGGTGGAAGTATATTCTCGGGAGGAATATACAGATTAGGAATTTATGAAAACAGACTCCGTTGGTTCCGAGATGCAGATAATTGGACATGGGGAGTACACGGCGTAGAGGCGATAATCCCCGATGCAAGAATAGAAAATGGTTTGATGGGATTTGTCACTCCTTACCTAAGAAAGAGATATTATTTCAGAGATGATATACCTTATGTATCAGCTACTATAGCTGTCGGTGTTGGTTTTTTCCCTTCTCAATATGGGAATATTTCCGGCTCTATAGATGTTGGTTCTATGGGTGGAGTTAATATAAGAGCTTACGTGGGTTTTGCCGCAGGTTATAACTCAAAGACTTCTTTGCTAATAGAAGGAAATGACTTCGCTGACGAAGGAGTATTCAATACTATTCCTTACGCGGGGCTTAGTGTTTCAGTACTCGACTTTGTCAACGTTGTACCAGAGCTTTATACTGAATGGAAAGACCACGAACATTCCTCATGGAAAGTAGGTCTAGCTGACGTCACTTTTGTAAACACAAACTCTGAATATTCTGCAATAGGAGATATTAGCGACTCCTCGAAATCTGTTATCAAAGGATACTTCATGAGATTTGCGAATGCAGATGTAGCTATACCAATAAACGGTAACTACAACTTATACGCTGGTACATCATTAATATCACTTTACATGATGGGTGCAAATGGAAACGGAATTGGTGTGCTGCCGCTCCGAGTTGGCTATTGGCACCAATTACTCAAAGACGAACTTAGCGTTGATCCATTCATCGAATATGGCTACTATCCATCAAGTTATGTTAACTTTGGTGCTAAACTCCGATTGAGATTCTCAGATAGATTCAACGTTGGCCTAGTTGGTGGCTATATAACTGGTAATACACTCGGCGGTATAGGTAGTGAAACCCTAGACTTCCTAGGCGATGCCACTAGCTTCGATGGCTACTACATAGGACTTAGCTTTAGCTTACTCGACCGTATCTTCTACCCCGAAGAGCTGAGATACGCGAAGTAGGTGAAAGTGTTTGGACTGAATAGGGAAGAACTGTAGAGACGTATTGCATACGTCTCAAATCTCTATACAGCTCCTTATAAACGTGTCATTGCGATGACACAGAGCGTAGCGAAGTGGAAGCGGCAATCTCTTTTATCAGAATCACGGATTATATGGATTAAGGGAATTCACAGATTTGATAGTCTGAATCAGAATTCACAGGATTTAAGGATTAGCAGAATGAATAGTCAATGAAAAAAACAGCTTTACTAAATATCATAATTATAATCTTGCTATTAGGTTGCGATAGTAAAGAATCTGAGAAACTTGACTTAGAATCTAACTTAGTTACTTTTGATTATTCAAGTTTGAAGGGTAAAAATGTAGAAGAATTGATAGATTTAATTGTACAAGATAGCCTAGTATTTTTGTATTCAGGGGATCAAGATGTTGTATCTAGTTTAATTATTACATTTGATAAAAAAGCAATGTTATTTATATATTTTGATAAAGATGAAAGCATAGATATCTTTAGTGATGTAGATCTAGCTTTAGTTAGTCAAAATGAAATTAAACGAATTACTGTTTATAATGCCCTATCAGCTTCAGCTGAATTAATAGATATTGACTTCGAAAAGTGAATTTATAA
>JBLWYD010000033.1:0-35718 GCA_048267165.1 Bacteroidota bacterium
CAGGTCGTATTTGAGCGTTGGATGATGCGTTTGTATGGGTAGCGTTTTAAATAGTTGTTTGATAAAACAGCATTTAAACAAGCTACTTATACAGGACTTTTAGACAATAGCTTATTGCTTTTTAAGGAACGAAAAAAGTAATGTGCTATGGCGTATAAATACATTTTGTATGCCTATTTTTTTATAACCACTGACTTGGGTGGTGGGGAAAAGTGGTTTTATAATTTCAAAGAAACGAAAAGTTTATGTTTAAGTTCAAATTTGAGCGTAGGCAAGCCGATATTTAGCTCGTGCCTTTTCTATTTAAAATGAATGTACTCGTGAATATCGGCTAATTGTGTTTTTTGTACAAAATTGTGCGTAAAGGCTAGCCGATATTTTACATAATACCAGTTATAACTATCGCCCGAAATAATAAAACGCCCGATAGGGCAACCAAAAAAGGGAAGTATTATAACTTGTATTATGTAACATAGCTTGGGGAAGTTTAGGGTTTTTATGATACCATAATAGAGGAATAGCTTATTGTATTTTGGTTTGATTTTATGAAAACCAAAACTGCATTGTGCTATTACCTTGAAGACCAAAAAAACGCTAAACTTGTAAGGTAAGCGGAACAACACAAAAGACAGAGGGTTATTGCGATAGCAATAAACTGGGTTTTGGGTTGTGGGGGATTAAAAGAAAATAGTTTAAATGTCACTGCGCCATCTGGCCTCTTCGCTAAATCTATCCACTGGATAGATTCTACACGCTCGATCCGGGTTTTGGGTTGTGGGGAATTATTTAATTTTCATTTATTCTGGTTTACCAAATCCTGAAAAATCAATTAAATAAATAAAGCCTCTATCAATTGCAGCTTGAGTCCAGTTAGTAGCATATTGTTGGGCATTACGGTTTTCTAATAAGCGATTTTCATCAGAACGTATGGTTTCTTCGTAGGTATGAACATAAACAGAAGAAACTACGAAACCAGATAGACTCATATATTGATTAATTTGATTTACTAAATCTCTAGATAATTGAGCTACCTTTTGATTGTTTATATATGCATACCAAAATATATAACCTGCTCTTTGTTCATTTCCTAGAATAATAGGGTCACCGATTTTTATAGCATTTTTAATTGTGTTAAATGAATTACCTCCATAGGATCCTGCGCTCCAATACATTGTGAACTTATCAATTCCTTCCTTAAGCATAATACCATACCTATTTCTAATGGCAGCTTCTGGATATTCATAGGATCTACCGTTATCTAAAGCCACTTCTCGATGATGCTTTATTACTACTAATCTTTTTTTTGCCCTTGTATAAGCCACATAGTAGAGACGTCGTTCTTCTTCAATATATTCCATTGTTTTATCGCCAGCATTAATAGCTAATTTAGCTACCGAAGGTGGTATTAAAACGGCATCGAATTCAAGACCTTTAACTTTATGCATGGTTGTGAGTACAATCTCTTGAGATTGTTGTTGACCCGTAATTTGTTCTATATGATTTTCATAAATTTTTCCGAATTGGCCATCATCTTTAGAACCCACTTCTAAAATAAACTGAATTAGATTTTCATAGGTGTCATCATCTTCTTTATCACTATCAAATTCCATAACTAAACATAGGAATACATTCATCAAATAACTATCCCAATTTGTATGTTCTGTTTCTTTTTGATTTTTTAATAGTTTTAATTCTTCGATATAATTATTTGGCAGTATTTGTGATTTTTTTTCTTTTAAAGCACTTAAAAAATAGTAAAACTCACGCGTCTTACTTAATGCACCTTTAGCCCCTTGGATTCGTAAGCTTGTATTTGGTAACATAAGACTTTGAATTTTATTGAAAGCTCTAAAAACCTCATCATTTGAACGGAACATTACTGCTATTTGCTTGTAATTATCTCCTAGGTGATCTCTATAATTTAATAACTCAATTAATTTATCAGCCCAGTTAATTGTTTCTTGTGTTGAATTATAAAAGTTGCAATAATTAAAACTGGTGTTTGGATCATTAAACGCAACTAATTTGGGCATTTGGAATTTAGAAGCGTTAAGATTTAAAAGTTTTTCGGCTTGTTCTAGAATATTTGGAAATGAACGGTAATTAATAGTTAAATTCAGCTCGCGAGGTTTATATAATTCCTTAAACTCATCATAAAATGGTTTTGGATCCATTGTATCGCCTAATCGCAATCTGTCATAGCCATAAATGCTTTGATTGGGATCGCCAATAACACATAATTTAGCATTTGATGGTTCAGAAATAAGCTTTAAAAATTTAAGCCTTTCAGAAGTTATATCTTGAAATTCATCAACAAAAATATAACGAACGGTTCCAATTCTTTCCCTTACTAATGGCTCTTTGTTTTCTAATGCAGCAATAAATAATGTTATCCATTCATGAAAACTATCTCCTTCAAGTTGAAGAATCTTTTTTGCATAACTATGGAAAGTGTGAACTTGTAGACTCTTGGTTAGTTTATAATACCCTAGGTCACGAAATAATTTACTCAATCTTTCCTTTAACTCAATAACAACAGCTCTATTATAGGCTAAAACCAATATATTCTGGGGATTGATTCCCTCTTCTTGAATTAATCTAGCAATTCTTAATGTTAACGTATGCGTTTTACCACTTCCAGGACCCGCAATTACTTGCAGGTTTCTATTTAATTGAGACTTGTAAACTTTTTCTTGATCTGGATTTAGTTTTTCTTTTTCAGCTTTAAGCGCTTCTTCCCTGAAAGCGCGAAGTTTTGTGTGATTATTTCCAAAATATTCCTCAAGAAGTTGAATTAAATCACTTTGGCTTGCACATTTAAAATAGCCTTTAATGAAGTTATCGAAATCTGATTCTGAAGCACCGGACAAACATTCTAATGCCAATAGTCGTAATTCCTTCATTTTATTTGTTTCATCAAATTCTTTTCGAATGTTAGAATCTTTTGAATTTGAATCGGACGTATCTATTTCTTTAATATCACGAATATAAAGTTCAATACCCATTGGCACTAAATCGCCTCCACCTTTTAAAAATCCTAGTCCTTTAGAAATAAATATTAGTTTTTGAAAATGGTCTTCACCTTTGTCTTCTAGACCTAGATGAATCATTAAGTCTACGATATTAAATACTTCTTTATTTTTATTAAAATATTGATTTGAAACATATTTTATAAGTTCAATTAATTCTGTTTTAAATTGTTTTAAATCGTTTAGCCATTCATCAGATGAAGTGAAACCATTATACACTAACTGTATGGTTTTTGCTTTGTTATCATGCTTGTCAATTTCAATAATTGATTTGTGCTGAATTTTAGATAAAAAATTTATGGCTTTAAAAGAAAATTTTGCTCTAGTATTTTTAAAATCATCAAGAAGTGACTTATTAATTTCTTCTTTGGGAATATTTATATTATTGTTGTTGGAGATTTTTGATTCTTTCCAAAAAATATTTTGAGGTATAAATATCTGGTTAGTAGTCTCATTAATTAATTCATCTACTTTATCTCCTAAAAATTCTGTTTGATCTCCATGTTTGGAAGCAAACATTATTTTTTCTGATAAATCAAATAAAGCTTCAATAGTTGGAATAGACTTATAACCGTTCCATTCTTTTAATTGAGGGGTTCTCAATTTTGTAGGCGTAAGTTTAACTTCTCTTTCAATGGTTAATAGTTTCGCTTTTTGCGCCTTAAATAATAATTTATATACCTTCTGATTACTTTTCTCTTGTGCAGCTTCCTTCAGAAAATTCATGCTTACCATTACACTTTTAAAGTCTTTAAAACTTTTATTCTGGTATGACAATAAAGCCGTATGTAGTTTTTTTAGTTGTTTTCTTTCATCGTTGTTAGAAATTGATCTGAAATCCTCTTGGTCTTCATGAATTTTTATAGGTAAATGTGTAGGTGTGAAAACTCCTAATTTGAATCTTTCTAATTTTTCTAGCCAATATAAAATAACTCGAAAATAGGTATCTCTATTATATATTTCCTCAAATTGGGGATACTGATCTAGTAAATCAAGAGGTAATGGGAATGCATTGTCTGTATCTGGAGCCAATGGTCTAAACATTGATATATATTGTAGAATCGTCTTTCTAATGTTCTCAATTTCTTCCCAAGCAATTCGATTACGATGATTTTTATCTTTTAAATCTTGAAAATCTCTATTTGTAAGAAGACATTTTGTCCTTAAAGGATTTTGACTTGAATAACCAGCTGCTTTCAACATATCTGGATCGCGACCTGCTCGACCAACTTCTTGTAAAAAATCTTCGAAAGTTGATGATGGCCCTAAATGATAAATAAAATGGATATTTTTAATGTCCATTCCCATCCCAAAAGCTTTTGTAGCTATTAGGATTACAAGTTTTCCATTTTTATAGTCTTCATATTTTTCTTCTCTATCTTGACCGTCTAAACCAGCATGATAAAAATCCACCTTTTGAGCATACTCCGCTTTATTTTTTGTTAATTCTTTTTTTAATTCCTCAACAGCCTCTTCAGTTCCTTTTCTTGTTTGTACAAAAATGAGTACTCTACTTTTGTCGGGATTGAAGTTATTTCTTTTAAGATCCTCGGCTACCCCAGATGTCATTTCTGATTTATCACCAACAATATTAAAAGACATTTTTATATGATCTCTTATAGGATTATAAACTGTATTTTTTTCTAGACGTTTAATCATTGAATATTTGAATAAAATCTTGATAAATTTTTTCTGAAACTGTAGCAGAAAATAACAATAATGGTATGTCTTCCTGTGCTGTCATTTTCATTCTTTGCACTTCTTTCGCACAATTAAAGTAATCTGGTCTAAATTCATGGCCCCATTGAGAAACACAATGTGCTTCATCAAAAATTATATATTCTAGACCTCCATCGGATTGCATCCTCACTTCTAAAGCATTTTTAAAAGAACGACTTCGAAACCTTTCTGGTGTTACAAATAGTAATGCTATTTCACCGCCTGCCATAGCTCTGTAAATAATTTGGGTGTCTGTACTACGATCTGAATTTAGGTACTCTACACTACCATAAAACCCATTTTGCCATAGTTTATCAACTTGGTCTTCCATTAGTGCTTTTAGTGGTGTTACAACAATGCTTAATCTATTTGTGAACGAGCTTTTGAATAACGCAGGTGCTTGAAATAATAAAGACTTACCTCCACCTGTTGGTAATGTTACTAATAAATCTGTTTTACCAGGAATTATTAAATCTAGATATGGTTCCTGGTAATCGTACCATTTGGCTCCATTTAAAAAGACATTGCTTAAGATTGTTTTTGTTTCCTCAATAGAAAAAGGTAAATTTTCTAGAGGTTTTACTCCAGGGATACACAAGTCTGCTAATTTCAAATCTTCTTCGTAAGCTTCTTTACTATGCCATACGTTTAATGATCTACTTTTAATATTCCAGAGATTACCAAGGTTGGGGAAATCGGCTATTCTAGAATCCAATAACCAGAGTTGATGCTCTGCATTGTAATTGTGAATAGTGGCTCTGTAATTTGAAATAATAGGTTTGAGTAATTTTAGTAAAAAGAAGGTGTCTTTTAGTAATGGTTTTTTAGGTGTATTGAAATCTTCATCTTCGATAGTTTGCTTATTATTATCACTATTTAACTCCTTTTGCTGTGCCTTAAATAACTTATTAAAATGGGAAGTTTCTTGTGCTATATAATATTTGTCTGCCAGATTAAAACTATCAACTATGATATTTAAAGCACCTAAATAATTGCTTGATAGGATTTTATTTAAATTGGCAACATGGTCAATAATAATCTTGTTTTTGATACTATTCAAATGTATAAATTCGAGTCTTCTTCCCATATTTATAGTATTATCAGGAACAAAGTATCCAAGTTCTTTAAAATAGTTTTCTAGTACTTCAATTTCATCATTTCTTTCAACCAACAAAATTGATGGATTATTATTCGATGAAATTTGATTAATTAGTTCTTTTTGATATACCCAATATCTCGATCTATAGATAGATTCAGGATTAAACCTAATTGAATCATTGGAGTAAGAAGCTGTAGCGTTTATTTTAGTGAAATAGGTGAGGTCTTTAGATTCTTCGTTGAGTTCAAGATTGATCACTTTTTTTGGAGACATTTTATTTATGAGTTTCTCCCAATTATAATTGCCCCATACTATATATTTTGCATATTTATATTTTTCAATCCAAAAGTTTGTTAAAACTGGAGAACAATCAATATTTAAAGCGATACATTCTTGCTTTGACAGTTGAACGTAACTTTGACCACCAGAAAATTTCATCCATAAATGATTGATATTGTGAGATGCAGCAGTTAAATCTTGCAAATCGAGTTCCTTTAATTTTATTTTATTAGATGTAGCAAGAAAATCTGGTTGCAGAACTATTAGTTCGATCTCATCTAGTTTATTTAAATCTTCGTAGTGATTCAGTAAATCATTTATAGTAATAAATAAGACTCTTTTATTTTTTAATACATCTGTGTGATCACTTTTGAATAACACAGACACGTCATTAATTTCTTCGGAAATTTTATTTCGTATATATGGTGCTAAATTTCCATAAATAGGAGAAAGGTTATTTACTTTTGTGTAGCTTAAGTAGGATTTAAGAACATTAATTAACCAATCGGAAAGCTCTGAATTTTCAATTTTTTCACCATCAAGAAGTGCATATCGATTTTCTGTTTGTGTCTCTATAAAAAATTGAATATTCAATACTTTACTAACCTCTAAACGAAGGCTTTCTTCTCCAATAATGATTGTTTTTGCTGCACTAGAAACCTTTAATACGTTTTCTAATTTTTTTAAAATTGGATGAGGTTTTGCTTGAGGTCTATAAAAAGATTTAGCTTCTTCTTTTAATAGGGTTTTATCTAAAAGCTTTATTGGAATTTGGGCTTTGCACTTTTCTATTTTTTCTGTAATATGTTTTGGTAAATACTCAAATATGTATGTTAGTTCTTCTTTTGGTGATTTAAGAATTCTAAATATTTGATTAAAAAATAAATTTAAAGTTAGTTGTGCATCTTCTTTTGCAGAATGTGACGTTGCTAAAGCTAAATTGTTGAACTCTGGACTTAAAAATGGTTCAATTTGAATTGTATCCCATATTTGTTTCTTATTTACTACTACACTATAATTTTCTAGAATTGGTAAATCAAAGCTTAAGATATTATGACCAATAACTACATTATCATTTTGAGATATATTATTTTTAAATAAGCTAATCCCTTGATCAATAGATTCCTTGTCATTATAAAACTTCCAATCTTTATTTTCATTCCAAGCTATTTCGTAGATGTTTTTTGTGTCAGATTCTAAATCGAAGCTTAATGGATTAAAAACTACAGCTATTTGTTCATGTAGTATTCTATTTATCCGTTTTTTATGCTCGACTTTGGTTACTTCCTTAAGCTCTGGAATTAAATTTTTTAATTCAATATCATTAATTAAGTCAATAATTCTATCTTGAACTTCAGTTTCTAAAGTAGAAAACTTTGCAATTGCCAACTCTTTTGGAAACGTAACTTGGTCATCTTGCAACCATAGATCAAAAGCTAATTCTGGAGCTAGACTATTTTTTAATTGTGTTTTGTAAGCCGCTTTATTTTGGCAATTTGAAACTTCGATAAGTCGTTCTAAAATATTAAACACCTTTATAGAATCGGTAATCAATTCATCTTGAAAATAAGTATCAATAGCTGAAGAAATTTCTTCAATGTGTGCGCCTATTAGCTTATCATGGAACGATAATTGATTTGACTCTGCGTTTTCGTATGTTTTTATTTCGTAATTAATTAGTGCATCAATAAGGTGATTTTCCCAAAAGGATTTATTTATTTTTTTGTCCAACCATAACTTCACATACATGTTTAAATGTTCGGTATGCTTAATATTGCTTAAAACTAAATTCTCTAATTTAAGTAACCGCCATTTAGCGAAAAATGCTAAAAGATTTGATTCATTTGAGAAATTTTGCTCATTACTCAAATCCTTTTTAAATTGATCTGCTATAATGCTATCATAAAGTGAACTGTCAACATTTGATTTATAAAATTTTATAAATTGAATATCATTTTCTTCTATGTCTGATTTTGAAATTATAGGAATAATAATTTCTTCCATTTTAGAAGTAATGCGCGTATTATTCGCCTCAATATCTGTTTTTTTACAGCGTAATCTGCCGCTAAAAAAATGTAATGTTGTAGTCACAAATACATCATCATCACTAAAGCCAAAGGTTCTTATGTTATTTAAAACAACAGGATTTTGAAAAGATAGCCAATCAATAAACTGCTCTGAACGTGCAACCTTTGAAATGGTTCCCTCAAAAGTTTCAGAAATAATTTGTGCTAAATGATATTTATTTGATTTTAACTCACAAAGTATGATTTGCCCACGTTGAAGTGTCGTACAATCTTCTTTTAGTGTGAAATCGGCATCATCTCTTGCTCTTAAATCTAATGAAGCGATAGCGTTGATATCATCGATACGTTTTATAAATGCATGGTCAAATTCTGGCCCCACATATTTTACGTACGCATAGAAACCTTCACTTGTGTGTTTTTTTGATTTTGAGTTATGCTTTAAATCCTTATTTTTTTTCTTTGGCTTTTTAAATTGAGAAAGGTCAATTTTTTCACTAGAAATTTGAGGGCCTGAAAGTTTTTGATATTCCGTTTTTATTTGTTCAACGGGGAATATAATTGCCTCATTTTCTGTATCATCTTTTATTAACGTTTCAGAAAATTTAAGTTTCTCGGTGTTTTTTTTAGTTGGGTTTAAATCAATCTTCCCAACAGTGTTTGGATGAGAAAGGTCTTGGAAATCTCGAAATACTTTCCGTTTTATATCATCCTTATTTTGCTTTTCCGTCGTTTCCTTTTCTCGTTGTTCGAATAGCAGATCTAGTCCGCGAGGTTTTGCTTTTTCAATTGATTTTTTTGAAGTCACTAAACCCAGAGACTTTTCAATAATAGGAATCCATTCTACTGGAATATCATTGAGATGCTCTAATTTTAAAACGATATGCTGTTTTTTTAAAATTTGAGCGAGCTTATTAAAATCTAAATTATATTTTTCTTCTAATTCTTTAAAGTCCATTTGTACTATTATAGAAGCACTATAACTTCCATCATTTTTTATTTCATATTAATCTTGAGAAACTTTAGTTAACACCTCATATATCTTTACCATCGCATAGGTATCTAATTTACAATACTCGAGTAAATCTTTTCTTGTTTTTTCGTAGTCGCCGGTAAACGTACCACTAACCATTTCAGCAAATATGTTACTTGCCGTTCCACCTTCTTTGATTTCTAAATCTTGGTATGACAACTCTGGCACTAATGCAGGGAGTACATATTTTATAGAATAACTGCCTTTCATTTCTGGTGTGTAATACCATCGTTTTTGAAAGGGAATCATTAAATCTTTTAAGCGATTTATGATATTATTTATCTCATTAGTATATTGAGGAAATAACTCTATTAAATCGTTGAGCTTACCTCTTTCAAAACCTATATTGTAGACTAAAATATCGCCAGAAGTACCGCAATCGGTTATTAATTGTTTTACAAAGCCTATTCTTGGGTCTGTATTGGTGGTTGTTTCTGCTAAATATTCATAATGCTTTAAAACCCCATCTTCTTCGGGTAGTATATGCAGCGAGTATTGAAATACAAATTGTTGATATGGCCTCGTATTATCGTAAACAGGAATGGCAGATCCCATGGTTTCAAAATCGAGAAAATATATTGGATAGGTTAGGTCATTTAAAAATGCCGAGATATTCTTTTTATCAATATGCTTGGTATTATTTAATTCGCTAGTTACTTGTAAGAGTTGATTTGAGTTTAAAGGATTATTGTCTAAATCTATCTGATCAAAAGTTGTAATCCCTTTTTCGTATAACTGAAACTTTTTGCTTGCCCATAAATTTGATATATCGAAGATGGAATACTCGGGAATGTGTTTCCAGCAATGACCTTTAAAATCGCAAGAGTAGGGGGAATCACAATGTGCGCCAATATCAATACTAGGTATTTCCTCTTGCTTTATAACTCGCTTTAAGTTTTCAATCTGGTTTGGAATGTTTGGTAAAATTTCTTGAACCCTTTCAAAAACAGATTCGATAGTAAAAAGGTCATTAATACTAATATGGCCATTTTTTACATATTGGTTGTTAATATATACTATGGAAATATCTTTTAAATCGATACCAGAGTTCACAATAGTATAATATTGAATGGCCGCATCGTAGATATAGGTATCTGAAACACTTGTAGAACTTTTAACTTCATAGGCTTTCCAACCATCAGCTTCTTTTACAAGGATGTCTAAAGCTGCTAAAACACCATTATATTGAAAGGTTGCTTCGTAAATGATGGTTTCTCCATTGGCAATAAAATCTTGGGTTTTAAAAACCGATTCTTGCATTTTAAAATGATCCGGTGGTGATGCATCCATACCATTTGGGAACAAGTCTTGAGCCAATAACCCAACATTGGTACCTTGATTGAAAATAGCTTGTAATTGCGCCGGCGTTTCATCCTTTAATTTATAGTGATGCTTATAGAGGTACAATGATTTTTCACATTGTAAACCTCTTATAAACGTTGATTTTGAAAGGATTGGTTTTTGCATATATTTTTATCTAATAAGTTATTCTATGACCGGATAATTAATAACACCCCAATCTTCAAAAATGTTGTTAATCATTATATCTATGATAATAGGCATAAGAAATTCTAAAATCTGACCTGCATCCTGAACTTGAGATCGGTTTAAATTACTTTCATAAGTTGCTCCGCCATGTATTAATTGATTGCGCACGGTATACAATCTATCTAAAACCAATCCTAATAATTTTGATACCTGTTGGTTTGCTAAATAGTTTCTAGAATCTATTTTGGATTGATTAAACAATCGCTCCCAGTCTATATTTTCACCGCGTTGTGCATCCCAAAATTGTTTGTAAGCATATTTATTATCGATTAATAATCTTACTGGGCCAGAAAATTTATACCATAATAATTTAAAGAATCTTTCTTCACTATCGCACTGAACCAACTTACTGATAAACTCTTTAAAACGTTTTTTTTCTGAAAGGATATACTCATGAGCATCATTATCTGCATAACAGGCGTTAAATGCTATCCAAAGCGTAATAAATTTCAAGTCTGGATTATTCTCGTGATCTTCAGCACATTTTACCCAACTAATGGCACGATGTAATCTAATGGCATCATTTTGATCTATTTTGCCATATAATTTTTTAAGTTCCGTCTTTAAAAGGGAAGCCTTTATTAGTTCAATATGTTGTTCTGATTCTTTCATGATTAAGTTTTAAGTCTTAAATAATTTTGACTAGATATAAATTAATGGTTGCTTTTAAGTATTCTAATATCGATTGCTCAACCTCGTAAGCTTGTTGTGATGGTAGCATACGTTATTACTTTTCTTTAGTTATTTTTAGCGTAATGATATAATCAGAAGGTGAGGCATAAAACAAGTTATTATTATCAAAATCAATTTCCTTTTTAAAATAGTCCCTTAAAATGTGAATCTCTTCACCCATAACTAACGCTATTTCAAAATCTTTACCTCTTTTGATCGCTTCTTCCTTCTCTGATTTACTTAAATGAAAATATGATCCATTAAATGCTTTTACCTCTAAATACTTCCAGTTATTACTATTCACTGGTTTATACCTTATATCATAATGTTTGGTGTCTGATTTATCAGAGGTGTTAGAAAAACTAGATACCCATTCGACATTGATAACCTCATCGCTGTCCCTTAATGCATTATATACCCGTTCTTCAGCTTCTTTTCCAGCTTGTTTATTACGCTTTACATCTTTATCTCCATGATTCCAACTACCTCGTTTACCAGTTGATTTTTTAGATGATTTAGGCACAACCTTTTCTGTGTTGCTAAATATTAATTTTCCTGTTAATTTTTCTTTAGGGGTTTTCTCGGGTTTTGTAGAACTATCCTGTTCATCAATCTTTAACCGCTCCTTTAGCACAGCTTCGTTGCCTTCAAAGTATAGTAAACTCCTTATTTCAACATCCTCAATATCAACTTCTGAAAGATTATTTTCTTTAAGTAATTTAATATATTCAGGTTGTATACTTATTTTATTGCTTTCATCCTTTTTTAGTTCAAAATCAAAAACTTTTTTAACCACATTTTTTAGAATTTCTAAATAATCAACTTCCAAAAGAAATCTGCTTTCGTATAATTTATCTAGAATTTCTTGAGACTCCCTTAAAAGTTCATAATCTTCTTGGAAGGAAATAAGATGCTTTTGTTTGTTTTTATTCTCGTTTAAGTATGACCATAAACTTGAATTAAAGTACTTTTTATGATCATAAATTATGGTTTCAAAAGTGAGAAGATGATAATGTAATAACCCGTTAGAATTGGATTCAAAAATTAATGATAACGGTACGTCCAATTCATTTTTAATCGCTTTTAAAAATTGAACCGACTCTTGATTGTCTAAACTTTGATAATCGATATTGGTTTGATATTGGGATATATCAAAACCCAAATCGTTAAGCACTAAATTATTTAGCTCGTTGGTATCTTTTATAGTGTTGGGTAAAGTCAGCTCTTTAAAATCATAGATTTTTGACCAAAAACTGATTTCTTCATTTGATATCCCTAATAAATTTAATGCTGTTTTGTAAAGCTCATTTAAGGACTTGACATCTATTAAATACTTTGTGTCCTTTAAGCTATTCTTGTCTTTAAAAATAGCTCTATAATCATCTTTATGGTCATTTACTTTAAAAATGGTGCATAAAATTTCGGCAAATGCTTCGCAAACCTTTGGCGTATCTTTTATTCTATCTAATGTGGTGTTATTTTCTACGCATAAATAGAATCCTTTAGCATTCCCTTTAGGTAAAAACTCTCCTGGTAACAACCATTTTTCTTCTCCTATTTTAATGGTATATTTTAATGAAGAAACCAATGTGATTTCAGCCTTCTTAAGTTCGTCAGCTTCCGTTTTTTCTATCGATTTATTAATAGAACGAAGCCTGTAGGTAAGTATGTAAGGCTTTATTTGCTTAAACCAGGCTTGAAAATCCTGATAAGCATTACTGGTTTTAATCGAGTCTTCTTGAATCCTAATTTCAACATCCTTGAAGGTTTTTACTCCAAAAAATTTAGATATCTGACTTTCTCCCATTCTTTTAGGGAAATCGAACATCCAAAATTCTTCTGCAATTTTTGAGGGTAATGTGGCATTATCACTATAATACACCTCATCAACCGCAATGTATTCTTTTTTACCCTTCCTTTTTGCAAATAGCTTATGCTTTTTTGAATATTGAGAAAAATCGACTTCTGTTTTCGTTCTAAAGTAATTAAAAGCTAGATTGTATAATTTTCGTGCATTTTTACCTTCTATATCTACGCTCGACAAATCTTGAATTAAATCATAGACTTCTTCTGGCTCTAAATCGTTAAATGATATGCTGATATCTAGTTGGTCTAGGACTTCAATAATATCGTGCTCGTCAATACCCAATTCTTTAAAAATAGGATGTTCGAAATCTATGGCATTATGCCCTAATTCGGTAGCAAAATCAAGATCGACTATTATTTTGGTATTTTGTTTATTAAGGTAAAGCTCTTTTAATTGATAATAAATATATGAAGGCTTGTAATTAACGGGTGTTACTTTATTGTGATAGGAATGACTGAAACTATCGCTATTATCAAAATCTAGTTGACTCCATATTTTTGGATCAGAAATCACCCAGGCAATTAAGTTTTCCAATCTAAAATTGGGACTTGAACTTATTTTAGTAAAATCCAATAATTCAAGAACTGTATAATCTTTATGGGAATTATTATCTGGCCAACCTACTTTGTTAAATACAAAATTCGAATAACCGTCTTCTTGATCTCTATTTAGGTATTGCGATTTTGTGTTTGTTTTAGACAGTCTATTAACTCCTAACCAACCAAAAAAGTTCTCCAAATATTCATAACCACCTTCTTCTAACTGCCAAAATTCATTACCAGCTACAAAATCCTTATCCGTGAAAATATCTTTAAAAATTATTGAAGTTGTCGTGCCTAAATCATACTCTGACCCCAAGTATAAATCTCTGGCAGAACATAAATCTAAATTTTTATTTAGTAGTGTGATATTGAGATTGATGCTATTTCGTCTGTCTGGATTTACTTGATAAATAGAAAAGAGTGATTCTACTAAACCAATGGCTATATCATTTCTAGCTTCACCTTCGGCTTCTTTCATTTCCCTATCGGAAGTGCTCACAATATTTCGAATTACTTCTGTAATGTCGTTAGATCCTATGTTTACAACGTCTCCAATAACTCTTTTTAATGGTCTGGATTTATCTTCGGCACCATTCCATTTATCATCTACTTCCTCTTTTAAAACCTCTAATAGTTTTTCGTACAACTCACTAGACATAAAAGCAATATCTACATAATCAGGAATTTTATATTGTGCTATATGCGCTTTTGTAAGGGTAAATACTTGTGTGTATTCAGAAATAGTATCACCGTTTTTATCAAGAAGTAATGGTAATTTAACTTTTGAACCATGTATTTCGCGAAATTTATATCCGGTGAGTAAGCCTATCAATAGGGCTCTTTCGTGTAAGCTCTCTATTTTATTATTTATTTGATTTATTATTTCTAGCCAACCTTCATAGGTGTAATACCGGAAATCTTCATCTGGTAATTCGTTATCTTCTAAAGGGATTAATAAATCTTCAAATGATTGTTCCACCTTGTTGCGACGAACCCAATTTGAAAACTCATCGTTGTAAAAAACAGCTTCTTCCAAAATACAATACGAGCCATCTACACAAGGGTATATTTCCAATTCCGTTTGTAATTGTAACAGCTTCTCAAAAAAAGCGTTTAATTTGGGGTTGCTGTTGTAATTTAAGGGTTCCAAAAACTGAAAGGCTTTCCAGTCACTTTTACCCATATTTCTCATTCTTGTTAAGGCAATTTCACCAATTGCCTTTGCTATTTCCTCCAGTAAAAATTGATTGACATCGCCTTTTAATAAGTCGTTTCTAGATTGATTGAGTTCAAAGGTTGCGTGAATTAAAAACGGTAATTGTGTATTTACCTCGGTGGGGAAATAGGAGAAGAACGTTGAATCTTCATCACTTAAATCGTCTTGCCAAGCTATTTTAAATTGATAGAACTTATCGTCGTTGTCTGGGAATTTTAATTCCCCAGAATCGAATATATGCCAAGTGGTATCGTTAACCCTAATTTCACTTTTATCTTCGTTTAGAAAGTGCCTGGTAATGCTTGCGTTTAAATGTTCAATCCCAGAAATTTCAATAGCGTTGGTGTGATTGAGAAAGAGTAAAATTTTAGGACTTATGGTTTCTAATTGCTTAATTATTTCATCCTCATATTTTTCGTGGTACTTTAATTCAATAATGGTTTCCCATTTTTGATTGCTGTTTCCATCCTTGTGTTCTGGTAATGCCAGAATAGCAAACGGCACTTCGGCTTTATCTAAATACTTTTGGTTTTGTTCTAGTATTGTTTTTCTAACTTGTGTATCTGGAAAAAACTCCAGAAATCTTTGTTTGGCTAACGCTGGTGAAAAGGTAAGCGTAAAATCTTTGGTTTTTATATTAATTTCAGAAGTCCAATTTAAGATAGATCTAAAGCCCAGACCTTTATTACCTATAAATTCTTTTTTATGTTTAGAACTTAAATTGGCAATTAAAAGGGATTGAATACCATTTAAATCAAATTTATCACCATTATTAGCTACACGTAATATTTTATTAACGGTGTCTAAATGAATTCCAACCTTATCTGTTTTGGCATCATCAGCATTTTGCAGTAATTCCAGTAATTGACGCCCTCTATAATCGTTGGTGGTTTGTTTTTCGCCACGAAAATCAGAAATGATTCTGTTAGGGTTTATCTTATAGGTTTCCTCATTCTTATGTATAAGGTTTTCTATTTCGTCTTGTATGTCAATTACTTTCTCTGTCATATTTTATTTAATAGATGTTTATACTGAAACTCTAATCACATTAGGTTCTTTATAAGTAAATAAAATATGATTTAATTGTGCGTTAAGATATGCACCATCCATAGCAAGTTCTTCTAGTTTTTTTTGATTTTTATCTAGGCTATTTAAAACATAAGCTTTACTATGAAACAAGGTACATCTGCGTTTCCACCAATCTAAAACTTGTTCTTTTAAAAAAGGGGCTAATCTTTGGTCCCAAGAATAGCGACTTATAGAACTAATGACACTTGTTACATCTTTATCTAGGTATCTATCACTTTTGGTTTTATTGTGAAGTAAATCTTTAAGTTTCTGGGCTATCAAGCTTTCACTTAAAATAACTGCTTCTAGATATGCTTTCATTTCTATTTTTTCTATGATAATTGGTTCATCCATACTTCGTGTTTCTTATTTTTTTTTTCATTTTTTATACTTATTCAAGTTCTCGATACAATTTTGTTCCGCTTCTCTTCTCAAAATCACTCGAACTGACGGGATGAGATTCCTCTTTCGTCGGAATGACACGTATGCATCATAACTACTCAATACTTAAAATTTTATACTTAACACCTCCAAAAACAAAAGCATCTCCAACTTTTCTACCTAGCATGTTTTCTGCAAGTGTTGAGTTTGTTGCTATTTGCTTAAACTCACCAGAAAAATTGCCTTTAACAGCGTTTTTAGTAATGTGGTATTTAAAATTGGTGTTGTCTTCTTTTTGAATGGTTACTTTACTGTTTTCTCTTACCTCATTAGTTGCCTCTGTAAATAAGCCATACTGTTCGGTAGGTTCTTTAACCACATTTATTTTTGCTTTTTTAATGGCTCTTTTTTTTGTTTTTACATCACTAAACGTAGTACCTTCTGGTGTTTCTTTACCTTTTTGTTTATAAAAAGCCACAACATCTGCTTTTTTATGTAAGCCTTGTTTTATTTCTTCTTCATAACGCTCGTGGTTAAGGAGTAAAAGGCGTTTTAAAACCTCTTTACGAGCTTCTGGGTGCATGGTATAACGCACTCTATCATTTTCTGGTAAATACTCTACCTCATAAAAATCGTGACGTAATTTTATGTCCTGCCAACCATACGCTTCTAAAACGGCTTCATCCATTTCTTTGTGCAATTCTCTTAATTTAAAAATGAGTGTTACTGCTTCTTCATAAGATATATTACCTTCTTTTTTGACTTCTAAATGATTGTATAAATTCCAAGTTTCTTTACCGTATTTTTTTTGAAATTGCTTAAAACTTAATTGCTCTACTGATCCAACTAATTCTTTATTATGCAATTGATTATATGTCTTTGTTAAACCAAGATTAATTTTAATCATTAATTGTTTTCTATAATCAAGAAAATTGGCACCAAGTTTTTCTAATTTAATATCTACATTATTATCCTCATTTGGAAAAGGGTAAGTTTCAAAGCAGTCCTCACTTGTATATCTTAATCGTGTCTCTAACGAACTACCATATTTTCTTGCCCAAGACTCATGTAACGATGAATGAAGAATAGAAAATTTAGATAATCTATTTAGTAGAATTGTATTCGTACCTACATCATAGACGTAATTTTTCGGAAAAACTGAAAAACACAAATGTTTAGTTACTCTACAAACACAAATAGCAAATTCATATTTATTAATATTAGCATATAAATTAACAGCTCTGTCTCCATATCTCCACCAGTACTTTTGTCTAGCCTCTCTTTTTACTTTTTGTCTTTCCGGAAAAACTAATTCTGATATAATTTTGTAAGGATTTTTATAAGATTGAGCTTTATTTATTTCCCAATTATAGAAATTAATAATATATCGGGTAGGAATTTGATTTGGTTCGTTATTTATATCATTACCAATTAAATAAGGTAAAATCACTTCTTTATTTCTTATATCTTCATTAAGAAGTTCTCCGGCTTTTTTCTTATCAAGAATGAAACCTTTACCAAGAACTGTTGAGCCCACAAAACTTTTCCCTTTGTTGGCATTAATTAATTCTGGCATAAAATTGAATTCATTGTTATCTAACAAAGAAGAAATATAACCTACTTTTTCACCATTTAGAACTGGAGATATATCCCTTCCAAATTTACAAATTGATATTAATGACACTTCAAGATTCGCTACTCCTGGCCATTTAATAGATTTAATAGCGTGATTCAATTTACCTCCTTTAATAATAATTTGATCTAATCCACCTTCTCTCGTATCACCTTGAGAAATAGAATTAGTAGAAATTAACGACATAAATCCAGAGTCACGTATAATGGTAAAATTTCTTCTAAAGAAATATGCGACTAGATCACAGGTTCCACCAATCGGGTTAAAATAATTCCTAATAAAATTATAAATTTGATCCCCATAATTTGTAGAAATTCTTAAACCTCCCAAAAAAGGAGGATTCCCCAAAATGCAATCAAAGCCACCGTTTTGGAATATCTGTGGAAACTCTAAAAACCAGTGGAAAAAGCGTTTGTCTTGGCTTATTGCTGTTGCTGTACCACGATCTAAAATTTGGGTTTCCGTTTTAAGGTAACTCATGTATTGGCTATGGGTGGTTAGTTTCTCTTTGTTTTCTGCAGTTTTTGGTATAAAAAACTGGGCTACTTGTAAATCTGCCAATTGTTTTAAGCGCCACCACTTTTTACCTTGGGTTAACTCTTGGTATAACTTGTCCTTTTTAGCAATTTGCTCTGGGGTGTTTTCTGGTAGTTGTGAGAAATTAGCAAATTCTTTTTGTAAGCCCTTTAAATCTTCATCTACTTTAGCAATTTCATAGGTGCTTAATTGGCCTTTCGTTTTTACTTCTAAATCGTTACGCTTTTTAAATGATGAGGCTATGTCTTTGTCATCACCGGGTAAGGTTTTAAAGGCTTCGCTAGCAATGCCTTTTTCCAATTCTTCAAAATGTGCCAACCCCACAATAGCATTCCCACATTTAATATGGTGGTCTAAAAAGTTCATAGGTTGCCCAGGGTCGTGTGCTTCCAGCCATAAGGCTACTTTACAAAGCTCTACTGCCAATGGGTTTAAATCGACCCCATAAATACAATTACGGATCACGTCTCTAGTGGCTTTTCGCATTTCGGTTGGGGCAGGTTGGTCTTCTTTACTGCGATATTTTGCTAACTCAAAGCCAATGCGTCTTGCTGCCGATAATAAAATATGTCCACTACCGCAAGCTACATCGCACACTGTTAAAGATAATAATCCAGCTTCTGGATCTTGTTCTTTTAATTTATCGGCAATTAAATAATCTAATGAATGTGTGATTAAAGGTTTTACTAATTCTTCAGGGGTGTAATGCGACCCACTAGAAGAGCGATCGTCCCCTTTAACAAAACTAAAAATAGGTTGGTCTACATGGTTTGTTAATACAGGTTTGTACTCTAGCAAGCCTTCATATACCGAGCCGAATTCTTCAACATCTAAATCGGCATAATTAACTCGAACACGTTGTCCTTTTTCATTTTCAAAGGTTACTAAATAGCGTAGTACTTTTAGTAAACATTCATTATCCAATAATTGATCGTTAAGAATCCCCAAAGAACTAGGAGAAAACAAACCTGAACCCAATGGATCTATCCCTAATTCTTTACCGTATTGCCCATCTTCAAATAAAGCAAACGTTGTTAATAAGGATTGCCATAAATCGGTTTTTCTAGGATCTACATATACCAGTTTTTCGGCTAATTTGGTTAAGCGTTGTAAACTGTAGAAGTCGTAATAAATACGCTTTTTCTTGTTGAGTTCTTCATCACGCTTTTCTGGGTAAATGAGTTTACGTTCCTCAATAACCAATAAAAACAAGATGCGATATACCAAGCGTAAAGTATAGAGGTAATAGTTTTTAGCAGAAATTTTATCTTCTATAACACGTTGGCGTAAGTCTTCATTAGTTGGGTGTTGCAACAAGCCATTTGCCAGCTCTTTAATAGAACTTTCAACTGCTAAACTTAAGCGTTCCCTGATACGAGAACCGGATGAAATGGCTTCTAGATGATAAAATTCAAAAATGCTGTCTGGACCAAGATCTATTTTTTCCGGCATTCTGGTAGCATGCAATGCTCTAAAAAGCAAGGCGAACTCTACATACAAACCTTCTTCCATGATTTGTTGTAAATCGAACTCCAAATAGCTCAATCTACTTAAGCGTGTGGCATCGCGAAGTACTCTTAAAAAACGACCATTGGTAACCAAACCATATAAGTGCTCGTTGTTGTTTAAATACTCTTGTACCAGCGCATGAGGTGATAAGCGCGTAGTACCAGTATCGGGACGCTTATCTAACGATTGGTTGACCCCAACAATATGAATAGGAAAGCCGTCTCGATTGGTTGAGCGATGACTAATGGCATAGGATTTACCATTAATGATTTCTGCATTGGCAGTGGTCATTTCATACCCTAAAACCGTTAGTAATGGTAGCATCCAGAAACGTCTGGTTTCTGTAGTTCCGGTGTCTGTTTCGTTTAAATTTTCTCTTTTCTGTTTAAAAGCGTTCCAGTTAGAGGATGCAATAGACCAAGCAAGATTAATTTCATCACGAATGGATGCACTTGGGTTTAAATTAAAATCTATTGCCTTTTGAAAACGAATGTCTTCCGTTCTTATTTTTTCAAGGATTTCACTTGAAATGATATTACCTTGTATTGAAATTGCACTGTAATTCATAGTTACAAGGATTTAGGTTTAGGCATTAATATATAAACACCCATCACATCTGGTGGTAGTACAGGTGTTGCTTTTTCGAAACGACGACCACCAACTAATTCTTTAAATCTTCCATGCGCTTCTACTAATTTTTCAGCACGATCATTAGCCAAATCAATAAATTGAGGTTTCATGGTTTCAAAGTGTTTCAGTTCAGCTTCAAGATCTTCTTGCTGACGTTCTTTAGAAAGGTTGGATAAACTTTTTGCTGTAGTCATTAAATTTTTCGCAGTGGTGTAATCTAATACTTCTAAATTTCCTGAAACCGATTGATAACCCCAGAGATACATTTCTTCGGCAATAGCTTCTTTTTTTGAAGCCACTTCCTTTATAACATTTCTAACTCTGAACATCACTAACGTAGTCTTGGTATTTACGGCATCGGTTTGTATTTCGCTTACACGTGCTAATCGACCGTATTCTGGATGCGGTTCAAAAGCAATAGCCAATAGAAACTGACATAATTGCTCCACAAATTGATGATTACGACCAATATATCGATAGCCTTTAGGTGTAGGTGAAACAAAACTAATTTTGGACACCTTATCCGAATTAAAAAAACGTTTAATGTGTGGTGGTAAATTTTGAGCCTGTAAATTATAACCATTAATACCATCCCATTCGCAATTACCACCTAATTGCTGCACTGCACTCCTCACAAATTGTGCAACGGTTTGATCATCACCAATAGCCTCGTCAACCTCATCTAAATCTTTCTTAATGGTTTCTGGGTCAATACTTTCATGCGCAAAAATGCTTCTTAAGTTATCACCTTTTTTACGCGCTAAATCCAACTCGTTGCTTACCGTTTCTTCAGCAAATAACTTTTGCTGTTTACCTTCAGCTTTTTCTTCATCAAATAATAAATGTTTAGCCGCTTCAGCCATAACCGATTTACTGTTTTCACCAATAGCAATAGAAACACCTGTAGACTTTTGTATTTCGACAACCTTTTTTATTAAAACTTCTAATACAAAGGTATCCATATCATTATCCTCGCCATATAGAATATAGTTTTTAATGTTTGGTGCTGATTGACCAAAACGATCAACACGACCAATACGTTGTTCCAATCGGTTTGGGTTCCAAGGTAAATCGTAATGTAAAACCGCTGTAAAATGTTCTTGAAGATTTATTCCCTCACTTAAACAATCCGTTGCCACCAAAACTCTTTTTTCGGCTTTACCCATGATGTCGATACGTTCTTTACGTTGCTCATCAGCAAGTTCAGAAGTGATGGCTTCAATATGGATGTTTTTTGGTAATTCATTTTTTAATCTGTTGGCAACATAATTGGCTGTTGCTATGTAATGACAGAATACAATAGGGTCTAAACCTTCTTTGATTAATTGCTTGACATATTTAATAGTGGTTTCAATTTTTCTATCTAACTGGTCTTGTTGAAGTAAAACAGCTTCTTTCTGCAAACTTTCTAAATCATTTAACTCTTCATTTTCAAAGTCAATACTTTCTATTAAATCTTGTCTTGGAATATCAGATATATGTTCTAAATCTTCAAACAAGGTGTCTTCTAATGAAGGTGCTTCTATAGTTTCTTCACCAGTAATTAATTTTTCTTTTCTTCTTTCCAGCATTTCTACAGCCATAATAGGACTTGACATGGCACCTTTAATTAAGGCTATTGCTGCCCAAGAACGTAATAATTGCGTTTGCTTGTTATCGGTCTCTTTTGAAGAAATACCTCTGGCAAAACGAATTAAATTATGATAAAATAACTGATACTCTGGGGACAATGCGTATCCAATTTCTAAAGAATCCCGCTCTGGAAACTCTGTTTTTTCTTTAAGCCATCTCTTAATGTTTTCGCGCTTGCGCTGTACAAAATGCCTTGCTAACTTTCTTCTATCGTTTTGATCAATTGTTTCGAATTTTAAATTACCAAATTTAGGTTTTAACAGTCCTAAAAGGGATGTAAACTCTCCATCTTTACCACTATGTGGTGTAGCCGTTAATAGTACGATATTTCTATTTTTATCTTCAGCAAGATCATGAAGTAAGGCATAACGTTGTTGTTGTGATTTTGATTTTGCACCTTCTGGTAATGCGCATGTATGCGCTTCATCTACAATTATTAATTCTGGACAATCATTAATAAAAATACCTCGTCGTCTATCTGATTTAACGTAATCAATAGAGATTACTTGAAAAGCGACATGGTGGAATACACTTTGATCATCGGGAATTTTACGATCTAATTTAGCAGCCGTACTGGAACGAATAATTTCTGCATCGATGTCTAATTTATCTTTTAATTCAGCTTGCCATTGCTCGCACAAATGAGGTGGACAAATAACAGCAAACTTTTTAACTTCGCCACGTTCCATGAGTTCTTTTAGAATGATAAGGGCTTCTACTGTTTTACCAATTCCTACATCATCGGCAATCATTAACCTAACAATATCTTGTTTTAAAGCCATGACTAATGGCACTAATTGATATGCTCGTGGTCGGAATGATAATTTCCCCATGCAGCGAAATGGCCCAGCAGCATTTCTGAATGATAATCTAGACGCATCAAATAATATGCGAGCCGTTTCAAAAGCTCCTATTTCTGTTGCTTCAGGTTCTGGAAAATGAGCAGAGGTAATTTTTTCATTTAAAATTGTAAGTGGTAAATAAACGGCAGTTTCTTCCTCTTCAGAACCACCAAGTGGTTTTATACGTAATATATCTTTGTCATCTGATGGTAAAACCATCCAATCTCTTTTTCGATAATGGATAAGTGTTCCTGGTTGATGTTGTGTGTTAGTCATACTTAATTCACTTTTCTAAAAATATCTTTTCTTCTCGCTACTAAATCCTCGATGGTTTCTTTGTAGTGCCATTCAATGACATCATAACCGGCATCTCTTAATAGCTTTCGTTTATGTAAATCATCTTTATTGACATTTTCGTTATCGTGTACAGATCCGTCACAAAACAATAAAACAGGACCATTAGATGTGTTATACACAAAATCTGGACTGATATAAAATTCATCCATGTACACCTGTGCTTTATCAGGCAAAGCCAATTTGTTTTTATACAAGTATTTTATAAGAGGTAATTCCGTAGCACTATTTTTATCGTAGGCATCTAATAAATAACGGTATTGCTCTTGTCGATCATTACCTTGTTGCACGAGAGATAAATCGCAATCTATTAATTGCTCTAAAACTTCTTTAATACTATATCTGTTTAAAATTTCATGATGACGTTGATTGTAATAAGACAATAAGTCTTCATAAGATGCCCTAGGTAATTTTTCTCCAACTTCCGTTTCTTCTCGTGTTTCAGGGTCAAAGTGGATATTTCGATAACTTTCTACAAATAATTGATTTAGTTTTTCAGGTTCTTGAATGAGTTGGGATAATATACCTAAACTCCCTTCTGCAGCTTCATAAATTAAAATGTTTGGATTATCTGCATTACCTAATACATTGACACCAATTTCACTTTCTTCCACTTGAAATAAGCTTTCGATACCTCGTTTAAGTGCATAACTTAAAGAAATGATTTGATCAGGGTTTAATTCTAAATTTGCCAATGGCTGGATATACAAAGTATCAGCTGTATCTCGAACAAAAATCATTACATCTTTTTTGTTGTCAGCCACCTCTTGATTGTTATCTATATCTTTTTGAGTCAGCCATTTACCATTTCTTTTATCAATAGCAAAACCATCAGTATCTGATGCCGATCTACGAGAGCGTCGGTTTAATTTGATTAATTCTGTAGATTGGTCAAAAATTAAGTTTAACAATTTTTCACCACCTCTTTGAACCACCAGGTTTTTGGTATGTTCAATGCCTTTTGCGTATCTAAAATATTCTTCCACAACATAACCAATAGATGATCTATCTTCTTCAATACATGAAATTCGTTCTTGAGGTACACCTTCACATTCTGACAACTCTATTAAAGTACTCCTATATTCATGATTGTCACCCTTTAATTCAGCTAGTGTAATAGGGTCGTTATTTGCTAATTCAGCTTCATCATCTAAAAAAGCATAACCCGTTGCCTTTGATATTTTTATTTTGCGTTGGTGTGTATCAGAATCCATTAACATCATTCGATTCATTCGGTACTTACTTCCATTATGGTATAGCGTGTTGTGTGGACCAAATTCTTTAAGAGCGATGCCTCTAGGTCTAGAAAGGTATTCGCCTTGATCTGTATGTTTATAACCTATAAATGTTCTTACCGGTAAGCGTGTAAAATTATATCCTGGTAAAAATCCTTCCGATGCTAAATATCTGAAAACGTAAAATTCAGATTGATCTTTATAGCCTTTTGTCGTATCATTTTTGAGAAGTTCTATTTGCTTCAAGCCGATAGCCTGTTGTTTTTTTGCTTCTTTCTTTTGATCACTATCAGACCTGATAACAGGATCTTTCAACACTATATGAGATTTTAAAATCATAGATGTAGCAGCACTAAATAAATTACGCCATCTATTGAAAGCTTCATCAAACCGTTGCGTAAATGAATTTAGTTTATTTTCCAACCAATTGTCAGAATACCACCAGGTCTCTTTGAGTTCTGGCTCTATACTAGTGAGAACTTTTCTGTATGTTGGTAGCCATTTATCTTTATGGTTTAATATGCCATTATCAATAGCATCTAAAATATTTTGTCTAACAGATAATTTTTTTTCATCAGTTAAGTCCAATAAATCTGCAACTGAAGAATTTAAATCTGCCAGAGCTAATTCCATTAAGACATAAGCATTAAAATGTGTAGTAAGTAATTCATCATTTATTAAATCAATCCTAGGTGGTACTACATTTCCTGCTACCATGGTATCAGAAGCTTTAAAATAATTTTGGTCATGAGCTGACCAAGCAGAACAATAGGTAAACACCACAGCTGTTTGACCACTTCTTCCTGCACGACCACTTCGTTGTGCATAATTTGCTGGATTGGGTGGCACATTACGCATGTGTACAATATTTAAATTGGATATATCTATACCTAACTCCATAGTGGGTGAACAATACATGGATGATATTTCACCTTTTCGAAATGCTTCTTCACGTTCTATTCTCAACTCACTGTTAACTTGTCCTGTATGTTCTCTTGCTTGAATTTCTTTTTGATATTTTGAAAAATCCGTTTTGTATAAATTCTGGAAGTATAAGTTTGGTTTAATTACCAAATTACGATAGGTGTTTATTCTGGTTGCATCAATCGGAACTGTTTTAAAATCTCCAGGCATCCATATTAGGTTATCAGCTCTTAAAAGATACCCGTTAATTGTGCCGTTTGACCCTCTTAAATTCTCTCTTTTAGATAAAAAGTTAGTATCTGTAAGTAAATTGCATAAACTTTCTATGAAACCTCTGTAATCATCTTGACCTAAAGGGTCAAAATTATTTTCCAACATCATTCGTTTTATATATTTCCCCAAGCCAGAACGTAAACCTATTGTAGCAAAATAAATTCCTCTCTGTGTGCTTCTACCAGGTCTTACAGAAACCATATATGTAGGTGTTTCTATAGATTCTTTATGATCTAAAGACCATAATTTTTTATCATCCAATTTATTTTTTAAAAAACTCTCTGTTTCAGATCGATCATCAACAAGATATCTATGGTTTATGGCGTAATTGGTTCTGAAAAAATTAAAAAATTGAATAAGAATTTCCTCTCTTATTTCTGGGGATAGTTCATTAAAAAATGGAATGTGTGCAAATTTTTGATCCATTGCACACAATCGACTCAATTCATTATATTTTACATTTAATAATGCTGTTTGTTCAAGGTTCGGTAAGGTATAACGCCAACCTCTTTTAAGGTCTTGAAAAATTCTAATTAATAAATACGTTTTTATAGCTCTTTCATTGTCTGGATCTGGAAAGTCTGGATCGGAAGAAGGATCTTTAGCAAATGCTTCTTCCTTTAATTTCAATTCTTTAAAAACACGTTCTGCTATATCATGAACTTTTAACCCTTGAGGGTTATTTTTAAGCGCATGGTATAAACCGGAACGAAGCCTAATTGAAGAAAGAAAATCGTTAAAGTGACCCGATTGTAATGAAGCATCTTGTCTGTTATCAGTAAAACTTAATAGTTTCTGATCTTTTAATTCTTCATTTTGATTATACAAAGAATCTATAACAGCATAAGACATTATGGTTGTAGCTGTACTTCTCCCTTCGTTACCTAACTTCATTAATTTTGTACCTTCATTGGTCTTTGAGTCTTCATATATAATACCAGCAGTGGGATCAATACGTAGTTTCACTGGAATATAATACCCCTTAAGAGGATATATAGGTTCAGATGAATAAGCACCACTAGAGTTGAAATAAACTAACTGTGGCATTTGCCAATTATAATAAGGTTTGAATTGGGTTTCGCTTGGGTTTAGCCAATTAGAAGGAGCAATTTCAATTGGATCCTCATTCCAAAAAGATTCACCTTCATCAAGAACCAGATAACCTGAACTAAAATTTCTTTCTACTAGGTTTTCTCTTGTCCCTTCTTTTAATGTTAGTGTTCTAACTGGTTCATCTGGATTTCTAGGTAACAATAATTGTTTGTCTACGTCTTTTTCAACACAAATAAAATCTACACCTGAATACCTACTAAATAAAATGGGGTACAGAAATTTTTCATCATCTCCATCCTTTAAATATCTACCAGATTTTATAGTTATACCTCTTGTGTTTCTTGATTCTAATGTAACCGAAACTGTACTTGTTTGAGAAATAAATTGATGAAATCGGAATGGTAAAAAACTTTTACCTGTTTTATTAACTCTATTTATTTCATTTAAACGCTCTGTCCATTTTAATAAATCTACAAGTACATTCTCAATTAATTGACTCTCAACTTCAGTCACTTTATTTAATAATGACGCAATAGCTTTTATCGTTTTTGGTTGACCTCTTTCAAGTACTTCTTGGTTTTCTTTTAAAGCAACATTTAATTCTAACCAATTCGTTAATGGATGATTAATAAAAACCTCTTCGTTATCTTGATTATTAATTCCTTTTAGTATAGCGTTTCTTAAGTCTACTGCATTAAACTCTTTACCATTAGTACAGGTTTGTAGATATTCGCCTATTATTTGACTGGTGTTGTAGTTGGTACCAAATATTTTGGTTGCTACATTTGCTACGGCTTCTTTTTTTTCAATAGGACTACCTCCGGAAGACATTGTTGCCGAAGTACCAATACATATAATGTTTGAAGTGCATAAGCTTTTTATACGTCTTATGAGCATACTAACATCAGATCCTTGTCTCCCTCTATAGGTGTGTAATTCATCAAAAACCAAAAATTGTAGATTATCTTTTAAGGAATCACGTAACCAAGATTCTGATTGACGTGTCATAATCAACTCTAGCATCATATAATTTGTTAATATGATATCTGGTTGATCATTTTTTATTTTATCTCTTGTTTCAGCATTTTCTTGCCCTGTATATTTTGCAAAGGTTATAGGGAATTCATTTCCAAAGTTTTCAGCATATTTTTCAATTTCTCCTTGTTGCGAATTAATTAATGCATTCATAGGGTATACAAGAATTGCTTTTACGCCTTTCTTTTTATCTCCCTCTTGATTGAAAATAGAGTTAAATATTGTCGCTAAATAAGTTAATGACTTTCCTGATCCTGTTCCAGATGTTACCACAAATCCTTTATTTTGAATCCCAATTTGAATAGCTTCGGTTTGATGGCTATACAAATTAAAATCCCCAAAAGTTTTTATTAGATGTTTATTAATTAATCTCTGATTGTAAAGATCTTGCAAGGAATCACCTTTCTTGAAAGAAGGGTTAAACTGTATTAAAGGATCAGGTATAAAACCATCACCTTCAAACGCCTTGCCAACTTCTTCTTTAATTCTATCATCTGCAATGTTTAAAAATGAATTTAAATAATCTCTATAATTTGATATGACTTGATCGTGTGTTTTAAATGCGTCCATTAATATTGACTATGTTTTATATTCTATTACCAAGTTAATTGGATGAAATTCTTCAACTATTGTTCTTATATTTTATGCTAAATTTTTAATAGTATCAATGCAAAAAAATATTACAATTAAATTTAGTTCGATTTGAGCTATTTTAATTGTAATTAGGGAGACTTAAAGATATAAAAAGCACTTAAAATAATACAGAAAAACTTACAATTAAATGCTAATATATACTAATTCTAAAAAGGAGGTAGGCAGTCAAAACCATTGGATTGTTCTGAACATCTAAAAATATCGGTTATTTCACCTTGGGTAAATTGGACATAGATGGCGTATTTATTGGCAGAATTATTTCCTGTTAACACAAAAACGGGTTCGCTACACAAACAGCCTGTACAAATATTTGTTGAAAGATTAAGATATGTATCTCCTTTTTTACGAAGTTCTTTAAAGATTTGCATTTGTATATAGATAAAAGCTGTTTTTTTCATGTCCTCATAATACGCTTCTTCATCTAACAAATCGTTTAATTTATGATAATCCATATTTTGGAAGGCATCAAGGACTTGTATAAGTTGTGATTTAACTTTTTCTGAAGTTTCAATATTTTGAACTAACTCTTGTGGTTGCATGGTGTTTGTAATTTATTAGCATTACAATTTAGTATTTAATTCTAATTGTTTTGCTCTATTTTCTATTAATGTCATTAGAGTACTTTTATTTTCTTTACTTAAAAAGCTACAGGCGATTAATTCTTGCCATTGCTGCATGCCTTTTTCTATACGATTCCATAGGTTTTCAATAGCTTTTGCAGGTATTTGTGCTTTGGTCATGGCTTCGTTAAAATCTAGACGTTTAATTTTTCGCTTTTTACCGTTGAGGTTTAGTGCTAATTCTTCTTGATCTTCCGGAATTAATAATTTAACCGCTACCATATCATAGGCTGGTGCCAATGTATAGTGTTTACTGTCTTGTGCAATTAGTGAAAAGTTTTTTAAATGCATGTCGTTATTTCCAATCAGGAAAGAAACAATAACTTGCTCATAAAATTTTACGGCATCCAGTAATGGATTTTGTGCATAGGTTATAACGCCTTTTGCAATTTGCTCGTAAGAACCACGATATTTGTGTTCAGTGAGTCGCTCTGTGAATTGGCAAGCATCTTCCATTGGGTATTTTTCGTTATTGGCAGTTCGATCTATACGCTTGGTTAAATAAGCTAAAGCACCATCTTTTAATGGGATTAATAAAAAGGGTACTGTAGCTATGCCACAAGCTTGTGCTAATAACATAGATAGTGCCTCAATTTCTGGCATTTGTGGGTACATTTGAAATGGTGGTTTTAAAATATACCTGCCATTTAATGCACCTACAATGGTTAACCTGTTTTGAGCATTTTCTTGAGTGAAACCTAATGATAATTTTGGTTGTACACCAGTAACAATGATGCGTTGTGCTACGTTTTCTTTTGCCAAGGCTTCGATTTGAGACATCTCATATTCTAATTTTAGTACAGGCGTGTCTTCTTGCCAAAATGCTGTTAGGCAGTTTTGATGGTAGTTTATGTTACCATCTTCTAGTTTTTTGTGACATGCTAAACAGTAGTTCATACTTTCTCTATAATGCTAATATTGCCAATACAATCTCTACATGTGGTTAATAATAAGCCCATGCGGTCTCTTGGATTTATTTTCCAATTTTTATGTGCGATATCTAATAACCAACCTTCCGGAATTAAACCATCGAAGAAAGGGAATAGGTATTCGGCACTAAACGATTCTTCTTGTAATGGTAAGGTTAAACTCACTGCTAATGCGCTTTCATTTTCTAGGTATGCTTTGTCATACTTGAAATGATAGCCATTATCGTCCTCGGTTAATATGCCTGCCAACGTTTTATTTACCCAAATTTCTCCTTGTCTCATCGCTTATAGGTGTTGGTGTTAGTGTGTGTCCAAAAAATAATAATACCTGATTTACTTTATCGGTCATTACATTTGGTTTTCCCTGTTCGAGTTCGCGTACAAAACGCAAGCCTACACCTGTAAAGTCTGATAACTCTACTTGTGTTAGATTTGCTTTTTTACGTCTATCCCTTACAAATTGGGCTATTGTATTTTCTCTATCCCATTCCATTGTATTATACCTTTATGGGTACAATATAGTGATTTATTTTATAATTATACCTTAAAGGGTGTAAATATTTTAATACTGCTGTTTTTGTACCTTATCGGGTGTAGTTGTATGCAGTAACATGTTCACAAATTTAACATGTTCATTGTCAATGAACAACAAAGAATAATGAACACCAACATCAATAATTTTTTTAAAATACTGTGCTATTACCTTCGTTTGTCTTTTGAATTATTATTAAAGGCTATTAGATTGAAAGATTCTCTTAATCTGCTTCTAACTCGATTGCCATAATGATGTTCTAGTTCTGATGCAGATAGGTTAGTGGTGAGATGTGTTTTAACTTTTTTGCTAATAAATAAATCATAGCGACTTAATAGAATTTCGCCCATCACATTACATTCGTTGCCAAAGTATTTTAAATTGTTTTCTGTACCAAGATCATCAAAGCAGATGATGCCTACTTTAGATTGATGCAAACTTGGTTTGCTATATCTGCTTATGACGTCGTAACCCTCTTTAATGAACTCGAAACTCACTTCTCTACAGGATTTTACATAGTATTTGTTTTGAGGGGTTGCTAAATGTTTCATTAGTGTCATTAACGTTGTTTTACCACAACCAATAGGGCCAGAAAGAAGTATCCCTTTTTCTAAATTAATATTGAGTTGACGCGCTACTTCTTCATCACCTGTGCTGTACGCCATGAGTTTATGAATGATGGTTTTGTCTTCATCATAAATTTTGAAGTGGTTGCCAAATAATTCTTGTCCTTTAGATTCTAGCCATTTGGTTGCTTTTTGGTAGTTGTAATTCATTTTGAATAGGTTCTATTGATAAGATTACACATGCATTCTTATTTAAACATTTTGGTATTCATGAATGCTTTGCATTTGCTTCACTCCGTTCGCAAGGACGGATGAGACCCCCGCCTGCGCGGGGGCTAAAGGGGTTCGGAATAGTTTTTATTGGTTGCTGTGTTGAGGTTTTTTGGGCGAATTGTCGGTGTTATGTCGGTGTTGTGGTGGTGTTGTGCATTGAAATTAGAGCTATTAATCATCCAATTTTGTGCAGCTGCTTTCCAATTGGCCATAGGTGTTTTGCCACCTACTAACCAACCATTACTGGAGAAGTAATTAAAAAACTTTTTTGCTTCTAATTCTGGAAAGTTTTGTTCCAGGAAGTAATTGATTAGGTCTTTTTCATTTGGTATTACCATACTTTTATTTTTTTTGCGCAACTTTTTTTGTTTTGTATTAGCAGCTTCTTTTTTTAAATCTAAAGTTTCATTTTTAGAATTTAGAGATTGCTCGTTCAAGTTTGAATTGTTTAACTTATTTGTATTGTTTATACTGTTTATATAAGATACCTCTGCTTGTTCAGGACTTATACCAGTGCTAGTATAAGACTTGTCTGTTGCTTGTTTAATAACCTTGCTGTTTTTTGGTTTTGGTTTTAGGTTTCCTGAAAAATTATAGAGATGAACCAAACTTCCTTTATAGGGATTATATGATGGTTCGTATTTTGTATATCCTAATGCGTGTAATTTTTTTAAGCATTTATGGTAAGTTGCTTTAGAGCTTATCTTGCTGATCCGCATGACTTCATCGCGCGAAATGCTAATAGGATTTCTAAAACGGTTGCAGTTCCAGAATTGAAACAGTGCGATGTATAAACTGATATGTGTTGGGTTTAAAGTATGGTCGTTAATAACTTTATCAAAAAAGCCTGTTAAGTGTTTGATGTAGTTCATGATTAAAAATTCAAGTTTTTTGATGATTAATTTTCTAGCATGTTTTGGATGTCTTCATACTTATAGTAGATGATGCCACCAACACGCTTGAAATTGAGTGTTCCGTTAATTCGAAGATTTTGAAGTGTTCCAGGAGAGATGCGTAATAGTTTTCTAACTTCAGATGATTTTAACCATTGCGCTGGTTTGTCTTCTTTTTTGACATTTTTTAATTCAGTAAGTAGTGCATTCACCACATTTAATAGATCTCTTTTAGTTACTAGTTGATGATTTAAGAGTTCTAAATTTTCGGTTTCAGGGAACAATATTTTTGGATGTAAATTCATAATAAAGTGTTTTATATTGTTATGATACAAAGCAACTTCATTTTGTAATTTTTCATTAACAAGGTAAACCCAAGGTGGGTGTTATTTTAATTGAAAAATATTTAATATGCTGATTTTTAATTATATGACTAGCGACCTCTTATAGGTTTGTTTAGATGAGAAGTTGAAAGCTGTTTATATTATTGCCTTAATAATGGAAACCATAGTAGGGAAGACCTTGTGTGTTTTAGGAGTCTTCTTCTTTGAGTTTTTGGTTGAGGTTGTCTGCCAAACTATTTAAGAATTTGGTACGTACTGTTTTTCTGATCTTAATGTCTTGGTATATTCTGTAAATGCTATCTTCTAATTCAATATTAAAGATTTTACCAATATGAGTCGCTAATTCTTTTACATCGGTGTTACCATTGTTAATTAGCTTTGCATGTTTTAATGCATAGATGAGTTCTACCAAATCTATTTTGGTACCAGACCAGGAATAATTTACAGGTTGGCCATAATTATTGGTGCCATTATTATTATCGATTTCGTCAATTTTACGCTCCAAGTAATTAATCAGCATGTCGGCACTAATTAGGTTTGCTACTTGATAATCGTGCGATGTTGATATTTTAGAATCAAAGAATAATAACATGGAGTGATCCCGAATGATATCCTTATAGGGTCTTCTAATAAAATAATTGGTGTCGCTGTAAGTTGCTCTACATCTAAAGTATTCATAGAATTCGCGATTTTCTTTTCCTAATTGAGTCGCTTTATTTAACGCCTTGATGTAATGTTTGCGTTTTCCTTTTTTGCCTGGAGGCAATGTAGATTCAATTTTTAAAATGTATTTGTAGTATAAGATTTTAGAAACTAATGATGGTTTTAATTCTTTAAAGAAATAGATTTCATCTTTTTCATTATCAAAGCAAAATGTTTTCACCCATTTATTGATTTGCTTTAACTTTTTTTCTAAAAAGAAAATCATTTTTTGACTATGCTCAATACTATTGCAATAGGTGCTTTTGAGTAATTCAAAGTCACGCTCCAATTCCTGAAAGAATGGTATGCAAAAGGTATTCATAGATTAAAAAATGGTTTATTTCGAGTGCTATCAAAATAAACCATTTTCTGTTAAAATTATTGAATTGAACACTTAAAAAGTTTTCAACAACATCAAAATTAACCAATTTGTTTGGCTTTTGTAATGGTATGTGTATTACCCAGTTTTTCCTTTAAAAGTCTCATATCGTCGCTTACTTTTCTATCTAAAACTTTGGCGTAATGCTGTGTGGTTCTTAAATTTTTATGACCAAGCATTTTACTAACGCTTTCGATAGGTACGCCATTTGAAAGGGTGACTGTAGTCGCAAATGTATGACGCGCAATATGGAATGTGAGTTCCTTGTTTATTTCGCAAATTCCTGCTATTTCCTTTAAATAGGCATTCATTTTTTGATTGCTTAATATGGGTAGTAAACGATTTTCATTTAAGCATTGTGGATGCTCTAAATATTTATCGATAATTAATTGTGTTACCGGAAGGATCGGAATTTTAGAAGCAGATTCCGTTTTTTGACGGTGTGTAAATATCCATTTCTCACCATCAATACCTAAACTGATGTGAGATTTGGTTAGGTTCTTTACATCGATATAAGCCAGACCAGTAAAGCAGCTAAATAAGAATATATCTCGAACTAGTGATAAGCGCTCTGTTGGGAATTCTTTGTTTAGTATTTTCTGGATTTCATCTTCTGTTAGATATACACGTTCTACTTCTCTAACTTTCGCCTTGTAGTTGCTAAATGGGTTTTTATCTATCCAATTATTGGCTAGACAAATCTTGATTATTTTGCCGAAATTCTTGATGTATTTTACAGCTGTATTATTACTACAGTTTCTTACGCTTCTTAAATAGAATTCATATTCCGTGATAAAGGCATGGTTTATTTTTAGAATGTCGATATCTGAAATTTTATACTTCCATTCTAAAAAATCAATGGTATGTTTTAATGATGTTTTGTAGCGTTCCAGTGTTCCTGGTGCGTATTCTTTACCTACCAGTTCTTCAATCTTTTTGTTGTGATCTTCGAATATAGGTATGAGCATACGTTGCTTTTCATCAAGACCTAATAGTTTGCTTTTAAATGCTTTTGCTGTGATTGGAATATTTTGATGAATTAACTCCATCTGCATGTCAATAATCTTGACTTTTAGCATATCAAGCTGTCTATTTACTGAACGAGCTTCTTCTGATTGGCCTTTCATTTTGCCTGCAGAGGTGGACCATTTGGATGGATCTACAAATCTTCCGGTGCTCATTTCAATTCGTTTTCCGTTAACTGTAATGCGTGTGTAAATAGGGAATAAGCCATTCGCATTGACTTTTGCTCTTTTTGCATAAAAGAGGATAGAAACTTTTGTTTTCATTTTTGGTAACCTTTTTAATTAATAATAAACTTAATTTTTACCTCAATACGACACAAGATGTTTGATTTTTGAACCAGTTTTAGTACTGGTTAACTCTTGTAAACATTGAGGAAAGCTTAAAATTCGGTTACCCTAAAAATTGAAAAAGTTGAGGTAACCGAATTTACCACCTTTGTTACACGATTTAATGAATATTTTGGTATATGCTAAAAAGAAAAAACCCTTTAAAACGTACGTTTTAAAGGGTTTTGGTGGAATTTGTTTAATTCCTAGCGGAGAAAGAGGGATTCGAACCCCCGGAGGTGTGACCCTCAACAGTTTTCAAGACTGCCGCATTCGACCACTCTGCCATTTCTCCAGTGGTATGCGTTTTCTAAGCGTTTTGCTTAAGAGGTTGCAAATA
>JBLWYD010000034.1:0-35228 GCA_048267165.1 Bacteroidota bacterium
GACCATCAATAATCATTGCCTTCACATCTGGTCAATCCGCTTTATTTTCGATAGTTCTGCCTGTACCAGCCATACAATCCGAATAACCAGAGATAGTTAGTAAAAAAAATGTAAAAATACTTGCTAATAATTTCATATACGCTCCTAATATGTGTTTATGGATAAAATCTAAATCCTAATGCTAATTCCATATCAGCTCCTACTCCGTTGGTTAATCCAATGAGTGGACCTAATTCTAAAAATATTTCAAACTTCTTACTTGGTTTAAAGTTAACTCCCATTAGTCCTTTTACACCAAGTCCGAAATCATTGTCTCTTTTGTGTTTCTCTTTGAACAAACCATCACCATCACCAAAAGCGAGTACTCCACCTACACCAGCATAAAGTTCAAAATCTCTGCTTTTGAAAGCAGAAGGGAAGTTGAAAGTGTAAATACCATCAAATCTTAAACTGCCATAATGAGATTTCAAACCAAGATTAAAAATCCAATCATTACTACCACCTGTTCGTGATTTCAAAGTAATTGCATTTGGTTCACCTACCATCAGACCAAATCCAACATCGGATTTCGCCGTATATGAAAATAACAAAATTATACTACAAAGCAATAACTTTTTCAAAAGATAACCGTAAGTTTGTGAGTAATTGTAATTAACAAGACGCAAAAAATGAAAATATATTTAGTAGTTTTATTAGTATTAGCTAATCTTACAACAGTCATTTCTCAGAATTCTCCAAACTTCAAAAAAGCCGAAAAACTTTATCAAGAACTTAAGTACGAAGAATCAATTGACATGTATAAAAAAAGTATTGATGAGAATCCTAAGAGTTCTTATATATTTGGACAAATAGCATTCGCACATTTGTTTTTAAGTCAATACGAAGAATCACAGACGAATTTCACAGAAGCTATATCGATAGATTCCACAATTTCAGATTATTACAATGGTAGAGGTTTATCCAAAGCTTATGTAGGAGATGTCTATGGTGCAATTGAGGATTTTACTAAATCTATTGAATTAGATCCTAAATTCCCGCATGCTTATTTGAACAGAGGAAGTGCTTATACATCTTTAGAGAAAATAGATTCTGCAATTTCTGACCTTAATATAGCATTAGAACTAGATAAAAAGAATCCTGACATAAACTTCCAGTTAGCTCGTTTATTATATAAAAATAAAGAACTAGCAGCGTCAATAGAACAATATGTGAAAGCTGAAAAAAAGGGGCTTAAGTCAGAAGACTTATATCTAAGTAGAGCATCTGTTTATTACAAAATGAAAGACTTTGATAATGCTGTAAAAGACTATTCTACTATTATTAAAATGAATCCAAAACATACTGATGCTCTTAACAATAGAGCAGTACTTTATGATGAAATGGGGAAGAAAGTTCTAGCTGAAAAAGATAGAGAAACTCTTTATAAAATTACTGGAGTCGCTTTCAAAGACCCTAAAACTTATGTTTACGAAAGAATAAGTTCTAAAAATGGTTATTTTAGCTTAGATGTACCAAATCATTGGGATGTAAAAACAGAGTCGAAAGATAGTGAAGAAAGCATTGTAATTACTGTACCTCAAAAAGACGCTAATGCCCGTTTCCAAACAGTTGTGATTACTTTATCATATAACTTTGATATGGATAAAAACTACGGGGTTTCTAATGAAGACGAATTAGTGAAATTCTGGCAACAAAGTCAAATAAAGAATACAAGTGATTATAAATCTTATGACTTGGTATCTCAGAAACAGTTTATGCTAAATGGATGGAAAGCATTAAGCTTTCTAACCCAATCACAAAGAAATGAAAATACTTTCAAACTTATTATGTACGAGCTAGTTACTACTAAACAAGACGAACTGTTCTACGGGTATTTCCAATCGGCTGCTGAGGACTTCAAATATTATCAGCCAATTTTTGAAACTATAATGAAAACAATAGTTATAAATGGAAAGTAAATCATTTAAAAATTTGACCTTTCCATTCTACTTTCTTATTTATAATTAAGAACGGAAGTATAAGTTCCATTATTATGAACAGAAAATTAGAGGGAAGTAAATAGGGGAGAAGGCCTCTTTCTTTTACTGTATATATAGTTGGAATAACAAGGATAACGTCAGTAATTACTTTTAAAAGCATAATTATAACACCAAGATAATAGTGTCCCTCTACAAAACTAACTATAGCAGTAACCCAAATAAGTAATGAAGCAAGTACGAATAGTGTAGCTTTCCAACCAAGCATTTTACCACCAATAGCCCATCTCTTACGCTGTTTTAGGTAATCTTTAATGCTATTCAAAGGTAATGTCTTTACAGTGCTGTCTCTGTGGCATACATAGTTGATTTTACCACCCAATTTATGGACTGATTGTAGTAAGGCCAAATCCTCTGTAACAGAAAATTCAATTTTGCCATAACCACCTAATTGATCGTATATAGATTTTTTGAAAGCCATATTGTTACCAAAGCACCCTAGTGGGAAGTTAAGCCCCATACCACCCGATGCCATTGTATGCATTAGTATCCACTCAATAGCTTGGTATTTATCGAAGAAAGTATCATGCTTGACTAAAGTGAATGCGGCTATTAAATCAGAGTCTTTTTCAATAAATGTCTTTACCATACTAGAAACCCACTTTTTGTTGACTTTACAATCGGCATCAGTAAGTAATATATAATCTCCTAATGCTGCTTTAATACCAAAATCTAATGCACCAGGTTTGCCTGCAACAACTTTATGGTTGTTTTCTGTAATGTTTAGTAACCTAATGTTACTATGATTTATTGCAAATCTCTCAATTAAAACTTGAGTAGAGTCAGAAGACCTATCATTCACTACAATAATTTCATACTTATCACGAGGGTAATCTGAGTCCACAATAGATTCTAGACACATAATAATATTATCTTGTTCGTCACGAGCAGGAATTATTATGCTAACGAATGGATATTTTTCTATAAAAATTTCTTTAAATTTTATTCTACCCTTTTTAGCGCCTATCACAAAAAATAGGGCTCTGGCGAAATAAAAGCTAAATGAAACAATAAAAAGTACTTCAGTCATAAAAAAAATTTAATTTACTTAATTCATTCAAATATAAGGGAATATTGAGATTTTGACCTTAAATGTGGATAAAAATGAGAAAAAAAGTTCACTTTTTGTGAGACGTTTTTGCTGTTCATGTGTCTATATAGATAGTTAGTGTGACAAGTTCTTTGAAACTTATTTAAAATGCAACTTTTAATACTGTTAGTTAATCTTATTTGTTTCATAAATAACTATTTTTTAATTTACGTGAATGTCATGATTCGGATATCAATAAATAGTAGAAAATGGGAAATAAATGCAAATAAAAAATTCGAAAATACTAATATTGGGTGGTTGGGGATTAGTTGGTAATGCTATATGCAAAAAGCTGATGAAGTACAATCCGTCGGAGCTTATAGTAACATCACTAAAAGAAGAAGAAGCAAAAGATGCAGTATCTAATCTTGAGAAAGAGTTCTCTGGTTCAAATTGTAAGTTTACACCTATGTGGGGTAATATTTTCACAAGAGAAGAATGGAAGGATATAAACCCTTCTGAACTTTTCAACAATGACGACTCTAGACACGGCTTTATACACGATGTTTTTTCTGAATTAGATGATGAGATTGCTAATAATTCGGCGTTAGATAGCTTTATTAAAAAATCACAGCCGGATGTAATCATTGATTGTATCAATACAGCAACTGCTATTGCTTATCTCAATGTTTATAGTCAATCTAATAATGTATTGAACGATATTAAAACTGGTAATCTAAATAGTCTTAATATTGAGAAACTAATAGCTAGTTCTTATATTCCTCAGTTAATCAGACATGTGCAAATTCTTAACAAAGCAATGTCAGAAAATAAAACTGGGATGTATGTGAAAATAGGAACTACTGGGACTGGTGGTATGGGGATGAATATACCTTATACTCATAGTGAAGAAAGACCATCAAGAGTTTTACTTTCTAAAACTGCAGTCGCTGGAGCTCAATCAATGCTAATGTTTTTATTAGCAAGAACTCCAGATAGTACTATAATAAAGGAAATAAAGCCTGCTGCGACTATAGCATGGAAGAAAATCACTTATGGTGATATCAAAAAGGGCGGAAAGAAAATTGAACTTTTTGATATGAGTCCTGAAAATGCAATCGAAAGTAATGGTTCTTTCAAATTTGATAATAAGAGTAATGTAATTGCTACTAATGAGTATCTAAAGTCTGTCTTTATTGATACTGGTGAAAATGGGATATTCTCAAAAGGTGAATTTGAAGCAATTAGTGCGCTGGGCCAGATGGAATTAGTTACTCCTGAAGAAATAGCAGAATATACGGTCTTTGAAATAAGAGGTGGTAATACAGGTAAAGATATAATGCAAGGATTAGATGCATTTACCTTAGGCCCAACTTACCGAGGTGGCTATCTAAGAAACGAAGCAGTTAAACGTTTGAGTCATCTGGAAAAAGAAAATGGATTAAAAAGTGTAGCATTTGAATTACTTGGACCGCCGAGATTGTCTAAGTTATTACACGAAGCTAACATTTTAAGATTAGTAAATGAGAATGTTAAATCATTAATAAGTATTTCTGATGATGATTTGGCTTCGAAGGCAACTGAACAGATTATAAATAACTCTGAACTTAGAAAAGAGATATTATCTATAGGTTTACCAATCTTATTAAAAGATGGAAAGTTTTTAAGAGGAGATTTTGTTAAGATACCTGTAAGAAGAAATCAAGACGAAATCGAATTTACGAAAGAAAATTTAGATCAATTCTGCTACGATGGTTGGATTGATTTAAGAACAGAAAATTTTACAAAGTGGAAAGAACGTTTTAGTCATATTATAAAACAAGCTGAAAGCGTTCCCACGGATGATACAAGTTCTGGGTTTGTTTATGATGAAGAGTATTGGAATTTTTTCAATACAATAGAACCCGGAAAGATTGCAGGCTGGATCTTCGAAAATGAAGATAAGGGCTGGAGATTTAAACGATAATTAATATTTTACAATTTTATTTTTTTTAACAATTTTTAGGAGATTTTATAATGAGAAGAATATACGCTATATTCCTCATTTCTCTTTTCGCTGCAGCAACGCTGTCTGTTAGGGCACAAGTTACGGTAGAACGTATTGACGATCAAGTCAACGTCCAATCTGACTACACTTCAACAGATTTGTTAAGTAGCAAAAGTAATGAGATACAAAGGAAAAGTTTCTACCAATTAGGTACAGCTCCTTTGCCATTTAACCTCGTGAACAATGCTCACGATCAAATCGCGGTTTCTACTGGATACTATGTAGTAGATTTCGCAGATGACGCTCCAGCGTACTGGAAACCATCTGAGACTATTTATAGTTTAGATGAAAACCCAGAAAGATGGGTATCTATCTTGCCTGGCCCAAGATTAGTTGAACCAACTTATTGGGTTAATAACAAAGAAGAAGGTCATAGATTCTTTAGGAATCCTGCTTACCCAACTCAAACTAATGGGGACTTCTTTGAGCATAACGATTATTTCCAAGATACTACAGACAACGCTTTCGCAGGCCCTATGCCTTTGAAATTAGTTGGTGGTTTCTATTTTAATGGAGTTCGTTATGATTCATTCTATGTAACTACTAATGGTTTGATTGCCCTTACTAATAGAAGATACTTCTATGATGAGTTTGGTAACAAATACATTCCTTCTGGTGAGCAAACAGCATATGATCCTAACTCAATGGACTATTTTGTTGGTTTTATCGGTAGTGAAAACAGAAACAGAACAGGGACAGGTGTTACTGACAATGTTTCTGATGATTTTGGTTATAACTGGTCTATACTTGGTGGAAATAAAGCTGACCCTAATGGTGGTATCCGTGGTGATGTTGCTAATAATGGTAATTTATCAAACCCGCATGGTATGAATAATATCACTTCATCAACTTACAAACCAGCTTTGATTGGTTTTATGTATGGTGACTATGAGTTATCACAATACTCTCGTACACAAAATAAAGTAGATAATCATGGTAGAGTTCACTATTTCAGGACAATCGCTAATGATAAAATAGTAATTTACTATGAAAACTTAGCAGTACCTGCAAGTACAAAAATTACTTTAGGCTGGCAAATTAACTACGGTGCTTCTGATTCAAGACCAAGTGATGATGGCTACACGGCTGTATCTGGTCAAACTATTCTTAACAGAAATGATAGTAGTATAACTATTATTTATGAAAGATTCATGGGTGGTGTAAGAGTAGGAAATACAGTAATCCAAGCAAAAGACATATTCAGAGGTAACTCTGCAGTAGGTGTTTATGGATTTGGAAGACATGCAAACTATAATGTAACTGGTGGACCTAATGCTAGTAGTTCTGATTTTCCATGGGTAAGAGAATATGAGCAATACACTCATTATTTCTCATACTTCAGAAATCCTGCTAGTTTCCCTCAAACATTTACATCTTTGAAATTCAAACAACATCAAAATACTTTGAGAGTTGTTGATATTCAATACAGAGTTCGTAAACAAGATCCAAATGCTTCTTTAGCTTTTTCTGAAAAAGTAAATACTAGAGATGTAAATAATTATGAATTATTAGCTGGTAATGATCACTTAGGTGCAATCCAACCAGTTGCTATAATTCAAAACGTATCGAATGACATACAAGCACCAACTGGTGTTAACTTTGTACCTCAGGATTTGAATTTCTATGCTCGTTTTAGAGTAATGAACAAAGCTACTGGTAGATTAATCTACAACAGAGCTGTTCCTGTAGATAACAAGTGTTTATCAACTCCTGATGATAACTTAGCTAATTGTGAAGGTAATCCTGATGTAAGAGTTAGATTAGTTACTGTAACAATTGATAAAGATAACAACTACCAAGCTGAAGTTGCTAATTACCCAGGTACTAATCCTTGGAATGGCAAAACTAGAACAGGTATTCCTCCTTATGGTTATGTAGAAGTTAAATTCCCTCCATTCGAACCAAATGAGTTCGCAAGAGACGAAAATAACAAACTATACCAAATCGGTAGAATGGCTGCTTTCGTAGTAGCTGATGCGACTAACCCTAATACAAATAAAAAATTAGGTGATGCATGGCCATTTGATGATACTGCTGGAGTAGATCTTCACGTTATGAGATTACATAATTTCTTTAGTGATGATGCAAGAGAGTACCATATAATTGATGGTGTTCCAATTCCTTCTGTTCAAAAATGGGTAAGTATTGACGCTGAAGTTGTAAGTGGTGATGTTCTTTCTAGACACCCATTAGCTCCTAGAGGTAGATATATTGCTGATAACAATGAAAACTTCTTCTTAAGTTCTCCAGTTATCAAAATGAATAGAGTAACAACAGGTGGTCAAGATAATACACCTGGTGACGAACTAAGATCACATCCAATAGATATGAGAGGCAGATTTGGTTCTGTAATTTCATTATCTGTACAAAGAACTCTTGATAAAGAATTCTGGGATAGAGGTTACGGTGATAACTTGCTAGTAGGTCCAGAGCCGAGAGCAGTATTGAATAGAGATCCTTTCACTGTATTTACAACTGGTGTAGCTGTTTCATCTAGTCCTGATATGTTAGCATTAGAAATTATGCAACCATCAGACAATGGTGTTGCAAACATAGCTAACGTTAAAGATAACAGATGGAGAAATCACCCTCGTAGAGGCGGTGAAGATGCTGAAACTAAAGTACCTGCTTTAGGTATTTATGGTGCTGGTGGATATTTGACTGGTTTCTTAGAAAATGATAGAGATTCATCACTAGCATTACCAAATGCAGCTACAAGAGAAGAAAATTCTCTAAGAGCAGACATTTATGATGATGGTTTTGACTTCATTTACAAAAAATACTTCGTTCCAATTCCTGATACATTTATCAGACATCAAAATGATGGTGCTAAGCATTTCAGATTTAGAATGAAAATGTGGGCAACTAATGATAAAAAATGTGCTCAGTGTACTAATGATGATGATGACAACTTCTTGATTGATAATATTAGTGTATTATTTAGATCTCCGGAATCAACTGATATTGAAGTTAGTGCAGTTTCTATAAGCTGGCCTTATACTGAAGCTCCTGCTACTCAAGCATCAAAAGTTCCTATTGAAGTTACAGCAACTAACAATACAGCAAATAACGCTCCTTTTTACCATATCAAAGTTAAAATATTCAGAGGTACTACTACTACTGATCCGAATAACTTAGTTTATTGTAATACAAGAGCAATTACTTACCATGATCCGAATAGTGAAATAGTAAGAGCATTCCCAGATTTCGAAGCTCGTAAGTTTGGTGAAGGTGAATATCGTGCACAAGCGATTATAGTTGTCCCTGGTGGTGACTTAGAAGAGCTTAATGATACAACTTACACTGACTTCTCAATCAAATTTGGTTCTACATTCGCTTACGATCCAGTTGACAATCCTTCTAACGATATCGGCGGTGGTGCATTCCCTGTAGGTAGAGGTCTAAACATCGAAGCTTATGGCTATGGTGGTAGAGGTAATGTTAATGGTCAAGTTGGTGGATACGATGAGTTAACATTTGGTTCTGGTTATGTAGGTGGTAGTATTTCAGGTCAATTGGCTATGAAATTCGAATTACTACAAGCAGATACTATTTACGGTTATGATGCATTATTTGGAACTATTAACCAGTCTCCTGACCATATTGCATTATCAATCTATAATGGTAATCCTAATTTAGATATTCCTACTAATGAAATATCAAATTCAAGACTTGATAGACAAAGAGGTAGAGATGATAGAACTGACAAACTTATCTATGGTGAATATGTAAGATACTTATTACCAAAAGGTATTGTTTTAGCTAAAGGAACTTATTGGATTGCTATTGCTCAACTAGGTGAAACTGGTCTAGAGTTAGGTGGATCTAAGCAAAGAACTGGTCTAAGAACTATGTCTGTATATGTTCCACCTCCAGTAAACTTTACTAACGCAGTTGGTGGTTCAGGTGTTTCTCTTAACATTCATAAAGAATTTAGAAGAAGAGCTGTTAGTGGTAACTTACTAAACAATAGTTATTTTGCATTCGAGAACACTAGAGGTTCTGGTAACTGGACTCCATTTACTCCAAGTATTGGTAACGTGGGTTATGCTCACTTACACCACTTTGGTTGGGTTCCTGCAGAAGGAGTTACTTTAACATTAACTAACGGTACTTGGATTCCATTGATTAGACCTTTCTTAGGTGCTAAAGCTTCTGGAAATACTCAAAGTGTTGATGACTGTGATGTTCCTGTAGAACTAGTTAGCTTCGAAGGCGAACAAAGAAGTTCAGCTGTTGATCTTTCTTGGACTACTGCTACTGAAACAAACAACAAAGGTTACTACATCGAGAAAAGAGCTAAAGTTAATAACGAGTTTAACGAATGGGAGCAAATCACTTTCGTAAACGGTAATGGTAATACTCTAACTACTAGCTACTACTCTTATTCAGATAAGAATGTAAAAGCTGGTACTACTTACCAATATAAATTGAGACAAGTTGACTTTAACGGTACTCAAAACTGTCACGAAACTGATATCGTAACTGTACAATTTGGTAACCCTGATTTAGTAATCAGCAACTCTCCAAACCCAGTTAAAGATGCAACTGAAATCGAATATATTACTAATCAAAATGGTAATGTTAGAAATGAAGTATTTGATTTTTTAGGTAATGTTGTTAAAACATTATTAAACGAAGAAGTTGACGCTGGTACTCATTTCTTACCATACGATGCAACTGATGCTATCGGTAACAGATTAACTTCTGGTACTTATATGTACAGAATCACTTCAAATGGTCAGACTCAATCAGCTAAGATGAGTGTTGTTAAATAATAATTTAACAATAAGTCTTACTTAAAATTAAAACCCTCGTTAGACTTCTTATAACGAGGGTTTTCTTTATTATATAAACGGAGTACTAAAATGGAAGAAACTATATTTGATAAGATTATCAGAAAAGAAATACCGGCGGATATCGTCTATGAGGACGATGAAATATTAGCTTTCAAGGATATAAATCCTCAGGCACCCATACATATACTTATAATCCCTAAAAAACAAATTCCTACTATCAATGATATTGAGATAGACGATATAGAAATTACAGGAAAACTAATTTATATTGCTAAACAATTAGCATATGATTTAGGTATAGCTGAAGATGGATATAGATTGGTCTTTAACTGTAATAGGAATGGGGGACAGGAAGTTTATCATATTCATCTGCATTTATTAGCTGGAAGAAGTATGCAATGGCCTCCAGGATAGTAAAAATATTCTTATTTTGCATATAAAAAAAGTATGGATTTAATAAAAGAAGCACAAAGAGTATTATCAGAGGAGTCAAAATCACTCGAAATACTTTCTAATTCACTTGACGAAAACTTTATTGAAGCTTGCAATCAGATTCAAAAAGCAAAAAAAATAATTATCTCAGGTGTTGGTAAATCTGGAATAGTTGGTAAAAAGATTGCGGCTACATTCTCTAGTGTAGGTATCCCTTCATTATTTCTTCATCCTGTTGAGGCTCTTCATGGTGATTTGGGTATAGTGAATGAAGGTGACGTTTCAATTCTAATCTCTAAAAGTGGTACTACGGATGAATTACTACTACTTTTCCCATATTTGAAAAAGCGTACGAATATTATTTCGTTAACTACAAACAAAGAATCATTCCTAGCTAAGCATTCTGATATTCATATCCACATACCACTCGATAAAGAAGCATGTCCTATAGAATTAGCCCCGACAACAAGCACAACCCTTACAATGGCATTAGGTGATGCTCTAGCTTCTTCAGTTATGAAAATGAATAATTTTAAAGAGTCTGATTTTGCTTTGAATCATCCCTTAGGACAGTTAGGTAAAAATTTGACTATAACTGTAGGTGATGTGATGCACAAAGGGACTAACATCCCTATAATCGAAGTTGGAAGTACATTCAAAGATGCTCTAATAGTAATGACAGATAAACCACTTGGCTGTCTATGTGTAGTTGAGGATGAAAAGTTAGTTGGTATAGTAACAGATGGTGATACAAGAAGAGCATTAAACAGATATGACCTAATTTCTGATATTAGAATCAATGATATTATGACATCCAATCCAGTGACAGTTAGTTCTGATACTTTAGTAGGCCGAGCTCTCTCGGTTATGGAGAATAGAAAGAGTCAAATAAATGTATTACCAGTAGTAGATTATGATAATAGATGCATTGGTGTTGTGAGAATTCACGATTTAATAAAAAGTGGTCTGTAGTTATTTACTGACTTCGTCTTTAGTAATTTTTACATTATTTACCACATTTCCCCTAGCACCCAGAGGTTCTAGTTTTTCGCCATTTCTCTTTAGTTGAACTCCACCTGCATTACCCGCAGTTATAGTAAAGAATTTGGCAGCTTTCCAGACTTTCTTTGTACCAGGTTTAAGTAGTACTTCTTCATTCTTCTTACCATCTATAGTAACGCTCATCCAAGAAGTGTCCAATGCAAATGCCTCTAAAACTAAGCTATCAGAGGTTTCAAAATAATTCAATAGACTTTCTTCGTCTTGACTTTCTTTTATTTCGTCTCCAATTTCAATATTATCAACTATCGAACTTTCAGGAGTACTTTCACTAGAAAAGAAAACAAAATAAATAATAGAAATTAAAACTAAGCCTAGACCTAAGTACATTAGTGATGAGACTAATCTCTTATCAGAGATTAACTCTTTGTAGTTCTGTGATTTTAGGATAGCGGTTATATTTCGATCGCTTGGGTCTATTATACTTGCAGATTCATTAGTTATTGGTTTATGTGACAGTTGTTCTTTAGCAAGTCTATTATCAAGCTCAGTCATGAGATCAGAGTATGACTCATTAGATAGACCTAAGAAATTTGCATACTTTTTAATAAAAGAACGCAAATAAACAACAGGTAATTCTGGTAATTCACCAGATTCGATTGCTTCAAGCACTGTTTGTCTAATACCAGTTTTGCGAGAGACCTCTGATAAATCAAGTCCCTTTGCTTTTCTAGTGTTTATTAGTATTTTTACGTGTTCTTTCATTAGAATATAAGAAGTAATTATATTATATTACAAATATAACAATAATCAAGCCAAAAAATAAATGAATAAAACCATAATATTACTTCTTTTCCTGTTTAGTAATATATGCACAACTAGTTTATATTCTAATGATCTAGAAAAACCAATAAAGATTGACTCATCTGATTTCTATTATGCGGGAACTAAAAGGTATTCCCTGAATGGCGATTTGCCAAATCTAGAGACAAATATTAATACTCCTTATTTAATTGGAATATCCGCTACAACTGTAGCTTTTATGGTATCTCAGCATATATATCAAGCCAATACTATATGGAAGGATCAAGCTGAATTCAAGATAATTGAAGATGGACAATATGCTCTTTATGCTGACAAAGCTGGACATATATTTGGTGGTTATATAATGTCTTATGCATATACAGAATTACTTTCTTCTGCAGGTATAAGTTGGGAGCTTTCTAATATAATAGGTGCATCAATAGGTCTATCATATCAAACTTATGTAGAAATACTTGATGGATATGGTAGTAATTTTGGATTTTCACCTTCTGATTTTTATGCAAATCTATTTGGGTCCAGTTTCTTTTTAGCACAACATTATGTCCCTTTTTTACAAAACTTTACTCCAAAGTTTATGTATATACCGGCAGACGCGCATGGAGAGATGAAAAGAAGACCCCATTTTGCTTTCATTGATGACTATAGCTCTCATACTATGTGGATGTCAGTTAACGTCCATAACCTATTAGGTGAAGATTATAATCAGTATTGGCCTAATTGGCTTCAATTGTCTTTCGGTTACGCTGTGAGGAACCTTTGCGACCCATTAGACCCGAACTTCAACTGTTCTGATTCGTATGCTGTTAATGATGTAGTACATGGTGATAGAAAGTTTATTATTGCACTTGATTATAATTTGGCAGAGTTGTTACCTGAAATGGGTGAACCCTTCGATTGGTTCGTTCAATCACTAAATTATGTTAAATTGCCATCACCAGCAATTGAATTTGGCGAACAAACTAAGTTTATGTTAGTATATCCATTCGTAGAGTTTTAGATAATTTGATAAATTTGTATCAATTAAATTGACAAGAGTAAAAAAATCAAAAGTAATATTAAGATAAGTATAATAATTCCAGTATATAAGGAAGAAAAGATTATATCTGATACTTTGTTGAATTACCCTATTGAACTTAAAGATAAGTACAATTTGGAGCTAATAGTCAGTGATGGTGGTAGTACAGATAGTACTCTTGAAAAGATTAATGGAAATGTTGATAAGATAGTTCACCATAAAGGGGCTAATAGGCAAACAATAGCGGAAGGTAGAAACAAAGGTGCAGAAGTAGCATCTGGTGATATACTTATGTTTATAAATGCTGATACTTATCCTCAAGATATACACTATATACTTGATGAATTGTCTAATTGGGAAAATAATCCTAAATTAAAGAATATAGACGCTATAGCTTCTAAAGTTTTGCCATTTGAAAATGAAACTGAAAAAAAGGATAAAGTATTTTATTTCCTAATGAATAAATATTTCAAGTTTCTAAATCAAATAGGAATTGGTATGGGTAGGGGAGAATGCCAGATTATAAAGCGATCTACATTCCTCAAAGTAAATGGATACAACGAAAAAATAGTCGCTGGTGAAGATTTTGATTTATACCGTAGAATTACAAAAGTCGGTAAAGTTAAATTTTTAGATGACTTTGTAGTTTTTGAATCACCTCGTAGATTCAGACAAGAGGGTTATACTAGCACGTTAACAAAATGGTTTTTAAATTCAGTTTCTGTACTTTTGTTAGGAAAATCTTATTCAAAAGAATGGAAACCAATTAGATAGGTTAAATATGTCAGAAACGTATAAATCAGCAGGCGTAGATATAGAAGCAGGTGAAAAAACTGTAGATAGTATCAAACCTTATATAAAAGAGACAATGAACAAGAATGTACTTTCGGAAGTAGGACTTTTCGGTGGGTTTTATGATGCTTCATTCCCTGAGTACGAACATCCAGTATTAGTTTCTTCTACAGATGGTGTTGGTACAAAGCTGAAAGTAGCATTTATGGCTGATAAGCACGATACAGTTGGGCAATGTTTAGTTAACCACTGCACGAATGATATACTAGCTGGTGGAGCGACTCCTCTTTTCTTTTTAGATTACTTTGCTACTGGCAAGTTAATACCTGAGGTAGCAACTGATGTTATAAAAGGATTTGCAATAGCATGTAAAGAGAATAACTGTGTACTCATTGGTGGAGAGACTGCTGAAATGCCTGGATTCTATAATGATAATGAATATGATATGTCTGGTACAATCGTAGGTGTAGTAGATAAAAAGAATATAATAAATGGCTCGAATATCAAAAAGGGCGATGTACTAATAGGTCTTAAATCTTCAGGTCTTCATACTAATGGCTATTCTTTAGCTAGAAAAGTTCTATTCCCATCATTTGATGTCAATGATATTCCTGAAGGTATGAATGAGACATTAGGTGATGCATTACTACACGTACATAGATCATATCTTAATAATGTGAAACCACTAATTGAAAAACAATTATTAACTGGTATATCACACATAACTGGTGGTGGAATTATTGGTAATACTTCACGCATAATGCCTAAAGATTGTGAGTTAGATATTGATTGGAATTCTTGGGAAACACTACCGATTTTTGATCTGATACAAAAGACTGGAAATATAAGTGACGTTGAAATGCGTAAAGCGTTTAATCTAGGAATTGGAATGATATTGATAACTAGACCAGAAAACGTAGATTCTATTATATCTGCTTGTAAATCAGACAGCCCTCTTATTATAGGAAAGGTAGTCTAATAGACTACCTTTTACTAATTAAACTTATATATAATTCTTTCTATTTCCCTTCATGCCTTTCATAAAGAGTCGTGTTACTTGGATCTATGTATTTCAAATCTTTGAATACAGTTTGGTCTTTGTAACCTTCGAAAGTAGCACCCAACTCAAAAGCTTTTGAGTCTGTAAATGCTTGTAGTAAAACACTAGGGCCTGTTAATTTGTTCTGTTTGTAATCAACTATATCAGTAATTGTTTTTCTTAAGTTCTCTAAACCTTTTTCTTTATTCTCAGCCATCATATCTAACCCATCTACATAATACTCGAAGAATAGGACTCTTAGACTTTCAAACCTTAAATCCGTTAATTCTGAAATAAGGGCATACTTTGTAAATTCACCAGGTTGAATAAATGTTTTGAAGCCTGGAATATTATTACTTGCCGCAACTCCAGCAATTCTCCTTGCAATATTGAAAGCTGTATTTCCACCTAACGTCTCATAAGTATCCATATCAGAACCTATAACCAAAAGCATATAAAAATCTATAAGACTTGAAAACTCATTATAGCGAGTAGCATCATAATTGAAATATGCACCTTGTGCGTACTCAAAAGACCATTCATTATCTGCAATTTTTAGAACAATCGAAGTCCCATCTTCTTGTCCGAATAAATATCTTTTCGAAGCAATGAACATCTTAGCAGTGTATTTATTATTATAACCGCCGGTTAGTGCGATAGATATGTCAACAGGTATCTTTCTCCCTTCCCATTCTATATCTGTATATCTTGTAGAATTTATATATCTTTCTAAATCATTTTCTAAAGTAGATACATTTATTCTTTTATCTTGATCAAGCATTTCTACATTCACAGTAACATCAGCCTGTATTTCTTGAGCTACTACATTTAGTCCAAATGCAATAAAACTTAGGGTAATTAATAATATTGTTCTCATAATTTTCATTTTTTATTTATATTGTGTTTTAACAAAGATAACATATTGACCAGAATAATCATATATTGCTGCTTAATTTTATTTATTACTTTACCCAAATTATCTGGGCAAGTTTTAGATTTATCTCCTCGTATTAGCTTTCCAGTATCATCTATCTCAATTCAAGATGTAAGTGATAACCCAGCAAAACTTATAAATATAGAACGTAATTCGATTGCTACTAGTTACATTCCATCAACATTTGGACTAAATGAGTTGAGTAATCACAATCTGAATGCATCATATAAACATGATAGTCTATTTCATTTTATAAATGTTAGTGGTATTTTCCAAGAACTTTATACTTACTCCAACTTTGGGTATAGTATAGGTTACAAGGCCTTCGATAAATTTACACCTACTATATCATTGAACTATAACTATCTAAATGTAAGGGACTACAACAGCTTTGGTAATTTGACTTTTGATTTTGGAGGAATACTAGAGTTAGATCCTAATTTCAATTTTGGTTTCGCGATTACTAATCTATTTAACTCCAGTCTTGAAGATAACAATGATATAAAAAAGCAGAAAGCATTATTCGGAATTGAGTATAAATTATATGAAAATTTTAGATTTCAAATAGGAACAGAAATAAGAATAGAGAATAGCTCTAGCGTGATACTTAGTTTTATAAAGGAGTTTGAGGAATTTGGGGTGATAGCTCTGTCTTATTCTACTGAACCTCAGATGATACAGTTAAATCTGAATATGAATACGATTGACGATTTTTTCTTGATTTATGATTTGAATTATCACAATTATCTAGGTGTAACAAATAGCTTTGGTATAGGCTATTCGTTTGATTAGAGTAATGTCAATAGTGTTGTTATTATTTTTCGTTCTTGAGATTAAAGCAAAGGACTTCGAAACCCTATTAGAGAATTATTTTGGAAACAGAACACCAGCCGCTCAGGACTACTTAGATCTATCACAAATTCAAGATGTTTACGAGTTTTTTAGTTCAAATCCAATTAACATAAATTCTGCAAGTAAAAAACAGCTAAGGGATTTACCATTCATCACAGATTGGGTTATTGACGAACTAAAGTCCAAAGGACCTTATAGTAATAGATTTGAATTGGAAGAAGTTATAAATAATATAGCTACAGATGAAATAATAAAATTTGTATTAATAGAATGTTTGACCACTTCAAAGACTCAACCTAAAGAATTTAACAATAACTATACAGTCCGATATAGAAGTAATCTTGAGCCAACTAAAGGCTTCGCAAATGATAAATACCAAGGGTCAGAACTCAACTTATATCAAAAACTCCGAACTAAATATCAAAATTTTGAACTTAGTACTGTTATAGATAAAGATGATGGGGAAATGTCAATTACTGATTTTTATTCACTTGCACTCAAATATAAAAAGGAAGACTATAAAATAATAGTAGGGGATTATAACCTTTCTTATGGACTTGGCAATCTATATGACCAGAGTTTTCTTAGTCTTAAAAATTCTGATTTTGTTAATACCTCATCTGAATTTGGTCATGGGGCAGATATGAATCGATCTACTATTGACTATAATTTTTTTAGAGGGGGATATTTCGAGAAAACATTTTATCTTAATAGTTCTTCAAATCTAAGATTGGCAACACTATATGCTGATACAAAGAGATCAGCTACAGTTGATACTGCTAGAGGTATTGTGTCATCGGTGTATAAATCTGGTTATTTCCGTACGGAGACAGAAATAAAAAAGAAGAATCAATTAGATGAACTTCTATTAGGAGTAAATCTTGAATACGAAACTCAACAATTTAGTCTAGGATTATTAACTACTCATCTTGGTTATAGCAAGTTTATTGAGTCCTCTTCTTTTTCAAGTTTCTATGGACAAAGTGGCTTACTTAATACTTTGTATGGAAGAATAGGTAGTAATAATGAAATACTAAAATTTGAATTATGCACAGATATTAATACTAATATATCATTTAGGACTAACTACTTACTAGAAATATACGAGAATCTTATTTTATTGACTGATTTTCGATATACAGAGCCAGAATATAGAGCACCTTATGCTACCAATTTTGGTGAGCAATCATTTATGGCAAATGAGAAAGGAATCCTAACGGGTATTTCGTATAAACTTGATAATGTCAATATTGCTTTTTTCTCTGACTTTTATAACTCTGAGTTAAAGACATTTACTACTACAAAACCTATTAGAGGATTAGAATATTATCTTGATCTAGTTATTAACCAGAAATCAACTAAGTATAATATTAGAATAGATTATGAGAGAAAATCAGATACTTTCAAATCTGATTCTTTGAACACCAAATTCACAATTCCCAACACAAAATTGAATACTAGATTTGAAGTAAATAGTAATCTGGGAAAGTACTTTACTTTCAGAGGAAGAGCTGAATTGTCATTTAAAATCAATGATTTTCAAGATAATCAAAGTGGAAATCTATTTCTTCTAGAACTTAAGAAAAAGGATAGTAAACTAGATTTGCAATATGGAGTCAGCTATATTACGTTCAATACTACTGATTTTGAAACTGTTATATACACATATATGTATCAAGTACCTGGGTTTGCTTATGTTTATCCATTTTACCAATCCGGAAACAATATCAATGTTTTCTTAAAATACGAATTAATTGATGGAATTGATATGTGGTGCAGAGTTAATCACTTATTTAAGAATAGTGGTAATAAGATAGGAAGTGGAAATGAAGAGATTATAGGCAGTGAAAGAACACAACTAATCTTCCAAATGCAATATGCAATAGATTAGATTTGAGATTGTTTGTTCAATCCTGATAAATATAGATTTGGGTTAATTATCGATTGTGGTTTATGTTCACCTAAGAAGTTGCCAAACTCGTATGGTCTTACTTCCATAATCGGAGATTTAAAAATTTCTAGATGTAGAAAACATGTTTGATTTGAGTGAGCTATGTCTCTAAGATAAAATGGATCAGAGGGCTTTATTCTTTCTTTTATCACTGATAAAGCACAAATACCTAAAGTATCTCCTTTTTCAACTTTCTGTCCCAATTTCAAAGATATTTCATTTACAAAAGAGTACTTATACATTACAGAATTGCTTTTGATAACGCATTGTACTGTACTTTCAAAACATGATGTCTCATTTCGTTCAGTATATTGACTGATATTTAATACAATCCCTGATTCTATAACAAGAATTTCTGAATCATTTGGACAAAATATATCAACTCCGCAATTAAATCCAATATGTCTATCTTCCCAATAACTCCCTCTATCGCCTTCTGTAGGTAAAGAATCTGAAAAACTATTAGGTACTGGCCAACATTTCATTATTTCTTTTTCAATTTCTTTTTATACTTTGTAGCTGCTTCAATAAAATCTTTAGCTAAAGGTTCTGATAGGGGATGATCTCTTTCTAATCTTTCTGGATGCCATTGTACTGCCAACATCCAACTTTTGAAAGAAACATCTCTCCACTCATAAGATTCTATGATACCATCTCTTGTGTAACCACTAGGCTTTAGTTCTTTGGAAAGCTTATCTACAGCTTGATGATGATTACTATTGACTAATGCACTATCAACAGCCGCTAAACTTTTCAAATAAGTTCCTTCTTCGAGAAAAAGTCTATGAGTGGCGTCTCCTTCTTCAATTTGGTGAATAACAGGGTTTGTGAGATCATTAGGTATGTCAATAATCAAAGACCCACCTAATGCAACATTAATCAATTGCTGACCTCTACAAATACCTAATACAGGCATTTTTATAAGTAATGCATTCCGGAGCAATTCAAATTCAAGTGTGTCACGATACTCATCTATTGAGCATCTGTCTGACTCATAAGGTTTTTCAAATCTACCGGGGTGTACATCTGGTCCACCAGTAAGTACCAGTGCATCGCAGTCAAGTAAATCTTTGATTGGGTCATCTGAAGTGTATATATCAACTATTTCTACATCATAGCCATAGCTTTCCAGCCATTCTGAGTAATTCTCATATGATTGACCGCCACTACCTTTCGATAATGCTATTTTCATTTTCTCATCTGAACAAGAAAACAGTAGTAGCAATACAACAATTGTTAAACTAGTTTGTAATATTCTTTTCATTTATTTTATTAAGTATATTCTTTTTAAATTTAGTCTTTTTATCAAATATTATCTCTAACTCTATTGATAACAGGTTTATATTAATCTTGTTGAATTCTTGCTTGTATTGTTCAAGTTTCACAAAGTCTTTTTCTGTTGTATAAATATTTTCAACTTTATTTAATTTACAAAACTCTATAATTTCATCAATTTCAGATTTAGAAAAGAAATGGTGATCTCTAAAAGAAAATACCTTTTCAATTATTGCACTGTTATCAGTCAAAAAGTTAATGAAATTTGATGGATTAGCAATAGCTGTCACCACAATTGCCTTATCTTTTATAATCTTTTCTGTCTTTATACTACTGGAAAAATGGAAACTATCTTTATTTTTAATGAATTCAATTGCCTTATCCAAATCTCTATAAAGTATTGTATCTGCTCTATGTAGATTCTTCTTTTCTTCTCTAAGATATCCAGCAGGAATGAGATATTCTTCTTCAACTGATTTATCATTTATTATTACAATGTCTAAATCTCTATTTATTTTTCTATGTTGAAACCCATCATCGATTAATACTATATCTATATCAAATAACTTATCCATCTCCATTAATGCCATGTACTTCTTATCATGGATTAATAAAGGAACTTGTGTCTCTTTGGCAATCATATAAGCTTCATCACCAGCTTTATCCACAGTTGTGGATAGGTTATCCACATCGTGTACAACTAGTAAGCCTGAGCTTTTTCTTCGATAGCCACCTGTGATTATACCTACTTTATATCCCTCATTTTTAAGTATTTTGGCAAGAGTGATTATAACTGGAGTTTTGCCAGTGCCACCTGCTATTATATTTCCAATTGAAATAACGAATGATTTAGATTTATAAGGTTTTATAATCCCTTTATTATAAAAGAAGTTCCTGATTCTAGTGACTAGAATATATATGTATGATAATAATTTCAACTAATATCACTCATTACTTTCTCTAATGCAATTAATTGTTTTTGTACATCTTCTCTATCGTCTAAACTATCAAACTCGTATATTTTTGAGAACTTAAGAGTGATAGGGGAGAAAGGCAACGGGATTTCAAATTTATCCCAGCTATTTAACTTAATACTCCATCTAATATCAACACTACATAGCTGAAGTGGAACTTTGCCACGATGAGATATTAGTACAGCACCAATTTTCATTTTTTCATTTGGACCTCTGGGGCCATCTGGAGTAATTAGTATCGTCGAATCTTTTGCATGAAGGATTGCTCTCTCTATTACTTGCTTTCCTCCTTTTGAAGATGAACCACGAATAAGTTTGAATCTCAGTATTTTTAAATAATCTGAAAGAACTTGTCCATCTTTGCTATTACTAACAACTCCAGCTTTATTCTTATATTTTCTAAAATAGAACCACACTGGTAGCATTTTTCCATGCCAGAAAGCTAATACTTTTGGTTTATGATCAATAGTACCTAATACTCTAACTCTCCACGTAAGTGAAATAAAGTATAGTAAGTAAAGCCCTATTCTAATAATTATTCTCAAGTTAAAAACTCATCTTTTATTATTCTAGAAGCTGTTTTACAAGCTGATTTTTTTCCTAATAGTTCCCTAATCTGTACAAAATCAGTCCTTATGCTCTCACTTAATTCTCTATTATTCATATATGAATCCAACTCCTTAGCAATTTTACTCGCTGTTGCATCTTGCTGTATCAACTCTTTCACTACTTCCCGTTTCAATAGTATATTAGGCATTGCAAGATAATCAATATCTACTAAATATCTCCCAATCAAATATGTTGTCATAGAAGTTTTGTATATCATTATAAATGGTAAGTTGAGTAGAGTAGCTTCAAGTGTTGACGTCCCAGTTTTCACAATACCAAACTCACTAGATTTCATTGCATCTCTACTATTATCGTATGTCTTCACATTTGGGTGAGCGTTTATAAACGGCTCATAAATACTATTATCAACTGTAGGAGATTTTGAAATAGCAAACTTATATTTACCTTTACATTTTCTAATAACTTCATCGAATAAAATTAAGTGTGATCTTACCTCTTGCTCTCTACTACCTGGAATCATACATATCTGATTCTCTATTCTTTCGGTATTATTATCTAGTTCAAATACTTCCAAATCCAATGATGGATGACCAACGAATTCAGTATCAATACCAAAATCACTAAAAAAATCAACTTCAAAGGGAAAAGCAACTAATAATTTATCAACTGATTTAGCTATTTTTTCAGCTCTTTTCTTACCCCATGCCCAAAGCTGAGGAGCAATATAGTAGCATACCTTTTTATTAATAGATTTGGCATAGTTAGCAAGTCTTACATTCAATCCTGGATAGTCAACTAGAATGACTAAATCAATATTATTCTCTTTAATTACAATCTTAGATTTAGTCTCTAACTGCTTGAAAAATCTATATTTCTTGGCAACCTCCCAAAAACCAACAACATTTATTTCACTGAAGTTGACAATAGGTGTTAGGCCCAATTCCTGCATTTTTGGTCCACCAATTCCGATAAATTCCAGTGAGCTATCCAATGCTAATAATTCACGCATCAGATTGGCTGCATGAATGTCTCCAGAGGGGTCTCCCGCTGAAATAAATATTTTACTTTTGTCTTTCGTCATTTACTGTTAATAAGAATATAAAAACTAAGTTTTTATCTCATTCCGTTAAATCATATTTTGTATAAAATCAAATTTAAGACTTTAATAATAAAATATGTCAAAATTTATACATTTACAGAATCATACAGATTTTTCTTTACTCGACGCTATAACAACAACAAAAGAGTTAGTAAATTCTGCACTTGACTACGAACAGCCGGGAGTAGCCATAACGGATAATGGAGTTTTGTATGGTGCTTTCAATTTTCAAGAACTAGCAAATAAATCGGGTATAAAGCCTCTAATAGGTGTAGATGCTTACATAGCACCAGATAGCCGGTTTGATAAAACTTCAAGTAAACAAAGATATCACAGAATTGTTCTTTTAGCAAAACATCGAGATGGATATAAAAATCTTGTGAAATTATGTTCTCGAGCATTTGTAGAGGGCTTTTATTACAAACCGAGAATAGATTTAGAGTTACTTAAAGAATATTCTGAGGGTTTGATATGCCTATCTGGAAGTAGAGGAAGTGAGATAGCTCGCTCAATTGTGAATTCTAACTTACAAGACGCTGAATCAGTTACAAAAACATATCACGAGATATTTGGCGATGATTATTATCTTCAAATTCAGAATCATAGTAATCAATTCGATGATAAAGTTTGTGAAGTTATTCCTCAAATTGCAACTAAATTTGGAATAAAAACTGTTGCAACTAATGATACACATTACAGATACAAAGAACATGCGGTTGCTCATAATATACATCTCTATATAAAAGATGGTGGTAAAAGTGAAGTTGATGTAAAGAATTTAAGGTTTGGTTCGCCTGAGTTTTATATAAAGTCTCCAGAAGAGATGAAGGAATTATTTAAAGAAAATCCTGAAGCTATTGATAATACTTATGAAGTTTTTGAAAAGTGTGATGTAGATTTCAAAAGTAAAATCTATATGCCCAAATTCCCAATACCTGAAACATCTAAATCAACTACTTTAGCAGATTACCTTAGTGAATTGGTTTACGAAGGATTAGATGATAGGTATGATGAAATAACTGACGAAATAAAAAGTAGAGTTGCTTTTGAATTGAAAGTAATCAATGATATGGAGTTCCCCGGTTACTTTCTAGTAGTATGGGATTTCATTAGAGCAGCTAGAGAAATGGGGATTAGAGTAGGACCTGGTCGTGGTTCTGCAGCTGGTTCTTTAGTCGCATTTTCTCTTGGTATTACAAATGTTGATCCATTGAAATATGATTTACTATTCGAGAGATTCTTGAATCCTGATAGAAACTCGATGCCCGATATAGATATTGATTTTGCTGATGATAAAAGGGAAAAGGTAATTGAATATGTGAAGAACAGGTATGGCGAAGAAGCCGTAGCTATGATTATCACTTTCGGTACACTCTCTACTAGAGCGGTACTCTCTGATGTAGGTCGGGTATTACAAGTTCCATTTTCAGATGTGAAGAATATCACTTCTAAAATCCCGGTAGTAAGGGGAGAAGTAACAAAGTTAAAACCTGCATTGGAACTATCTGAATTAAGTTTTCTAAAAGATATTATAAAAAACCCCAAGAGTACAGAAAACTATAAGATAAAGGATTTGATTGAGTATTGTTTAATTCTAGAAGATAGAAAAAGAAACGATTCTATACACGCAGCAGGTGTGATTATTGCTCCAAGTGATGTAACAGATTACATACCTGTAAATGTTCCTAAAAAGGCGCAAACGTCTAGTATAAAAACAGCTACTCAATTTACAATGAAAGAAGTAGAGTCTGCTGGACTACTAAAAATGGATTTCTTGGGTCTTCGAACTCTTTCAATTATCGAAAATACTTTATCATCTATTAAACGGAACTATAATCTAGACATTGACATAGATGAAATTCCACTAGATGATGAAAAAACTTATGAGATATTCACAAACTTTAAAGCTAATGCTATATTCCAGTTTGAGAGTCAGGGAATGCAAGAGTGGCTCAGAAAGCTGAAGCCAAAGTCAATAGAAGAACTTACAGCAATGAATGCCCTTTATAGACCTGGTCCGATGGATAATATTGGTGAGTTCATTGATAGAAAGTATGGAAGAAAGCAGATAACTTATCTTCACCCTTTGTTAGAAAAATCTTTGAGTAATACTTACGGGATTATTGTCTATCAAGAACAGGTGATGCGTATTACACAAGACGTTGGTGGATTTACACTTGCACAAGCAGATATTGCTCGTAAGGCGATGGGGAAGAAAGATAGAGTCACAATGGACGGCATGATGAGCCGTTTTGCTGATGGAGCTGCTAAAAATAATATTGATAAGAGTTTAGCTACTGAAATATGGGATTTGATTGTCAAATTTGCTGATTATGGTTTCAACAAATCTCACTCTGTTGCTTATTCACTTTTGGCATATCAGACAGCATATCTGAAAGCTTATTATCCTGCTGAATTTCTAGCAGCCAATATGACTGCCGAGCTAAATGACCAAAATAAGTTAGTTAAGCTGATAGATGATGCAAGTAGTTTTGGAATTACTGTCCATCCTCCCAATATTAACAAATCATCAATCCTATTTGATGCTAAAGAAAACGAAATTTACTTTGGACTAGCTGGTATAAAGGGTGTTGGTGTCAATGTATTAGAAAAAATCATTGAAGCGAGAGATGAAAAAGAGTTTGATTCTTATGCCGACTTTTGTGAGAGAGTAGATGATAAAGTAATTAATAAAAAGACACTTGAATCACTTGTTTGTGCTGGCGCATTCGATTGTATAGAAGATGGTAAACGTGCAGCTTTATTCGAATCTATTGATATGGCTATAGATTTTTCTAAGTCGTTCAGTAACAAAGAGACAGAGAATATTGATTCACTTTTCTTAGGAGTAGCTGAAGAGGAAGTAGAGAAATTCAGATTAGCTGACGTAGAGGAATGGGATGATAAAACAAAGCTGATAAAAGAAAAAGAAGTTTTGAATTTCTATATATCTGGTCATCCACTTAAAGAATATGATGTTTTGGTTAAGTCGTTCAATAAAATGACATTTGATCAGAGTCCAGCAGAGTTAAAATCTCAAGAAATAACTGTATGTGCTTATATTACCAATATAGTAGTAAAGCTTAGTAAACGAGGGGACCCATTTGCAATTCTAACAGTAGAGGATTATTACTCGAAGGCTGAATGTATAGTTTGGGTCAAGGAATACAGAGAGCTTGGTGAGAAATTGGCCAAAGATAAAGCAATGCTTATTGAGGGGACAGTAAAAGAAGGAGAAGAGTCGTTGAAAATCTATGTATCAGGAGTTATGGATGTAGATGAAGCAATTGAGCAATATGGTGATGGTTACAAAATTTGGATAGATTTACACGATACTGAAGCACAAGCAAAGCTAGATGTACTTAAAAATGATTATTTTGACCCAAAAAGCACTCCTAAACAAATATATTTTAATATATTTGATAATGTTTCTGGGTATAAAAACTGTTTTAAAACTGAAACTTTCAATATACCTTTGAATTTGGACATAATGGGTAATTTACAAAACCTATTCGATTCACGAGTTTCACTAATTATGAAGGGAACAAATGGCACAAAAAGGTACTCTTAAGTCGATACTATCTATTACATTAGCAGTAATTATAGCTTACATATTAGTAAAAGTATTTTTTGCTATTATTGGATTTGTATTCAAAGGAATTCTTTTCCTATTATTTATAATAGCAATAGCTATTTTAGCACTTCCAATTTATGCGATATTAAAAAAGAAGGTTTTTAAATAATGAAAAAATTAATAGTTCTATTTATAGCTTTATTCACTATTACAGCTTATTCACAAGAAAGAATTGTAATAAACGAGTCTTCGGTTGAGTTAGCAAGAGTTCTAGGGAAAGACATTTTTGAATTAAATGGTGTTCCGTTTTCTCAACCTATTGTAACGGCAACTAACGCAACTGCCAACTCTGGTTTTTTTAACACAGCTTATATCCCAAAGAAAGACTCTTTGTACTTTAAATTTTCAGTAAACTATATGAATGGTTTTGTACCTGAAAAAGATAAAAGTTATTCACCTTCATTTCCAACACAAGAATATTCAGATGCCGAACTTTTAAAATATTTAGATATTGATTTATTTGGTGGTGGTGGATTCAAAGGAATTAAAGATACTGTGGGGCTTTATACATATTTGCTTAGAACTTTGCTTTATGATGGGATTAAAGAGGGCTCTATAAAATTCCCTGAAAGAACGGCTACAATCTTAGGAAGTGATAATAAAAAAATTGAAATAACTCAAAACTCATTAAGTGAAAATGCTCAAAAAAGAATTGATGATATAGAAGATAGATATAAGCAATTCAATATTCAGTTCCCAGATTCTGTACTTCAGGAAATTTTTAGAACTTTAGATGGACTACCAGGTAATTTTACCTTGCCAAAAGGATCAGGAATGAATACTATGCAATTTGCTGTTCCTCAGATTGAAATTGGTTCTTATTTCGGAACAGAGTTACTGATTCGTTATATACCAAAAATAAATTACGGTGAAACCATCGGTGATTTCGGATTTTATGGTATTGGTATAAAGCATTCTATTTCTCAATACTTTTTCGATTTCGATCAAGAGAGAACATTCGATTTAGCCGTACAATTTGCTTATCAAAACTCGTCTTTGGATAATATATTTGGTGAGACTAGTGCTTCTCTAACTTCAAATGCCAATATTCTTAACTTCAATATACAGGGGAGTAAGAATATTGAAAATATAGTAGATCTTTACACAGGAATTTCATTTGAGCAAATAGATATTACTGCAGATTTCGTTTATACAATACCTATTGAAAACCAAGTTCAATTAGGTTTAGTTGGTCCAGATAAAAAAGTTGACCCAGATAATGGGTACCCTGGTGATACAAAACCTCAAACTACAACATTAACTGTAGATGATTTTAATATCAAATGGGTGATTGGTGTCAAGAAAGATTTAGGCCCCGTAGCAATATTTGCTAGTTATAACGTGAGTAAATTCAATATTTTCAATGGTGGACTGCAATACAGTTTTTAGATTATGATGACAAAAATAATAGATGGCAAACAAATAGCCGAAATGATAAAAGAAGAAGTTAGAGCGAATACAGCTAAATTATTTTCAGATAAAGGTATAAAGCCAGGGTTAGCAATATTACTTGTTGGTAATGATCCTGCTTCTGAATCTTATGTACGGAGCAAAGAAAGGAATTCTGAGAATATGGATTTTCATTTTATAATGGAAAGACGTGATTCGGATACTAGTGAGGACGAAGTACTTAGTTTGATAGATAAATGGAATGATGATGATGAAATACATGGTATTTTGATTCAACTCCCTTTACCTAAACATATTGATGAGAATAAGGTTCTAACTAGGTTAGACCCTGATAAAGATGTGGATGGGTTTCATCCTATCAATCTTGGTCGTTTGGTTGTTGGCTTAGACGGTATGGTACCTTGTACCCCAGCTGGTATAATTGAACTCCTAAAAAGAAGCGATGTAGAAACGAAAGGAAAGCACGTAGTAGTTCTAGGTAGAAGTAATATAGTTGGGAAACCAGTTGCTAATTTACTTTATCAAAAGAAAGAAGGTGCTAACTCTATTGTTACTATTTGCCACTCTGCAGCAGAAGATGTATTCCAATATACTAAGCAAGCAGATATTCTTATTGTCGCAATAGGTAGTGCTAACTTTATAAAAGAGGAACATATCAAAGTAGGTTGCACAATAATAGACGTCGGAATAAATAGAATTGATGCTGATAACGAAAAAGGTTATGAGATAGTAGGTGATGTCGATTTCAATAGTGTAATTGGTAAAGCATCTGCAATTACTCCTGTACCAGGTGGTGTAGGCCCTATGACTATAGCAATGCTCATGAGTAATACTTACAAATCTGCTGCTAAATAATGAAAAATAATAATCTACCTTACGATGTTATCTTCGAAGATGAGTACTTAGTTGCAGTTAATAAACAAGCTGGCGTTCTAGCTGTACCCGATAGATATAACCCAAATATCACTAATCTTAAGCAATTATTAAATAATGAATACGGTGAAATATTCGTAGTTCATCGGTTGGATAAAGGTACTAGTGGTATTATGATTTATGCCAAAGATGCTATAACTCACAAAGCATTCAATGAAATGTTTGAGAATCAAGAAATTGAGAAAATATACCATGTACTTGTGAAGGGCATATTTCCCAAGAATGAAATTGATATTGACATACCTATTATGCCAAGTCAAGGTAGAAAAGGTATGTCTATACCTTCAGCAAGAGGAAAGCAATCACTTACTAAAGTCAAAGTATTAGATAGATATGACAGAGCCACAATGTTAGAATGTGACTTAGTTACGGGACGTTCTCATCAGATTAGAGTACATCTTTCTACATTAGGTTTTCCATTGTATGTAGATATAGACTATGGCGGTAACGAGTCATTTAAAATATCTGATTTCAAAAAGCGGTTCAATCTTAAGAAGAATACAGAAGAAAGGCCTATATTAGATAGACTTTCTATGCACGCATTTTCTATGCGATTTATCCATCCTAGAACAAATGAAGAAGTATATATAAAAGCGGACTATCATCGTGATTTTGCTGCTATGGTACAGTTACTAGGTAAGTACAATAAAATTTATCAATAATAGATATAAAATTTGAAGACAAAAACTAAAAAATTTACAAAGTTCAATTATCCTGAACAACTAACAAGCATTGAAAGAAAGTCAAAAAAGTATTTTGACTTTTTTAGCAAAGTAAAGCGAACTTTAGAAACTGAACTATATGTAGAGAAAAAGTCTAAAGTACTTCTTGCTGTCAGTGGCGGGGTAGATTCAATTACTCTTCTAGATATTTTCATCAATTTAAAAGATGAGATGAATTTTGAATTAGCAGTAGTACATTTCAATCACAAATTGAGAGAAAAGGAATCTGACAGAGATCAACGATTCGTTGAGAAAGTATGCAAGCATAACGATATAAAAATTTATAAAGCATCTGCTGATGTAGAGAAATTTGCTAATAACAAATCATTATCTATAGAAGAAGCAGCGAGAGCTAAACGTTATCAATTCTTCGAAAAAATCTGTAACAAATACAAATACGAATACTTAGCTACTGCTCATACGAAGAATGATTTGGCAGAAACATTCCTACTAAATCTATTCCGTGGGAGTGGTTTGCATGGACTTACTTCTATTCCTACTAGAAGACGTCTGACAAAAAACTCTTTTGTTGTTCGTCCACTAATTAATATTACTAAGGATGAACTAATTGAATATGCAAACCAGAGAGATCTACAATGGGTAGAAGATAGGACCAATGACGAGTTAATTTATACTCGTAATAAGATAAGAAATGTACTTATACCAGAGATAGAGAGTAACTATAATCCTAATTTCGTAAATACAATTGAAAGAACTTCTTCTATAATCAAAAGTGCTAATAAATTTGTTAGTGACTATACGGAAGCAAATTTTAAGAAGATATTTATTTCTGCAAATCAAGGTTTAGTTGAGATTAATTCGCAATTCTTGGCTTCTTATGCAGAAATAATTCAAAATGAAATGGTAAGAAAAACTCTTTCTAGATATTTTGCGTATCATCATGCAGCTTATGAGATTACAGAAAGAATCGCAGAATTAACTAGTAAGAATGTGAATACAAAGGTAGAGATATCGAGTAATCTTTATGCCCTTAAAGAAAGGGGTAAGATTATAATACGAAAAGAAAATAAAGTAGAAACTCATATTATTAACCAAATGATAAAACCCGATGGATTAATAGAAGTTGGTGGTTATGAAATAAGATTTTCAAAAGTAGAAAGGAAGGATGTAGCTTTTGTAAAAGATAATAATATTGAATATTTCGATACTGAGTTTATGCCTAATAATCTAGAAGTAAGAAATTGGATAAAAGGCGATAAGCTTACTCCATTTGGATTCGAGGGTACAGTTAAAGTATCGGATTTACTTAATAATAAAAAGCTTAGCAATATTGACAAAGAATCACTTTTAGTTCTTACTGATAAGATTGAAATAGTTTGGGTACTTGGTTTGAGAATGAGTAGCAAATACGCCGTTACTAAAGAATCAAAACATATACTTAAAGCAGAAATACTTAAAAACCCTATAAAATAAGAAATTAAAAATTTATTTTTAGGTTTAGCGTCATATAATAACAATAAAAATACGAAAATTAAGGCAGATTAAATGAACGGAACAGACAAGAAGAATAACAAGAAAACACCAAATCATAATCCAGATGAGCAACAAGGGAAAATGGGCAAAAACATGATGTTTTGGCTCTTTATTTCACTAGGGGTGATTTCACTTTTATTATTTTTCCAAGACGGAAACAAAAGTGATGCAAGAGTATCATATTCTCAGTATAAAGAATTTTTAGATAAAGGAATGATTTCTGAAGCAACCATTATTAAAACTCAAATGAATGATTATGAGTTCTATGGTAAGCTGAATAGTCCTGCAACTATAAAAGTTGATAACAAGAAAAAAGAGGTAACGACTTTTGTTACTAAACTAGGGGTTTTAGATACAGAAACTGAAATGCTTTGGGAAGCAAAAGGAATAGAGCTTAAGTATGAACAAGGTGATGATTTCTTTTGGAGTACTATTATCACACTACTTCCTTTAGTTTTACTATTTGTTTTGATGATATTCCTATTTAAAAGAATGCAAGGCGGAGGCGGTGGACAGAGAGGACTGTTCAACTTTGGTAAAGCTAGGATTAAGCTATTAGATGAAAGCTTAGAGAAAGTAACATTCAAGGATGTAGCTGGAATAGACGAAGCAAAATATGAATTAGAAGAAGTAATAGAATTTCTAAAAGAACCTTCAAAATTTAAAAAATTAGGTGGTAAAATACCTAAAGGTGTACTTTTATTAGGTTCTCCTGGTACTGGTAAAACCCTATTAGCAAGAGCAGTTGCTGGTGAAGCTGGTGTACCTTTCTTCTCAATGTCAGGTGCAGATTTCGTGGAAATGTTCGTAGGAGTAGGAGCAAGTAGAGTAAGAGATCTGTTTGAACAAGCTAAAAAGAGTAGCCCTTGTCTAGTATTCATAGACGAAATTGATGCAGTTGGTAGAAAAAGAGGTGCTGGGGTTGGTGGAGGACACGACGAAAGAGAACAAACTTTGAATCAACTTCTAGTAGAAATGGATGGATTTGAACAAAATAGTGGAATTATAATAATTGCAGCAACTAATAGACCCGATGTATTAGACCCTGCATTGCTTAGACCGGGACGTTTTGATAGACAAGTAATAGTAGATAGACCTGACGCTATAGGACGTGAAGGCATTTTTGTGGTACATACACGCAAGATTCCTTTATCTGATGATGTAGATTTGAAGATATTAGCTCGAGGAACACCTGGATTATCTGGTGCTGATATAGCAAATGTAATTAACGAAGCTGCACTTTTCGCAGCAAGAAGAAATAGTGATAAAGTTACGATGTATGACTTTGAAAACGCTAAAGATAAAATATTAATGGGTATAGAACGAAGAAGTTTAGTTATCTCTGATAAAGAGAAAGAGATGACTGCTTATCATGAAATGGGCCACGTACTAATTGGAAAATTAGTTCCAAAAAGTGATCCTGTACATAAAGTTACTATAATACCAAGAGGACGTGCATTGGGCGTAACTGCCTCTTTACCATCAGAAGATTTACATTCATATTCAAAAGAATATATTGATGCAAAGTTAATAATGCTGATGGGTGGAAGAGCTGCAGAAAAGTTAGTATTTGGTAATACGACTTCTGGTGCATCAAATGATATAAAAAGAGCAACAGATTTAGCTCGTAAGATGGTTTGCGATTGGGGTATGTCAGACGAGATTGGTCCAATTAATTATACAACTAGCGAAGACGAAATGTTCTTAGGAAATGAAATAGGTCATCAAAGAGAATTTTCGGAAAGTACTCAAGAGAAGATAGATGCTGAAGTAAAGAAAATATTATTCCAAGCTAATTCTAAGGCAGAAGAAATATTAGGTGAGTATATAGATTTACTTCATAGTACTTCGAAAATACTTTTAGAAAGAGAAATTCTTGACGCAGTAGAAATAGAAATGCTAATGAAAGGGGAGGAGTTACCTCCGATTAACTTGAGCAAATTGAATGCAATAAAATCAATGAATATCAAAAGTAAACAAGTTGATAAAACAATCGACGATAAAGTAACAGACAATAAAACAGAAGTAGTACCTTCTGAAAACAAAAATATATAACCTTAAAGCCGGTGAATGATATGACAGACTCAATCAATGAAAATGTAAACCCAGAACAAGCTCAACCTAGCTCTGAAATGCCAGAGAATACAAAGGAAGTGACAATCAATGAATCTCCTGAAGTGGTTCAAACTGACGAATCGCAAGCTGTTGTGGAGACTATTCCTGAAGAAAAGATTGAATTGCAAGTAAATGAAGAAGCACTTAAAGAACAGATTCAGTTATTCGATTCATATAAAAAAGAAGTTGAAGATTTGAAATCAGATTTGACTTCGATGGAAGAAATCAAACACGAAAGAAAAAATATGGCTGATCTAAAAGAGAAGCTTTTATCTTTATTCTTGATTGCTAAATCGGACAGAGATGAGTATGTTGATATTATTCAATCAAAATTTGAAGTTTTGAAAGAATCTTCAGAAAAGATTAAAAACGAGATAAATGCTAAATTAGATGAAAATTTGAAGCTAATAGAGCCTAAAGTTCAAGAAGTATTAAAAGAGGCTGAGAATCCAGAGAATTTTACTGAAATAAGAAAAAAGCTTATCGATTTACAAAGTGAATTAAAAAACTATGAGCTTCATAGAGATAGAAAAGATGATTTTTTCAGTCTTGTTCAAAAAGCATTTGAATCATTGAATGAAAAGCAAGACTTGGAAAGAGAGAAGTATGAGATGGAAATCTCTGAGAACTACCTAAGTGTAAAGCCAAAAGTAGCAGAAGCTATTAAATTTGCGATTCAGACTGATAATTACAATCAAGCTAGAGAAAAGTTAATTGAATGTCAGAATGAGCTTAAAAAGCTTAAATTGAAAAAAGATCATTTAGATGAACTATTCGGATTAGTAAGAAAAGCATTTGAAAATGTAAATCTAAAACAAGATGCAGAAAGAGAAGAGTTAAAAGAAAAATCAGTTGAAAGTTACAATGAAATAAAACCTTTAGTTTCTGAAGCTATAGTATTTGCAGACTCAACTGATGATTACGAATCTGCTCGAAAAAGATTAATAGAAACTCAAAAAGCTATCAAGGAAAAGATACTTACTCGTAATCAACGAGATGAATTATACGGAGCTGTTAGAGAAGTTTTCAATCGATTAAATGAGAAACAAGATGCTAACAGAGGCGAGTTCGTAGAAGAATGCAATGAGAATTATGCGAAACTAGAAATTTCTGTTAATGAAGCTTGTGCTTATATTGATTTCACAAATGATTTGAATGATATAAGAGAAGGTCTAATTGCTGTTCAAGACGAAGTGAAAATAGTAAAGTTAACAAGAACTCAACGTAATGAACTATTCAAACGCATCAGAGTTGGTTTCGGGAATTTCGACGTGAAACGAAATGAGTTTATTAAGAGTAGAAAAAAATATAAAAAAGAACAGCTCGTAGATAAACCCGAAACTAAAATTGAGAAAAAAGAACAGGTTGAAGATGTTTCTATTAAGGATAAAATTCAAAAGGAAATAGAAGAAACTCAAGCTAAAATAGAGAATATAGATAGCGAAATCAATAAATTAGAAGAATAGTAAAACAATTTTGTAATTTTAGGATTATATTTTTTACGTTTACTTTTAATTGAGAGAACAGTTGTTTTTACTCAGATTTCTATATTTATCATTACTTATACTTCCGAGCTTTCTATATGCTAATTCGGAAGAAAACCACCCTTTTATATTAGAAAAAAAACTATCTACCCCCGGTAAATTATATAATCTTACTGGGGATAGCTTTATTACTGTCAAGAATAACTGGCTCGATAAGACTACAACTTTATCAATATTCGATTCTAATCTTCAAAAGAAATCTCTAATTCTCAATAATACTGAAATTAGAGATTTATACTCTAAAGATACTATTTCTGCTGCAATTGCCACTTCAAAAAGAAGGGCTTTTCTTACTAGATTCAACCCAGATTATTCAGTCCGAAAAATTCATTTATTAGATACTAATACCGATATAAATGATGTATTGAAAATCCAATTTTCATCGTTGGATAAGTATATTATAAGTAAGAATAATGAGCTTTTCTACTTTGATACTCAAAAAAAATTAAAACAAACTCTTACAACTAAATATATTGACAATAGTTTCTTACTCTTAGATGATAATAAATTCTATTATTTAAGGTCCTCTGATAACGTAACTTATCTGATAGAGAATATAAATCATAAATACGAAAAAGAACTAATTAGAATCGAACCGGCTAATAGTTATTCACTTTCTATAAAAAATTCTAGATTGATTATTGAATGCCATTATGAGAGCAATTCACATATATTGGTATATACAAAATCATTGAAATTGCTTTCTG
>JBLWYD010000035.1:0-33755 GCA_048267165.1 Bacteroidota bacterium
GTCCAAGGTGAGCCCCCATCAGTAGATTCAAATATTTTGTTATTTGAGGAATAACCACTATTAGTTGCCCATAATTTATCCTCATTCTTATCATCTATAAATATATAACTGATATTAGAATTTCCAGGTCTGGTCATTTCAGTCCAACTTGTTCCAGAATTAGTTGTCCTATAAAGCTTTGTGTTAAATGAAGCATAAATATAATTAGTATCTGACTCTGACATAGCTATTGAAACTAGCTTATTACTTCCAAAATTAAAATTGGAAATTTTAGTGAAATTATTACCTTTGTCTCTTGAAATCCATACATTATTCATACCCATTAAAATTGTTTTACTATTCTTGGGGTTCTGTATGAAAGGAGTACTCCAAGCACCTGTTTCTGTTATATCATCATATTCATTATTATTGTTTAAGTCATTTATTCTACTAAAATTATTTCCACCATTTGTTGATTTAAAAAACTCACCATAATATAGACTACCATACATAGTATTTTTATCTTCATTATCAACCAAGCTTTCAAAACCATCACCACCTATAGCATCACGCCAAGTACCATTAGATTTATGTACTTTAGTACCATTGTCTTGTGTACCACCAATATAAACTGAAGAATCTAATTGCGATATTCCAAATCTATAAAACTGAGTTCCTAGAATACCACTTCCTATCCAATCCCAATTATCACCAAAATCACTTGATTTATATACACCACCGTCATTTCCTACATACATAACATTATTCGTATTGTCATACCATAAATCATGTTGATCCGCGTGTACAGTTGTTAAATTATTATGGTTACCACTCCACATAGAAGAGATTTCCCAGTTAACTCCTTTATTTGTAGTTTTCCATAAGTTAACACCACCTATAATTACTCTTTCCCAATTATCTTGGTCTGCTTCTATACATAGGTCATACCATGCCTGACCTTTGGTATCATTACCATCTTTTTCATAACCCAACATATTCGGACTATTATCAGCTATTTCACTGAAGCTATCACCACTATTTGTTGATAAATAAACTCCTTTTAAGTTATTTCCACTTGAATTACCAACTAAAGCATATAATGCATTAGCATTATTAGTACTTACTGCCAATGCAATACGTCTAATGCCACTTGTGGGAAATCCATTTGTTAATTTAGTCCAATTGACTCCTGCATCTGTACTTTTCCATAATTCTGTCCCTGATGCATACAATGTATTCGGTGTTCCTGGTTTGAACTCCATATCTTTGAAGCTACCATTTTTTACTAGATTCCAAGTACTTCCAGCATCTGTAGATTTGTACACCCCATTTGAACCAGCTGTGTAAAGAATATCAGGGCTTGATGGATTTATTAATAACTTACTTATTGTTCTGTACTGTGTTACTGTCCAACTTAAACCAGTAGTTTTCCAATTGCTGCCACCGTCAGTTGACTTTAAAACTCCTAAACTATATGTATTAGACCCATCTCCATCACCTGAAGCAGCATAAACTATACTTGAATTAGATGGATGAAAAGCAATTGATGTAATCCCAAGTGCTGTGATTACATCTTCATTATCAGTATTAGTACTCCAAGATGTACCATTATTAGTACTTTTCCAGATACCACCAGCCGGCAAACCAGCCCATATATCTCCATTATGAGGATTCTTACGGACACAATTAACTCTTGCTAATCCTGCGTAACCACCACCAGATTCGAAAGGACCCAAAACTTGCCACGAATCACTCGCCTGTACTTTATTGTTTTTACCATTTAAAGATTGATTGAATTTCAACTTTTCTCTTAGTAATAATCCAGCATCAGGGAATGTACCATCAGGCATCAGTCTATCTTTCCAGAACTGTTCGAAGCGCTTATACTGTTTAAAACCGCTCCCTTTAGCAGATATATCAATAGTATCAAAGTGAGATTCTGCAAATGCCTGTATTTCTGTTAATCTGACATCATCTCTATCTAAGAAAGGATCTAGCCATACTTGTGATGAGGCAGTAGTTAAACACACTATTAATACTAGACAATATTTAAATAATTTCATTTTGAAGACCAATTTATATTTTTATTCTTTTTTATTGTTATAATATATAACTTACATTCTACTTAGACAAATTAACAGATTAGTTAGTTACATTTATTTATAAACAATCAAAACACAATATAATTACAATGAAAGTACTTAAAATTAAAATAAAACACGCAGAAGCTACAAATAATTATCAAGATGTTGTCTCACCTTATAGCGGTAACATCATAGCTAATATGGAACTTGCTGATGATAAGGCAGTCGAACAAGCACTTGTAAATAGTGTTGATTACTATAATAGTATAATGAAGAATATGCCTGCACACAAAAGAGCAGATATACTCAATAATGTAGCTAAACAAATACAAGAAAACCATGAAGACTTATCGTTGACTATTGCTGAAGAAGGTGGAAAACCATTAACTGACGCAAGAGCAGAAGTTACAAGAGCCTTCAACACAATAGAAACATGTGCTATGGTAGCACTAACCATTCACGGTGAAGAAATTAGAATGGATAGAACTGCGAAAGGTGAGAATCACACAGCATTTACTATCAAACAATCAATTGGACCTGTACTTGCTATTTCTGCGTTCAACCACCCTGTGAATTTGATTGCTCACCAGCTAGCAACGGCATTTGCAGCTGGTAATACTGTAATACTTAAGCCATCTTCAAGTACTCCTATATCAGCATATAGAATAGTCGAGTTCTTCGAGAATGCTGGATTAGACTCTGGTGTTATTTCTTTTCTAGGAATATCGAATGAACAAGCTGATAAATTAGTCTCAGATAAACGCATTAAGTTCATTACTTTTATAGGTAGTAGCAAAGTAGGGTGGGGGATTAGAAGAAAAGCTCACAATGGTGTTCGTATGGCATTTGAACATGGTGGAACTGCAGTTTGTACTGTTGATAAGTCTGCTAACCTTGATAAAGCAGTACCTAAAATTGCTAAACACGCGTTCTACCACGCGGGTCAAGTTTGCGTATCGACTCAAAATGTATTCGTGCATTTTGATATATATGACACATTCCTTGAAAGATTGATAGCTGAAACTAAGAAGATGAAAACTGGCGACCCAACAGATAGTGCAACTGAAGTTGGACCACTGATTAGAAGTAGTGAAGTTGATAGAGTAGTTAGCTGGGTGAATGAAGCAGTTTCAGAAGGTGCAAAAGTAGAATATGGGTTTGAGAATATTGGGAATCAATGCCTAACTCCGACTATTATCACTAATGTTAAGACAAATATGAAGATATTCAAAGATGAAGTTTTCGGTCCAACTGTTAATATATTAAAATACAATGACCTACAAGAACCAATAGATGCTATTAATAACAACGAGTACTGCTTCCAAGACTCTATTTTCGCACAAGATATAGACGTGGCTATGCATTATGCTAGAAACATATCAACTAAAGCCGTTATGATAAACGAAGGTACTGCGTTCCGAGTAGATTGGATGCCATTTGGCGGAACAGCTGACTCGGGTCTTGGCTTCGGAGGAGTTAAACACTCGATAGAAGATATGATGAATGAAAAAATGATTATGATAAATAGTAGTTATAGTGGGTAGAAGTTTAACGATTCTATAATGATTCTATTAAGAGACGTATTTCCGTGCTGAACTAAGTGTAGGTACATACGTCTCTTTATTATATGTTACTCAGAGCATAGTGAAGAGTCTATTACAAAAATCCATTTTATTACTAATAGATACTTCACTTCGCTCAGCATGACTAACACCCTACCTAACCACACTAATCTTCTTTGATAATAGCTGTGTTGTACTTTTCAGAGTTACTATATATGTTCCAGTTGTTAGTTTTGAAAGAGATATAGTATTTTGCTTGTCTGTTGCTATACTGATTAGCTTCGTTCCTTCTAATGTGTAGATAGATAGGTCATAGAAGCCGTCTTCTAGCACTTTTGGTAGTAACTCGATACTTGATTCAGTTACATTCATATACTGAGCAATTAGCTTATCTGATGCTACTGAAGATTCTGGGTCTTTTGCTTTGATTATAGCTTTGTGTTCTGTTCTATATAAGAATGATACTTCTTCTAACTCATTGTTTTTATCATATTCTTGTATGCCTATTCCTAATGAATCAACAAGTATTTGTTCGTCTTCTTTCTGAGGATAAGCTTTAGGATCAAAGATAATATCTACAATAACTTCACTTTCTGGTTTGATTGGCTTAGTTAGATTCCAATCGAATGGACTGATAGAACCAATACTGAATCCCTTGTCTTTTTCTTTGAGTTCTATTCTTGATAAATACAAATCCGTTTTAGTTGACAGATTACGAATTGTGTCTTGCAACTTGATTGATTTTGATTTATCATCGAATGTTCCGAAATCATGTTTTTGAGTTGCAATTAAGCTAGGGTATATTGTACTAACAGAAACCTCAGAGAATGGTTTGAATTCACACTCAGTGATTTGATTACCGTTGTTTACTCCTAATCCGATATAAACAGAGTCTTTGTATGTTTGGTTGTTTTCTATATTGTCATCTGTAAATGTGTAGTTAATATATCTTTCTTGGCTTGGTGGGATAGGAATGCTTGGAGTCCAGCCACTTGGCTCATAAGATTCTATTTTGAATTTAGAATCAGTCGAAGCTAATTCTAACCTAGTTATATAAAGTGATTGATAATTAGACAGATTACGGATTGTATCTTGAAATGAGATAGTTTTGAAATTGGGGTTTCTTATTTCATTTACTGTAGTTAACATATCCAATTCTGCTTTTGGGTCAGATTCTATAAATATTGTCGTGTCATTACCTGCTTTATCTACAAAGTATAGCAATGCAGAGGAAGGTAAGTTCTTTTTTATCTTCTCTAATGACCATTTTAATGTTCGACTTCTTCCAGGTATAAACTCACCTGATTCAGTTTCCCATTTGAATTCATAGTTTTCTCCAGCCATCATATATACATCTGCTATATTGGAGCGATTCTCTTCATTCATAGGCATATCAGTTACTGTTGCAGTATTCAGATTTATATTTCCATCACAATCTTGCTCGTAATATACAACAGGAGGTAAAGAATCTCCTAATGTTCTATCAAAAATAGAAAAAGCGGTTGGTAATCCATAAGCTGTTGCCATTTCCGTTCCATAAGAATAAGCTACAAACTTACTATAATCCGATTTGAAATGATAAACTCTATTTCTTTCTAGTTTTATTGTAATGCTACCATATTCCTTATTATTATATTCTCCATCAAATTCATTTAAAACTAATTCTTGATCCTCGTAAGGTTTTGTTATTTCAATTAAAGTACCTAATGAATCAAACTTAAATACTTCTAAATCTTGGGGAATAGAACCATTTTCTAAAGGAAAAGTAATAACTATTTGATTAGTAAAGAAAGTCGGATACTCTTCTGTATGTTTATAGGGTACAGCAAATATTGCAGAATTAACACCCTGTTCTATACAAGGGACTTGAAATATGAACGGTAAATTATCCCAATAATCAATGCTCTTATGTCCTTCATATTTATTATAATATGTAACAGAAATAGGTTTATCTGAAGTTATATTAGCTGGCTTCAATGTGTTATTTTTCCCAGAAGGTATTTCAATATACGATTCGCCATAATCTGCACCTCCTCCAATTTTTATATTACCAACAAACTCACCATCTAAGTAAACATTAGTATTGTCTTCACTAGCAGAAACTCTGAAATAAGCAGCTTTCTCTCTTTTTAATAAAGAAGTAAAAAAGAATTGTTTTCCCCATAGTTTAGTTGGAAACTCCATATGAGTTAAATGATCAGCCCTTCTTCCTGAATCAAGAGGGATATAAGTCTCATTAATACCTGATATTATTGAAATAGGCTTATCTGATTCAATCAGACTACCTGAAATATCTTGCAAATTACCACTAGCTCCTAAAAGTAAAACATCGCCACTATTCATAACTTTTTTAGTTGATTCTCCTGTTCTAAGTGTTCCACCTTCTTTGAAAACTAATTCATCATCAGCAAATTTACCACCACCCAATTTTAAATTAATATTTGTGTTGTCGTAATGAGAAACAATAGATGTATAGGAAGGTATAAGTCCATTGGAAAAATTACTAGAATTATATGCCATATTTATATACTTTTCAGATGCACCTATTGTTGGTATAGCGAAATAGCCATCAGAATTAGTAAAATGTTTTAAGAAAACATATACTAATACTGGAAATTCAGATTTTATATTAATTGCCATATCTTCGAATAATTCTGATGGTTCTGGGTTCTCAAAATCATCTTTTCTAGGAGCAATAAAGTCCTGATCTATTTCTAATAAATTTACAACATTAGGTAATATTTCAATTGTATTTTTATAATTACTACCTTTTATACTAATATCCACTTTAGTCCGAACAGAACTAAATAAATAAATATTCCGATTTGGAATGTTGAATTTATATGTATTCCTTGGTGTGACAGTCAGCCAAAACTCCCTCCCTGCGTTACCAGAGTTCTGCATTACCTCGAAATCAGATTTTACTTTCTCCACATCTATTTTTGAATATGAAGTGTATGGTAAAACTAAAAGCAGTGTAATAATTGAAATAAGTAATCTCATAAAGTAATCCTTGTACTTAGTATATAACATTTTTTAATATTTAAAAGTGTAAAAGTTAGCCAAAACTCCCGTCCCGCATTACCAGCTTTCTGCATTACCTCAAAGTCAGATTTCACTTTCTCCACATCTATTTTAGAATATGCAAAAATAGGTGAAAAGATTAGTATTAGTATTATTGTATTTAGTGTTTTCATGTATATAAAACTTCATTTTGGATTAGAAATGATAGCAAATTTTCGTCCTCAATTGCATCTAATTAGAATTTGACTTATTTAATTCAAATCTTTCTATGATTTCATCTTCTTTACATAGTACAAGATATATTCTCTCATTCTCTATAATTTTTTTTAGTTTCGTTTTGTTTAATGAACACATTAAATTAGAATTTCTAATTGTACCTCTAATACCTTTAAAATAAAAATTATTTGAATCTACTTCTACTTTAAATACGTATCCTGAAGTATCTTTATAATTCCAATCCATATAATTTTCAATAAAGAGTCTAGAGTTCTCGATGTTCAAATTTAGATAGACTTCCTCTTTATCAATATTTGTTATCCATCTTATACCCGTTGCGTACACGGCGTAAGAAACCCATATCTCATTAATCTTAAAAGTATCTTTCTTAATAATAAATGAATTCTTATCTATTCTATAACTCATAATAAAAGAATTAAAATACTTGGATTCAGAAATATTTGATTGGAATTCTCCTTTGCCTGGAATTGAAACTGAAGCTAAAAGTAGTATTATTAATAATATACAAATTGTAAAGAAAATTAGGACTTTCCTCATTTACTGTTCCTCTCCATCATTACCATACTCTCTTTGTTTGTTTTCTTCTTTACCAGGTAATTCATTTGGATCTCTTTCCCCTCTCTGTAGTTTCGTTTCCTTTCCTCTTTTTCTATATCTTCTTTTTATTGCTCTATAAAGTGTATTAGGAATACCTGGTGTAATAATGAAATGTTTAGGATTGTCTAAACCCATTTCTAATGACTTAGAAACAACATCACCACAATTACTAAAGAGTATATCATAGGGAGATTCAGCTTCTCTTTTAGCAATTTCTCTAATTTCTGTATCTTCATCTTTACTAGTTGAAATTCTAAACATCTTAGTGTATCTTTCTGTAAATTTGTGACTTAGTGCACTCTCTAAGTTATCGAAATGATTAAAAGTAAAATCTGACTCACCGTATAATTTATTCCAAGATTTTGCACCATCTTTTGAAATATATGTCCATCCTTTATCATCATCCCCTACTAAAAGAGCAGCATGCCCAGCAGTAGCCGCCCCATCTGGATCTAATAAAAAAATTGCATCCTTCCCGTCAATATCTACCAAATTAACAGGGTTGTTCAATGAGTACTGATAAGGTGACCAACCCAAATATTCTTCCCATTTAGGTTCAATACTTATAAACCTACCAGTCTCGTATTCGTATTTTCTCACTCCGTGGTCACCTAGCTTCGATTCGTTGTCTTTTTCTTTACCAACCCAGTTTAGTAGGGTGCTTTCTTTAGTAGTTAGGTTCTTGTTCGTCCATCTCTCACCACCATAAGGGTTGTGCGTTTGCATAGATGTTGGTGTCGCCCCAAATCCGCTTTGTTTGTATGTCTGTGCTAGTGTCCCCAAGTGGTCGTATATGTTGTAGTGTTTTTTCCACGATGTTGTAGCATTGTCGTATTTGTAACTAATCTGAGGAGATAGTCCACTACCAAATGTGGCGAATTCGCCATAATTAGATTCTCTACTTATCCTCTTCAACTTCATCCTTCTCTATAACCACCAACACAGTGTCTGAGTCAACTCTATCGCCTTCTTTTGCATTAACTTTCGTTACTGTACCAGTTATTCGAGTGTAGAGGTTAGTCTCCATTTTCATTGCTTCGACTACTATAACGGCATCGCCCTCTTTTACTTTGTCGCCTTCGGCTACATTGATCTTAATGATAGTGCCCGGCATAGGTGGTATTATGTTCTCTATATCTTCGGATTCACCGCTACCTGCTATCACATCTTCTTCGTCTTCCACTTTGTTGAATATGTATTGTTTGCCGTCTATTTGTACATAGTATTTATCTCGGTCTTGTGCATACACGGCCTCTTTTATCTCGTTATTATGCAATAGCTTTACGGTGTTTTCTTCAGAAGAAAGTATAGTGACTGTTAACTCATTATCATTAACCTGACCTATTAGTTTTCCATCTAGTTTTCTAGATTCTACATCTATTATTTCGTTGTTTCTTTTAAGTTTCATTTTGTTGCTCCTATTTCCCATTCACCTATTAACTGCCAAGGTAGGGGAGTGACTTCATTTTCTGTTTCTTGTGGTTGATTAATCATTGTAGTTACTAGTGCAGCTAATTCCGAATTATCTTCTTTCTCTATAAATACTTCGGGGTTCTTATCTAAGAAGTTCGTTTGAGTATTCCCAGCAATGAAATTCTCATTACAAAGCACTCGATACATAAAATCCATTGAGGTCTTCACACCTAATATCACGGTCTCTTTAAGTGCTAGCTTCATTCTTTCTATAGCTTCTTCTCTTGTGCTACCATAGCTGATTATCTTACTCATTATTGGGTCATAGTAGGGTGATATTTCCGAGCCAGTAGTAATACCAGTATCATATCGCATTCCTAAACCAGTAGGGGGGCGGTGATACAGGACTTTTCCACCAGTGGGGATAAAATCTTTTTCGGCATCTTCGGCGTAAACTCGGCACTCAATCGAATGTCCTCGTTGAGTTATATCAGATTGTTTGTAAGGTATTTCTTTACCATTTGCTATGTCTATTTGTAGCTTAAGTAAGTCGATTCCAGTGGTCATTTCCGTAATTGGGTGTTCTACTTGTATTCTCGTATTTACTTCTAGGAAATAAAACTTATCGTCATCATCTAAGAGGAATTCCACAGTCCCAACACTATCATAATTTACAGCTCTGATTGCTTCTACAGCGGCTGCCCCCATTGTATTTCTGAGTTCATCAGTCAATGCAGTCGAAGGCGTTTCTTCTATTACTTTTTGGTGTCTTCTTTGGATTGAACATTCACGTTCGTAAAGGTGAATATAATTATCGTGGCTATCACCAGCAACTTGGAATTCTATATGTCTAGGGTTTTCCACATACTTTTCCACAAAAACTGTGGCATCACCAAAAGCACTCTTTGCCTCTCGTGATGAGGCGTTGAAGGCATCTTCAAACTCATCAGCAGAGCGAACTATACGCATACCTTTTCCACCACCACCCGCAGATGCTTTGACTAACACAGGGAAACCAATTTCAATAGCTTTCGATTTGAATTCAACAATGGTTGCAGTCTCGCTTTGGAATCCATTAATAACAGGAACACCAGCGTCAATCATCGTTTGACGTGATGAAGTCTTAGAGCCCAAGAGCTTCATTGCTTCTACATTCGGAGCAATGTAAGTGAGTCCAGCATCACGCACCTTTTGGTTGAATTCATAGTTTTCCGAAAGAAAGCCATATCCTGGGTGGATTGCATCAGCTCCCATTTTCAAAGCAGTTTCTATTAGTATTTCTTGATTCAGATATGATTGATTAGCTGGAGCTGGACCGATTAGGGCCGATTCATCAGCTAATTTTACATGTAATGCGTTCTTATCTATATCAGAATAAACCGCTACGGTTTTTATTCCCATTTCTTTCGCAGCTCTTATTATTCTGCAAGCAATTTCTGAACGATTTGCTATAAGTATCTTTTTTATCATAATATTATTACTCTACCCAATTTGGTTTTCTTTTCTCTAAAAATGCACTAATACCTTCTTGTCCTTCTTCCGAAGTTCTTAACTTGGCGATAATATTAGCAATATATTCCATATTATCATCATCTAGTTTAGTTGCACTAAATGTGTTTACCATTTCCTTAACTTTGGAAACAGCTATCATTCCATTATTTTTTATTTTCTTAACGATTTGATCTGTAAATTCATCTAATTCATTTGGATGAACAGAATAGTTGATAAGATTAAGACGTTCAGCTTCCGAGGCATCTATTCTGTGTCCTGTTATCAAGTATTCTCTAGCTTTTGCTTCGCTCATCCTTGACATTAAGAAAGGTATTATAGCTGCTGGTATAATCCCAATTGCTACTTCTGATAACCCGAAAAACGAATCATTGGAAGCTATAACTATATCACTAGCAAGCATTAATCCAACGCCTCCACCGACTGCAGGGCCGTTGACATTGCATATTACAGGTTTGTAATGTTCGTGTATTAGTTTCAGTAACTTCACTAATTTCAATGATTCATTGTAGTTTTGCTTATAGCTGAAATCCTTCACCTCACTAAGCCAATTCAAATCGGCACCCGAACAGAAAGTGTCACCTTCACCAGTGATTGTGATGACTCTAATATCATCATTTAGTTCTAGTTGCTCAAATACATCAATCAACTCATTTATCATTACATCATTCATTGCATTCTTTTTCTTAGGACGATTGAGCGTAATTGTAGCTATATTAGCAACTTCCGAATATAGTATTGTTTTATACATTTATTATTTTGTTTTTTAAAGCTGGTAAAACTAAATATAATGAAAATCATTGAAAGTTCGATTATCCGATTGTCTAACATTTTTGGTAATTTTGAACTTAATGTTAAATCAAAACTCGAAAAGGTTATAAGATGAAAGAAGTATTAGGATATATAGATGACAATAATGACAATTTTTTAGGTGAATTGGTTGAATTCTTGAAATTCCCTTCAGTCTCAACTAGAGAAAGAAATAAAAAAGACGTTTTGGATTGCGCTAATTGGTTGAAGAATAATATAATTGATTCTGGATTTGAGACTGTAGAAGTGATTGAAACTTCTGGTCACCCAATTGTATATGCAGAGTGGTTAGGCGCTGGTACAGACGCTCCCACGGTTCTAATCTATGGACACTATGATGTACAACCGGAAGACCCGATTAACTTATGGAAATCGCCTCCATTCGAACCTACTGTAAGAGATGGTAAGCTGTACGGACGTGGAACTGCTGATGACAAAGGTCAAGTATTTGCTCACGTTAAAGGTGCTCAAGCTCACTTCGAGAAAAATGGTAAGCTACCCGTTAATGTGAAGTTACTAATAGAAGGGGAAGAGGAATCTGGCAGTACTGCTTTGATGGAGTTTCTACCTAAAAATGCTGAGAAATTGAAATGCGACACAATCTTAATTTCTGATACATCTTGGTTTGCTGACGAAATTCCTTCGATTGTATATAGTTTGAGAGGAATTGCAGTTATAGAAATGACTTTAACTGGTCCGAATAGAGACTTACACTCAGGCCAATATGGTGGCGGTGTTCCTAACCCAGCGAATGAACTTTGTAAATTAATAGCTAAGCTACACGATGAAGATGGTAAAGTAACAATCAAAGATTTCTACACAAATGTTGTAGAATTAGGCATTGAAGAAACAAAAGCATTAGAATCATTACCTTTCAATGAGAAAGATTATACAGAAGAACTTGGGTTAAATGGATTAACTGGCGAAAAAGGTTATTCAACTGTTCTTAGATCTTCATCAAGACCTACTCTTGATATAAATGGTATGTTTAGTGGTTATACAGATGAGGGGCACAAATCAATAATTCCTTCTACTGCAACTGCAAAAATCTCAATGAGATTAGTACCAGATCAGACTTGGCAAGAAATCACTGATAAAGCAATAAGCCACATCAAATCATTAGTTCCAGACTATATGCAAGTAGAAATACACGGCCACCACGGTGGAAACCCAGTAATTGCTGCTATTGATAGCCCAGGTGTTAAAGCTGCATCTATTGCATTAGAGACTGCATTTGGATACAAAACAGTGAATATGAGAGAAGGTGGATCAATTCCAATCGTAGAAATGTTCCAAGCTGAATTAAAAGCTCCAGCAGTACTAATGGGACTTGGATTAGATGGTGATAATATTCATTCTCCAAACGAGAAATTTAATTTGAGCCATTATTTTGGTGGTATAAAAGCATCTGCTCTTTTCTTAGATGAGTTTGCTAAAATATCTAAATAATTTTACTTAAGTATTAAATACTATTTTTTAAATGCCCTTAATTCAAGGGCATTTTTTTTGTCCAATAAAAATAGAATTATTCATTATTCAATATTATTCTTATATTTATAATCTCATTAGAAACCCAATTTAATAGAATATAATATGAAAAGAATCAAATCTAGAATTTCAACAAGCTCACCTGATTATAAAGAGAATTACGAGTATAATACTCAATTGCTTGAACAACTTAAATCTCGATTTACAGAAGTCAAATTAGGTGGCCCTGAGCATAGCAGAAAGAAACACACTGATCGTGGTAAGCTATTAGTTAGAGATAGAATAAAGAAATTATGTGACAAGAATACTCCTTTCCTAGAAATCGGCGGATTTGCAGCTTATGATTTGTATGATAATATGGCTCCTTCAGCTGGTATGGTAGCCGGTATTGGTATTATCAAAGGTGTCGAGTGTATGATAGTTGCTAACGATGCCACTGTAAAGGGAGGTACTTACTTCCCAATGACAATTAAGAAGCATATCAGAGCACAACATATTGCAATGAAAAATCACCTTCCTTGCATCTATCTTGTGGATTCAGGAGGAATTTTCTTACCATTTCAATCTGAAACATTTGCAGATAAAGAACATTTTGGAAATATATTCTACAATCAAGCTCAGATGTCGAAAATGAGAATACCTCAGATAGCTGTTGTTATGGGATCTTGTACTGCTGGTGGTGCTTATGTCCCTGCTATGAGTGATGAGACTATTATGGTAAGAAACCAAGCTACTATTTTCATCGGTGGACCACCTTTAGTAAAAGCAGCAACTGGTGAAGAAGTAACAGCCGAGGAATTAGGTGGGGCAGAGGTACACACAAAAATCTCTGGAGTAGCTGACCATCTTGCTGAGAATGATGACCACGCATTACAAATTGCAAGAAATATAGTTGAAAACTTCGATGAACGTACAAAATTCCATATCAAACGTGATAAGATCGAAGAGCCATATTACGATATGAATGAACTTTACGGTATTATCCCTAAGAACATCAGAACTCCATTTGATATAAGGGAAGTAATAGCAAGAGTAGTTGACGGTAGTAGATTTCAAGAATTCAAAGAGAATTATGGTAAATCGTTAGTCACTGGCTTTGCTAGGATTATGGGTTATCCAGTTGGCATTATTGCTAATAATGGTGTTTTATTTTCAGAATCAAGTTTGAAAGGAGCTCACTTTATTGAACTATGTTGCACAAGAAAGATACCATTGTTATTTATGCAAAATATTACCGGCTTTATGGTTGGTAAGAAGTATGAACATGGTGGTATAGCTAGAGATGGTGCAAAGTTAGTACACGCTGTTGCTAATGCAAATGTTCCCAAAATGACAATGATAGTAGCTGGGAGCTACGGTGCTGGTAACTATGCTATGTGTGGTCGTGGTTATGATCCAAACTTCCTTTGGATGTGGCCTACTGGTAAAATTTCTGTTATGGGTGGTGAACAAGCTGCTGGTGTCCTTACAGATGTTAAAATAAAACAATTAGAAAAGTCAGGAAAGAAACTAACCGAAGAAGAAATAGATGCAATCAAACAGCCAATAATTGAAAAATATGAAGCTCAAGCAACTCCATATTACTCATCTGCTAGGCTTTGGGATGATGGAATAATCGATCCAATCGATACTAGAAATATCATAGCTATGAATATCTCCATATCTTTGAATAAGGATATAGAAGACCATCAATTTGGTGTATTTAGGATGTAAATATGATAAGAATACTACTTACTCTAATATTAATAAGCAATGGTATATTCGCTCAAGATTTTCCTAAAGAGAGATTGACTGATTGGTCGAATGTTGGAGATCATTCTACTAATTCAGATAATTTTATAGAATATGACTTTTATTCAATAAAAAATGAAATGAATCTTTCTGATGATGAAGCCATTGCATATTTATTAGAAAATAAAGCCGCTGGATTCAAAAGAATATATTTCAGAAATGGTACTTATAATTTTACTAAACCTCTAGTACTTTCTGATAGTACTTCGATTGTAGGTGAAACATCAGAAAATACCATTTTTGAATTTGATTTAGGTGGGAATAATCATTTAATTTCCTCAATTGGAAAGAATAATAAAGATACTACCATTCTTTCACTAGACTTAGTTTCAGGAACTAAATCATTTAGTATTAAAAATCATAAATTTAAAAGTGGAGATTTCATCTATTTGTTCGATGAAGATCAAGATAAAATCACTTCTGATTGGGCTAAGTATTCTACTGGTCAAATAATAGAAATTGAATCTGCTACTAATGATTTAGTGTTATTAAAGTCGCAGATAAGAAGAGATTTCAAATCAGAAGATAATCCAAGAATTGTAACCCTCGATTTGAAAAGAAACATTAATATTTCTAATATCACAATTATTAGAAAAGATCAAACGGAATCTCAAACTAGCAATATATATTTGGAATATATTAAAAATGCCTCTCTTTTCTGTGTTAGAAGCTATAACTCTAATTTTGCTCATATTACAATTGCAAATTCATTAAACTGTCAGGTCACTGGTTCTTACTTCCAAGATGGATTTGATTATGGTGGTGGTGGAAAAGCCTATGGAGTGATGCTACAATTTGCAACTAGCGAGTGTTTAATCTATAATAATCAATTCAATCATTTGCGACACTCTATGATACTACAAGCAGGCTCTAATGGTAATGTAATTAGCTATAATTACTCTAAATATCCGTATTGGACAGATGTATCATTGCCAGCTAATTCAGCTGGTGATTTAGTACTTCATGGCAATTATCCATACTCGAATCTATTTGAGGGTAATACTGTTCAACATATAGTCATTGACGATTCTCATGGTCAGAATGGAAAATATAATACTTTTCTTAGAAATAGGGCAGAGCTATATGGATTATTTATGAATCCCGGAACTCCGTCTAATAGTCAGATTTTTATAGGTAATGAGATAACAAATACTAGCTTTTTAATGGGGAACTATTTTCTTAGTGGAGACGATCATTACGAATATGGTAATAATGTGAAGGGAAATACTACCCCTACAAATACTGATGAAATTAGTTTAGAATCACTATATTTGTCTGATAAGTTGGATTATTATAATTCTAATAATTGGCCTCCAATTGGTTTACCTAATAAAATTGGAACTAATAAAACTGAATCTGAAATTTCAAATCTGAATAAGTTACTTACAGCTTGTGATTATTCATTATCTTCAACAGAGATTGAGGAACAGGAAAGCTCAATTCACGTTTATCCAAATCCGATTAAGCATTCAGATAAGTTTAATATCGAATCAGATTCTGATTTGAATGATATTGCTATTTTTGATTTATTAGGAAATAAATTATTTGAAACTCAGTTCAATAATTATACTTTCCAAATAGATTTAGGTGAATTTATAAAAGGAGTTTACATATTAAGTGTTAATGGTAAAACTAAGAAAATTATAATCGAATAGTTAAGCACGTGGGTGAAAGCTCTTATGGATCTCTTTCAGATATTGATTGTCAATGTGAGTGTAGATTTGAGTAGTAGATATATCAGAATGGCCTAACATCTCTTGAACTGCTCTAAGGTCTGCACCGCCTTCTAACAGATGAGTAGCAAAGGAATGTCTGAAAGTATGTGGGTGTACATTCTTCTCTATATTTGTCATTTTAACATATTTATCAATAATTTTCCAAATACCCATCCTACTTAGTTTACCACCTCTTGAATTCAAGAATAACTCCTCAGTATGTTTATTCGAGTTTTTAATATGGAATCGAACTTCTGACAAGTATTGTCTAATAAATTCTAAAGCGCTAGAACCTATAGGTACTATTCTTTCTTTTGATCCTTTTCCGAAAACTCTTATTATTCCATCATCAAATAAAATATCCCTCTCTTTTACTCCGGTTAATTCGGATACACGGAGTCCAGAAGCATATAAAGTTTCGAGCATTGCCCTATCCCTTATTCCAAGATGAGTATGAATATCTATTGCGTCTAAAATCATTGTAATTTCATGAAAAGAAAGTACTTCAGGTATCTTTCTGCTTGGTTTAGGTAAATCTAGCTTTTCTGTTTTATTATCAGTGATGACTTTTTTGTAGATAAGAAATTTGAATAATTCTCTGATTGCGGACAAATATCTTGCCCTAGAAGCATTATTTAAACCTAATTCATACAATTGATTAAAGAAATTTTCTAATAACTCAAGTGTTATTTCGTGATAATAAGAAACTCCGTTATCAAAAGTAAATTCTAATAATCTTGTTAAATCATTTTTATAAGAGGATATAGTATTTTCCGCTAATCCTTTTTCTAACTCAATATAGTATAAAAAAGCTTTTAAATGCTTGGTTAAACTAATGGGTAATTCTAGCTTATTAGGTTTCATAATCTGTTTTGATAGATTTAGGGGCTTCTTTATACTGAATTCGTTTATGCCCCATACCAATCAGATTTTTTACGATTGTAAACTTTACAATCTGTAATTCCTTAACTGAAATACCAGAGTCATCAAACTGACCATCTGTAATTCTGTCGATAATTACTTTCTGCAAGATAGCATCTAATTCATCACTTGTGTAGTTTCTAACATGTGAAATTGCTTCTGCTGTATCACAGAGCATAATCAATGCTGCTTCCCTAGTATTAGGTTTAGGACCAGGATATCTATAATCTTCTTCCAAAATAGTTGATTGGTCTTCAGCTTGTTCAAGAGCTTTATTGTAAAAGTATTGGACTAAACTTGTGCCATGATGCATTTGAATAACATCTATCATTCTATTAGGCAGATTATATTGCTTTGCTAATTCCACTCCATAATTAACATGGTCAATAATAATTTTTGCACTTTTCTTAGGTGGCATTTGATCATGTTTATTTCCTATATCTATTTGATTTTCAACAAAATACTCAGGCTTTTTCATTTTGCCTATATCATGAAACATACTACTAACTTTACAATAAACAGGGTTGGCTCCAATTGCAATTGCAGATCTTTCTGCAAGCATAGCTACATTCATACTGTGTTGATACGTACCAGGTGCAATATCGCTCATTTTCTTTAATAATGGATGGTCAGGATTATCGTATTCTTTTAATTGTAAGTCAGTTGAGAAATTAGAGAATCTCTCTAGTATAAAAATCAATCCAAATGTAATAAGAGGGGAGAGAATTGAGTTTGCAGATATTATTATCGAATTATTCAATAACTCAGTTAGATTAGATGAACGTTCAAAATAGAATACTACTAATGGAAATGCATATCCTAAAAATATAAAGAAAATAGATTTAAACATCTGAGTTCTATTTTGAATATCTCTTACAGTGTATGATGCAACAGCACCAGCAAATAAATGAAGTAATGCTGTAGAATAATCATTACCTCTTACTCCAGCTACTAATAGTGCAAGTGTAACTGTAAAATAAAATGCAGTTCTTGAATCAAATATAATAGCAGCCATCATCGAGAAAGCAGGTATAAATATCAAATACTCTAGACTAAAAGCTGTATTTATTTCTAATGAAAGCCATGATAATAATGCAGTTGCGACAAAGATAAGGCAAAGTATAATTAATTGGAAATTGTCATTGAATATTCTATTTCTTATATTTTTTAGATAGAATACTAAAAGCAATAATATAAGTAAAGCATGACCTAAGCTTCCTAATAAAAGAAATAATGAATTTCCTTTTTCTTCTGAAGCATCAATTGAACTAAAATAAGATTTAAGAACTCTAACTTGTTTTTCTGAAAGTCTATCATTCTTACGAACTAAGATTTGTCCTTTTGTAATTAACTCTTCGTTTTTAGGTACATTATTAACAGCTAATTTTATTCTTTCGTTAGTTAAGTTGGGAGAGAAGATTAAATTAGGTTGAACGAATTTTATAACTTGAGAACTCAAATCACTATAAATTTGTTCATTAGCACTAGTTCTAATTGTATTCTTAATCTTCTGTTCTATCTCTTCTATTTGATATATATTATCAAAATTTAATATAGTTTGTTCACTTCTTTCGTTAACTACGATTAATGAAGTATTATTAAAATCTGATTTATTCTTATCCAATATACCTTTAGAATAGAATTCGCTTAACTCATCTTTATAATTTCTTTTTAATCTCGAAACATTTTCACTGTACTCTTTTTTTATTTTATTATCATAATTATAGTTTTTAAAAACATAGCTTGTATCTAAAACTAATAATATTTCTTGAATTACTCTATCATCTGTACCTTTTACTACTTTAAAGTTTGGAAGAACTTCAGATTTTATTTGTTCAATTTCAATATTATATTTTTTCCTACTTTTCAATAGTGGAAATGATTTTTCAGCTTCTAGAGCTTTGCTATTCCATAACTGACCTTCAGTAATATTCTGGCCAGCACCATCGAAAAGATCTGTTCCCAAATGATACGAAAAAAAGAAAGTTGTTGCTATCAGTGTTAATGATAATATTAGATACTTAATAAATTTAGACTTACGAAGAAAGTTATCATTCTCTACAGAACGAAAAGCATCTTGAATATTAAGTTTATCAAATAATGTTTGATTCTGATTTGACATATAATTATTTGTACTCTTTAATGAATAACAATAATAATAAAAGTGTTATTAAAAATTAAATTATTAGTTTGATTTTTTTTACAAAACAATAATGAAAAATTGTTCGAATTAATAAAAGAAGATACGAAATCTAAAGCAAGAATTGGAAAATTAATTACTGATAATTCTGTGATTAATACACCCGTATTTATGCCTGTAGGTACTGTTGGGACAGTTAAAGCTGTTGATCAACGAATAATTAAAGAAGAATTTGATTATAATATAATTCTTGGAAATACTTATCACTTGTATTTGCGACCCGGAATGGATGTTATTTCTCATTATGGTGGATTGCATAAATTCATGAATTGGGATAGATCAATACTAACTGATAGTGGTGGATTTCAGGTGTTCTCACTTCAAGATATTAGGCATATTTCTGACGAAGGGGTTGAATTTAAATCTCATATCGATGGCTCCAAGCACTATTTTACGCCAGCTAAAGTTGTTGAAATTCAAAAGACTTTAGGATCTGATATCTGTATGGTTCTGGATGAATGCGTCAAGTACCCTGCTGAAAGAAGCTATGTTGAAAAATCAATGAAATTATCTTTAAAATGGGCTCAAGATTCAAAAAATGAATTTGATTTGCAGAAACAAAGATATGCTCATAAACAATTCTTATTTGGAATTGGTCAAGGAGGGATGGAAAAAGATCTCCGAATTGAATATTGCAAACGAATGACTGATATGGACTTTGATGGCAATGCTATAGGTGGACTTTCAGTTGGTGAAGAAGCCGAAGTCATGTATGAAATGACTGATATTTGCACTGACAATCTACCTAAGGATAAACCTAGATACCTAATGGGAGTAGGTAAACCGGATAATATACTAGAATGTATAGAAAGAGGTATTGATATGTTTGATTGTGTATTGCCTACTAGAAACGCTAGGAATGGTCAATTATTCACAACAACTGGCGTGGTTAATATCAGAAATTCAAAATATATTATGGATGATGAACCTATAGATTCTGGTTTGGACTGTTACGCAAGTGTTAATTATTCTAAAGGTTACTTAAGGCATCTAATCAAAACTAATGAAATATTAGGAAATGTTATTGCATCACAACAAAACCTAGCTTTTTATAAATGGTTAGTTGATCAAGCAAGAGAACATATTCAAAAAGGTGACTTTATTGAATGGAAAAATTATTACTTAAGCAATTATTATAGTAAATTTGTAGAATAAAAATCAAATAATAAGAAAAAAGGAATTAGAATAATGATTAAAACGATATTTGCAATGGCTCCTAATGGTGCTCAAGGTGGTGGCGACTCAATGTGGTCAATGTTAATTTTCTTTGGTGCTATGTTTGCTATAATGTATTTCTTGATGATTCGTCCACAGAAAAAGAAACAGCAAGAACATAAACAAATGATTGATAGTATCAAGAAAGGCGATAAAGTAATAACTTCGACTGGTATACACGGTACTGTTACTGATGTTAGTGAAGAAACTTTCTTAGTTCAAATAGCTGACAATGTACACGTAAGATTTGAAAGAGCTGCAGTTTCTGCAATTAAATAGTTAGTTTAATAGAATAATTAAGATTAATCTTTCATCTTTTTAAATAGATGAAAGATTTTTTATAGGTGGTATATGGATTCGATTGATAGTGCATTAGCCGATTTAGTATCGGGTAAAATGATAGTAGTAATGGATGACGAAGATCGTGAAAATGAAGGTGACTTGATTTGTTCAGCTGAACTTTGCACACCTGAAATGGTGAACTTTATGTCAACTCAAGGCAAAGGTTTAATTTGTGTTTCCATAACTCCTGAAAGGGCTTCTGAACTTGAGTTAGAAGTAATGGTCAAGAACAATTCAGCTTTACATGAAACGAAGTTTACAGTTTCAGTTGATTACGTTCATAATACAAGTACTGGAATATCTGCAGTAGATAGAGCACATACTATTAGAGCTTTGGCTAACAAAGATACTAAGCCAAGTGATTTAGGGCGACCGGGTCATATATTTCCATTGATTGCTCAATCTGGTGGTGTTTTACGTAGGGCAGGCCATACTGAAGCAACTGTTGATTTAATGAGATTAGCTGGTCTAAAACCTGTAGGAGTACTTTGCGAAGTAATAAACGAAGATGGTACAATGGCTCGTAAAGCAGACTTAATGGAATTTGCTAAAAAGTATGATCTTAAAATAATTACAGTAAAAGACTTAATTGCTTATAGATTCCAAAAAGATACTCTTGTTAAAGAAGTAGCCTCTGCAAAGATACCATCTGAATTTGGTGATTTTAAAATTCATGTATTTGAAAACATAGTGGATGGAAAAGAACATATAGCATTAGTTAAAGGTAAATGGAACGAAGATGAAGCAATTCTAGTAAGAGTACACTCAGAATGCCTTACAGGAGATGTATTTGGTTCATTCAGATGTGATTGTGGACCTCAGTTGGAACAAGCCCTTGTAAATATAGAAGAACATGGTAAAGGTGTTCTTTTATATATGAGACAAGAGGGGAGAGGGATAGGTCTAATAAACAAAATAAAGGCTTATGCACTCCAAGAAGAAGGAATGGATACAGTAGAAGCAAACGAACACTTAGGTTTCAAAGCTGATGCTAGAGATTATGGTGTTGGTGCTCAAATTTTACATTCACTAGGTGTTAGAAAAATGATATTGATGACTAATAACCCTAAGAAAAGAGTAGGAATTAATAGGTATGGATTAGAAGTTGTAGATACTAAGTCTATAGAAATAGAATCAAACAAACATAATGAGTCTTATTTAAAGACCAAAAAAGAGAAAATGGGTCATTTACTAAAAAATATGTAATAAAAAGGGAGAACCATAATGTCTGAAAAAAATTATATGACCAAAGAAAAATACCGTGAATTAGAAGAAAATTTAAAGAAGATGCAAACAAAAGGCAGAAGAGAAATAGCTCAGAAAATAGGTGATGCTAGATCTCATGGTGATCTTTCTGAAAATGCAGATTACGATGCTGCTAAAGAAGAACAAGGTCTTTTTGAAATGAAGATTGCTAAGTTAAGTCAATTATTATCAAATGCGGAAATTATTGATCCGTCAGAATTTCCTGATGACAAAGTATATATTTTGTCTTATGTTAAGGTGATGAATAAAAAAGTTAATAAGGAAATGACTTTTCAACTTGTAAGTGCAGCTGAAGCAGATTTTGAGAAGAATAAAATATCTGTAAGTTCACCACTTGGAAAAGCATTAATGGGTAAGGCTATAGGTGAAGAAGCTGAGATGGTTGCCCCAGCTGGTACAATCAAATATGAAATATTAGATATTTCAAAACCTTAAAAATTATTAGGTTTGATTAAACCTTTTTTAAATTCAGATGTCTTATTGGTATATTAACAAATTATCTTGATGTAAATTATGGGATATATTTCATTGTTATATGATACTGACCAAGAAATAGTCAATGAATATTGCGAGTCAAAAAGCGATAGAGCTGCAAATGCTTTGATAAGAAAGTACAGCTCTCTCGTTTACTTTACAGCGTATAGATTCGTAAAAAATGAGCATGATGCTCAAGATATATCTCAAGATGTTTTCGTTAAAGTACTATCTAAACTACACACTTTTAAAAATCAAAGTAACCTTCAAACTTGGATTTATTCAATTACAGCGAATCAAAGTAAGAATTTCCTAAGAAAGAAATCTCTAAGAAAGTTTTTAAGAATTGACAAAGATATTACTTTTGATATAGAAGATAAATATCAAATTAGCCCTCATGATAAGTTAGAAGCATCCGAGACAAATCGCTTATTATTAATAGAATTAGCTAAATTACCTGAGAAACAAAGAGAGGTTTTTTCACTGAGATATTTCAATGATTTAACCTATATTGAAATTTCTAATTTGCTAGGAACATCGGTAGGTGGATTGAAAGCCAATTACTTTCATGCTGTTAAAAAACTCTCATCAAAATTAGGGGAAATTAAATAATGAAAGAATTAGATAAAGAAGAGATGTTGGGGCTTATTACAGATTATGCTTTTGGAAGATTAAGTAATAATGAAGCTGTTGTATTTGAAAGTAATTTGAATAAGTATCCAGAGCTAAAAGATGAGATTGTTGAAATAAGAAATGCTTTTAGTAAGGTCAATAAAGAAGTACTTTTAAGTAAGTTAGACAATAAAACCGCAAATATGCCATATTTAGTAAAGCAAAAGCAATATGCTGAGAGTAAGAATGTTAATCTCAGAAAAAATATCCTAAAGCTATCATTACCTATACTTGCTGTTGTTGCTTTTTTCTTTGTTATGCGACAGATAGAATTAAATAATATGGAAATAGATTCCAAATTACCTGAAACAATTCTAACAGCAGAAGAAGCAAGTATTATATTCGAAAATGTAGATGTATCTTATTACGATCCATATCAAAATGATTTTTATATAGATAGCAAAGAAGAAGAGAGTGAATTAAGTAGAACAGATATTATTAATAACTCTTCTAATACAACAATATACAATTATATGAATGAAATAACCGAATCAGAATTTAATGAACTTTTGGATGAATTGGACAATGAAGAATTTAGCTTATAGTATTATCTTATTATTGTTAGCTTCAACTATAGCTTTTTCACAACCTATGAAAATGCATGAGAGAATGTTAACAATCAAAAAAGTTAAACTGCTTGAATATATGGATTTGAATGAGACTAAATCCGATAAAATTCTAGTTATAGTTACTAAGTATGAAAATGAATTGCGCGATTTGAATGAGAAGATTAAATCTCTTAGCCAGAAATTGAGCGACGATATTGAAAAATTAACAGAAAATGATTTAAAGAAACGAAATGATGAATTATATAATAATTTAGAAAAAATAGCAGATATCCATAAGAATAAACTTAATGAAGCTCGAAGTAATCTAAATGAAAAAGAATTCGCAAAATTTCAAATATTTGAATTAAAATTTGCACATGAACTAAGAAAGCATTTATTTGAGAATAGAAAAAAGAAAAAATGAGTGATAGTTGAATTCAAGATATCCATTATTAAAGCTGCTTATTTATCTTATTGCTGGCTATATAGTTGGATATTTATTTAGTCCAAGTATTTATATCGTTATTGCCTTTTCTATTATAGCTATTCTAATTTCATTATTTTCGTCACTTCCCAAAAGTATAAAGTATCTTATCATTGCGTTACTAATAGGTATCAATCTAAATAGTAACATTGAACTCTATAGTTCAAATAGTCTAAATAAGCATATAGCTAACAGCTTTGAAGGGGTATATAGTGCTGAAGTAATTGAAGTATTATCTATCAATGGAACTTATAAACGTTTCACTGCAGAAGGCATCGTTTACTCCTCTATATTTAAACATCCACACAGGTGCAAATCCATTGTTACTTTATTCGACAAAGAGAACAAAGTCATAATTAAACCTGGTACAGAATTCATTTCGAATTCCTTATTCAGGGTTGGTGCACCCAAAATATTAAAAGAAGATTTCAATGAAAAGTCATATCTCATTTCCAATAAATCGCTTTTCTTTTCAACTTCTTTTTCTAATAAGTTTGCAATTAGAAATGAGAAATATAATATCAGTACTTTTTTATACAATATAAGAACGAGTATTAAGTATCAAATAAGTAAAGCAATACCGGATTCCAATATTGCAGGTATTATCATAGCATTAACAACAGGGGATAAGACTAGTATAGAAAAAGATACACAAGAAGCGTTTTCACTAACTGGTACAGCACACGTACTTGCCATAAGTGGTTTACATGTAGGTATCTTTTCATTATTTGTTTTCACGATCGTTGGATTTCTGAATAGTAGGTGGGTTAAGTTATTATTCTTTAGTATTCTAATTTGGTTATTTGTTATACTAACTGGAGGACATCCTTCTGCAAACAGAGCCGCAATAATGGCAACATTTGCAGTATTTTTAATTTATTATGGTAAAGTTCCTAATCCTATTAATATCTTATTATTTACAGTACTTATATATATAATTATTGAACCAACAATTATATATTCTGTTAGTTTTCAGTTATCTGTATTTGCTATAAGTGGAATAATTATTTTATATAGACCTATAAATGAGACATTGACTAAGCTATTTTTTATAGAAAACTCTTTAACAAAATTTCTATCGTCATCATTTGCAATTTCTTTTGCAGCAACAATTCCAACAGCTATACTCACAGCTTATTACTTTAATACATTCTCCTTTGTTTATCCTATTGCAAACCTCTTAGTTCTTCCACTTATGACTTTTGCTGCTTTTCAAAGCATCTTCTTTGTTATATTCTCATCAATTGGGATTCCATTTGCTGATCTATTTGCTAAAACGGCTTATTTGGCTACGAATATTAGTCTAGATATAAATTCATATCTTGCTGAAATTAGCACAAGTATTCCAATTAGTAATACTGATATTATCTATCTTTCATTTACTACTTCAGTTATTCTTGTTTATTTATTAACTTCTTACAATTTGCGAAGGCTCACATTTAGAATTTTAATATCAGCAATAGCTATATTTTTATTTACAAATATTGAAACATCTAAATATCAAGCTATTACAGTGATACCACGTGAACAAAGTACAAGTGTATTAATAGAGAATGATAGTACAGTTTTCGTAGTTATGTCCGATAGGAAGAAATATGAGTACTTGCAATATGATTATTCACTCACTAGACATTTGATATGTACAAAAAAGAATATAGAATTAATAAAAACAGGTAATGTCTCAATAAACTTTGAAGATAATTTTTTAGAACATATTGATATTTCTTCTAAATATATGAATTTAAAACAAATTAACAGTATATCTAAGCAATTGAATTTAGATTACATATATAGGATTAATGATAACTATGATTGATGTATTAAAAATAAATATATTCCCTAATAATGTCGTTTCAGGTGTCGCAACTGGCTACATCTCTGATAGTCAAAAACAATCTTATTTCGAGACAGCTAATTACAACTCAGAGATAGTATTAATTAGTCGTAAAGCCATAGAAACAATAAATACAAACGAAATCAACCACTTTTATTATCAAAAACAGATACATTCTGATATAGTTTTGATTGATCCAAAACCTAATTCAATTGAAATAATCGAGTCTGATGCAATTATAAGCAATCTTTCTGGTATATTATACAACGTATCAATAGCTGATTGTCAGGCGATATTAGTTTATGATCCGATTAATAATGCAATTGCAGCAATACATTCTGGGTGGAAAGGTACAAGTCTGAATATAGTTGGTAAGACAATAAGCAAATTGATAGATACTTATGGAACGAATCCATCTAAATTACTAGTTTATCTAGCACCGTCAGCGTGCTTAGATAATTACGAAGTTGGTATTGAATTCACTGAATTGTTTCCAGAAACGACTATTAAAATAGAGGATAAATTCTATTTTGATAATCGGAAAGAAATTTCAAACCAATTGTTAGAAGCTGGTATTCGAAACAATAATATAGAATCTAATATGGAATGTACTATAACAAATATCAGATATCATTCATATAGAAGGGATAAGAATGCCTCAGGCAGAATGTCTGCATTTATAGGCATCAGAGCCCCTTTTGAATCACTCAAATAAGCACATAATCTATATTATGTAAACTAACTTATTTGAAATACCTTCCCTTTCATTCAGGACATAGGTATTAATTTAAGTATAGTCCTATTCTATTCTTTACCCATAAAACTAAATTTTTTATTAATAATGATGATGCATTACCTAAAGTGTCTGCAATCCAATCGAATATGTCTGAGGATCTTCCTTCGATAAAATACTGATGTATTTCGTCAGATACCCCGAATAATGAACCAATAATAATTACCATGAATATAAATTTCTTCTTTGTATAGTTTGATGAGTTTATGAACGCAAATTGTATAGTCAAACCATAACAGAAATACGCTATAAAGTGCAAGAGCTTGTCACTCATATAAAATGTATCATCTAATATCTCAATATTCTCTTGATGAGAAAAATAGATTATAGTAAGTGAAAACATTACCAATGGAATGAAATAAATCATTCTGTACATTACTTTATACATTTCAATCCTTTGATAATATCCGAAGCAATTATTGAATTACTACTATTTAATGAATGTTTTGCGGCATAAATATGTGTTAAAGCCGCATTTGCTATTGTATGTAAGTTATTATGAGATATAGTTTGATTAACCTGTGCACCTAAAATACCAGATAATACATCACCTGACCCAGCAGTAGCCATTTTGGGGATACCATCGCTCACAAAAATGACCTCTTCCCCATCAGAAATAATTGAAGTTGGGCCTTTAAGTAAAATGTTTACTTTCATTTTCTTAGCCGTTTCTTTGACCAGATCTACTAAACTATCAATTATATCTAATCTGTTCATACCAATTAGATATGCAAACTCACCAATATGGGGTGTTATAGTTATATTCTGATTATATTCTTTATTATAATCTAGTGCATTAATACCATCGGCATCAATAATAAATCTTATGTTCGGATACTCCAATATTATAGAGTTTATCATTTCAGTTATTTCATTTGATTTTCCTAGACCAGGACCAATTACTATAGAATCAGACTTATAAAGTAAGGGCTGTATTTCTTCGGCCAATAACATCAATTTATTATATTCACTTACTTCATTAGTTATTATTTCTGGAAATAAACTAGAATGTATATGGGTTGTAATTAAATAAACTAAACCTGCACCAGCAGAAATTGCAGCATTACATGCCAAAGAAGCTGCTCCAGACATATTCTTCGAACCAGCGATAATAACACATTTTCCATAATCAAATTTAGAAGTGTTACTTTTTCTCTCTAAATAAATAATTTTATTATACTTATAGATACTTGAATAAGAGTCTATTAATCTTTTAGGAACTCCTAAATCAAGAACTATAACCTTACCAGAATAGTCTTTACCATCATTAAGCAATAGTCCAGTCTTTTCTGCATACATAGTATAAGTATAATCAGCTTTGAATGTACTTTCAGAAGCTATTCCTGTCTCACTATCTAAACCTGTCGGTATATCCATTGCAATTTTAAGACAATCAGCTTTATTTATTGATTGAATTATATTTGTCAATTCTAGTTGCAAAGGTGATTTACCACCAATTCCATATATTGAATCAATTATACAATCATAATTATCAAATATTAAGTTCTCATGTTTGTTTTCTGTTATATCAAGAGTTTGTAGTAAGTCATAATTATATTTATTATTTAAAGTTTGCCTTACTCTATCCCCTATTACAACATAAGTTACATTGTATTCATTATACAAATGTCTTACGAGAGCCAACCCATCTCCACCATTATTACCAACCCCACAAAGTATAAGAATCTTTGATTTAAGAGGTAGGATCTCTCTTATCTTTATAGAAGAATATAAAGCTGCATTCTCCATTAGTAACTTAGAATCAATTCCAACGTTATTAATTAAGTAACTATCTAACGAATACATTTCTCTTGGTTTTAAAATTGGTATCATTTTGGATATTGTTATTTGTTGATAATCAAATATAAAACTAGTTTCCCTTATATAATAATGAAACTTATATGAATATCATATCGTTTATAATTGTGATAAAAGGAAAAGGAAAGAATAATGAATGATAATTTGAAAATAAATTCTGTTAATAAACAAGATATTACTTGTTTTTACCTAACTGGTCAATTAGATGCTCATAGTGCCCCATTATTAGAGCACGAAATTGAGAAAGTAATAACTACTAATAATAAGTTAGTATTCAATTTATCTAATTTAGATTATATAAGTAGTGCAGGTTTAGGAGTTTTCATGTCTTTTATTCAAGACATAAGAGAAAACAATGGGGATATAAAGTTTGCAGAACTAAATGAAAAAGTAAAAAACGTAATGGATTTATTAGGATTCAACCATATATATGATATCACTAGCACAGAACAAGAAGCAATCGATAAATATTCAAAATAATTTGATGAACACAAAGTTAAACCATATAGCTAAATTTAAAACTTTCTCTCGAACTGAGAACTTGGAAAGTATTAGAAGGTTCGTGTTCGAAAATTCAACTAATTTTGGCTTTAACGAGTACAAAGCTGAGGAATTAGTTCTTGCGGTCGATGAAGCATGTACTAATCTCATCAAACATGCTTATAAATATAATCCCGAGTATTCTATAATAGTTGAACTTAATAGTAATGAAAATAGTTTCATTGTAAGTATTATAGACCAATCACCCTCATTTGACCCTAGGTATGTAAAAGACCCCGACATGTTAGAATATAGGACGGAGTACAAGAAGGGTGGATTAGGAATATTTATAATGAAATCATTAGTAGATAGTATCGATTATCAAATAATTAATAATGGTAAAATTAACAACATCCTAACATTGACAAAACAATTGTCATAATAATCAGCAATATCCTCATAAATCCATATTGATTTCATATATTTGTAGCTGTAAATACTCACGAAATCTTATTTTATTATGGTTGCAATTCGTTACGTATTGATGCTATTGTGTATAGTCATTCCAATAGTATTGGCATTTAAACATGGTATTACTTTACCACGTAAAAAGTACTGGATTATAATTACATTCATACTTGTAACTTCCGTACTAATATTTACTATTCTCCCCCCTATCTCAGGAAATTTTAGTGATGCTCGGAGATTAAGCAAGACAGTTGACTTTAAAGATGTTGATGTTTCGTTTATAGTATCTGAAATCGTTTATGATAATAATGAAGTAATAATATCAGCATTCCCAAGTGAGATATTCCATTTTACAGAAAAGAAAGCAATCGAGAAAAATAATTATACTATCATTTCACCAAAAGATAATGGTATTTATTCTTTAAAAGTTAATGACAAAGTTGTATCAACTTTGAATTATATTGAAGAAACAAATAGTTACCGATTAAAGAGAATCATTGCGGTTAACCCGCTTTTAGAATATCCATTTATCGAAGCCCTTCAACATAGAATCAAGAATTTGAATTTACATGTTCCTTTACATTGGACATCATTTATTGCTTATCTAATTTCTCTTATATTCTCAATAAGATATTTAAAACATGATAGGTTAGAAGATGATGTAGTTGCAAGCTCTGCAATAAAAATTGGACTTATATTTACTATATTAGGTACAGTAACTGGTATGATATGGGCTAAATTTAATTGGGGAGCATATTGGAATTGGGATCCTCGGCAAACTACTATTCTAGTTATAATGCTTATTTATTTTGCATATTTTGGTTTACGTAATTCATTAGATAGTTTTGAAAAGAAAGCAAAATTGAGTGCTGTTTATTCTATAATTAGTTTTATTGCAGTACCTGTACTGATGTTTATTATACCAAGATTACTACCAAGTTTACACCCTGGCGGAAAAGATGATGGTACTACTGGTCCTGTCTTGAGTACACAAGCAGATATGGTTGATTCTAGTTTAGCATTCATATTCTATTTATCAATAGCTGCATTTCTATTTATTTACTTTTGGTATTTGAGCATAGAAATCAGACAAAAAATGTTAGAAAATAAATTAAGAGAACAAAATGTATAATTTCTTAAATGATAATTCTATATATGTCGTCCTTGTGGTGGCTTTGATTAATTGGTTCGGTTTGTTTATATATCTTATGAGAACAGAATCAAAATTAAATAGATTAGAGAAGCAAATTTCATTAAATAATTCGAGTGCAGAAAGTAAAAATGAATAAGAAATATCTAATTGGGGGATTGATAATTGTTACATTTATAGTGCTAGCAATGTTTTCCTTCCAAGATAATACAACTGAGTTTGTGACTATAGCAGAAGCTAAAGCTAGCAAGGAAACTGTACAAGTTTATGGACATTGGGTAAAAGACAAAGAATCCAATTATAACGCTGAAAATAATGAATTTGAATTTTATATGGAAGATGAGTCTGGAAGTACTTTCAAAGTACTTCATACGGGGGCAAAACCAAATAATTTCGAAATTGCTGCAAAAGTTGTTGTGAAAGGACACTATGAAGGTAATTTATTCAAATCAAATCAAATATTAACAAAATGTCCTTCTAAATACGAAGGTACCATTGAAGAACTACAGGAAAGTTAAATGATAGGACAAATTTTAATTTACGTCGCATTCGGATTGAGTGTGCTTTCAGGAATATTCTACCTAATTGCAAAAGATAAGCCCGGCCTATTAAAATTAGGTCGGTTTGCATATTATGGGGTAACGGCAACAATGTTGGCTATCTCTATGTATTTGCTATCTAATATACTATCTCATAATTTTCAAATGACTTATGTATGGGAATATTCTTCCACTACTCTCCCGCTTAACCTTCTGATTTCCACATTCTATGCTGGGCAACAAGGTTCGTTCTTACTTTGGGGGTTAACTCTTACCTTAATCGGTTTTTTCCTAATTCCTTATCTTAAAGAAAGAAATTATGAATACGTTACGATGGGTATATTCGTATTAGTAATTGCATTTATTTTACTTATACTCATATTTAAAAGCCCTTTTGAGTACGTTTGGGAAACTTATGCAGACCAAAATGTGGAAGTAGGCTTTATGCCGAAGGAAGGTAGAGGTCTAAATCCAATACTTCAAAATTATTGGATTAATATACACCCCCCTATCTTGTTTTTAGGTTATTCGGCTATGACAATACCCTATATATTTGCAATTTCTGGTTTGTTAAAGAAAGACTATCGTAAATGGATCAGATTAGCACTACCTTGGACTTTATTTGCTTCAGCCATATTAGGACTTGGTTTGATGCTTGGGGGGCTATGGGCTTACGAGACATTAGGTTGGGGTGGTTTTTGGGCTTGGGATCCAGTTGAGAACTCTTCTCTTATTCCTTGGTTAACGGCAGTTACTCTTGTACATACTATGTATATACACCAAAAGACTGGTGGACTAATTAAAACTAATTTTGTACTTGCATTCTTAACTTTCTTATTCGTATTATACGCAACATTTTTAACAAGAAGTGGAGTTTTGGGTGATACATCAGTCCACTCATTTGTTTCACCAGGACCATTAGTTTATCAATTATTGATGATATTCATGATTGTCTTCTTACTATTAGCTGTAATTACTTTGTTTGTAAGATTAAATAAGATAAAAAGCCCTGAAATAAATTTCAAAGTTAGCTCTAAGGAATTTGTGGTTTCATTAGGTGTTATTGCATTAATATTAGTAACCTTCATAGTTTTGTTTGGTACAAGTTGGCCTATAATCACTGATATAATAGGTATAACGAAATCAACGGTTGAAGTCAAATGGTACAATCAACTGAATTTACCTTTAGCTGTGTTAATGATGATTTTTAGTTCATTAGCTCTGTATTTCTCTTGGGGTAGAACTGATTTTTCTAAAATCCTGAAAAAAATAGCTATCGGGATTTCCGCAGGGGTTTTACTTACCATTATTTCTGCACTTATGGGAGTTAATCAATTTAGTTATTTCATGCTGGTATTTGCAGTTGGTTTCTCACTATATGTAAATTTAGAATTTATTATTAATAATGTAAAAAAAGATAAGAAACTGATTGGTGGTTTCGTGGCACATATCGGATTAGCATTATTATTACTTGGAGCATTGGCTTCTGGTGCATATTCTGAATCTATTCAGGTTTCTATTAGAAATGGACAATATGCAGAATTTAAAGGCTATAGGATTGAACATAATGGTAAAGAAAGGGTCGAACTAGATAAACAAGACCGTGAAAAATACGAGTATAATATAGATATTATTAAAGATAACGATACAACACGTGTTCATCCAGTTGCTTTTTGGAGTGAGTTCAATGATATGGAAACTCCTTTCTTTGAGCCAGGAGTGAAGTTGACGCCCTTTAAAGATATTTATATTGCTATGGCTTTGACTCCTCACTACGAAGTTAAGCCTATCGCCCTTAAAAAGCAGTTATCAGCTCCAGTAAGTTTAGATACAACATATAAAATTAAGATGTTGGATTTTTTAATGCTTGACATGCAAAAGGGACCAATGGAACAGGATGGTGCACCAAAAGAAAATATGAATATTGGCGTACTTGTCAGACTAAGTAATGATAAAGGATTTATCAAAGAAGACACAATATTTGCCGAAATGAATATGAAGACTATGGGGAATGAACCTGTATGGTATGATTTGGACACTACTAATATTCAAATAGGATTTATGCAGATAATGCCTGATAAAGAGAATTTAGCTAACTCTGGAGCATTATTTATGTTTAAAGAAAAAGGTGGATTGCTATCAATGCCTGAAGAAATGCTTATACTTGAAATATCAGATAAACCATTTATTAATTTAGTATGGATTGGAACAATATTTATAGTAGCAGGTTTCTTTATTTCATTATTTAAGTATATGAGACCTAGACAATTGAAGAAAGTACTAGATAATAATATTGAAACAGAGAATGTTCAGGAATTGGATTCGGATACAGTTTAATGATT
>JBLWYD010000036.1:0-30937 GCA_048267165.1 Bacteroidota bacterium
TAATACATTTGTAATTGATGAAACAGTTACTAATACTGAATATGATTTTACAGGTTTAGAAGATTATAAAGTTTACTATTGGAGGACAAAAGCCGTCAGAGGACAAAATCAAAGCGATTGGTCAAATACTAACTCATTTACTACTAAAATCGGAACTACGGGGCTTATTAGTCCTACTGACAAGTCAATAAACTTAGATACTAGTTTAGCTTTTAATTGGAACAGTAAGAATTATGCTGATAAATATACAATTCAAATTTCATTAGATGATTTATTTACGAATCCTCTTTTAATAACTTCTTCAGTAAATACTAATCTATATAATAGTAATGTTTTAAAACATGATACTACATATTATTGGAGAACAAAAGTTCACTTAACTCCCGATGAAGGTGACTGGTCGGAGATATTTAGTTTTAGAACAGAACTACAAAAACCTCAACTAGTTAGTCCTAGTATTGCAAGCGTAGAAATTCCTACAAGTGGACAAATTAAATGGAACAAAATAGCTTCTAATTCGCAAAGTAGGGTACAAATTAGTTTAACTTCTGATTTTGCAAATCCAATTAAAGATGAATTAGTAAGTACTGATACATATAGCTATTCCAATTTACAGAATGACAAAAAGTATTATTGGCGAGTTAAATCTGAAAGAGGTCAATATTTTAGTGATTGGTCAGATGTATTTGATTTCAATACTCCATCTACTATCGATAGACCTCAATTAAATTCACCTTCAAATAATAAGAAGAACTTAGAAGTTGCAACTCTTAATTTGAAATGGGTTGCATTAAGTAATATTACTAGTTATCGTATTCAGATTGCTGTTACAGAAGATTTTCAGAGCCCTATGATAGATAAATCAGATGTAGATATCAACAATTATGATTTCTCACAACTTGAATATAATAGAGTTTACTATTGGAGAGTTAAAGGATTAAGATCTGGTGGAACAGAAAGCGAATGGTCTGAAACTTGGGTTTTCTCTACCATATTACCCTCACCTATTCTTGAATTACCTTTAAATGCAGCTGTAGATGTTAAATTAGTAGGGAAATTAGTTTGGGAAACTATTAATGGAGCTACTAGATACAATGTAGAATTAGCAACAGACGAACAGTTTATAAATAAAGTAATTGAATCAAGTAAATTGGTTACGACTAATTCATTAAACCTAAGCGGACTAGAAGAAAATAAATCCTACTATTGGAGAGTGAATTCTGAAAGTGATATTGCATTAAGTAATTGGTCGAAAGTTTGGAATTTCACAACTTCAAAAACAACCTCTTATGTAACAAGTTTTGATGAAATTGGTACAGTAAGAATAACTCCTAATCCGGTTTCAGATATTGCAACTATTGATTTGAAATTAATAAAATCTTCTGATGTAAATATCTATCTAACAGATATGAATGGTAAGTACTTGACATCAATATCAAATAACTACTATTCAGATAATGAAATTCATCAGATTACTTTTAATAAAGGAACACTCTCATCAGGTTTATATTTTATTAACTTGAATATAGATGGGATTATTAAATCTATTAAAGTAATAATCAATTAAGATTTTAAAATAATCTCAGTGATTTCCGGCATTACGCCTATTCTAAGTGGTGGTCCGACAGTTCCAATTCCACGATTGACGTAAAGCTGGTTATTACCATTTTTATATAAACCTTCTGATTGTCTATATACGAATTTGGCTGGTTTGAACTCAAACCCATTGAATTCCCAAGCAACCTGTCCCCCATGAGTATGACCTGATAATGTCAAATCAGCAGGATACTTATTTCTAATATTCTTGTCCCAGTTCGTGGGATCATGACATAACAGTATTGACACTTCTTCAGGATTTACATTCTCGAATGCCTTATTCAAATCACCGAATTCCTGTCTCATTCCTAAGTTATCTATACCTACTAGATTCAATGGTTGACTATTTATTATAAGCCTCTCATTTCTATTTATTAGTATATTTGCACCTGTTTCATTTATTGCATTTACTAGGGTCTTATGTTCAAAGTCTTTCATATAGTGATCATGATTACCCAAACATGAGAAAACACCTATATCTGCATTTAAACTCTTTAAATCATTGTAATTTGCCTTTAATTCTGAAGGCTTATTGTTTACAAAGTCCCCTGTAATAACTATTATATCTGGCTTTAGATTGTTAGTTATTCGTCTTACTTCTTGAAACGAACTATGATCAAAGAATGAGCCTAAATGTAAGTCCGAGAGTTGGACAATTTTCAATCCATCTAAACCCTTTGGTAAGTTAGGTAGGTAAATATCGGCATTTCTTACTGTAAAGTCGTGAGTTGTTGAAAATAGCCCCTTAGAAACCATAATAAAGGGTATCGAAGCAAGAGTCCAAGCAGATGTTTCAACAATCTTTCTTCTTTTGCTGTCCACTGCTTCCATTTTTTTAGTTGTAAGCTTTCTAACTAAAGCAAGAAATATTCTAGATACATCTTTTACTAAAATAACTGGTACAATAGCTAGTTTGGGTAATATCCATAATGCAATTAAAAACATAGTTATATAACGTAATTTATCATTAATGTCTATAAAAAGACTACTAAACATAGAAAAGGTAGATGCGGCTAATAGTACAATTGAAATATACTTAGGGACTTTATACCATAAGAAGTTTAGGTTTTGCTTTTTAACAAATTTTCGCCAATTGAAAAGCGTATAGACTTCAAGTACTATAAATATAGCTGATAGAATCGAAAAGAAAATAATAAAACGTGTAATATCCATATAGTGCAATTAACGAATACCAACATAGCATTGTTGTATATTGATTAATCTTTAATTTGAGTTTCAAATGTAAAAGAGGAATAGATATTTATAATTACTGCTTCATTATTTGATGCAGTATCCAACAAATAATGACCTTTAAGACATTCAAATTTATAATTTCCTGTAGGGATGTTATTGAATACTTCAGAACCAAAACTTAAATATGTTTCAAAAGTTGAATAAAATATAAACTCTTTTGTATCATTGTATATTCTTATTCTGGCCTCATCAAATCCAATATCATTTGTAATTAAATTAATTCCTTGGGATTTTGAAATCTCTTTAAGTGAATTAACATTAACAATAGTTAGTGATGTATCTAATAATTGTACTGACTGAATATAAGAAGGGAATTCTTGACCCGTTGTCTGAATTGTAATACTATCACTAAAATAATATTTATCTAGTTCTGAATAATATGCATAACCATAGTCAATAAAGTCCTCTATTAACTGATTGATATTAAAAATTTTATCTGCTTTAGATTTGCTTATTCTAAAACTTCCAAGATAGAAATTTCCGGCATCTCTGAATTTTCTTTTATCATAGAAAGTAGCTCTAATATAAGAAGAGTCTTCAACTTGACCTTGATGTTTGATAATACCATAGTCAATTCGATTAACAATATTATTATATCTCGTGAATGGTACAATATTGAAAAATGGTTGCTCTTGACTATAAGTTAATGGATTTTGATTAGTACTAGTTGTACTTTCACATGAATAAAACCCTAACAAAATCGTTATGGTTATTAGATAAAAAATTATTTTCATTTCGTAAATTAAACAAAGGATTTAATAATGGCAAGAACAGAATCAAATATGGTTGAATTAGGTACTGATGCAACTGAGTTTGCTCTATATTCACCTACGGAAGGTAGAGAAATAACGTTAACATCCCAGAAATCTGATGCTACTCTTATTATTTTTATAAGTGTACATTGCCCTTTCGTAAAGCATTTAAACAGTGCAATATCTTCTTTTGCTAAGGAATTTATGCCAAAAGGGTTAGGAATTATGGCTATCAATTCAAATGATATTGAAAAGTATCCTGATGACTCTCCAGATAATATGATAAAACAAGCTGAAGAATTTGACTTTCAATTCCCTTATCTCTTTGATGAAACTCAAGAGATCGCTAGAGAATATGGGGCTCAATGCACTCCTGACTTTTTTCTATATGATAAAGATTTAAAGTTGAGATACAGAGGTCAGTTTGATGATTCGAGACCAGATAATGGAATTCCAATTACTGGTTACGATTTAAGAAATGCAGTTGAAGCATTGCTTAACAACGAATTACCATCAACAAAACAAAAACCAAGTGTTGGTTGTGGAATCAAGTGGAAATAAACCACAATTACATTTTATTAGGAGCTGAAATACCTAATATAGTTAATCCATTTTTCAATACTGTTTTAGCTATGTTAGCTAGGTGAAGTCTTGCCTTTTGTATTTCGGCTTCTTCTCCTTTGATTCTACAATTATGGTAGAATGAACTAAAATTCGAAGCAAATTCACGTAAAAATTCGACAATAATTTGTGGCTCATATTTATCAGCAGCTAATCTAATGTAATTAGGGAATTCTATAATAGATTTTGTAAGATTTATTTCATCTTCTAATTGCAGTAAATTGAAATCTGGGGTTTCATTTAGAATATCATCTGAATTATCAATATTTTCTAATATAGAACATATTCTAGCATGTGCATATTTCAAATAGAATACCGGATTTTTATCTGAATTCTCAGTAGCTAATGATAAGTCAAATTCAAGATGTGTTGTATTACCTCTCATTATCAAAAAGAATCTAACCACTTCATCACCTACTTCATCAAGTAAGTCATCTAAAGTATAGCTCTTCCCTGTGCGTTTTGACATCTTTACTTGTTGACCATCTTTTGTAAGCGTAACAAATTGGTGTATTACAACTTTAATATTATCAACATCGTAACCTAAATGCTTAACAGCTGCCATTACATCTGGAATAGTGGCTATATGGTCAGCACCAAATACATCAATTATTCTATCATAACCGCGTTTAAATTTTTCTTTATGGTAAGCAATATCTGGTAGTCTATAAGTTGGTTCTCCAGAAGATTTAACAATAACTCTATCGTCATCTAATCCCATTTCTGATAGTTTTAACCAAGTAGCACCATCCTTTTCATAAACTAGATTAACTTCTTTTAAGTCATTAATGACATCGTTTATTTTGCCTTCTTTATACAGGGAATCTTCATTGTAGAAAACATCTTGCTCAATATTCATTTTAGATAGTGTTTTCTTGATTTTATCAAAACACCAAGTTTCACCAAATTTCTTAATTGCAATTCTATCTTGAAAATTACCTTCTTTTAATTCATCACTATAATCTTTGATAAGTTCTTTAGCTATATCAATTACGTATTCACCATGATAACCATCTTCGGGGAACTCTAAACTAGTGTCACCTAATTCGTGCATATATCTTACATATATAGAATTAACCAAATTGTTCATTTGGTTACCAGCATTATTAAAATAATACTCACGAGTTATATCATAGCCCAGCCATTTATATATATTTGCAATCGTATCTCCAATTGCAGCATTTCTACCATGACCAAGATGTAATAATCCTGTAGGGTTTGCACTAACATATTCAACATTAACTTTTACACCTTCGCCTATCTTTTGCTTTCCATAGTTATCATTTTCTGAAAGTATTCCATTTAGCTGATTTGTAAAGTAGTTATTATTAAATTTGAAATTAATAAAACCAGGACCTGCTATTTCAATTTTATCTATGATAGTTTTATCAAAATCAAGGTTCTCAATAATGTTTTCAGCAATCTTTCTTGGAGAGTTTTTCAGGACAGATGCTAGTTGTAGGGCAATATTCGTAGATACATCACCATGCTCTGGGTTATTTGGCTTTTCAAATGCTATATCTACTTCTTGTTCTAAACCTATAGTAGTTAAAGCATTTAATATTGCTTTTTCTAATATATTAATCTTCATCTATAGTATTCTCTATATCTAATTTTAAATCTGAATAGTTTGATTCAACTAGTTCAGCTTCTTCATTTACTGTATAAAAGTCAGAATCAGCCCATAGTTTTTCTAATTTATAGTAACCCCTAAGCTCACTGATAAATATATGCACTACGACATCGAAAAAATCTAATATTATCCATTCGGCTGTCTCCATACCTTCTATTCGTGGTTTAGGGAGATCATGCTCAACAATACTATCCATAATACTGTCAGCAACAGATTTAACTTGTACAGTAGATTTGCAATCGCAAACAACTATAAAATTGCTCGAGGATATATCTATATTATGTAAATCAAGTATTACAGCATTTTCAGCTAATTTATCTTGTGCAGCTTGAGTGCAAAGAATTGCTAATTTTTGTGAGTCGGAGTATTTTTTCTTCTTAGTCAATATATTCTATTATTTATTTTTACAAACCAATATTCAAGTAACAAGTTACTGACAATTAAAGTTACTACAAAATGGTATTTTAAAGTTTGACCCTAAGATTTGAGAAATCCTTTCCCAAAACTAGTGTAGCACGTAGATATAGTGAAGAATCGATAACAGTTTCAATATTATTCTCATCTAATCCGATTGCTTTGCTCAATTTGTAAGAAGAAATTTTGTCACCTAATCTATCAATTATAATAGTTGAGTCCATAATACTTTCATAATTACCTATCTCAACTACATCAAAACCAAGTTGGCGAAGATGATTTCTAGTCTTTGAAGCGATGCCAGGTTCACCACTAGCATTGAGTACATTTAGCTGAATCTTTTTATTGAATCCTCTACTTTCAGATTTTTCTGATAAGTTTGTGTCCATTGGCGAAGAGTTTAATCTTAAAAGAAAAGACAATAACATAAATACAGATAAAATACTGCACAAAGCAATACTAGTTTTTAGTAGAATTTTATTCATTTGAGTTTTTATATTGGATAGTTATTAAATACTAAAACTTATTAGCAAATTTAATGCCTAATATTACTTAATATTATTCAATAAGTTATACTTGTCTTTAAGTTCTTCGTATAGTAACTTACGAGCCCTAAATAGATGTGCCTTTACGGTTCCAAGTGGTAGATCTAATTGATCAGCAATAGCTTTGTAATCTAATTCCTCTTCATGACGAAGAAGAATAATCTCACGATAATTCTCAGGTAGAGTATCTATTGCAGCTCTTATAATATCAGCTTTTTGCTCACTAATCAAATCAGCGTCTGGACTATATGAATTATCTTCAATTTCGAAATAGTTCTCATCTTCAGCGTTCCCAATTGGTTTATCTATTGAGAATGTGTCGAATCGCCTTTTTCTAAGAAAATCTATGGTGTTATTTGAGGCAATTCTATATATCCAAGCCGAGAATGAATAATTAAATTTAAATTTATCTAATGCTTTATATGCCTTTATAAAAGTCTCTTGCACCAAATCTTCAACATCACTGTCATTTTTAATCATTTTTTTGACAAGTGAATAAATTAAGTTTTTGTATTTCTTTTGCAGAAATTCATAAGCAGTATTATCTCCTTCGAGTACTCTTCTTATAGCATCGAAATCTTCTTGCTTTGAATCTGATTTATTTTTTCTGTTTTGCATACTTCCCATAGTATGAAATTAAAAAGATTTCTTTACAATTCCTTATTGAATTGTACTCTGTGTAAAAGGAATTGTAATAATAAACCTTGTTCCTTTGTTTATTTCACTTTCTATTTCTATTTTACCTTTATGAAGTAAAACAATATGCTTTACTATAGAAAGACCTAATCCTGTTCCACCTACTCTTCTAGATCGTGATTTATCAACAGTATAGAACCTTTCAAATATTCGTTTTATATCTTCTTTTGGAATACCCAATCCTGTATCCTCAATAATAAATACTTGATTATTATTGAATTCTTTAGATACTAAACTTATTCTACCATTGTCGGTATATTTAAAAGCATTATCAATTAGATTGACCAATAATTGTTCTATCCTAAAATTATCTATTTCTAATATACGTTCTTTATTATCAATAGATACTATTAGTTCTATTCCTTTTTCTTTACTCTTCTGTAGAAAAAGACTATAAACATTCTCAAGTATATCTTTAACTTTAATCTTTTCTAGAATAAGGTTTGTTGAGGTTTGTTCTAATTCCGATAGATGTAATAAGTCATTAACTATTCTAATAAGTCTGTTGGTATGACGACTTATTATTTCTAGATATCGCTTTTGCTCTGTGTCCTTTATATCGTCTATTAAAGTTTCTGTAAATCCCTTTATAGCAGTTAGAGGTGTCCTCAGTTCATGAGATACATTAATTACAAAGTCTTTCTTTATAAGTTCAAGTTTATGTAATTCTGAGATATCATGAAGTAATATTATTACTTCACTCTTCATTTTTATCCAGCTTGTCGAACATAAATATTGCTTATTCCCTACCTCTATTTCTTTTGTTATGCTTTTATCATTTGATACTACTTCTTCTAATATATTCTTAAGATAAGTGCTATCAATTAAACTTGTTAACTTTTTCCCTATTAGATTATCTAAACCTATAAGTTCTGAAAAAGAATTATTATAAAGTTTTATTCTACCTTTAGAATCTAGTACCACTAACCCCTCTTGAATCTCAGATATTAACGTATCTAATTGTTCTTTCTGTGAATTAACCTTATAAAATAACTTTTTCAGTCTTTTTGTCATATTATTAAAGTTAACTGATAAGTCTCCTAATTCATCTTTGGATTTAATTTTCACTTTTACATCAAAATCTCCTTCAGCTACTTTTTTTGAAGCTTCTGATAATTGTTTAATCGGGTTAGAAATATTTTTTATAAAGAAGATTAGTCCAAGTATTGAAATCAAATAAACGAATATTGAAATCTCAATTATTTCTGTTCTTACTTCATATAGGAGTTTATTCATTTTACGAACAAAGAAACTTGTCCTTAGATAATATGGACTATTGTTGATATTAACAATTCTAGCAACATATAACATATCTTCTTGTACGGTATTGGAGTGTCTTATACTTTGTCCAATATTAGATTTTGATAATTCAAGTATTTCAGGCCTATTCTTGTGATTCTCCATAGCTGTAGGTAATTCATCTGAATCAAATAAAACTACACCTGACTTCTCAATTATAGTAATTCTAACTTTAGACTTCAAAGAAAAATCTTTAATAATACTATTTAATTCTTTAACATCATTATCTAGATCATACTTAACTAATTCGGATTCAATTAACTTAGAATATACTTCTAAGTCTTTCGTTAAATCTTCAATATAATGAGATCTAATTGTGCTGTATGAAATGTACACTATTAGGGAAGTAAGAAGTGTTACAACTATTAGATATCCAAATGAAAACTTTGATACTATCTTTTTCACTTTACAATGACTCTTCTAATTTGTAACCGACACCTCTAATATTCTTAATGAATAAGCCGTAGTTACCTAATTTTTCGCGTAGATTCTTAATATGAACATCTACAGTTCTATCTAAGACACCTTTATCACTAACTCCTAAATAGTCAAGAATTTGTTCTCTTGAATAAACCCAACCCCTCTTATTTGAAAGTAGATTCAATATTTTGAACTCAGATGATGTTAATTCTATTTTTTCATCATCTATTCTAACTTCATATTTATTTAGATCTATTTCAAGAGAATCTCCAATATATATTTTATTTATATCAGGCGTTTTTTTCTCATTTCTTCTTAATACAGCTTTTACTCTCGCAACTAACTCTCTAGGTGAGAATGGTTTAGTTACATAATCATCTGCACCAATTTCTAATCCTAATATCTTTTCTGTCTCATCACCTCTAGCTGTCAACATGATAACTGGAATACTAGAGTAATCACTTTCATTTTTAAGATACTTACATATTTCAAATCCATCAGAATCAGGTAACATTAGATCTAGTATTACTAGATCAACCTTATTAGATTTTATGAATTTAAAAAAGCCTTCACCACTTTCAAATTCGGCAGTTTTATAACCACTTTTCTTCAAATGAATAGAGACTAGTTCTACAATATCTGGCTCATCATCTACAATAGCAATTGTTTTCAGTGCTTTTTTACTGAATGGTGAGTATTCGGGTGATATGTTTTCTTCCATTAAGAACTCCGATTATAAGTTAATTATCCATTTATTTATCTCATCAAACAGATTCGGAGCTATAGGGGTATATTTTTGGTAATCGGATGGCACTGCCATATTTTCAGTTTCACCAAATATATGATTCACATTTTTTATAAAATTAAATTTTATATTCTTTTTAGATTCTAATCCTGAGACCCAAGTATCATAATCGATTTTAGTCACTTGATAGTCATGACTTCCACTTAAAATTAGAATAGGTTTATCAGTTTGTTTTAAGTTTTTGACTGGATCAAAATTATCCAAGTGTCTTAAGTATTCAAAACTTAACCCCATAGGCAAAGAGTCAAGTGAAAGAATTTCTTTTTTATGGTGCTTAAAATACTCAACTTTGTCTTTATGTTCTTGTATAATAGTTCTTTCTGAAGGTCTTATAATGCCATCAACATTAAATATATATTCTAATTGTTCAGTGTATAAATCATATAGTTTTCTTGGAGTGCCAGCAAGTAATATCATTCCTTCTATATCTTTATTTGAATGAAATGATGTAATCGCTGATGCACCTTGGCTATGGCCAATCAGAATTATTTTACTGTTTTTAGTATTTGGGTTATTCTTTGTAAAATCAATTGCACCTAGAATAGAGTTATTATATTCATCATCTTGAGTCATACCCGGATTAGTAGTAGCTAATTCTCTACCATATCTCTTCGTCACTTTTTCATATCTGATAACAGCATAACCAAAAGATGAAAGACCCCAAGCTAGATTTTTTAAGAATTGGTTCTCCCCTATTGTTCCATCCATATCACTTGGACCACTTCCGTGAACCAAAATAAATGTAATATTTTTCTCAAAATTATTTGGTAAGGCTAGTTTCCCTTTAAGATCGTATTTATCTTTAATAATAATATCTGATTCTTTAAATGAATTAGTATCTATATATGACGGAGTTGGCTTTAGAATCTCTGGATGAATGTTCTTTTTTTCTTGTTCAGAAAAATAGATACCAGACACCTTATTAGTTTTAGTATTAATCGACAACATGAAATTCATGATTGCTTTATCGTATTCTAAATCTGTATTTATTATTAAGTTTTCGCCATTAGTGGTTGTGTCTTGCAAACCGAACCCAATGAACTCACCATAATTAGCGAGCAATTGACTCCAGATTGGTGCCATACGGTGTGGAGGTAACAACTTGGCCATAGCTGTATCGTATTGAGCGTATATCTCATCTACTGTACCATTTTTAAAATGTCTTATTATTTCCTTTGGTCTTTCAATAGAAACCACTTCAGCCGTATTTGCTACGATTGAAGTGGTTAATAATAATATAATTATAGATAATAAACTAGATATCAAGGTTCTTAACATATTTTGCATTTCTCTCTATGAATTCTCTTCTTGGTTCTACTTTATCACCCATCAATGTTTGGAATACTTTAGCTGATGAAGCTGCATCTTCCATAGATACCTGAAGTAGTGTTCTAGTCTCAGGATTCATAGTTGTATCCCATAATTGATCAGGATTCATCTCACCAAGACCCTTAAATCGTGAAAGTGCTATACCATGAAATTTTTGAGAACCATCATCAGCTACTTTCATGTCTTCTTTAGTAATTTTTATATTGCTTTCTTTCAAAATTTGAGAAATAATTTCGTCTCTTTCTTCATCACTGTGAGCATAATACTCTTTTTTACCTTTTTTCAATTTGTATAAGGGCGGTTGAGCTATATATAAATTTCCATTTATTATAAGATCTTTCATATATCTGAAAAATAATGTCAGTAGCAAAGTTCTTATATGCGAGCCATCTATATCAGCATCGGCCATTAATATTATCTTACCATATCTAGATTTAGTTGGATCAAAATCTTCACCAAATCCAGCTCCGATTGCTGTTAATATAGTTTTTACTTCATCATTGTCCAAGACTTTACTTACTTTAGCTTTATGTACATTTAGAATTTTACCTTTAAGCGGTAAAATAGCTTGGAACCGTCTGTCTCTACCTTGTTTAGCAGAACCACCAGCCGAATCTCCCTCGACAAGATATAATTCACAATCTTCAGGAGTACTCATACTACAATCAGCTAATTTCCCTGGTAAAGAATTACTTTCTAAAATTCCTTTTCTACGAACTAATTCTCTAGATTTACGAGCTGCTAACCTTGCCTCAGCTGCTTGAACAGCTTTAGCAACTATAGTTTTAGCAACAGTAGGATTATCATCTAAATAGAGTCCTAACTTCTCATATACTACAGTTCTTACTATACCATCAACATCACTATTCCCTAATTTAGTCTTTGTTTGACCTTCGAATTGTGGTTCAGGTACTTTTACCGAAATAATTACTGTTAAACCTTCACGGAAATCATCTCCTGTGATTGGTATTTTTACATTTTTCTTGTAAGTATTATTAACGTAATTATTTAGTGTTCTAGTTAATGCTGAACGAAAACCGGAAACATGTGTTCCACCTTCTATTGTGTTGATGTTGTTAACATACGATAATAAATTTTCTGAATAACTATCATTATAAGCAAAACAAACTTCTACTTCTACAGTTCCTTGAGTATCATCTTCTCCACTACCGATAAATAGTGCAGGTTTCATCAACTGAGTATTATCTTCATCAATATATTCAACGAAATCTAACAAACCATTAGGATAGTGATAGACTCCCTTTTCCCCATCTTCTCTTTCATCTTCATATGCAATTGAAATCTGAGGATTCAAAAAGGCTAATTCTCTAAGTCTATCTGATGCTTTAACCAGTTTGAATTCAACTGTTTTGAAAATTGTTGGATCCGGATAAAACTGTATATAAGTTCCAGTTTCAGTTGTATCACCAATTATTTCAATTGGAGCGACTGGAGCACCTTCATGAAATTCTTGTCTATGGATTTTACCATCTCTTTTGATAATGGCAATAGTTTTTACAGATAATGCATTCACACAAGATACACCTACACCGTGTAAACCACCAGAAACTTTATAAGAATCTTTATCAAATTTACCACCAGCGTGAAGAGTACAGAGTACTACTTCTAGTGTTGGAATTTTTTTTGTGGGGTGCAATCCGACAGGAATACCACGACCATTATCTTCAACAGAACAAGAACCATCAGCATGAAATTTCACTTTTACAGAGTCACAAAATCCTGCTAATGCTTCATCTATCGAGTTATCAACTACTTCATTTATCAAATGGTGAAGACCTCTTTCGCCAATGTCACCGATGTACATAGCAGGTCTTTTTCTTACAGCTTCTAGCCCTTCTAAGATTTTTATACTATCTTCGGTATAATTATCAACTGGCTTATTTTTTATTGTCATTTAAAAGTCTCGTTGGTTTTTAATTTCTTTTTTATGCTTGATACAAATATAACTATTTATTCAATGTAAGACAATGTTTTTAATGATATTAGCACCTAAATATGCATTGAATTTTTCAACAATTTGCTCTTTTCTTAATTGAATTTCAGTTTTCCAAACTGGATTGCTTACTTTTAATATTAACTTCCCATCTTTTAAGTCATATATTACTACTGACTTGGAAAAACTTTCAGAAATAATTTCTTTGATATTATTTCTTAAATCTACTATTATTCTCTTTTCATTTAAATTGAATTTATTAGGTAAAGAATCGAATAAGCTATTGATAGCCTGTGGTTCTCTATTTAATCCCATTCTAAACCTCCTCTTCCATCCTTTCTACTTTACCATCATTTACTAAAAAATAGTAACAATCATCAGACGGTTTCATTATCTTTTTAATCTTTTCATCTTCTGTAATCGTTATAAATGCTTGAGCTAGATTTTTCAGGACGGTTTGGATAACTAATTCGGTTCTTTTAGCATCTAATTCTGAAAATATATCATCTAATAAAACTATTGGGGTTTCATTTAAAATTTCCTTCATATAATCGAATTCAGCAAGCTTCAAACTAATCAAAACAGTCTTATGTTGACCTTGAGAGGCTGCTTCCTTAACAGGAGCATTATTTATAAATAAATCTAATTCATCTTTCTGAGGACCGAACAAAGTTGTAAATCTTATTAATTCTCCGATTTTCTTTTCATCTCTTAGCTTATGAAGACGATTAACTACAATATTTTCGTCTAATTCTTTATAGTTTAAATCATCAAATCCATAAGGTGAGAACTTGATCTGAACTTCTTCTTTGCTATCTGAAACTTTCTTGTAATTATCTAGATAATAAGGTTCGAACTCATTGATAAACTTAGCTCTTCTAAGTATTATTTTTGCACCATATTCAATTAACTTTTCTGTCCAAATATTCAATTCATTTTTGTCAATACTTCGGTCTTTTTTCATTTTAGAAAGTAAGTTATTCCGCTGTTTCAGAACTCTACTATAAGAATATAAATCATTCAAATAATTATTACTTATTTGAGAAATCGTAGTATTGATAAACCGTCGTCTATTTTCAGGAGAACCAGCAGTTATTTCTTTATAATCTGGAGACAAAATTATAATTGGAATCGACCCAATCAAATCTTTGGGTCTCATACTTTCCATGAATGAAGATGATATCTTTTTTCTAGAACCTGTTTCTTTTTTCACCTCTACAGTGAAATCGGTTCCTCTGTCCCTAAGAGTATGTACTCGCGAAAGAAATAAATCATCTTCAAAATTAATTAACGAGTTTTCTGGAGTACTCTGGAAACTTTTTGATATTGCTGCTATTGATATTGCCTCTAATATTGATGTCTTCCCTGCCCCATTTAAACCGTAAAAGACATTAATATGCTTGCTGAAGAAAAGTTCAGTTTGTTTGTGATTTCTGATATTTAGAAAATATAATGAATCTAATCGCATAAATATAAAAAAAGGGTAAGCTATAAATCAATTATGCCTACCCTTTATAATAAGTTCGAGTTTTCTTAATTGTTAAGTCTAACAGGCATTATTAACATCAATAACTCTTTAGAGTCCTTCTCAGGCATCAATAATGCAGGTTTATTTGACTCTGACAATGAGAATACTATCTCACCATCAGAAGAACTATTAATATGACTAATAGCTTCATCTAGAAATTTATAATTGAATCCAATTTCTACGGGTTCACCATCTAACGAACATGCAATTTTTTCATCAGCTTTAGTACCAGAATCAATATCTTGAGCAGTTAGAGTCATTTCAGTAGCATCAATTTTAACTCTTATCTGCTTAGTTATATCATTAGCAAATATTGCAACTCTTTTGATAGCGGATTGAAGTTGAGTCTTATTAACTGATAAAAATATGCTATTTCCAGCTGGTATTACAGATTCATAAGGAGGAAATTTCTCATCAATTATTCTTGAGATATAAATAGTAGAACCAACTTTGAATTTGATGTGGGTAACTTTATCATTATTCTTAATAAAAGAAAAATGTACTTCATCATCTGCCTTCTTTAATATATCCATTGTCCTAGATGGAATAATTATATCTAAATCATCTGGTAATTGTCCAGCTTCAGCATTATAAGTAGATTTTACCAATCTATAGCTGTCAGTAGAAACTGCGTTTAAATACTGACCTCTGAATTGGAAAAGTACTCCTGTCATTGCAGGTCTGAAATCATCATTTGAAACTGCAAAGGCCGTTTTATCAGCTAATCTTATAACATCTTCTTTAGGTAACAAAGCTTTATCAACAACAGAACTATCTGAAATATCAACATTTGATTCGAATAATTCAGGCAATTCAATATATTCATCATTATTAAGACCTTTCATTTTATAAGCACCAAAATCAGTAATCAAATCAATTTCGAAATTTTCTATATTCGAATTAAATGTGATTTTTTCCGTTTTACCTAATGCTTTTAAAATGTCATTTAGCTTTCTACCAGGTACTAAAACTTTACCTGGAGTTGCATTTTCAACATTTAATTGAGTTTTTATTGTTATTTCTTGGTCTGTTGATATTATTTCTAATAAATTATCATTAAGTTCAAACTTTAAATGCTCTAATACAGGTAAAGTTGATTTTGGAGGAATAGCAGGAAGAGTTTTATTTACTGCTTCTTGGAATTCATTTAGGTTCACGGTAAAATTCATTTTTTGCCCAATCAATTAATAAGTCTAAATTATTTTCTATTTTTGAACTTTGACAGTTACAAAACTTCAAAGACTTACAAATATATAATTTTAAATTAATAAAAAGTAAATAAGTTGCTAACAAGATACGGTACAGATAACATCCTCATAATGCTTGGTATTGCGGCAGTATTGCTAGTATCAGGATACTTTGTGGAAAATAAATTTCTAACATTCTCATTCGTGGGATTAGGATTACTATTCGCATTATTCACACTTTGGTTTTTCAGAGATCCTGATAGAACTATACCTCCTGAAGCAATTGCCGATGAATCTATAGTTATTTCTCCAGCAGATGGAAAAATAGTTCAAATGGAAGTTGAAGATGAGATTCATTATATAAAAGGTGCATCAAAAAGAGTAAGTATTTTCCTTTCACCTATTGATGTTCATGTTAATAGAACTCCTGTTAGTGGTGTTGTAGAGTTTTACGAATATGTTCCTGGTGATTATTTAGTAGCTTATCATCCTAAAGCTTCAGAAAAAAATGAACATAGCCGTATAGGGGTAAAGAATAAATATGGAAAAGTTTTCTATAAGCAAATAGTTGGACTAGTTGCTCGTAGGATAGTATGTGAGTTAAAAGTAGGCGATACTATACAAGTAGGTGATAAAATCGGAATGATGAAGTTCGGGTCACGTATGGATATAGCTATGGAGCCAGATGCAGAAATACTAGTGAAAATCGGTGATAGAGTAGTAGCTGGTGAAACAATAATAGCAAAACTTAATAAAGCAAATTAATGGCAATAAGACTAACTAGATCAATAGTTCCGAATCTTTTAACATTGGCAAACCTATTTTGCGGTTTTGTCTCTATTATTTATGCTTCGAATGGTGAATTTAAACAAGCCGCTATGTTTATACTTCTTGGTGCATTTTTTGATATGTTTGATGGTATAACTGCAAGGTTGGTTAATGCTGCAAGTGAGTTTGGTGTAGAGTTAGATTCATTGTGTGATACAGTTACTTTTGGACTAGCACCTTCGTATATGTTATATCAAGCTGCATTCTCTACAAGTGGTGAGTTAGGTATTCTTTTTGCTTCATTCCCAGCTTTGGCTGGAGCTACAAGATTAGCAAGATTCAATGTAACTCTAACCAGTTTAGAAGATAAATCATATTTTATTGGATTACCAATCCCTTCAGCTGCGCTTGTTATTGTTTCGTATATAGTGTTCATACAGCAATCAGGGAAATACGACCCACAAACTGTACTTTATTTGAACTACATAGTTCCTGCTATAGTTTCATTGGTAATGGTATCTAATATCAAGTTTGATAATATGCCTAGACCAACAAAAAAATACATAAAAGAGAAACCATTTTTCCTCATAATATTCGTAATATCTATAATATTAGTAATTTTGAGTGAAGGAGAACACCTATTTCCAGTAATGTTTTTCTGGATAATATTTAGTTCTGTTAAGCATTTTTTACACTGGATACTTAGCAAAAGAATACCAGAAGAAGATTTAAGTGATGAAGGTGATGATTCTTTTTCACAACAATACGACATTGATTAAACTAATTTATTAAAAAGTGGGTCATAATATAAATGAATACCTATAAAGCAAAAATAAAAATAACTCTTAGAAAAGGCATCTTAGATGTTCAAGGTAAAGCAGTTGAACAAGCTCTACACTCTATGGATTACGATATAATGGAAAATGTAAGAATAGGAAAGTATGTAGAACTAGACATAACTGCTCAAAATGATGGTCAAGCTGAAGAATTCGTTCGTGAAGCTTGTGAGAAAATCATTGCCAACCCAATTGTAGAAGATTATGAAATTGAAATATTAGAGCAGGCATAAAATGAAATTTGGTGTTGTAGTATTTCCAGGTTCAAACTGTGATCATGATGCGCTTTATGCAACTGCAAATAATGTGGATGCTGAGTCGGTAGCAATATGGCACAAAGAAACTCATATTCCTTCTGACGTTTCATGTGTTATTCTACCAGGTGGATTTTCATTTGGTGATTATTTGAGATGTGGCTCAATAGCGAGCTTCTCCCCTATAATGAAAGAAGTAATTGAATTTGCTAATAATGGTGGATATGTTATTGGTATTTGTAATGGATTTCAGATATTAACTGAAAGTGGGCTATTACCAGGTACACTATTGAAAAATGAAAGTCTGAATTTCGTCTGTAAGGATGTTCATTTGAAAATTGAAAATTCGAATAATATATTTACTAAAGAATTTGAAACTAGTTCAGTTATTAGAATTCCAGTAGCTCATGGCGAAGGTAATTACTATGCAGATGAAGAAACTATAAATAGATTGGAAGCTAATAATCAAATTATATTTAGATATTCTGAAATAGATGGCACTATTACCAAAGTTTCTAACCCAAATGGTGCATTAAATAACATTGCTGGAATCTGTAATGAGAAAGGTAACGTATTAGGTATGATGCCACACCCAGAAAGATATAGTGACGAAATACTAGGCTGTAACGATGGGGTTGGAATTTTCAATTCTATTTTAAAAAATATAAATAATTAATTCCTTGGAGGGATTATGTTTGGATTAGGTACACCTGAATTATTATTGATTGTCTTAGGTATAGCATTACTATTTGGTGGTAAAAAGATACCAGAAATGATGAAAGGTTTTGGCAAAGGTATAAAAGAATTCAAAGACGCATCAAATAGTACTGATGTAGATAAAAAAGAGTAAGAAAATGTTTGACATTGGTTTACCAGAGCTTTTATTAATTGGGGTAGTTGTCTTGCTGATGTTCGGTCCAGACAAGTTGCCTGAAATTGCTCGTAGCTTAGGTAAAGGAATGCAAAAAGTTAAGCAAGCACAAATGCAATTCCAAAATGAATTGAATAATGTGAAAGAAGAGATGAAAGTACAAGAGGATGATTTAGTCGATGATCCTATAAATGAAATGAAGAAGAATGTCATCAGAAATGTAGATGATATAAAAAAGAATTTGCGTAACCTGAATAATAATTGAGAGAATCGTCTTGTTAAAACCTTATTTTGAGTTGAGAAAACAATTTGAAAATGGACAGAATTCTGTTATAGAAACTGTTAAAACCTTGTTAGTCGATATTGAAAACAAGAAAGAATTGAATGCATTTATCACTATAACAAGTGAACCTGCTTTAGAACAAGCTAGAATATCACAAGAAAGATTTGATTCAGGTAACCCCAGAGAACTTGAGGGGATGATATTAGCTATCAAAGATAATATCTCAACTAAAGATATTCGTACTACTTGTGCGTCTAAAATGCTTGAGAATTATGTCCCTATTTATAATGCAACAACTGTACAAAGACTTTTAGACGCCGGTGTTATAATAATCGGTAAGACTAATATGGATGAATTCGCAATGGGTTCATCTAATGAAAATTCATATTTTGGAAATGTACTAAACCCTTTAAATAGCGAATACGTTCCTGGTGGCTCTTCAGGTGGTTCAGCTGCGGCTGCTACTGCTGGTTTTTGTCATGTATCATTAGGATCTGAAACAGGTGGTTCAGTAAGGCAGCCAGCTTCTTTTACTGGTATTTATGGATATAAACCTTCTTATGGTAGAATATCCAGGTATGGTTTAGTAGCTTTTGCATCTTCACTAGATCAAATTGGAATATTTAGTAACAATATGGAAGATTTATCTTCTGTATGTGATATAATTACAGGAGTAGATGAGAACGATTCCACATCTGCTAATCTAGGTTCGACAAATTCTAAGAGTCATTTTGATTCTGAATATAAAAACTTAAAAGTTGGGTACGTATCTGATGAAATATTAAACTATTGCACAGATTACGTGAGAGAAAAATACCGTTCAGATTTGAATAAAATGAAAGAACAAGGTCATGAATTAATAGAAATTCCTATACACTATGCTGAAGCATGGATCCCTACATATTATATTATTGCAACAGCAGAGGCATCGTCTAATCTTGCTAGATTTGATGGAGTTAGATTTGGTTTCAGACCAGAGTTGAAAGAAGATGAGAATATATATGTAAAGACCCGTTCTGAAGGTTTTGGAATGGAAGTTAAGCGAAGAATAATGCTAGGTACTTATGTGCTTTCAAGTGGATTTTATGACGCTTATTATAGAAAAGCTCAACAAGTTAGAAGAAAGATTACTGATAGTTACAAAGCAACATTTGATAAAGTTGACTTAGTATATATGCCAACAACACCGGGTTCTGCATTCAAATTTGGAAGTAGAAATGATAATCCTATTAAAATGTATAAGGCTGATTATTACACTGCGTCAGCTAATCTGGCGGGTGTACCGGCTATTAATATACCTTCAGGTTTTGATGAAGAAGGAATGCCATTTGGTATGCAGGTACAATGTAATAACTTTGATGATGAGAAAATGATAGGATATGCAAATTACATTTCAAAACTAATACAAAGTTAATTGCGGAAGGGGAGGGATTCGAACCCTCGGTACCCTTGCGAGTACACACGCTTTCCAAGCGTGCCAGTTAAACCACTCCTGCACCTTTCCGTTCTCTCAAGGTTACAAAAATAGCATTATTGAGATAATAAAACAATTTTAAATTCAACGGCATAAGATTTGCTAATTGATTTTCTATGAACAGAAGAAATTTACTTAAAATATTAGCATCTGCCTCACCCCTATTATTGAGTACATCTTATAATAAATTTGATGAGTACTTCTATAATGAATTACCTGAACAAGATACTCAATTAAAGAAACTTAGAATACTTCCTCGTGGCTTAATTTCCGGAAAATCTAAAGTTGCAATAACTGCAACTTCTAGTTCTGTTTCTTCTAGTGAAATGAGGGATGCTTTAAATTTCTTAAAACAAGAAAACATCTCCTATGAAATAGGAGATACTGTAAAAAACAATAATGCTAATTATAGATACCTATCAGCATCTGATGATGATAGAGCCGCCGAATTTATGAAATATATAGTGGATGATACTATTGATTGTATTCTTTGCGGCAGAGGTGGGTATGGAGTTCATAGAATACTTGAAAAGTTGGACTTTGCAACTATTAGAAAGAATCCGAAAATAATTGTTGGATTCTCTGATGTTACTGCCTTACTCTCCCCTATTTTTGAACATACAGGATTAGTTACTTTCCATGGTCCTGTAGCAGTTTCATCTTTTAATTCATTTACACAGAATCACTTTAAAAACGTACTTTTTTCAAAAAACGAATTTGAGACAATTATTTCTTCAGAACCTAATGCTATCGTAATTAAAGAAGGTAAAGCACAAGGCGTTCTAAAGGGTGGAAATCTTAGAATGATTGTAAGTATATTAGGTACTCCTTACGAACCAAATTTTGATAATAGTATATTATTCTTAGAAGACGTTTCGGAACCGGCATATAAAGTAGATAGAATGCTTAGCCAACTTTTGATTTCTGGTAAACTCAATAAATGCAAGGGAATAATTTTCGGTCAATTTGATAATCTGAACTCCCGACAGGCATTTCACCCTGGATATTCATATACTATTAAGGAAGTCATAGAACAACTCTATAGTAAACTAAATATACCAATATTAATTGGTATGCCATTTGGTCATGTGAAAGACAAACTAACGTTGCCTCTTGGCGTTCTAGCCGAGATAGATACTAACAATCGTTCTATTACTATCCTCGAACGTTCTGTTATTTAAAATTATTTTCTTAAATTATGTAACTATTTTCAATCTAATTGGTTTTTTTACTAGAATAAAAACTTAAAAGGAATTATTATGTCTAAATTAATTACAGCTTTGGCTATATTTTTAATAACTATAGGTACAACAAATGCCCAATTTTTCAATATTTCTAGTATTGAAACAGAGAATTTCCCATGGGTGAGTACCATATTCGTAGCTAAGGATGGCGATAATGAGTTTATCAAAAATGCAAATGTAAGTCAGTTTTCGATTGAAGAAGATGGTTTGTTTGTCCCTCTATCTAAAATGAAAATTGAATGTTTCGAAACACAAGATGTACCAGAACTTTCAATTGTAGTTGTTGTTGATATGTCTGGTTCTATGAAAGTTCCATTTGACGAGAAGAAACCCAATGAAACGCCTTGGTTAAAAGTACAAGAAGGACTGGAAGCATTCTTAAATACTATCAAATTCGTAGGTAGAACTCAAGCTTCATTAGTTGTTTTTAATGGTAAATCATTTCTTGGATGCCCTTTTACAAGCAATCCCCAAGACATTCTAGATTCTTTAGAATCTATTGAACCTAGTAACATTACAAATTATAACGACCCATTTATGAAACCTGAATATAATTTTAATGGAGAAGTTAGAAAAGAAAGTGCAACATCATTACTAAAAGATCGACCAGCTAATATGAAGAGGCTTGTCGTATTCCTTACGGATGGTGACCCTAGTGTTGAAGTAAAAACTAACGAAATTATTGACTCACTTAATTATTATAATATTACTGCTTATAATATCTCTTTTTTAACAAAAATGCATTCTTCTTTAAGTGAGATTGCCAATGGTACAAATGGTCGTGCTTACTTAGTTGAGAAAAAAGAGGATTTGGTTCATATCTATACAGAAATTGCAATAGAAGCTCAAAAAGCTTATTTCTGTGAGTTGAGTTGGTTAACAGATTATCCTTGTTATGATTCACAAAGAGATAGAACAGCTAATATTACTTTCAAAGGTATGAGTCCTTTTGGTAGAGCTACTAGAAGCTATGTCATACCTGAAAGTTTAATACCAAATCGGAAATGGGACAAAAAGACTTATTCTTTTGGTAACCCAGAGATTGGATCGAATAATTCAGTTTTGAGAACGTTGCAATTAGTTATTGCAAATGTTGATTTTGAACTAGAAGATTTGGCAGTAATACCTGATAATCAAGGGTTTAAAATAAACAGTATTAAAAATAGTGCGGGATTAGTTGTTAATAAGAATTCAACTATTGTAGAAGGTGATACATTATTTATTGAAGTCGAATTTGAACAATTCGGATCCAAAACCTTAAGAACAGCAACTCTAACTGCAAATGGTACTCCTTGTCTTACCGCTTCTCAATTAGTCGGTGGAACTACAGATGTTATCCTAGAATCACCAAATGGTGGAAATGTATTTACTGTTTGTGATAATATAGATATCAATTGGAATGGAGTTGAATTAGGAACAGATGTACATATATCTTACTCTAAGGATAGTTTTGCAAAAGATTCGAATTTTATTGCGACTTCTACAACGGCATCTTATAATTGGACTAAAAACCCTGGCCCCGGTAATTATAAAGTTAAGTTAAGGGTTGACCCTGAAGCAAGATATATATTTGCTCTAAATGAAAAGAGCAATGGCAAAAGTCATGGTAGTTCAATAGCATTGTCTAGGGATGAGTTATTTGTATATAGTACTGGTCATTTTAATGATACTATTATGTTTGATAATACTAAACTTACTAATAGAGGTAATACAGATATATTCTTAGCAAAACACAATTCTGCTGGAAAATTAATATGGGTTAATTCTCTTGGAGGTGAAGGTTTAGATTCAGCTTCTGGTGTCTGTATTGATGATCAAGAGAATGTTTACATAACTGGTGCTACATCTGATAAAGCTGAATTTGGTTCGTCAAATATATCAGCTCCCGTTGGAGGTAGTGTATTTTTTGTAGCTAAAACTACTCCTAGTGGAACTAATTATACAGTTAGAACTATAGCCGCACGAGTTCCATATACAACTTTTGGAGCATGGGGTACTAGAATAAGATATGACTCAGCAACAGATAGAATAATTGTACAAGGTGATTCAAAGAATGATATGAAAAACCAAAGCCCTCCTTATGATTTTGATGGATCTTTAACTAGATTTACTGCTTATTATGATAAACAACTGAATCCTATTAAAATTGAACCAGGATGGGGTGCTGCTGATTACTCTTCGAATACTGATATAACGGAAGACAAGAAGTCAACTTATAAAATTGGAACTATGAGTTCTGATAAGTCATTTGGGCCTTTTAATTTAAAACATAGTGGTAATAGCGATGTTTATATTACTAGATTCGGTGAAAATGAACCAAGTGAAGATATAAGTGAAACATCGTTTACGATTGAGAAACCTATCTTAGCTTATTCAGAAACTGGACCGATTGTATATAATGATACTCCAATAAATAACGTAGATGCTAAAGACCTTACAAGTTTTGTAATTAATCAAAGTATTCTTCCAATTGAAATCGATACTGTATATATTACTGGTCCGAATAAAGATGAGTTCATTATTGATAAGACATTTGATGGAATTGTGCAATCTGGCGCTGCTAATGGCAGAGATATGTCAGTAAATTTCTTTCCTCAGTCAGTAGGTGCTAAAACTGCTACTTTAAACGTGAAAGGAAATTGTGCAGACTTGATGAGTATGGTGCTACGTGGTAATGGAATATGTGATTTAGTAACTACTAACGAAATAAACTTTGGAGCTACTAACTTAAATATAACTTCTAACAGAACCGATGTAAAAGTATTCTATAATAATAATAATGTACCAGTTAGAATAACACCTTTTATAACAAATGATAATGACAATGAGTTTAAGATAATTTCAATTAACGATGATCCTCTATTAGTTGGTACTTCTATAAATGTGGAAGCCAAAGATTCTGTAAAGGTTGAGCTGAGTTTTACTCCTGTAATCGAGGGAAATAAAACAGCTATCTTATCATTTAATTCAGAAACTGATGGTTGTTCTGACGTAGTTACTAATTTGGTAGGTACAGGTGCAAATACAGACCTCTCTTATGCAATTGTGGATTTTGGAAGAAAGAGAATAAGAACTGTTTCTACTTTAGATTTGGAAATTAAAAATAGTGGCGAATTAGATGTAACTTTAACAAGTTTAAGTATTGAAAATAATGATGTCTTTTCAATTTTAATATCTGATGGTTTAACTATACCAAGTAAGGGAAGTAAAACTTTTCCAATAACTTTCAATCCACAGATAGATGGAAATTATTCAGAACCAATAAATATAGTTATAAATCCGAATGATAGTCCAATATCTTTAAATAGAGTTGAAGGTATCGGAGAGAATCCTACTGCACTTGGTTCAATTGATTGTGGAAATAGTAATATCCAGAATACAACTACCAATGTTGATTTGATATTAACTAATACTTCAAAAGTTGCTACTTCGAAAGTAGTAAGTTTGACTATCTCCCCTACTTCAAACTATACTTTTGTTGGAGGTGGTAAAACATTAAATACAATTCCAGATATTGCTATAAACGGTAATACACCTATTCAGCTGGAGTTTACTCCACTTACTGCTGGAATAAATAAATTAATCTATACAATTGTATCTAACACTGCAATTGGAAATGATTTAGACGAAATTGTTAATGATCCATTAACAAGACTTGATACTTTGGAATGTAATGCAATACAAAGTAGTGGTGCAACACCTGTTGACTTCGTTGGGGTTCTTGTATGTGATGAACATAGAATAGATTTATCTATTCCTAATAATGACCCTAATAGTCCTGTAACAATTAATAGTGTAGAGCTAACTCCAAATGGGACTGATTTCTTCTTACGCGATCTACCAACTGGTAGCTTTGATATTGATGCTGGTGATAGTTTTCCATTCAAGGTTGCTTTCCAACCTGAAACTGAAGGATTACATACGGCAAAGATAATTGTTAACTATGCAACGGGTACTACTAAAGAATATACTCTAACTGGAACTGGCAAAAGAATTAGATATTTCACTAATTCAAGCGATATCGATGTTATACCTGGTAGTGAAGTTATCTTAAAAGTTATGGCAGATATTCCTACTTTGAGTTATGATATCTCTGAACTTGATGTTATTTTACAACATAATCCTGAAATAACGGCATTTAGCACTGACAATAGTGGATATATTTTAACACCTGTTAGTAACAATATTAATTGGACATGGACAAATAATACTAATTTGAATTCAAATCCTATAATTGATTTTAAAGGATTACCGAATAATGTATTAACAGATAATTTAGTGAGTGGTACTATTCACGAGTTGTTTGATATTAAATATAATATGTTCTTAGGTCCAGATGAAAGTGATGATATAAAAGTAGCTGATTTCCCTGATTGTTTGAATCAACTATTTAATCAAGTTCAAAAAGTAAATCTAAGTGGTGTTTGTGCATTAGATAAGAGATTAATTGAAATTGGTATTTTCCCAACTACAAGTTCTTCGCAATTCGATGCTAATCTAAATATTATCAAAACAAACTTTACTGTTATGTATGATGATTTAGATGTTAATATTCAAGTTTTAGATATTAATGGTAATTTGGTTACAAGCCAAGTTACTAGCAACTTGAAAGAAGGTCATTACGAAAGTGCTATAAATGCGAATACAATCTCATCAGGTTTATATTTTGTTAGAATAAACTCTGGTGCATATAGTACTGTTAATAAATTGATGATTATTAAATAGTATAATTATTAATTCAAATATCCAAGTCCCAATTTGTGAAAACTTTTTGGGACTTTTTTTATTAATGTAAGCTCTCTGTTTTTGCTATCCCAATGGAATTTGGTAAATTTGGAGATATAATAATTGAAATTAAAATAATAACTAATATTCAGAGTAAATTGTATGAATGTACATGAGTATCAGGCTAAAGAGCTTTTAAAACAATACGGTGTTCCTGTATTGGAAAACAGAGTTATCTTCAAGCCAGAAGACGCTGAACAAGCAGCAAAGGAATTTGTTGAAAAGGGAAGCAAAGTTGTAGTATTGAAATCGCAAGTGCATGCAGGCGGAAGAGGAAAAGGAAAAGTTCACGACATAAACACTGACTCAATAAACCAAATTGATGGTAAAGATGTTCATGGTGTAAATGTTCTTTTTGGTGATAATTTGCCAGCTAAAGCTAAAGCATTTGCTGAAGCTACTCTAGGTAACAAACTAGTAACTATACAAACTGGTGAAGCTGGTTCTATAGTTAATAGAATGATGCTTGAAGATGGCGCTTCTATTGATAAAGAATTTTACATTAGTATTCTATTAGATAGAGCCACAAGTAAAAACATCATAATGGCTTCTACGGAAGGTGGTGTAGAGATTGAAGAAGTTGCTGAGCACTCTCCTGACAAAATATTAAAAGAAACTATTGATCCAAATATCGGATTCCAAGGTTACCAAGCTCGTAGATTAGCTTTTGGTCTTGGACTAAGCGGTACTGCTTTCAAAAACTTTATCAAATTCATATCTAATCTAATTAAAGCTTATGATGCTTTAGATTGCTCAATGTTAGAGATTAACCCATTAGTAGTTACTACTGACGAGCAAATCATTGCATTGGACGCCAAGGTAGATTTTGATGATAACGCGCTTTACAGACATCCAAACTTCGTTGAATTGCGTGATGTTTCTGAAGAAGCTCCTTTAGAAGTTGAAGCTTCTAAATATGACCTAAATTACATCAAATTAGATGGTAATGTTGGCTGTATGGTTAACGGTGCTGGTCTTGCTATGGCAACTATGGATATGATCAAGCTTTCTGGTGGCGAGCCTGCCAACTTCCTCGATGTGGGTGGAGGGGCTAACGTTGAAAGAATCGCTAACGCATTCCGTATCATGATGAGTGACAAGAATGTTGAAGCTGTTCTTATCAATATCTTCGGTGGTATTGTTCGTTGTGATAGAGTTGCGAATGGTATTATCAAAGCTCTTGAAACTGTTGAGGTTAACTTGCCTCTTATCGTTAGACTAGACGGTACTAATGCCGAACTAGCTGCTGATATTCTTGACAAATCTGACCTTAAATTCCACGTAGCTAAGAGTTTCAACGAAGCTGCTGAGAGAGTTTCTGAAGTTGTTAAGACTTTAAAAGCATAAATTTACGAATACAATTAGTATTTTATCAAGCCACTCCCACAAGGAGTGGTTTTTTGTTTTCTGGTCTTCCCTATTCGCTCTCTAGTTACCTCTTTTCGTTCACTTGACGACTAATTTCATTCCCTCAGAACTCATTCCCTCCTACTTGTTAAGCATTTTCTCCCTTATTTTGATATAAATCACTGGCGTAAGACCCATTTGAAACGGCGTAGAAGGCATTCGAAGTGGCGTAAGACCCATTCGAAATGGCGTAATACCCATTCGAAATGGCGTAATACCCATTCGAAATGGCGTAAAGAGCATTCGAAGTGGCGTAGAGGCTTAAAAGAATGGCGTAAGGGGGTAAAAGAATGACGGAATGCCTTGGGATAATAGATTTTATCGGTGTTTAGGTTTTTGCAATGCTTTTCGTTTCAAGTAAAATTGTAATTATGGATGTTAATTGAGATTACTTTATGAACTTCACACTATATTAACTGACAGCTTATATTAAGTTCACACTGAAAGTGAAATTTTGTATTAATGAAATTAACAATGAGGTATTAATGCAAATGATTACATTGAGGAATTTGATCCAAAGTGTGCCAACGAACAACAAGATGACTCGTATTGTACTTAAATACAGTTGGTTAGAGAAGATATTTAATAAGTTCCTAAACTTTAATCAAGTGAATAGATTCTTATCTAGAACACAAAATTGGTCTGGGATTGAGTTTATTGAAGAATTGTTCGATTATATAGATTTTTCGTTTACGACGACTCATAAAGATAAACAAAAAATACCTTCCGAGGGGCGGCTAATAGTGGTGGCAAATCATCCATTGGGCGGTTTGGATGCATTGTCACTAATTTGTAGTATCAACGAGGTTAGACAGGATATAAAAATACTTGCCAACGAAATGTTAACTAATATTGAGCAATTAAATGAGTTAATTATCCCTGTGGATGTTTTCTCCAAGAACCTGAAAAAAAGTTCCCTGGTTGCGATTCATAATGCGATGGTTGAGGAAAAGGTACTTATAATTTTCCCAGCTGGAGAAGTGTCTAGGTTGAGGTCAGGAAAAGTGATGGATGGAGATTGGTCTAAAAGCACAATTAGCATTGCAAAGAAGTATGGAGCTCCTATTCTTCCGGTATTTATCAAAGCTCAAAACTCATACTTCTTTTATATAATTTCCAAAGTGAATAAGAAGCTTTCGACAGCATTGTTGCCAAGAGAAATCTTCAAAAAAGCAGGTGAACGTATTAGTATCAAGATAGGAGATATTATACCAAGTGTAGCAATCAGTAACTATATGAAAGATAAATTACTTATAAAACTATTGAAGAAGCACGTTTACAGAATAGCTAAAGATAAGAAGGAGGTATTTATGACCGAGAAGAACGTGATTCACCCCCAATCACAGAAATCAATCAAGATAGAACTGAATATGTCCAAAATGTTACTGAATATAGATGACAAGACAAGATTATACATTACTAAGTATCAGATAAGTAAAAGCGTTATATACGAAATCTCTAGATTGAGGGAGTTAACTTACAGAAAAGTGGGTGAAGGGACTGGAAATAAGACGGATAAGGATAACTACGATAAGATATGTGATCACTTGATACTTTGGAACAATGATAATATAGAGATAATTGGATCTTACAGATTGGGTGATTTGTCAGAGATTATAACTAATCATGGCTATGAAAGTATTTACAATCATCAGTTATATGAATTTAGTCAAGAGTTTGAGAAAGTGTTAGCTAACACATTAGAACTAGGCAGAAGCTTTATTCAACAGAAGTATTGGCGAACGAACGCTTTGGATTATCTATGGCAAGGAATAGGTTCTTATGTTGCTGAAAGACCACATATTAAGTATATGTTTGGTGCGGTTAGCTTAAGTGATACATACTCTGAATTAGCAAAAAACTTGATAATATTTTACTATCAAAAGTGGTATTCTGAAACTGAAAATAGCTATTTGAAAGCTAAACACCCTTACGAAATTCCAAAGTTATCCTATAGAACAGTCTTAACAACATTTAATGGAGCTGATTACAAAGAGGATTTTATTAATCTGAAAAAGTCATTGAGCAAATTAGGATATACTGTTCCAGTTTTATTACGAAAATATATAGAATTATGCGAGTACGGTGGGGTGAAATTCCTTGGTTTTGGTATTGATAAATCCTTTAACAATTCAATTGACTGTGTTGTATTATTAGATTTAGATAGCATTAAACCTGAGTTCAAGGAAAGGTATTTTTCGAATAAATACCAAGTTGTATAATAAAAGAACCAAAACACACTAACATTTTGGTTCTTAAATTATATAAATATTTTTACTCTTGTTCAGCTAACCATCTTTCAGCATCGATAGCGGCCATACAACCAGAACCAGCAGCCGTAACTGCTTGGCGATAAACGTGATCTTGGGCATCGCCACAAGCGAAAACGCCTTCTACATTAGTATATGTTGATTTGCCCTTCGTTTCTATATATCCGACTTCGTTCATATCGATAATTCCTTCGAATATATCAGTATTTGGCTTATGTCCGATAGCTATAAATGCTCCGCCACCTTCATGGAAAGTAACTTCGCCAGTGTTAACATCTTTTAGATTAAGACCTGTAAGCTTCTTAATACCGTTAGTTGTCTCACCGATATATTCATCAACAACAACATTCTCGATGAACTCAATCTTAGGATGATTTTTAGCTCTTTCTAGCATTATTTTAGAAGCTCTGTAGCTCTCACTTCTATTAACTACAGTAACTTTTTGACCATATTTAGTAAGGAAAAGTGCTTCTTCCATCGCAGTATCTCCCCCACCTATTATAAATAGATTTTTCTCTCCATTAAAGAAGAATCCATCACAAGTTGCACAAGCAGAAATTCCAGAACCCCAATAAGTTTCCTCACTAGGTATATTAAGTAGTTTCGCAGTTGCTCCTGTCGAGATGATAACAGTATCAGCAGTGTATTCACCTTTCTCTGTTTTCATTTTAAAAGGTCTTTGAGAGAAATCTACATTATTTACTGTTTCAAA
>JBLWYD010000037.1:0-28938 GCA_048267165.1 Bacteroidota bacterium
TGGGGTATTTTTTAATGTAACTTCAGAATTGTAATTTACCTTATATCTAAATTCTAATTTAATTCGAGAACTTATATTATAATCATTGTCAAGTACGATTAAGTTATGCTGTGCTCTAATTACATAATAGTCATTAGAAATACTTGTGTAGATAATACTATCACTTACATTTATTTGTAAACTCCAAGTCTTACCATTATCAATTGAGGTTTTAACATCTCCATCTTCTAGAAATGCAACTAAAGAATTATTATTATAGACCATATTAACTATGTTTTGACCACCTTCAATTTGTATGTCTTCCCATGTCTTGCCTTTGTCAAATGATAAGTTCGCTACACCTAAATTCCCATAAGCAATAACAACTTCCTCATAAGCATTAACACCTTTTACATCGTATATAAAAGGTGTTATAGTGCTTATTTGGGAAAAGCTATTGAGAGTAGATGCTATTATAATTACAATTAAATATTTAAACTTCTTTCTCATAACTTTCTCTTTATTATTTTATTTCTATTGACCACAAATCGTATTAAACCAACAATCAGATGCGTAGCCAGGGTCTGGATATGAAGGCATAGTTGAATTAACATCGCAATTAGAAGTTCCGTGATGATACCAACCACTCGTAGGTGTTACAATTGGACCATAAGTTTGGTCGAAACAAACATCTAAATCTCTCACACAATATGAACCAAAATCACATATTCTATATTCTATTGTATCATCATAATTACCATACATATACCAACAATCATACTCTCTTTCTTGCCATTTATCAACACCTAACCCACAGGGCGGAATATCATCAGTACACAAAGAATATAACCACAAAATATTTTGGTGCATTTGATTTCTTACTGAATCTTTCACTGTATTCATATTAATACCATTAATACAAAGTGGATCATTCTTTTTATAATTCCCAAAGGAAAACCATCCAGGGCTTCCAGAAGGTGTGCATTCATAACATACTTCGAAAGTATATTCACAGCCTGCTACTGTATAAATAAATGTATTAGAACTTGCTCCTGGAGGGCAACCCGCTTTCAGCAAAGAAGTGTTCATAATCAAAATGATTATGGAAGAAAATGAAATAACAAATAACTTTTTCATAACTAACCTCGTATATATTATTAAACAAAATGACTTATATCTAATATCATTTAATAATTGTGCCGAATATTTATCAAAAACCTATCCTTAAGCAAGATAAATTATTTTAATCTAATGAGATATTGAGATTAAATTATAAAATCCAAGGATAAAATCCAAGGATAAAATCCAAGGATAAATTTTTTTTTTCTTAAAAGAATCGAATTGATTGTGATGGATAATATCAAACACTTTTAATAAATGAAATTTAATAAAAGTGTTTTTTTGAGAATATCTTATTCTACCTACCAAAGGCGTGGCGTAGGGACATAAACCCAACTGTACCGAAACCAAGTAGGAATAGTATTTGGAATGGAATAGCGGCTATTTCTAGGTGGTATATTGAGTATCCGATACCTACCATAAAGTATAGAGTTAATAATAGCTCTACTGCTACTAACATTGTAACTTTGTTCTGTCTGTATCTCTTCTTAACAACTGTCTTAGGAGCTTTGTCACCATCTTTCGGTGTACGTGTGAACTCAGATTTTTTACCAACAAGTGCTTCTAATACTGCTTTCGTGTTGTTCACTGCCAAGCCCATAGAGCCAGCTAAGAACACAGGGAATAGCAATATTCTCTTTCTCCAATCTAAGTGTATTGCCTTTTGACCGTACATATAGAATAGGAATGTAGAGATAGACGCTAGTACGAATATAGACATTAGTGAGTATATATTGTCGTAGCCAGTAGTTGAGTTCTTAATCATTACTATTGGTATGTTGAGCATAGCCACTAGGATAATGAAAGGGAAAACTATATTACTAGTCAAATGTATAAAACATTCGAATTTTACTTTCGGAGTTATATCTGCTTTCCAAACCATTGGTAAAAGCTTTTTAGCTGTTTCCACAGCACCTTTAGTCCAACGGAATTGTTGTGTTTTCAGAGCATTGATGTCAGCAGGTAATTCTGCTGGAGAAGTTACGTCGTTTAAGAACATAAACTTCCATCCTTTTAGCTGTGCACGGTAGCTCAAATCAAAATCTTCAGTTAGTGTGTCTGCTTGCCAATTCCCTGCATCCATAATGCAAGAAGTTCTCCAAATACCAGCAGTACCGTTGAAGTTGATGAAAAAGCCAGCTTTGTTACGAACTTGTTGCTCTATAACGAAGTGTCCGTCTAGTGCTATTGCTTGCGCTTTAGTTAGGTATGAGTGATCACCGTTTAGGTGTTCCCATCTTGTTTGTACCATTCCTACATTCTCATTTTGGAAGTGAGGTACAGTACGTTTTAGGAAGTCAGTATTAGGTACAAAGTCAGCATCAAAAATAGCGACGAATTCGCCTTTCGCTACTACTAGTCCTTCTTTTAGAGCTCCGGCTTTGTATCCAGTTCTGTCAGTTCTGTGAATATAAGTAATATCGAATCCTTTCTTCTGATACTCATCGCATAGCTTTCTAGCTAATGCTTGAGTCTCATCTATAGAATCGTCAAGTACTTGTATCTCTAGCTTATCTTGTGGATAATCTATTTCACAGACAGACTTGATTAGTCGCTCTACTACATATAGTTCATTGAACATAGGTAGTTGTACGGTAACAACAGGCCATTCCTCTGGATCTTTAAGATCGGGCATATCCTGTTTACGAGTTTTGCGGTAGTAGTGTAGTAGCACGATTCCGTGGATACCGAATCCAAAGAGTATTGTAAGTGCGACGAAGTAAATAGCTATAAGTAAACTTTCCATTCGGAAATTATATACCTTTTTGTAACTAAAATAAACAGCAAAGTTATGAAAAAATTAAATAATACGAAACAAGTATATTTGATTTCTCGTTATAATTCTGCCCCAAAAATCCAACTTATCGTTTTCTAATCTTTTATCCAAATATGATGATAAGTTGCAGAGTAGCTATTACCAACCCGATACAACGGCTAGCAAGACGTCATTGGCTATTTGCTCTAGTATTACGTCAATTGCTTCATTCCTATTAGCTAGGGCATTATTAAGTTCATAGTTCTGATAAGCGGAGAAATCTTTGCTCCAAATCTCTTTCCGCTTTACGTTATCATAATAAATCGCCTTGCATCGCACTGTTACTCGTCTTTCTGTCTCTATTGCTCCGCTCGAAACTGCTATAGGAGCATCGGATATATTATTAATATTCACTTCCAACTTGGCATCGCCGCCAGCTGTTTCGTTTATATTGAACGAGTTATCACTTCTGAACTCGTCAATTAGTGATTGTGCTAATTTATCCCGAAATAGGGGATTACCATACCCAGATTGGTCTAGAACAGGTTGTATGTATATAGACTTCAAGTGTGCAGGTATATTACCACCAGTAAAAGAGTAGCAACCGCTGAGCAATAGTATTATACTTAGTAAGAGATATTTTTTCATTGATTCGTTATGTATTGCTTTATAAATGGATTCATCTTTCGCTCGCTTCCGACAGATGTACGTGGGCCGTGCCCTGGATATAGTGCAAACTCATCTGGTAATGTCAGTATTTTATCCTTTATACTATCCATCAACTCCGAGAAATCACCACCGGGTAAATCCGTTCGGCCTATGCTTTGCTTGAAAATAGTATCGCCGACTATTACTGTTTGCTGCTCATCATTAACGAATATGACTCCGCCTTCTGTATGCCCCGGAGTTTCTAGCACTCGGAACTTCTGATGACCTAATACTAGTTCGTCTCCTTCTTTCAGATATTTATCAGCTTTTATACCTCTCATCTGAAATGGTAAAGGGAAACCACCAACATAAGAGTTGGGGTCAAGCAAGCGGTACTCGTCTTCTTCGTGCAGATAGACTGGTACATTATGCTGGTCACGCAAGTCGGGAGCGTCAGCCGTATGATCCCAATGCGAGTGAGTTAGCCATATTTCTTTTAGTTCAGCGGCTTCATCTATTAGCGTTTTGTTGATAAATTCCAAACTGCTCGGAGGTACGTCTATAACTACTGCATAGTTAGTCGATTTATCTATAACTATGTAAGTATTAGTTAATGCGGGTCCAAATTCGTCAAATATAAGTTTCATCTGTTTTATTTTGTTAAATTTGTGAAAAGAAAAAATAATAATGGCACAAATCCATTATAAAACTAATGAAAATTTGAACTATTAAAAAAGGATTGAATAATGAGTACAGTAATTTTATCAGCAGTAAGAACTCCAATCGGTGGATTTTTGGGTGGATTGTCACCTCTAACAGCTCCTCAGTTGGGTGCAGAAGTAATCAAAGCAGCTTTGACTAGAGCTGGCGTTAAAGGCGAAGATGTAAGCGAAGTGATAATGGGTAACGTATTAACAGCTGGCGTTGGACAAGCACCTGCACGACAAGCAGCTATTTACGCTGGCTTACCTCAGTCAGTAGAATGTTTGACTATCAACAAAGTATGTGGCTCGGGTCTTAAAGCAGTTATGCTAGCTGACCAAGCTATCAAAGCAGGCGATGCTACTACTATAGTAGCTGGTGGACAAGAATCAATGTCTAACACTCCGCACCTACTAATGGGATCAAGAAATGGCTTCAAAATGGGCAATACTGATTTAGTTGACTCTATGATAAATGACGGCCTTTGGGACGTTTACAACAAATTCCACATGGGGAACGCTGGTGAGATTTGTGCTGGTGAATGTGATTTCACTCGTGAAGCACAAGACGAATACGCTATTAGCTCGTACAAAAAAGCACTAGAAGCTCAAGAAAAAGGCTACTTCGCTGAAGAGTTAATCCCGATAACTATCGCTGATAGACGCGGCGATGTAACAATAGACAAAGACGAAGACCCAGGAAAAGTAAGATTCGAAAAAGTGCCTGAGTTACGCCCAGTATTCACAAAAGACGGTACTATAACTGCTGCAAACGCTTCTAACCTGAACGATGGTGCGTGTGCGATAGTAGTACAAGACGAAGAAACTGCAAAAGCTGCTGGTCATAAGCCATTGGCAAGAATCGTAGCTCATTGCTCGCACGCGCAAGCACCTGAGTGGTTCACAACTGCACCGACTTCAGCTATCCAAAAAGTATTGAAAAAAGCAAATATGCAAGTTAGCGACATCGACTTATTCGAAATCAACGAAGCATTCTCAGTAGTGCCTATGCACTCAATCAAGGAATTGGGAATAGATAGAGAGAAAGTGAATATACACGGTGGAGCTGTGGCTATGGGTCACCCAATCGGAGCATCTGGTGCACGTATATTGACTACTCTAATCTATGCACTTAAACGCACAGGCGGCAAATACGGCTTGGCTACTCTATGTATTGGTGGCGGCGAAGCAAACGCAATGATAATCGAGATACTATAATCTCATTATAATCAGCTAATTATTTTTACGAACCCCGACAGTGATGTTGGGGTTTTTTTGTATATTTGGGGACTATGAAGAATATAGATAATGAAAGTATAGAAAATGCCTATCGCCTATTTGAATCAGGTGATATTGACTCTATTGAAGTAGGTACTACCAAAGGACTACAACAAGTACACAAGTATTTGTTCGATGGTTTGTATGATTATGCTGGGCAAATTCGAACACTAAACATAACAAAAGGAAGCTTTAGGTTTGCTAATTCACTATACTTGAATGAGATATTAGTGAAGATAGAGCAAATGCCCGAAGACACTTTAGAGCATATTATCTCCAAATATGTAGAAATGAATATTGCTCATCCTTTCTTAGATGGAAATGGTCGGTCAATGCGGATATGGCTTGATATGATATTGAAAAAGAGCCAAAAGAAAGTAGTCAACTGGCAGGACGTTGATAAAACACTCTATCTGCAAGCAATGGAACGCAGCCCTATCAATGAGCTGGAGATAAAAACTTTACTCACAGCTAACTTAACCGAAGAAGTTGACAATAGAGAAGTTATTTTCAAGGGTATAGACCAATCATACTACTATGAAGGATATGGGAAGGAAAGTAATGAGAATTAGAGAAGGAAACAAGAGGAAGCTTCCTCGGATCTTAAACTAAGTAAATGAATAATGAAAGTAAGAATAAACATCAATATTAATAGAGACAGACCACCGTATATTGAAAGAATATACAAAGGTTCTGAACTTGTTTCTAAAAGCCCTGCAAATGTTTTAGCTTACTATGACGTTACACTATGTAATTCTGGTAAGGTTTCTATTTTTTCTGTAACTAAGAGAAAAAAAAGTATTGATTTTGAAGAATGTGATTATGTCTTTAGCGATAATGATGAACCTCTTTGGAATTATTTAAATGAAATTGAAATTGATCGAAATAAGATAGATGATATAATGGAACTTGTTATTAACAAAATTGTTGATCTTTTTAATAACCAAAAGTCGAGTGCCTTGTTAGAAATAGAAACATGAGCTAAAACTTTCTATAAATAAATTTAGATATCAAAAATGAGAACGAAATGAAGCTATATTTTTCAAAAACATATTCTGACGATGACGATGCGTTAGCTGAAGATGCTAAATTGGGAATGATTTACGCCTCAAAGGATGAGCTACTAGAGATTTGTAAATTCTTCGAACAAGTTAAGAATCATATCTCTAATAATGATATTTGCCACATGCATTTTCGTGACTATTATGACGATTGGGTTAAAAACAAACACTTTGATTTAGAAGTAAACCTTAAAGAATAAGATGAATAACACCCCCAACATATTGGTTGTCTGCGGACGGAATAAAAAAAGAAGCAAGACAGCTGAAGCTTTATACAGACAAGATAAGTCTATTAATATGCAATCGGCTGGATTGAACCCCAAAACTCCAAGTCATCAATTGATTCTTAAATAATGCAACAACTACCAACACCACTAGCAGAATTATTAATTCTTATTCTATATTTGGGTTCGATTACATTTATAGCAGGTGCTATATTTCAGGCTATTATACTCAAGAGGAATAAAGTATCATTGTCTCTCGGCACTATTATAATTTTTCTAACGAGATTACTTACTCTTGTCAGTTCTCTAATTATTTGGAAGTTCTGGGGCTTCCCTTTCGATATTATGTTCTTATTCTTATTCCTACCAGCACTTTTGTCTGAATTTATTTTTAGTACATTAATTCTTAAACAATTTAAATTAACCATCTTTGTTAGAGAATAATCATTACATCCGGCAATTACCTCCCTTAATCGCCGTTAAATATACGGCAAATAACTTGCGATGCGGCGAATAATTAGTATATTTGCAGTATAACTTACGGCAATTAGAAAATGACTATATATTTACATCAGAGAAAAGATTGGCCAAACTTCCATTGGGATAGCGAGACTTTGCTGCCATACGTGAGTAAAGTCCGTGATTTGCAAGGGCGGTTGATAGGTAGAATGGAAAGTATTGGTTTTGAACTAAGAGACGAAGCCATACTCGAAACAATAACGGAAGACATAGTCAAGACCAGCGAAATAGAAGGCGAGTTCCTTAATCCCGAAGAAGTACGGTCTTCCGTGGCTAGACGGTTAGGGATGGATATATCGGGGCTTCCGATTGCTAGTAAAGATGTAGAGGGCATAGTAGAGATGATGCTAGACGCCACTCAGAAATACAAAGACCCATTGACCAAAGATAGAATGTGCGGATGGCACGCGGCGCTTTTCCCGACTGGAAGAAGTGGGATGCACAAGATTACGGTTGGTGATTGGAGAGACGATAAACACGGGCAAATGCAAGTTGTATCGGGGCCATTAGGCAAAGAAAAGGTACACTACACTGCTCCAAACGCCATACGATTAGAGGAGGAAATGAACCAGTTCATAGTGTGGATCAACACGAATGACAGCACAGAGCCAGTTGTTAAATCAGCGATAGCTCATTTGTGGTTCGTGAGTATCCATCCTTTTGATGACGGTAATGGTAGAATTGCCCGAGCAATAGCCGAGTGTCAGCTAGCTAGAGCCGATAGAACTAGCCAAAGATTCTATAGTATGTCCTCCCAAATTATGAAATCGAAAAAAGGGTATTATGACATATTGGAGTCCACCCAAAAAGGGAGTATGGATATTAGTCATTGGCTTGTGTGGTACTTTGAGCGTCTGATAGAAGCACTCGAGGAAACAGGAGTTTCATTATCTAAAATATTGGTAAAAGCAAAGTTCTGGGAACTTCATAAAAACTCTAATTTCAATGACAGACAAACTGAAATGATCAATAAACTTCTGGGCAATTTCGTAGGTAAGTTAAATACATCCAAATGGGCGAAGATGACAAATGTACACAGAGATACAGCCCTCAGAGATATCCAAGATTTAGTAGGGAAGGGGGTTCTCAAGGATTCAGGAGAAGCAGGAAGAAGTACGAACTACATTCTAAATCTTCCGTGCTTGGATTAGTGAAATCCGGCAATTACTTCTCTTAATCGCAGTATATTTTACGGCAAATAATTTGTAAATTGAGATTTGAAATGTCATTATTCTCAACAGTATTGTATCTTTTTCTTAATAAGGTTCTAATATATTATGTCTAACAAAATTTTAATTTTAATATGATTAAATTATTTACATTTATTCTTTCGGCTTCAATTATTTTTACATTGAACTTAAAAGCTCAAACAATTACTTTAGATTTTAGTAAATCTTATCAGACAATTGGACATTGGGAAAATGGAGGCTCACTTCCCAAAGGGCTTGTAAAATTTGTTATCGATGATCTAGTTGCATTAACTGTCGATTCACTTGGTATAAATAGGATAAGATTAGAAGTCCGTTCTGGAAGTGAGAACTCAATTGATTATTATCAACAATACCAAGATAGTTTAATAGAATATGAAGTTTGGCGAAGTAATCGTTATGCAACTGAAAATGATAATGATGACCCCAATAGTATCAATTGGGATGGTTTCTACTTTACCGAATTAGAAGCGACAATCGAGAATGTGATAATCCCTCTGCGTAATAGGGCGATTCAAAATAAAACTGACCTTTATATTAATCTATGTGTTGTTGCCTTTACGCCTCAGTTAAATGAGGGTACTGGTGGTACAATAATCCATCAAAATTCAGAAGAATATGCTGAGTTTATTGAAGCAATATTTTTGCATATGGAAAATAAATATGGATTCGTTCCAGATGCTGTAGAAGTACTACTAGAGCCAGATGTAGCTAAATTCGGTAATGGAAATTTAGTAGGTGAGTGTTTGGTTGCTGCTGGTAATAGATTAAAGAGCATAGGATATAGTCCAGATTTTATAGCTTGTTCAAATACTAATCTGTTCAATGCTACTGGTAAGATGTATTCTGATTTTATAAAAGTTCCTGGAGTTTCAGATTATTGGAGCGAATATTCATTTCATGCTTACGCTGGAAGAACTGACGATAATCTTATACAGATATATGAAAATGCTAAAGTTAATGGAGTTAATACTTCTATGTTAGAGTGGTGGGCAAATGGGCATGAGTATGACTATCTTCATAAGTGCTTGAAATTAGCTAATGTTTCTTCGTACGAATTTAAAGGGTCATTTGGCAGTGTAGGTAATGACTGGAGCGGAGGACTATTATCGATTAAGGACAATGGTAATAATGAATATGGGCTTGATTTACAGCCACCTGTGAAGTACTTTCGACATTATTTCAAATTAATTTCTAATGGTGCTGTTCGTTATGAAGCATTCTCAGACTCATCAAGTTTTGACCCAGTCGCTTTTATAAACAAAGATGGGAACTTAGTACTTAATATTATGGCGACTAACTCTGGAACTGTTGATTTGTCAGGATTACCAGCGGGGTCATACCAATCAATTTATTCATTAGGTAATGGACGGAATGAACCAATGGAGTATTGGGTTAAAAAATCAATAGGTAGTATTAAAGAAGGTGAAGTATATTCTTTAGAGATTCCTGCGGAAGGAATTTTTTCAGTTGTTCAAACAGCATCTTCAATTTCATCAATTATTGAATCAGATTTTGAAGATGAAGAATTTATAATAGCTGAGTCAAACGGTGTTATAAATATTTATTCAAGTATTAATAACAAAATAAATCATTTAAGTATTTATACGACTAGTGGTAAAGAAATATTTTCAAAATCATATCAGAATGATACAAGAGTCAGTATAACCTGTTTTGATTTTAATAAAAGTGCTTATTTAATTATTATTAATAATGAAATTCTAAAAAAAGTAATAATCAAATGAAAAAAGAAATAGAAGAATTCAACGCCAATCAACTGGCTGAAGACAAAGAAATCTGTGATTTGCTTTCTGCTACTATTGATAATCAATTGCCGGAAGCCGAAAGTAAGATATGGCATGCTCATCCCGTTTGGTTTATAGATGGTAACCCAATAGTAGGTTATAGCAAGGAAAAGAAAGGCATTCGACTGATGTTTTGGAGTGGGATAGATTTCGAAGAAGATGAGCTAAAGCCAAGCACAGGCAAGTTCAAAGATGCATCTATATTCTTCACATCGATTGAGCAAGTGAACACCATTGATTTGAATAGATGGTTAGAAAAATCAATAACAATACAGTGGGACTATAAAAATATAGTCAAAAGAAAAGGTAAATTAATTAGGTTATAGCAAAATGAATACAACACCAGAACACGACAAAAGAATGGCGGAATTAACTTTTGCTTCGGTATATCCGCATTATGTTACTAAGGTAGAAAAGAAGGGCAGAACCGTAGAAGAATTGCACGAAGTTATTGAGTGGTTAACAGGTTTTGATGATGCAAAAAGACAAGCAATGATTGACGATAAGGTATCATTTCAAACATTCTTTGAGAAGGCAGATCTAAACCCTAATGCAGACCAAATAACAGGTGTTATATGTGGTTACAGAATAGAAGAAATTGAAAACACAACAACGAAGCAGGTAAGATACTTGGATAAATTAGTCGATGAATTAGCCAAAGGACGTAAAATGGAAAAGATACTGAGATGAAGAAACTTTATCCATTTCTTCCTACCTACTTAGTTGAATATTTTCTTTATATTACTATAACTTTTTTTACAAAAAATAACTTCTTATGAATAAAGTTAAATACCTTTTATTTTATTTTCTACTTATTATTATAATCTTTATTCCTTTGCGTAGCGAAGAAGAAGATTCTAAAATTTCATTTGTTGCTTATTGGTCTGTTGGTGATAGTTATGATTATAAAGTATTCAAAACGACCCAACAGTGGAGCGATGATAAATTGGTAAAAGATCAACACAATAATTATACAGCAAAATTTACAGTTTTAGAAGAAACAGATTCTTCTTATATCATTAAATGGACTTATGAAACCAACTTAGGAAATAACTACGATATTCCAGAAGTTTATAATGATAAGTTATCAAAATACAATATATCTGAAATCATATACAAAACCTCTGAACTCGGGGAATTTATTGAAATATTGAATTGGAATGAGATAAGCGAATTTATGAATACGTTATTTGATGAAATGATATTATTAATGGCTGATGATGATGAGGTAAAGAAAAAGGCATTAATAAGCGCATTGTTACCAATTAAACAGATTTATAGTTCAAGAGAGGGATTAGAACAATTAGCTTTCAAAGAACTACAGTACTTACATTTCCCCTTGGGTCTTGAGTTCGACGTAAATGAGCCAATGACCTATGACGATGAATTACCCAATATGTTTGGAGGGGAACCTATAAGTGCTATTGCTAATATAATGTTTGATTATATTGATTATGAAGAAAAATATTGTTCTTTAAAACATGAGATTAGTATAGATCCAAATGGTACAAAAGAATTTCTAAGACAATTTTTTATACAAATGAAATTTGATGAAAATGAAATTAATAAAGCTTTAGAAACGGCAGTAATTAGAATAGATGACAGAAATACATTTGATTATTTTTACTATCCAGGTATTCCTGATAAAATCGAGACAATTAGAGAATCTATTTTTGATTTTAATAATAGAATAGTTAAAAGAATAGATAAGATAAATATTGAGATGATTATTAGTGAATAATCTCCACATTGTAATATAAATTAACTACTTATCAGAAATAACATTATATTCTAGATTTCCTTAAGTTTCAATAATCTTTCTAACTAAATTTGAATATTAACTAATGAAAAAACTACTTCTGACCTTACTGCTAATACTCTCTTTCTATAGGGCAGATAGTCACGAAACTAAGCCGATAAATATGAACGAAATAATGGTTTCTTACAATTACGAAGGGCTGAATAGTAGCCAAGCCATTGGGATAGAGTATTCGAAGTCAATCGTGTGGTTTAACTTTAGTTTAGTCTATGAGAATTGGTTCGTGAATAAGAGCTTTGAGTCGAGCAGCGAAGTTACGGGGTATATAGGTGTTGGGTTGTTCAACTTATTACAGGCCCAATTAGGATATTCGAGCTTCGAGAATCCTAAGCTTCGGCTACGAGCAGGTCTGCCGATTTTTTCCATCATAGGCATAAAAAGCGATGATAGTTCTGCTTTCGATTTGAATGATTTTATGCTATCGGTTTACTTCCAACATCGCTATAGTGATGGGGCTAGTAATATGTACGGCGTTAGTTTTGGCTATACGTTTGATGGTGGGTTCTAGGGGAGACCAACGATGATTGATTATATAAATTCCGACTCAAGAAGGTAATAGCTACCAATTTTCATTAATTCACCAATACCCCACAAAGTGTGTATTAAGTTGAAATACAACAAGGGAGCTTGCTCCCTTGTTACAATTCATTTTATTTACCCTACCTAACAATCTGTATCTTCTCTACGAACTGACCTTTGTCAGTAGTAGCTAATAGCATATATGTTCCCATAGGTAGAGCTGTGTTTATAGTGCTTTGAGTAGTGAAATTACCCACTAACTCTGTTACAGTTCTGCCAGTCAAATCTTGAATTACTATCTTGTTGACCAAGCTAATGTCTGTTGGTAATTGCAATTTGAAATGCCCGAATGAAGGGTTCGGAGCTATGCCGAAACCGTCATTATTATTGTAAGTTACTGAAGTAATGTAATCAATCGGTGCACTTGCTGAGCCAACTCCAAGTGAATAATAACTAGCCGAAGCTGTAGATACTTTCTTAGCTGTTCTTAGTTGATAGTAGAATTGACCCGTAGGGCAACTCAAATCAAGATATGATGTTTCCGTTAGTATTTCATCATTTACCTTAACGGCTTCAAGTGTTTCATTATTTAATCTGTATAAGTTATATCCGTCTATATCGCCATTTACTTTATCCCATTCTAATAAGATACCATCTACAGAATTTGTCAATCGCAACTCACCAGAAGGAGTAATTGGACGGAACCTCAGAGTCGGGTCTCCCATTAGTGCTACGTGTATTAGTTGCTGACTACTGTTGAATGATGTATAAGCGGCATTCATAGAGTATCTAGCACAATATCCTATAGATTCACCAGTTGACATTGGGTGTAAGTACCAGTTGGGTATTCCGCCCCAAAAACTAGATAATGCTCCCGAAGCCAATGCTGCTCTTAGTAAGTTATTTTTAGTATCCCAATCACCGAAATAGCTACCCGCAATTCCAGTGAAAATAGCATTTATATTACCAGCTGCAAAATCAGCAGTAGTACCTACTCCGCCACAGCTACTGTATGAGCCACCACCCATTCCGAAGCTTAGTAAGTATTTATCGGCTTTTAGCTCTGTTATATAGTCTCTATCATCGAAAAGTGAGTCAGTACCAACTAGTGCACCAATTGCTTTGTAACCAGTATTGCTAATCATATAACTTTTGAAATTATCATCTACTAGACCTCGGTCTATTGACTCTATTTGACCAGTTCTCCATAGATGAGCTCTATTCAAATAGTTCTTAAGTAATGTTAGCTCATCATCGGCAAAAGCAGGCATATCGTAGAAATCGACTCTCCCCATTTCCAAATCTACATCGCTTACTAATCTCGTTTGGTCAAATTTACCATCACCCGGGCGGTTATTGTTTCTTTCTTGAGCACTTGCCTCATAAGTCACAGTTGCGTCAGTCCAAATTCCGTCCAAATCAGCATAATACATATCCGCAGGCCAAGCCCCTGTGTGGTTACCCGAACCTTCTGTATGTCCATCGGGTGGATACGAAGCTCCCGTAGTGCTGAAATGACCACTATATGGAACAGGTACGTGACCTATTAGGTATAAGGTTGTTAGCTTAAACTTGCTAGTTTCATTAGCTGCTTTTATTAAGTCCTTTATTTGAGGAGGAGTCATTTCTCGTGAAACTGGCATAATTGCTACTTCCCAACTTTCACCTTTGAGGTCATTCATTAAAACATCTAATTCTGTTAAAAGGGCCTGTAAATGAGTATCATCTACTAATATCAGGATACTTCCAGATAATCCGTATCTATTGACCTCGTTGCCAACGGTTATGAAATCAAAAGAGACAATTTGATTGCCGCTGTTTTTCTTTTCTATCTTGTATTCTTTTACCTGACCTTTTGTGTAAGCTTGGTCAGTCCATTCATTTTCGGGGGATTTCACATTCCCAATGTATTTATAAGTTTGTTTGAATTTAGATTGATTCTCATAAATGTAATATAATCCATCAAATGCTTCATCTTTTGGCCAGCTAAGAGTAACGGTGCCATCTTGATTATACTGAGTTTTTACAAACAGTGTTATTTGCTTACCGTTCTGAGCTGAGGACTCACTAACAAATAATAATGAGCAGATTATTAAAAAAAGTATATTTTTAATCATTGTTTTTCCGTATTTTAATTATAGATTTTTAAAATATACGAAAAAATTAAAAAACATAGATGAAAATTTCAATCAGAAGAGCAAAAGAAGATGATTTGGATGCTGTACTTAGTCTCTACTATGATACAGTGAAAATTATCAATTCTAAGCATTACACTCCTGAGCAAATCGAAGCATGGTTAGATGATGAAACTAGACCCGAGCGATTTCTTCAGAAGATTAATGAGCAACTTTTCTATGTATGTGTGGATGAATTAGGCGAATTACTTGGCTTTTCTTCTATTACGAAAGAAGGGTACTTGGACTTACTATATGCAAGTACAACCCATCAACGAAATGGAGTGGGTTCACTTCTATTAGAACAAATGTTAGTAGCTTCGAAGATTTATAGATTTGAAAAAATAGATGCAAATGTAAGCACTACGGCCGTCCCCTTTTTCCTCTCCAAAGGATTCGAGGTGCAAAAAGAGGAAGTTGCAGAGCGAAATGGTGTGGATTTGACATATTTTAAGATGATAAAATATTATGTTGTCAAAGAATAAATAACACAAACGAAAAAAATGAATTTAGAAGATATAGAGCAGTTAATAAGTAAGTACGAGAAAGAAGGACTTGAATTAGAGCCAAATAGGGAAAAGAGAGCAGGATATATGAGCAAAGTCTCAGATTACTCCGAGCAATTCCTAGATGATATTCACAGCAAAAAAGCATTCATCAATGACTACACAAATGATGGAGCATTCGATGATTTCCCATTCGAAGAAACCCCAACAGACACCGATAAATTAATTGATTTCCTAGAACAGAACGTAAATAGAGCAGGGATAAACCCCGCTTCTGGTGGTCATATTGGCTATATACCCGGTGGTGGTATTTATGGTGCGGCTATTGGTGACTACCTAGCGGCTGTTATGAATCGTTATTCTGGAGTTTTCTTTGCTACTCCCGGTGCTGTCAGGATTGAGAATCAAGTAATAGATTGGGTGGGGGAGTTGGTCGGATATGAAAAAGGGTTTGGTGGTAATCTTGCTTCTGGTGGGAGTATGGCTAATCTGATAGCAATCTCAACAGCAAGAATAGCTAAGAAAATTAAGTCCAAGGACATTGAAAACTGTACGATATACTTAACGAAACAAGCCCACCATTGCGTAACTAAAGCCCTGAAAATAGTAGGACTACACGAAATCCAACTGCGATATATCCCAATGGATAGTGGATATAGAATGATTCCAGAATTACTGACTGAACAAATAGAAAAAGATAAAGCTTATGGTTTAAAACCATTTATGCTAGTTGCTTCTGCTGGTTCAACTGATGTAGGAGCAATAGACCCATTGGATAAATTAGCTGATATAGCAGAGAAATTCGAACTATGGTATCACATAGATGGTGCTTATGGGGGATTCTTCTTACTATGTGATGAGACGAAAGATAAGCTATGCGGTATCAACAGAGCCGATTCAGTGATACTTGACCCACACAAGGGAATGTTCCTACCTTATGGAGTAGGCATAGTTATGGTCAAAGATATAAAGCACTTACTAGAAGCCAACTCCTATGATGCTAACTATATGCAAGACACAAAGGACTATCAGCAAGAATATTCGCCAGCTGATTTGTCACCCGAATTAAGCCGCCACTTCCGTGGATTACGTATGTGGGTTCCGATGAAATTGCACGGTATAGCTCCATTCAGAGCTTGCCTATCAGAGAAAATATGGCTTACTCGCTACTTCTACCAGAAAGTACAAGAACTAGGGTTTGAGGTAGGGCCAGAGCCAGATCTAACAGTCGCTGCTTTCCGCTATGTACCAAAATCAGGAGATGCAAATGAAATTAACAAAAAGCTACTGAGTATAATCCATAATGATGGTCGAGTATTTATATCATCCACTACACTTGACGGAGAGTTTTGGATGCGAATAGCCGTTCTTTCTTTCCGAACACATAAGTATCATCTTGATATTATCTTCGAATTGCTGGAAGAAGGGATGAATTATAAATAATATGGGGTTTTAACCTAATTCCGAATTTAAACTGTCAATATTCCCTTTATGCTTTAATAAGTCTTCTCGTACTTTTTTACAGAAGTCTTCATTAAAATCTAATCCATTTTTTCTGTCTCTGAAATACTGACGGTCGCCATTATCAATTAATTCAGCGTGTGCAAATTTATTCCGAATCAAAATGATTTCTTTTTCATAGTCTGCCATAATAGACTTTATTTCTCCATCACTTAAATTTCTAACTATCGCTCTCCATCTATGAGAAGCTCCAATAGTTCTTAAAATTGATTCAATATCGTCAACTTTATCAATATTTTCATTGAATTTCTCATTCGACTTTTTGTACTTACTTTTAATTACCGCAATAATATCGTCTGGCGTTTCCGAGTTTTCTAATATTTTTTGAAGAATATTTTCCATTTCAACGTCCAAGCTGCTTGTCTCGTGCATAATCATACCACGCATAGCAACTATACTCTGAAACTTCTTAATAGTAAGTGCAATCAAATTTATTGTCGCACGTAATACTTCATCTCTGTGGTCACCAAGAAGAGTGTTTGTCTCAAGGAAACTTACTCTACTTATTTTATCAGTATCTTTTAAATCAGCTTTAGCTGTATAGAAAAGAATCTCGGTCATTACAGAATAATCTTGACTACGGATTTTTTTAATAACTTCATCACCATTTATGTCATTAAGATGATAATCTGTTAGTATAAGGTCATACGAGTTGTCAAGTATTTCGAAAAATTCATCTGATTTCGAGGTTGTGACAATTTCTGGTCTAAAACCTTGAAGAGACAAATATGCCTCAACTTCTTCTATAATTTCGTCTTCGATAAAGTCTTTGATTTGGTCATCTAACCATAATATTTTGTAATCTAATTTCATTTGATATTTATTTTAATGGTTGTACCTTCCTTTAACTTAGATTCTATATTTATATAACCTTTTAAGCTATTTTTCACTATGTCATTCACTTGAAATAATCCAATTCCAGAGCCATTAGTAGTTGTAAAACCAAGGTCATATAATTTAACAAGATTCTTTTCAGGAATTCCTTTTCCATCATCTTCAAAAGAAATAACAAGATTATCCTTTTGCTCTGCAAAATTTATTTTTAAAGAATTCGCTTCAGCTTTTTCTGCGTTAGAAATTATATTATCAATTATTGTTGTGATTTCAAGAGGTCTAAACTCTTTCACAAACTCTTTGTTCTCAAGTCCAGAAATTAGTATACTCATTTTAGTGTCAATAACTTTATGTTCTAATAAATAAAGTTCATTAATATAATCCTTAATAAAGTCAACTATATCCATTTTAACTTCAGTAGCTTTGAGGTTAAAATTAGCTTTAGTTACGAAGTTTGCAATAGAGTTAATCTTGGATGCTTCTAATGAAATTGTTTTGATGTACTTTTGTGTTTTAACATCAATATTATCAGGGCCAAGATGTTGAATTAAGAGTTTTAAGTTTCTTGAGACACGACTTGACGAATGATAAATTTGATGCTGAAGCCCGACAATTCTTTCTTTGTCAGTTCCAATCAAAGAACCCTGAAATGCACCTTTTTTCTTTTCTGTTTCAAGATTGCTTTCTAGTTCTTCATTTTTTATCAGTTTATCAAAAGCTTCTTCTGTAGCTTCTTCTGTAGATTTTTTTAACTGGTCGATATTTTTTTCAATTTTAGAGATACTATTGACAATAGCATCTTTATCGTAATCATCACTTTCTAATTGTTTTTTTATTTTTGTTAGTGTATTCTTTGTTGATTTCTCTTGCTTCTTATCAATTATCTCAAAAATTTCAGGGGAAACTTCAAACGAAACAATCCCTTTTGACTTTGTAAGATTTGCGATTAAATTTTCAATTGCTTCTTGCTGACCTTTATTGTCAAGTTTAACATAATCTTCATTTGACAGGTCATTTCCCCAATCGGTTATATCAATAATATACTTTTCGAGGCGCTTTAAATTATCATAAAACCAATCAACTAACTCAAAATATGGTTTTGACTTAATTAGTCCATCTCCACGACTTGATGTTTCTCTTAATTCATCATTAGGTTCATTGATCGAGATGTAACCTAGTGTTTCTCTTGTTCCTAAATATCTATTATAACCTTGAGCTTTACGGTTATCCATTTTTAATGGGTCTTCGTATCTATCACCATAAGGATAAATTCTTAAGCCATTCTTATAAACGAAAATATGACCATAGCTAACGGAATCTACTCCCATTCGTTTTTTGAAAGTCAGTTTAGCTGAATGATTTAAAAAATAAAGCTCGCAATCTACATTAAATAAGTTTTCATACTTATTTTCTTCAATAATTTTATAGACTAATTTTCCTCCTTCTATTAAAGAAGTTTCTATTTGTTTTTTGTTCTTGTCAAGAACTTTACTTACAATTTTTGTCGTTTTTATTTCTAGAGTTTCAAAAATTAAATTTTGTATTTCCCCGTTTACAATATTGTGATATTCATTTTCTTTTTGGTCATTCTTTAGTTCATCAGGAACAATTAACTCAATTGTAAACTCATCTTCCCCAACTTGCGTGTTTGGATTAATGAGTTTAGCAAGAGCATCTTTTAAGTCTAAAAATTTTTGCTTATTCCAATCACTTTTTAAGTTTGATATTTCTAAAACTGTACCTTGTTTTAAATCATAATTGCTTTTAGAAATTGTTTCGTGAATTACACTGATATTCACAAACTCTTCTTTTAAATTACCTTCAAACTTATCCCATTCAGTTAATAAAGTTTCGACTTTTGCTTTTTTCTCATCTTTAACTGTTTCTATATATAATTCTCCGCCGAGTCTGTCACAAGAAAATCTTCCTATTCCTTTCGCTCCAGCGTATGCTCTCTTTATTTTGATTTTGTCTCGATAATCGTAACTATCTTCTTCGGAACCCTCTTTTTTTGCAGAGTATGCAACAAATAGCCATTTATTAATTAAATCATTATAGTTCATTCCTTTGCCATTATCCTTGATTATGATTTTAGCGTTGTCGGAATAAATATTTTTAAATGTTATTTCAACTTTTGAAGCGTGTGCATCATATGAGTTTTTGACTAACTCGAATACAGCAATGAAATCGTCACTTATTAAATCACTTCCTATAATGTTCTTTAATGCAGAACTAATTTTAAATTGTAAAGGTGTTTTCTGCATTACATTATTAGTTGTTTTAAAATCAAACCTGCTTGTTCACCAAATAATGGTGGAATAGCATTTCCAATTTGTGAATATCTAGGTACTTCCTGTGTTCTCCTTTTCCCACCAGTGGTATATTTACCTTTAAATTCATATGTATCAGGAAAAGACTGTATTCTGGCGTATTCTCGAACGGTCATAATTCTAGGCTCACAATAATGAATAAAGTCATCAGGTAAAGTTGTTATGGTCGGAGTAGGCTTATTCGCATCAAGGATTTTTGTACTACTTTTTTTAAGTTGGAATCGTTCTCTATATGCAGAACTTGTAAGGTTTTCATCAAGAGCAATTTTAAATCTATTTTTAACGGTTTCAGTATGTTTTGCAAACCTATGACTATCTACTTTTCCGTTTTTTCTTTTGTATTTACGAATAAACCTTTGATAATCTGAGACAGCTTCACCGTAAATACCTTCTTTAAAATTGGGAGTATCTGATTCTCTCTCTCCATTTGCTTGTAGTAAATCGGAAATAGCGTTTTCTAAATTTGGGCTAATAGTAAGATTCTTTCTTATTAAAAAAGCTTCTTTGTTGTCTTCAATACCGCAAAAGAAACTATTCTTATTCAGATGAGGATTTTCAATTATGAAATCATTATTAATACCGACTAAAATAAACCTTGTTCTTTTCTGAGGTATTCCAAATTTTGAAAAATCGATTAAGCTACCTTTAACAGTATACCCTAAGTTTTCCAATTCCTCAACAACAAATTTTGAATATGCTTTACCTTCTTTTTCATTATTCTTGAAGCCAAGGGTAAAGCCTTTGACATTTTCAAAAAATAATAATTTTGGTCTTACATAGTCAATGAATTTGATGTAAGAATTAATTAAATCATTTCTAGAATCATTTTCTATTCTTCTTCCAGCCATTGAAAAACCCTGACAAGGCGGCCCACCTGCGACCAAATCAATTTTCCCTCTTAATTCAATTAATTTTTTTGAATTATTTTCAAGCACTTCATTTATATCGTGTTGCTTTTGTTCTAACCAGTTTGGCCAATCGAAATGCTTTTTCTTTTTGATAAGGTTATGTTCAAGAGTTTTAAAAGCATCTTCACTTTTTTCGATAGCAAACGCACCCTTCCAGTAACCAGAGTTACATAACCCTAGTGAAAGACCTCCACAGCCAGCAAATAAATCAATGTATGTGTTTTTTTGCATAAATCAAAATTAGATAGAGTTTAATTGCCAAATATAACGATGTTCTAAGATTAAAAAAAATATAGTGAAATTGAATTTTCACACCAACCAGCCACCACGGCTTTCTTCGCGCTTCTTCCATTCGGCATTATATAGGCGGCGATTACCTAGGGAGGTAGTCATGAAGTGTTTTTCCGTCTTGCCGTTTACTTCGTAGTATTCGTATCCAACTATACCTTTTTTCATCAGCGTTGACATTACTTTTAGGAATGATTTCATCTCTTCTTTATCGAAGTTACTGAAATCGAAGTTCTTAGTAGTACCGAAATCGAGGAAATTATCAACTCGGTTGAATACTTTGGAAAATGAGTTTTTTGATAAGTCTTTTAATTCGTCTTTGGCTATAGACAGTGCTTCCGAAGCGATTACCTCGGATTTGGGTTTAAAATTAAAACTGCCGATATTTGAAACTGTACTTGTCATACTAGTTAATATCGGCAGTTTTTATAATTACTTTAGACTTTTTTAGATTAGTCTATTTCTTTTTCTTGTGTCTGTTCTTACGTAATCTTTTCTTACGTTTGTGAGTGGACATTTTCTTGCCCTTTCTCTTTTTACCACTTGGCATATATCACCCTTTGTTTAATTAAATTTACTTTTCGCCTTTTTCACTTTTGATAGCGACATTTACTTTGTCAAAGAAGTCAGGAGAAACTTTGAATACTGGTACATATCTTTTATCTAATTTCACTTCTTCACCAGTTTTAGGGTTTCTTGCCATTCTTGGTTTTCTAGCTTTATGTTTGAATACACCGAAACCTCTAAGCTCAATACGCTTTCCTTCAGCTATAGTAGTGATGATTGTGTCTATGAAACCCTCTACTACTGCTTTAGTTTCAACTTTAGTTAGACCTGTATTACTAGCAATAACTTCTACGATATCTGCTTTAGTTATATTTTTGTTGTTCACTTGTTTTTTCCATTTATGAAACAATATTAAATAATTATCCGTTAAGGGAAGCAAATATACGAACGCAAATATTAAAAAACAAAGCAACTATCTAAAATTTAATAAATTATATGCTAATAGTTTTTATTTCTATATATAAAAACTATTTTTGTAACTCATTAATTGTACAAATACAATATGTCTTGGATAAAAGAACAGAGTCCTGAAGATAAGGACAAACAAGAATTAATAAAAGCTACGGGTAAGATACCTCAGCATATTGCTATCATTATGGATGGCAATGGCAGATGGGCTAACCAACAAGGGAAACAACGTCTATACGGTCATAGAGAGGGGATAGAGAGTGTTCGCGATATAGTGAATGCTGCTTCCCTAATAGGTGTCAAACACATTACACTTTATGCATTTAGCATAGAAAATTGGAAAAGACCACCTCTGGAAGTTAATGGCTTGATGAAGTTGCTTGAGATATTCTTGCAGAAAGAATTAAAAGAACTTAATGAGAATCAAGTAGTTATCAACACTATAGGTAAAACTAACTCTTTACCGAAAAGTGTACAGAAAATTCTTCGTTCATCTTATGAAAAGACTAAAGACAATACAGGAATGCACTTAAACCTAGCTATTAGTTATGGCTCACGTTGGGATATAATGCGTGCTATACAGATGATTGCTTTAGATGTGCGTGGTGGTAAACTTTCTCCAGAAGACATTACTGACGAGCTTTTCTCAGGTTATTTGCAAACTGCCAATATTCCTGACCCAGACTTACTTATCCGAACTAGTGGCGAATACCGCATTAGTAATTTCCTATTATGGGAGTTAGCGTACTCGGAGATTTACTTCACCGAAAAGCTTTGGCCGGAATTCCGTCGTGACGAATTGTACTCTGCTTTAATGGACTATGCTCATAGGGAGCGTCGATTTGGTAAAACTTCAAGCCAGATCAATGAATCAACTGAACAATCATATTTAAAGAAAGTTATAGATGTTATCAAACGCAAGTAAAATCATTTTCATATTACTATTCGCTTTTACTACTTCTCTTTTTGCTCAAGAAAGTACACTCAAATACAAAATCCTTGGTATAGAGGTAGAGGGAGCACGTAGTGCTGACGCCTCTACAATCATAGCTTTGACTGGATTGAAAGAAGGTGAGACTTTATCATATCCTTATGATGAGAATCTGAATGTTTCTCTGAAAGCTCTATGGGATCGCCGTCAATTTTCGAATGTTGATGTAATAGTCGATAAAGTAGTTGGTGATGGTATATTCCTAACTATAAAAGTCGAAGAGAATAAGCGACTAACTGAAATAAGAGTATTTAATAACTCCGAGCTTACTTCAGAAGAAATTAAAAAAGCAGTTGGTAAAAACAAAGGCGATATAGTAACTGAATATGATTTATATCTTATCAAAAAAGATATTAAAGACCTTTATGATAAAGAAGGATTAACTTTTGCAAAGATTTACCCCGAAATACTACAATCAGATTCTTCGGATGCTTATATAGATTTGAAAATATACGTTGAAGAAGGTTCTGAGTTTTATGTAGAATCTATCAAATTCAATGGAAATAAAGAATTTAGCAATGGAGATTTGGAATCTGTATTCGATGAAACTCATACTAAGTCTTGGTATGAATTCTGGTCATCATCTAAATTTGATAAAAAGGACTATAAAAAAGATAAAGATTTAATATCGAAATTCTATGAAAACGAAGGATTTATGGACTATGAGTTCATATCAGATTCTGTAGAATATGATGAGGATAATCAAGCTGTACATATTACGGTGAATATAAAAGAAGGGAACAGATATTATGTCCGTAATATCACATTCGAAGGAAACACTGTCTTTCCCGATGAAGCCCTTGTAGCTAGGTTAGATTTCCCAACAGGTTCTGTCTATAATAAAGAAAAATTCGTTCAGAACTTAAATGGAAATCAAGAATTTTCTGATGCACTTTCGTTATATAATAACACTGGATACTTGACCACAAAATTTGCTCCTCAGGAAGTAAAAGTGGCAGCTGATTCGGTTGATATACTTATAAGTACTTTAGAAGGTGATAGATATAAAATAAGAAAAGTTATTATTGTTGGGAATACGAAGACTAAAGACAAAGTAATCAGACGTACACTCTATACTCGCCCAGGTGATTATTTCAACCGTGCGGCTATTGTTCGTTCTGTCAAAGAACTTGGAGTTATGGGGTATTTCAACCCTGAAAAACTTCGCCCAGACGTAAAAATGGCTGAAAATGATAATACAGCTGTTGATTTAGTATATAATGTAGAGGAACGCTCGACTGATACTTTCAACGCATCTATCGGTTTTGCTGGTAGTTTTGGACTTACAGGGTCGGTTGGTCTAACGTTCAACAATTTCTCTATACTAGAGCCATTGAATGGTGGTGCTGGTCAAGTATTCAACTTCAACTGGGAATTCGGACAGTCAAATAGATACCGAAACTTCTCATTAGGTTTTACAGAACCATGGCTATTCGATGAACCTACTACAGTTGGGTTCAATGTATTCGATATTTTTTACAACTTCTCAACTTTGAAACTGCAACGACAAGGTTTCAGATTGAATGTTGGTCGTCGTGTCAAATGGCCTGATGATTATTTCAGAATTGATGGTAGTTTTCAGTTCCAACTTAATGATATTAGCCAACAAGCTGGAGTAAATAGTCAGTTTTATAGACCGGGTAAATACAATGAAATCACAGTTGGTGGTAGTATTTCCCGTAATAATACGAACGAATTATTTTTCCCTTCACAAGGATCAAAATTCAGATTTACGAACAATTGGGCACTTGGAGCCGTAGGTATAGGACAAACTGACTTTTTCAAATCTGAAATATACTTCGATTTCTACAATACTATGTATAAATTCGAAGAGCAAGATAGGGTTGTACTTTATCTAGGTGCTCAGATGGGTTATATAGATGGTATCAAAAACGATACTACTATAGCTCCAATCGAACTATACAGAATGGGTGGAGCTGGTCTCTCTAACTTTGGTACTATTCCTTTCAGAGGTTATGGCGACGGAGATTTGGAAAATGTAGGTGGTAAACTGCACGCAAAATTCTCGGCTGAACTGAGATTTGCAATTACGTTGAACCCAATGCCGATTTACTTCTATGGTTTTGCTATGGCAGGTAATGTATGGGATGGATTCGGAGGTGCTGATTTGTTTGATTTGAAACGCTCGGCGGGTATGGGACTGAAAATGCTATTAAACCCTATCGGTATCATTGGATTCAGTTATGGTTATGGGTTTGATCCTATCACCCAATTTGGCAGTGTTCCTGGATGGAAATTCTTATTTGAAATCGGGCAATAATTTTGAAATACAAAGCAATAATTTTAAATTGCAAACTTATATTTAACTAACTATTAGAACTTTTCGAGGAATAAATGAAAAACTTAAATTTACTTTTGATCGTATTACTATTTGGAACTTTCGGTTTTGCTAACGCGCAATCAACGAAAATAGGTGTTGCTAATCTACAAATGGTAGTAGAACAATTGCCAGATGCTAAGAAAATAGATACTGAAATAAAGGAAATGGCTACGAAATACCAAGATTCATTACTAAAAATGCAAGGCGATTTGGAATCAAAATTCCAAACTTACCAAAAGCAAAAAGGGATGATGACTCAAGAACAACAATTAGCTACAGAACAAGAATTGCAAGCACTAAACCAAACTGTGTTACAATTCCAACAAACTAAGTTCGGTCAACAAGGTGAATTGCAAATGAAGAGATTAGAACTATTGCAACCACTTAGAAATAAAATTAAAGAAGCGATAGACAAAGTATCTGCTGCAGAAAAATTGAGCTTAGTACTAGATAGTAGCACTGAATCAGTTCTTTTTGCTGACGATGCACTAGACATAACTTTCAAAGTACTTGATATGCTTAAAAGAGGCGGCAAGTAAAAAGTATAGGATTAATTCCGTATAATCATAGGTTAATATGCTCTTGAATAGATTTAAAATAATAATTCTCTGCCTATTCGCAATGGCTAGTCCAGCTCTATATTCACAAAGTGTAGGGTTCATGGATTCTGAAGCGATAAGACAGGAATTCCAAGAAGCTGAGTTAGCAGAGCAACGTATCCAAACTAAAGTAGATGAGTGGAAGTTAGAGATAAATGCTATGCAAGAGCAGATTAACAAACTAGAACATGATATTAGCAAAAATCGATTAGTCTGGTCTGAAGAAGAGTTACAAAAGAATGAAGCGGACTTAGAAAAGCTAGTAAATATGAAAAGTGACTACAATTGGGAGAAATTCCGCCCTGGTGGTGAATTCGACAATACAGTAAAGCTAATCCAAGAACCAATTGAAGCTAAGATTTACGATGAAATACAACAAAAATCTATCGAAGAAAAGTGTCAAATGCTCGAAGAAAACGGTAAATAAATAACAAAGGAATTAATAGCGAAATTAATCCTGTATAACCCCAAGTTAATATGCTCTTGAATAAATATAAAATATTACTAATTCTCTGCCTTTTCGCAATGGCTAGTCCATCTCTTTATTCACAAAGAGTTGGATTTTTCAATTCGGAAACTATAAGACAGAAATTCCAAGAAGCTGAGCAAGCTGAACAACGCATCCAAACCATAGTAGATGAGTGGAAGCGTGAGATAAAAGCTATGCAAGAACAGATTAACAAATTAGAATATGAGATAAAGAAAAATCGATTAATTTGGTCGGACGAAGAGAGACAAAAGAACGAAACCGATTTGGAAAAAATGGTAAGTAAAAAAAGCGATTACGCTACTGATAAATTCCAACCCGGTGGGGAATTCGACAAAACTGTGAAGCAGATTCAAGTTCCAGTTGAAGCTAAGATATATGCGGCTGTCCAAAAAGTATCAGCAGAAGAAGGGTTTGATATAGTGTTAGACCAAAGTGTTCAACCCTTAGCTTATGCCAATTTTAAGTACGATTTGACTGTCAAAGTTCTTAAAGAACTAGGCGTTGACGTTAAGAAAATGGAAGATGAGCTAAAAGAGAAGATCGACAAAGACCCTCGTAATCAGCAAGAGCAAGAGAAAAATCCGCGTAGAGTACGCCGTCAATAATAAATAGATAATAACTAAAGTAATAGCAGTAGAATATGAAATCAATCAAATGTTCAGAAATAGCCGAAACGGTAAAAGGTGAAATAGTTGGCGATGAAAACGTTTCTATATTCAATCTTAATAGAATTGAATTTGCTACTCAAGGCGAGCTAACATTCTACTCTGACCCAAAATTTTTAGATGCTTTGGAACATTCCACAGCTACTTGTATTATAGTACCCAAAGATTTGGATAGAAAACCAGAATCTGGGCAAACTTTTATCAAAGTAGAAGACCCTTACTCTGCTTTCATCAAGATAATAAAACTAGTTGATTTCATATCGCAAGAGACAGCAACAGGCATTCATAAATCAGCAATAGTTGGCGAAAACACTTTCGTTGATGAATCTGTATCTATTGGCCCGAATTGCGTAATTGGTAACAATTGCCGCATAGAAGAGGGCTCTATAATTGAAGCTAATTGTACACTCCAAGATAATGTACAAATAGGTAAAAACAACCGTATTTACCCAAGTGTAGTATGTTACAAAGATGTAATAATTGGCTCTAATTGTATTATCCACGCTGGTGCTATAATCGGTGGTGATGGTTTCGGATTCACAGAGAATAGGGAAGACGGATCATATACAAAAATACCACAAATCGGTAATGTAATAATCGGTGACGATGTAGAAATCGGCTGTAATACTACTATCGACAGAGCAGTAGTAGGTAGCACTATAATCGGTAACGGTGTGAAAATTGATAATCTATGCCAAATAGGTCACAACTGCGTAATAGAAGAAAACACTGGAATAGCTGCACAAACAGGTCTAGCTGGCTCAACTAACTTAGGCAAGCGTGTACGCTTAGGTGGGCAAGTAGGAATAGCTGGGCACCTAAAAATCGGTGATGACGTAACTCTAATCGCGCAATCTGGAACAAATAAATCTATTTCAAAAGGTGGTGTTTACTTTGGTTCTCCTGCAAGACCGCAAATGCAGGCATTCAAAATAGAAGCAACGCTTAATACTCTACCCGAACTAGCACGCGAAGTTGCTAAGCTGAAGGATAAGAAGTAGAATTGTAGAGGCGTATTGCATACGACTCCAAATAACAGAATAAGGTTATAGAATTTACTGAATGGCGTTTGATTATCCACGAACTATGCTCCTTTGGAGGAGCTGGCTCGAGCTTGCGAGAGACTGAGGAGGATGAATGAAAAAGCTCGTCTACAACCTACACCTCCGCTCACACCTAAGACGTAACCACCTCCTTTGATGCTTTCGGTTTCAAAGGTATGGATGTAATCCATGAATTACTCAGTTCGAACCACAGTTAATTAATCTAAGTAATGGTAAGAAATTAATTGTGATTGGAGAATCTTCTCATACTATATCATTCTTACTGAAAGAATAGTATTTTAATTCTCAACCTCCTTTTATATATTGCATTATGAAAACTATACTTGTACTTATATTAACTTTAGTTGTAAACTTAACTCCTATAACGGCTCAGTCTAATAGGGCCGCTTACATGGGGGACTGCGATACTACGAGTGCTGAGCTCGAGCCGAGATTATTATCTTATCCATTTACAGCTTTTGATTCTTTGTTTAAAATGTCAATTGTACTTCCTTGTAATAATACAGACTTTAAGATGGAGTACAGGAAACTAGTTCAGAATTTCCGTGATTTTGTTTACGATAATCAGATCTATTTTATTAGTGATTTAGAAATGTTTACAATTTACAATCAGTAT
>JBLWYD010000038.1:0-28826 GCA_048267165.1 Bacteroidota bacterium
TATGAGCAATGATACAACTAAAACATTTAAGAAGGTTATAGGCGATTCGGCGATATATTCAGATTTGAGTCTTGGGGTTAAGTTCTATCATTTTAATCAGAAACAGGATAAACTTTTATTTTTCAAATTTGCGAAATATAATAATGATTCATCATTAGTATATATTACTGATGATTACGGTAATAAATTTTCTAAGAAATTACTTGAAGGTGTTGACTTTAAAGCTAATTATAAGTATTATAGAATATTAAAAGATGATGATGATTATATAGTATCTGAAACATCATCTGGTTCACCTACAAGTTATATCACTTATGATAAAGACTTTAATTACTTAAGTACAAAAGTTGATAGTAATTATAGATACGACTATTTATTTGGTGAAGATTTAACAAATTTCACTTTTTTAGGTGCTAGTATAGATTTGCAAGACAAGAATCGATATCTAAAAAGTACTACTGATGGTGGGGAGAATTGGAACGATTTACGCACTTTTAGTTTTACCATTGACACAATTTGGTACAATGATTCCACACAGTATTTCACTTCGGCTAATAGTGATTTACGATATAATAAAAGTGTTGATTACGATGGGAAGCCTTATGTTTTCTTAGTAACATATAATACTTCTGATTCATTGTATAAAATGGAAGCAATGAATTTACAAACAAATGAATTTAGTTTGGTTTATCAGAATAAACAAGATACATATTCTAATATTCTCATTGAATTTATTGATAGAGAATACTTCATTTGCAAAGGTGACACACTATTTACAACTTCTAATATATTAGATTATAATAGTTGGCAAGGACAAAAGCTACCAAATAATGGTGCAATGCTGAATAGAATCATGAAAAGTGGTGATTACCTAATCACTTATTATTATGATGATATTCATCCTTATGACATATATAGAATAAAATGGAATGAGTTATCGATAACAAGCATAACGGAAAATGAAACAGAAATAATACCATACTTTTACAACTCGTTACCTTATCCTCAGCCTACTAACAGTCTAGTCTCAACAAAGGTATATCTTGATAATGCAATTTCACTTTCAAAAGGAAGCATAAAAATATACGATGTAAATGGCACACAAGTTGAAAAAGGCGAAAATGTTGAGATAAGCGGTAATAATTGGCCTACTACTCTTACTTGGGATTCTAACTCCCAACTACCTGGTGTTTATTTCATAGTCATCAATTATGGTGAAAATACCAAAGCAATAAAAGTGATGAAAGAATAATGAAACTAAATCCAAAGGAGCTTCGGCTCCTTTTTTATTTTCTACTGCTTCGCATTGCCTTTACTATTGTTAGCTCTTTGCTATTAGTTAATTTCTCGTAATTCTCATCATCCATAGCCACTAATCCAACTCTTGATTGCTCATCATAATGGAAACCCCATCCGTAAGTTTTCGCTAAGGGAGATGACCTAAAGCAGGGTTGCCCTTTGGAGAAGAATGATTCTCTTTCTTCGTCAATTGGGGCTATACCTTTTCGCTCGCAATGTATCTGGAATATAATATCATCGGAAGTGTAGTGGAATGGGTTATCTGTTATCATATCGAATTGCATTCTTGCTATTGATTTTGGTTTGTCCAATTTGAGTGGTGGTATTTCCGATTCAGTCTTTTTGCAATCTTCTGCTACACTTATAAAAGTATTTGTATAATTTGTAGTGTGTATTTTCATATTTGTTAACGATTGTGTTTTACATTTGAACAAAAATACTCTATATTTCGTATTAATAAGAAACAACTGGTAAAAACTAATGAATAAGTTTGTAATAATTATATCTTCTATCTTTCTATTTTCTTTTGCTGCGGCTAGTTCGCAAGACTATAGCAACGAGAATTTCCGTTATGTAGAAAATGAGGCCTTCGGTTTTGGTGAAAAACTAGACTACAAAGTGGGCTACAAGTTCATCACGGCTGGGACTGGCTCTTTCTATATAAAGAAAGAACCGCTTATGATAAATGGTAGAAAAGCATATGACGTGAACTTCTATGTCAAATCATTGGCTAGTCTAGCGTGGATATACGAGGTTAAAGATTGGTATAAGACTGCTCTTGATGTAGGTGGCATATTTCCTTGGAGATTTGAGCAACACATACGCGAAGGTAAATACAAGCGTGATTTCAGTGCAGATTTCGACCAAAAGAAGAACATTGCTAAAACTTCTGAAGGGACTTATAAAATACCTGAGTATGTGAACGACATCGTTTCTGCTCTTTACTATGTACGTACTTGGGATTTGAAAAATATGAAAAAAGATTCGATAGCTTATCTTAAGAATTTCTACAAAGATTCGACATTCTCTCTTGGTATAAAAATGCTAGGTACTCAGACTATAGAAGTTGAAGCTGGCAAATTTAAGTGCCACGTAGTAGAGCCTCTTGTACAAGAGGGTGGACTATTCAAAAGCGAAGGTAACATAGTAGTTTGGATGACTGCTGATGATAGGAAAATACCTGTGAAAGTAGCAACTAAGATTTTAATAGGGTACGTTGGTGCCGAGTTAACTAAATACAGTGGTGTAAGAGGTAAAGTCGATGCAAAAATTGAGTAAAATAATTCTAATGCTATTTGTGGTTTCTGCGACAATGACTTTCGCACAGGGCGACAAAGAAAGCGTTTTCAAAGCATTGAAATCTGAGTATAATAGTATAAACTCTATACATATAGTATTCGGTATGTCAGAGATGAACGAAAAAGCAGCCGAGCTTTACGCTAAGAAGGGTGGAAAAATGCACCTATCTCTTAATAAAAACGTGATTATTTCTGATGGAGAGACTATATGGAATATCAGCCCTGGTGTGTCGGCTACTGTTAGCGATTACGAGGATTCTAAAGATATGACTCTGGAAACTATATTCTTTGGGTTGATGGATGAGTTAGAACCAATAACTTATACTGCTCTTAAAAATACTAGCAATAATGAGAAATACAGCTTAAAGCTAAAGCCAAAAGCTCGCTCTAACTATAACGAACAGCTGAAATACCTGACTATGTACTTTGGGAATAATAAAGATTTGACAAGAGTGATAGTCGATACTCCGAATGGAGTTATGAACTACACTATCAAACTAATAGAAAAAGACCCAAAAATTGATTCGGGTAAATTCAAATATACTCCTACTAAGGATGTAGAAGTTATTGATTTCAGATAATAATTAAGTGCCGGCAGTCTGTTTTTTTACGTAATCGCTGCTCTCGCAACTAAGCTTTTGGACTGTTCGCACTTTACTTATTGGTTCTAATTTATCGGCCTTATCTAACTCATCGTAGTAGTTCTCAAGTAAACCCCTAACGCAATCAAAAGAAACGCAATCCATTAGCTGTTTTCTAACTGAAGAAGCATTGTAATAACCTTTCAGATAACCTGAATAGTGCTTACGGAATACTAATAATCCGTGTTCGCCTCTGTGCTCTACTGTTAATCGCAGATGTTCTAGGCAAGTGTCAATTTTCAATCGTAAATCTGGCTCACCTGGGTCGAACCCCTGTTCCATCATCACTTTAGCTCTGTGAAATATAAACGGATAGCCAATACAAGCTCTGCCTATCATAAGCGCATCGGCATTGTATTCTTCGAAAGCTATTCGACAATCTTCGGCGCTTCGTACGTCGCCGTTGAGTATAACCGGAATCGATACTTTTTCTTTTATCTTAGGTACCCAGCTCCAATCAGCGGCACCAGTCATACCCATAGATCTAGTTCGGCAATGGATAGCAAATGCTTTCGCTCCTGCTTGCTCCATCATCTGAGCTACGTCCACAGCTATAATCTTATCGTGATCCCAACCCAATCTAGTCTTCACAGTTACGGGAATATTTACAGCTTCTACTACAGCTTGGGTTTGCTCTGCCATTCTTTCTGGCTGCTTTAGGAATGCCGCTCCAGCTTCACGCTGTACGACTTTCTTCACCCAACATCCGTAGTTGATATCTAGTATATCCGCTCCCGAATCTTCGACTATTTTGGCACTTGTTACCATGCTTTCTACGTCGGCACCGAATATCTGTATAGCGGTCGGTCGCTCTTCGGGGTCTATTATCATCTTGCGTTGCGATTGACGCGAATTTCTGATAATTCCCTCGGAAGCGATAAACTCCGAATACACTATATCCGCACCTAATTTCTTACAGATTACTCTAAATGGTAGATCTGATACATCTTCCATTGGTGCTAAGAATATTCCGTTTCCTATTTCTACGTTGCCTATTTTCATAAGTGCAAAACTATGAAATTATTACCATAAATGTCAACTATATAATATGCTTCTAAAGATTCTTCTTGACATTGATGTAAAAAGTCCATAATTTTTCGGCTAACTATTTTATATAATTGAGAAAAGTGAAACGTAAATTTAAAAATATCCTAAAACACCTCAGCATCATAGCTGCGCTGTTTTTCCTTGCTATTGCAGGAACCCTTGTATTTGTGTTCAATATTTTCTCCGAGCCATCGGATGAGTTCGCTAAGAAGAACTCTCCCACCACTTTCTCGCCTTTCGTTAGGACTGGGGCCAATACCATAGTTAACCGAAAGCAACACGAATTAGATAATGCCAAGAAAACTGCTGGTAATAAGGAGTTTTCCGTAATCCGTACTAGTACAGATTTCAACAAAGATATTCCTTTCACAGTTGACAAAAAAGCTGGTGTAGTTTACAAAAAACAATACAATGGCCGCCGTATCAATATATGTGTGACGGGTGTCGATTCGCGTATGGGTAGTAATTTCAAACACGCTGACGCCAATCACGTTCTATCAATACTTATAGATAAAGGTGAAATAGAAATCACTTCTATTCCTCGTGATACATACGCCGATGCTGGTATGCCCGATACAACTAATCAGAATATAATAGCTGTACTCAGACCTGCCAAAGGTAGAAGAGCTTACCTAAGCCGTATAGCCCAAATAGCCGAGCTAGACACTATCCATTACTTTATGGAATTCGGGTTCTCGCAAGCTATGGGGATAATAGAGTGGCTGGGCTACGATAATTCCAAGCAAACGCTCCAAGTACTTCGCTCGCGTAAAGTATTCGGTGGGGGAGATTGGCAACGCACGTACAACCAAGGCAAGTTTATGAAGCAAGCTATGCTAAAAAGCTTCAACAACTATGGCGGTATATTCGGTGATTTGGTGCTGATGGGTGGGCTGTCGCTTACTGAAACTAACCTAACTTCAGGCACTTTGAACTCTATTCTAAAAAAACTAAAAGATTCTGAATTCGGTCAATCGGAAGATGTGACTCTTCGTGTACGCCCCGAATTTCCTTATGAATACAAAAACTTCGATTTCAATGACAAAGAAATAATAGCTCACATGAGTGCTAAAGTGCAGCAATACTCTGGTAAAACACCGGGTACTAGTCAGGTTTCTACCGATTCACTAGTTATAAAAGAGCTGAACAATGCTATCAGAAAAGCCGTTCGTGCCGATAGTACTGGCCAATCGACTCTGACTATCAACACCCTGAAAGTATATTTTCAGCAAAAAGTATGGCTGCAGATTACAAACAAAAATAGTCGCCACCACTACCGCGAAACTATGAAAAATCTGCTAATGAGCGCTTACAACAAGAAAAATGACCCAGAAAGTGCTGAAAAAGTTCAAAAGCTAATAGAACAAGAATCTAACCTATTCCTTAATAGTAAAAATAAATCTCAGCCAAACAACGATTCGGCCGAGGAGTTGAACCAATGAAAAAAATATTCATAGTTAGACACGCTAAATCAGATTGGGACAATAACCTAATCGATTTCGAAAGACCGCTGAACGAAAGGGGACACCACGACGCCCCTATGATGGCGGAACGAATAAAAGCTATAGGTGAAAGGCCAGACCTAATTATATCAAGCCCAGCTATGAGAGCCAAAACTACAGCCAAGTACTTCGCTGAAGTATTCGACTATGACCCAGAGTGCATAAAATACCACCACGAAATATACGATATAGGCCAAAGGTTTACCCTAGAAATGCTAACAAAGCTATCACCGAAAATTGAATCGGTTATGGTGTTCGGGCATAACCCCGACCACAGCCACCTAGCTACATACCTTAGTAATGAGAACATAGGCAATATGCCCACTTGCTCCGTAGTTGGTGTGGAAATGCAGACCGAATATTGGATTGACATAAAGAACGCAGAATCCCGACTAATTTGCTTCGAGTACCCTAAGAAGGAAGGGTAACCAGCGTCATTCAGAAGAACAAGGAGCGAAGCGGATTGTTCTGAAGAATCCAGGAATAGAAACTATTTATACCATTCTGTACTTAGATCTAACCAATTATAATTCTCTTTTTCAATCAAGTCAGTTTTCTTTTTTCTTGACCACCCCTTTAATTGCTTTTCTCTAAAGATAGCATCTTCGATTTTTCCATACTCTTCATAGTAAACAAGAGTATTGACTTCATATTTAGCAGAAAACCCTTTAAAAGATTTATTCTTATGTTGCCAGACTCTTCCGAATAAGTCAGAAGTAACACCAATATAAGTGGTGCCATTCTTTTTTGAAGCCATTATGTAAGTATATGATTGTTTCATTTATTACAAATATAATATTTTCCTAGATTCTTCACTACACTTCGTTCCGTTCTGAATGACTGAGGAAACCCACGTCATTCAGAAGAACAAGGAGCGTAGCGGATTGTTCTGAAGAATCCAGGTGAGTATTGCTATATATACGAATCATAATTTACTCAGATTTAGTTTTTCCTAGATTCTTCACTCCACTTCGTTCCGTTCTGAACGACGGAGGATACCCACGTCATTCAGGATTAGCCCCCACCTAATTAAAAAAAATTCACAATCAAATAATAATTTTCATTTAATTAATTCCCCCTTAACCCCTTATTCCCTTATACTAGAGCAAAAATAAGTACAAATACTTATAAAAAAATACAATAAAAATTAATGTTACTATTTGCTTTTTCCGATAAAATGAATTATTCTTGAATGTGTCAAAATAGAGTTTTCTGAAAAAGTGTGTACATAGTTACACATAACTCTATTATAATAAAGAAAAATTTATATATTTTATTAATAATTCATAGGAGAGCTTATGTCTAGAATTACTAGATTTATTCTCACACTGGCGCTCATATCGCTCGTCACGTTTGTCGATATGTTTGCTGCCACCCCTCCGAGTAAACAGGCTCGGTTCATTGGTGTTTTAAATAAAACATCGACCACTATTCAGATTAATTTCCAAAAGGGGAATGGTTTAAATAGAGCCGTAGTTGTATCACCTGATGCTACAGTAGAGACTCCTGTAGATGAGGAGACTTACACAGACGAAAATGGTAGTTACGCTTCTGCTTACGACTTAGGTAACGGTGATAAAGTCGTTGATATACTTACTGGTGGATCTACTGGTACCAATATAACTGGTCTGACTCCAGGAGTTACTTATACTATTCAAGTTTTTGAATTTAGTACAGGTGGTTCGCCGAGTCCTGCTTATAATACAAGCACTGCACCAGTTAACCCTAGATCAGAAACTACTTTAATTTCGGTTCTTCCTCCAGATAATTTAACGATTACTAATGGTTTTCCTACTGCAACAACTGTTGAATTTACTTGGACTAACCCAACACCTACTCCTGATAGTTACTTAGTAACTTTGGAACAGGGTGGTAATCCTGTAAGCTTTTATGATATGTTAGACATTTCACTAATAGAAGAACTAGAAATTACTGAATTAGATGAAGGTACTACTTATGATTTCTTTATTAGATCTTATATTGGTAATTCTGAATCAGTTGATGCAACAGTAAATTTCACAACTCTTGTAGATAATACTGCTCCTACTCTAACAAGTGCTGATATGCATTTGAATGGTTCACAATCTGACTTACTTTATTCAGATAATGCTGGTGACGATGTTACTATAGTAGTGGAGTTCAATGAGCCAATGAAAACTTGGATTTTCCCGACTATAACTTTAACAGGTCAACCTTCTGGTATGACTTATGAGTCTGGCTATTGGAATGAACCAGGTACTATTTTCACTGCTGAGTACGGATTTACGGATGATAATGAAACAGTATTAGACATTGATATCCAAGTTTCTGGCGGAGAAGATCTTGCTGGAAATGCTTATGCTGGGGATTTAATAACAGACGATTTCAATGTTGATACTGAAGAAGGTGATCTTTCGGCATTTAATTATGAAACTGCTGGTTCTTTTTCTGGTGGCAGTCAGTCTCATTGTAAATCAGCTGATAATGAAGATGTTATCGAGTTTGAAATTACATTAGCTGAAAATGGTTTTATGCCTGCTAATTCTTTATTCGAAGTAAAAGCTGAAGATCAAGATAACGATAATCAAATTGTTTTTACTTCTGGTAATTCAGGAAATGGTGTTTATCTTTTCACTTCAACTTTAGCTACCGGTCACGCTGAAGGCGAGTATAATTTAATAATCAAATTTACTGATGGTGCTGGTAATGTTACAGAAGATTTATCAAATTCATTTTTATTCAGAATAGATAATACTCCTCCATCAATCTCAAACGTCAATTTCGCTAACACTTGTGTTAATGGTGACGATATAGTAACTCTAACTTTCGATGCTTCGGATGTTGATGGTTGCGGTACATTAGATTTGGATGATATCTTAGTTGAAAATAACACTGAGTTAGATAATCCTTGGGTTTTTGATTCTCAAGTCGGTACTTTATTCACATATACTCTTGATGTTGAGTCAGATCCAGATGGGTCGTATGATGTTACTATCACGGCTACAGATGATGCAGGAAATGAGTCAACTGATGAAACAACTGGTGCTTTCACTATTGACAACACGGCACCAACAATCACTAATGTAGCTATTACTCCTGCTACTTGTGTAAATAATACAACTGAATTAACATTAACTTTTGATGTTACAGATGTTATTGTTGGCAATTGTGGTGCTATTGATGGCGATTTTAATGGTGATATTTCTATATCTAGTAATAATGTAGGATCTGGTGCATTAACTACTGCATTTTCTTATCAAGGTGTTACAGGGCCGGTTGGTGATGTATTATCTTTCACATATACTATGACAGTTGATGAAAACAATGCACAAGATGACACTTATATCGTTGAAATAGATGTAGATGATAAAGCTGGAAACAGTGCAATTCAAAATACATCTGCAAGTTTCACAGTTGATAATACGAAGCCACTTATCCAAAACCAAGCTTACGATGTAACTTGTGTGAACGGCGAAGACGTTGTTACACTTACATTTGAAGTAGTAGAAGAGGGTTGTGGTACATTTGATGAAAATGATATTACTATCACAGGTACTAGTTTACTTACAAATGATTTTGCTTTTGCTCCTACTGGAGGAACATGGGCTTCAACTGGAACTTATGGTGGTACTAGTCCAATTAGTTTAGCTGTATTCAATAGCAAATTATATTCCGCTAATGCTAGTTCAGATGACGTTTATGAATATGATGGAACAAGTTGGACATCAACTGGTACTTATGGAGGCGATAGCCCAAGGTCATTAGCCGAATATAATGGAAAACTTTATGCTGCTAATGCTAGTTCAGATGACGTTTATGAATATGATGGTACGAATTGGGTTTCAACTGGAGCTTATGGTGGAGATGCCCCACAAAGTTTAGCTGTATTTAATAGCAAATTATATTCAGCTAATGTTGGTTCAGATGATGTATTCGAATATGATGGTACGAATTGGGTATCTACTGGAACTTATGGTGGAGGTTTCCCACAAAGTTTAGCCGAATATAATGGTAAATTATATGCCGCGAATAATGTTTCAGATGATGTATTCGAATATGATGGGACGAATTGGGTATCGACCGGAACTTATGGAGGTGATGACCCAAGGTCATTAGCCGAATATAATGGTTTATTATATTCTGCAAACTCAGGTACTAATGATGTGTATGAATATGATGGAACAAGTTGGACATCAACAGGAGCTTATGGGGGGGCCGCTCCTTATAATCTATTAGTTTACAATGGCAAATTGTATGCAGCAAACACATCCTCTGATGATGTATATGTATATGATGGAACAAGTTGGACATCAACAGGAACTTATGGAGGCGATAGTCCAAGGTCATTAGCCGAATATAATGGAAAACTTTACGCTGCAAATACGAATTCACATGATGTTTTCGTCTTTAACCCTGGGGTATCTGGCTCAGGAACAGTAGGCGACCCTTATGTATTTACTTATACATTAGACATAGACGCTTTAGACTCAGACGGCGATTTAGACATAGCAATAAACGCTACAGACGATGCTGGCAATGATGCAGACGAAGTGGAAGACTTAGCTGCTTTCACTATCGATAACTCTGCTCCAGTATTCAGTGCTTATACAGTAACTGGTCTAGATGGCTCTTGTCTTAAAGTAGGAAGCACATTAGAATTTACAGTAGATGTAGTAGAAGATGGATGTGGTACTTTTGATGAAACTGATTTTACTATCGGTATTACTCCTGTGCCTACTAATGCTTTAGTACCTGACGGCGGTAATCCTGTTAGTGGTACTGGAACTTATAAGTTCACTTTACTATTAGACGCTGGTGATACTGAAGGTGCTTACAATCTTACTTTTGATGGAACTGATGATGCAGGCAATGCAGCTACTCAATATGTTCCCGGTGGAGTTGAATTCACTTTAGACAAAACTGCTCCGGTATTCAGTGCTTATACAGTAACTGGTCTAGATGGCTCTTGTCTTGTAGAAGGCGAAACAATTGAATTTACTGTAGAAGTAGTAGAAGCTGGATGTGGTACTTTTGATAGTGATGATATTACTATCTTAGTTACTCCTGCACTAACTAATTCTTTAGTAGCTAACGGTACTAATCCTGCAAACGGTAGTGGTACTTACAAATTTAGCGCGGTTATCCACGCTGATGATATAGATGGCGATTATGAAATCACATTCAACGGAACAGATGTAGCTGGCAATGCTGCTACTGAGTACGCTGAAGCTGGTGTTGAATTCGCTATTGACAATACTCCTCCACAGTTATCAAACTTGGTTACTACAAGTGTTAAAGGTGGTAGCCCAACAAGAGTTGGTGGAACTGCTCCTAATAGAGTACTAACAATTGCATTTGACGAATTAACAGATGGCTGTGCTAATCTAGTACCTGCTAATTTCTCTTATACTATAACAGGTCCTGGAAGTACTGCCCTAACAGTTGGTATTGATGGTGCTCCTACAGATAATGCTGGAACTTGGACTACAACTGTAACTGTCCCTACTGATGAGCCAGATGGCGATTATGAGATAATAATTACAGCAGAAGATGATAAAGGTAACGTTTTTACACTTGACCCAGCTGGCGTTGAGTTTGTAATAGATAATACTCCTCCTGTAGTTTCAATTGTTAGAGGTGTTTCTGTTCCAGTTAATCCTAACAGAGCCTCAGATAAAATAATTAGATCTGATGACGGTGCTAATAACTTCTATATCGAATTCGTATATAACGAAGATATGGATACAAGTGTTGACCCGACTTATAGTTTCCCAACTGTATCGGAAAGACCAAACGTAGCTGTACCACCGAGTACTTTTGCTGCTATTACTAATGCTGTAGCGGCACCGGGTGCTGCTGGATGGCAAGGTGATAATAGATCTTTCAGATTCTACTTCGACGTTGATCAAGACGCAGAAATAGATATGGAAGGTATTAACATAAAAGCAACTGGCGGTCAAGACGTAGTTGGAAACGTACATACTAATGTAACAGAGATTAACGTATTTGACGTTGATTTGATTACTCCAGGTCTATCTAACGTAGTAGCTACACCTAGTTTGGTAACTAACAACTTCACGAACATGCAAATCGATTTCACATTTGATGAAGAAATGGATTTATCTCTAGTTCCAACTATTACATTCCCATTAGCTCCGACAGTGGGTGGTGCAATATCTATTGTACCGGGTACTTCTAGTTGGCTTACTGACTTTGTTTACAGAGCAACTTATGCTGTAACTGTAAGTAGTGGTATAGAATTAACAAACGTACAAGTTAAAATAGAAAACGCAAATGATGCTTGTGGTAACCCATTTGATCCGACACCTGTAAACAACGTATTTAGTGTAGATACTAAAGAACCTGCTTGTGCTGGAATCACTTTGGATCCTATTGAAAATCAGGTATTAGCTGATTTCTTAGACTTTGAAGTAGAAGTGAAAATGGATCAAGTATTGAACAATACGGTACATCCAACAGTTACATTTACTAACAGTAATGCAAATTATAGCACTAGTGTTGGAACATTCTCAACTACAACTAATACTAATGATACTTATACTTTCATAGTAACTCATGATGGGACAGAAGAAGAACTAACTGAAACTATTTCAATAATTGGTTTCAAAGATCTGAACGGAAACGAACAGACAGTTGCTTGTGAAACTACGTTTGATGTAGATACAGACAAACCAGATATCGTATCAATTACTGTAAGTGATGATAAGATATGTATGGATGATGATAATGATGCTTATACTATAACTATAGTATTTGACGAAGAGATGGATGGGGTAACTCAACCTGATCTAACATTAACTCCTGACCATAGTGCAATATTCACTGGTGTTACTGGCGGTTGGTCACAAACTTCAGTTAATAATGACACATATACATTTAATACAACTTTAGATTTATCTGCAGGTATAGAAGCATTAGTTAGTATTGATGTTTCTGCAGCTATGGATTTACTAGGTAATACGATGGTTACAGACACAGATTCTGGTGATGATAAATTTAGTATAGACACTAAAGCCCCAGAAGTAACTTCTGTGTTCTATAACCCAAGTCCTTCTAATATATATGGTGTTAATAGAAGTACAATAGGTGTTGATGGATTCGCTGTAGTTATAACTTATGACGAAGCAATGGATGATAATTCTACTCCTACTATAACTCTTGATAATATATCACAAGGTGGTACAGGTACTCCAGGTGCAGCTTTAACAGCTGGATCAGGTAGCTGGACTTCTGCTAATGAATATACTCAAAACTACACAGTTAACAATGCCGTTGTAGAATTAGAATTAGTAACAGTTGACATTTCAGGTGCGACAGACCTTTGTGGAAACACTCAAGACTTATTTGATGGAAGTACAGAAGAATCAGCTTTTGCTATCGATTTGATTGCTCCTACTTGTGATTTCTTAGAGACTGAGTACAGTTTAATTAATGAAGATAGATTGTTACTACAACAGTTGATTGCTAACTTTAGTGAGCCAATGGATGAGACAATTGATGTTCAGTTTAACTTTGCTGTGAGCAGTAACTTTACTGTTCAGAATGATGGTAATTGGGATGAAGATGATGAATATATTGTTACTGCATTCCATAATGGAACTGAAGAAGGTAGGTTTACTGAAACAATTACTCTAGATTTATCAGGTACTCTACCTAAAGATTTAGCTGGTAACCCAATTGAATCGGCGTCTTGTGATTATGACTTCGATGTTGACACTAAAAAGCCACTTGTTTCAACTGTGACTTTCACTCCTAACAAAGTAATTGGAACAACAAGCTCATTCTTTGTAACAGTCGAATTTGATGAAGATATGAAGGCTGCTCCAAATCCAACAATTCAGTTCAATGAGACACTTACAGGATTGTTTAACTATGTTGGTTATACAACTCCAAATGCAACTACTTTTGTTTACCAGTATGGTGTAAATGACGTTGATTTTGAATTTAGTTCAATAGATATTGATATTGCAATAGGGCAAGATGTAGCTGGTAACGTAATGGCGACTCATACTTCAACTGAGACATTTGCTATAGATCAAGTAGAGCCGACGGTAACTAATGTTACATTTAGTAGCCACCCAGGTTGGATAAATAGAGCAGACATAGGTGCTGGTAACTTTACAGTTGCTGTAACTTATGATGAAGTTATGGATGATCAAGTTTCTCCTACAATTTCTATAGATCCTTTTGCACAAGGTAACCCTACTGTTGATGACGCATTAGTATTTGCATCTGATTCTTGGAATGTTGGTAAGACTGTTTACACAGCTACTTACAATGTTGTCGATGTAGCATTTGCAGATGAACAACTTTTTGCCTTCATTGGAGATGCTAAAGATGCTTGTGGTAACACACAAGAATTTTACCAAACTGATTCAGAAGGCGATGGCAAAATCAATATTGATTTAATTGATCCAACTATATCGTTTGACCAAACAACTCCATTAGGAGAATCTTGTGTTAACGGAACTGAAGCTATTGACTTCACTGCAGGTGACGTTAATTTCTTCGACAAAGTACAAGCTAGAATTGACGGTGGTACTTTTACAACATTCACTTCTGGTTCATTGTTGAACACAGTAGCTGGATGGGGAGCTGCTTCTGAAGGAGAAATAACTCTTGATTTGAGAGCACTGGATTTTGCTGGAAACTATACTACAATAACAAGAGACTTCGGTAAAGACATTACTAACCCTAATATTAGTAGTGTTGTTAAAGCACCTATTGGTAGTGTTTGTGTTAAACCGGGTGACTATTATTATGTTGATGTAACAGCTACAGACAACGGCGGTTGTGGTACGTTTGATGAAAATAATATATCTTTCAGTACAAATGAGTTAGAAAATGACTTTGAGTATGACTCATCTCCATCTACTAACAAATATAGATTCAAAGTATTGATAGATAATGACGATGCCGGTAATGTTGATTATGTTGTTGTTGCAACTGATGATGCAGGTAATACAGATACATTTACACCACAAGGATTTGATATTCAGGTTGATAAAACAGTACCTGTAGTTAGTGGAATAAATGTTTCAGCTACTTGTGTGAATGGTGGTTCATTAGTAACACTTATTTTCTTTGTCGATGAAGGTGCTTATTGTAATATTGATGAAACTAATATTACTATTAATGACAACTTAGCTTCAACTAACAATTGGAACACTACATTATTAATACTTTCTGGAACAAATTATATATTCCAATCTACTTTGTTAATTGATGGAAGTGATCCAGATCAAGCTGTAGATTTAACAATTGATGTATCTGATGTTGCTGGGAATACTACTACTGGAAATGGTAGCGGAAATACAGACTTCACAGTTGACAATACTGCACCTGCAATCACTAATGTAGTTGTAACAGCTCCAACTTGTGTGAGCGGTGGAACAACTGCTACATTGACATTTGATGTTGTTGAGAACGGTTGTGGTACATTTACTAACAACAATATTACTGTTAATGATAATGTGACTACTAATAATGCTTGGTCATTCTTTGGTGAGAACCTTGGAACTTACACTTACAAATTGTTAATAGATGCTAATGACCCTGATGGAGCTGTTGACGTAACAGTTAGCGCTACAGACGCAGCAGGTAACACAACAACTAATGCAGATGAATTTGATACTGACTTTACAATAGACAATTCAGGTCCAACACTATCTGACTTTAATGTAGTTACTTCACCTGCTTGTGTAAATACAGGTTCAGAAGTAGTAACTGTAACTTTCAAAGGTTATGATGATGGTTGTGCTGACTTTGATGAAACTTACTTAACAATTACTTCTGGCTTAATAGATGATGCTGGAAATACTGTAATTACAAGTGGTTTTGGTACATCTGCTTCTCCTTATTTATTTACTACTACATTTGATGTAGCTGGTGGAGATAATGACGGTGATTATAATATTACAGTCAACGCAGTTGATGGTAATGGAAACACTTCTAATGAATTGAATCCGGCTTTAGCTGAATTTACAGTTGACAATACTGCTCCTACATTAGCTACTATTACAGTAACTAGTGATGAATGTGTGAATAATGGTTTAGATAAAATCACATTTACATTTACAGGTTATGATGATGGTTGTGGAACATTCGATGAAAGTAACTTAACTGTTACTTCTACATCAAGTGCTACTCCACAGTTTGATTCTAAAACTGGTTTAGGTACATCTGGTACTCCTTATGTATTCACATACACATTAGATATATCTGATGCAGACAATGATTATGACTTATTTGTTAATGCTACAGATGGAAAGGGTAATACCTCAACACCTCTAACAAGTTTAGCGGCATTCACAGTTGACAATACTGCACCTGCTGTTGCATTCCAAGACCCTGAAGGTGGCGAAACAGTTAATGCATCAAAAGTGCTTCACTTTATAGCTACTGATGATGGTTGTGGTATAGTAAGTACCGAAGTATCAGTTGACAATACAAATTGGACAGCTGCTAATTCTGGAAATATGAGCTTAGGTGATATTGTTCAGTTTGGTGATTTAAGTGATGGAGCATTTACACTTTACATCAGATCAACTGATTTCCCAGGTAACGAGGAAACAAATAGTGTTCCATTGATAAAAGATGCAACTGCACCTGAAGTCCTTTCTTTCACTCCTAGTCACTCTGTAATTTCTACTCAAAATGATGGGGAGGAATTCACGATTACTTTTGACTTCAATGAAGATATGGATACTAGTATTGACCCAACAGTTGGAATCTCGTTAGTTCAAGTATTACCACAAAACAGTGTTTCTGGTAATTGGACTGATTCTGATACATATGTAGCTTCATTCGGTAATATTAATGCAAGTATTTCTATTACTTATATAGATGCAGGTGTATCTATTAGTGGAGCAAAAGATGATACTGAAGATATTGGAAATGAAATGTTCTTAGATGTGGATGCTACTCTATTCGATGTGGATACAGAAGCGCCAACTATTACAGATGCAAGTATCAAGTCATCTAATAGTGTTAATGATCAATATGCTAGAGTTGGAAATGATATTATCTTAACAATCGAACCAAGTGAGGCGTTAACTGCTATAACTGGAACGATTGCAGGATACGGTATTACTTCAACATCTGACCAATATCTGCTAAACGGAACTTATGTTATAACTGTAAGTACAGACCCAGGTGTCCCTGCTGGTTTGGTTACATTTGCTGTTAACTACGAAGACGTAAACGGAAACGCTGGAACAACATTGACTTCAGTTACTGATCCTTCATCAGTAACAGTTGATAAGGTAGCGCCAGTTGGAACGATTGATAGAGCAGCTGGTCAAGCTGACATTACTTCTGATAGTCCTATAAACTTTGCACTAACATTTAGTGAAGATGTTTATGGTCTAACAGATAGTGACATTAATGTATCTGGATCTGCAAATGCAACTACAGCTGTTGTTACAGGAAGTGGGGATACTTACAATGTTGAGGTTTCGGGTATGACAGGAAGCGGTACAGTTGTAATCACATTAGCAAATGCTACTGTAACTGATATAGCTGGCAACGACAATACTGCAACGGCAAACACAGACAACTCAGTACTATATAATGTCTCAGGTGCTACTGAAGTAGCTTCTGGAACAGGTGCTGAACCTGCAACATTATCTTCTTTAGTTGACACACAAGGCGAAGCAGTATTAAACTTTGACTTTGATGTTACTGATGATGGTGCTGTACCGGGAGCTGATTTACTTGCTACTAAGATAACTGACATTTCAGTATCACAAGGTGTAGGTAATGACATAGCAGACTGGACTACAGTATTGGCTGGAGCAGAATTGTTTGATGGAACTAACACGGTAGCAGGAACAGTAGGAGCAACAACAATTGACTTTACTGGGCTAGCACACGGTGCCGGACAAATCGGTGAAGTAGCTGATAATGCAACTAAGACTTATACATTGAAAGTATGGTTATCTAATACTCCTTCTGGATTAATAGATAATGAAAACTTGGCATTCCTAGTAAATAGAAGCTCATTCACTGTTGACGGTGCTGGATCTTCATTTAAGAGTGGTGCTGGAGATGATGTTGAGTCTGGTTCAACTAACAATGAAATAGATGTTGATGCAACTGAGTTAACATTCACAACAACTCCAACAAGTACAGAAATCAACACGAATACTACTTTCGTGATTGAAGCAACAGATGCAAATGGTAATAGAGATGTTGACTATGGGCCTTCTACGGTTACGTTGACACCAAATCTTTCTACAATTTTTTCTGGTGGTTCTGGAAGTATGACAAATGGTATCTTGACATTAAGTACAGTACAATTCAGCGTTGCAAAAGCAAACGATTATGTAACTGCCGCTGATGGCACTATAACTGATGGAGTTAGTGATAACTTCAACATTAAAGAAGAGGAACCAGCTGCAATTACTAATTTATCTATAGTAAATAGTAGTACAAGTTTTGCGTTATCTTGGACAAACTCAAGTAACAAGAACTCACTAATACTTGCTAAGAAAGATGGTAGTTCATCATTTGCTTATAGTGATGAAATTGGAATGGATGATGAAATGGGATGGCCTGCAGCTAGTACGGTATACGGAAATGCAGCTTCTCCGGCTGATAACGATGTATTTGTTATTTATGCTGGTTCAAGCACTTCAATTACTATGACAGGATTGCAGAACAACTATACACTTTATACTGTAACTGCTTATTCTTATGCAGGTGCTCTTAATTCTGGAGTTCAAAACTTCAATACTTCTGAAGCTTCTTTAGAGTCTTATACTTATCCTAAGGAAGTAGACTTATCAGATGGTATTAGAAAAGGCTTGAGACTTGGTATTGATAATATCACTCCTCAACCTGCTAGTCTGAATAATGTTGTTTCACTTCAAGTTGAAACAATTGAAGATATGCCATTGACATTAGAACTATATGATAGTAAAGGACAGAAAATGATGACATTATTTGAAGGAAGAGATTTTAACGCTGGTGAGACTCAATTCGAGTTTAACTTAGATAATTCTATTTCTTCTGGTCAACATTTCTTACGATTAACTGGTAACGGTCACGTTGTGATTGCACCACTAGTGATTGTAAAATAGTCTAAACTATTATATTTAAAATTCAAAAACCCCGACATTTATGTTGGGGTTTTTTATTTTGTATATCTTTATAACTATAAAATCGTATATATTAACTATGAAAAAAATTATACTATTACTTTTAATTTATCTGTCAACAAACAGTATTGCCGCAGTTCCTGATTCCATTACAAAAGATATCAATGCTCAACTTGAGAAATTCAAAACCTTACTTGAATTTTCTTATGTTTATCACAAAGATAGTATTGAGTTAAATAATAAATCAGAGGAAGCCCTAAAAGCGTATATGCAATCACTTGATGATAAGTCCTATTATTTCCCAGAAGAGCAATATAGGTCGCTTAAAGAGTCTAATACTGGTATAAGAAAGTCATTAGGTATTACTCAAATTGTTTTTGCCGATACTAGCTATATATTCAGAGTTGAAAAGGGAAGCTCTGCTGATACTAATGGGATAATGCCCGGTTGGAGGATTCTTTCAATAGATGATGTTAACACAATCAAAATGGATGAGACTAGTATAAATAATATTATAAATGATACATCTCTTGTTGCCACAAATATCGAATTCTTGGATTTAGAAGGCGGTATCCAGAATAGAACTTTGCATAATTCTCCTCATGTAACTTCCTCTATTGATGTTTCATTTATGTACAATGATAGTATTGCTTATATCAAATCTCTTAAATTTACTGAAGATGCTGGTAATGAATTCGAGAGAGTAATTGGGCAATTTCCAAAGTCTATTAAAGGACTTGTAATTGATTTAGAGAATAACCCAGGTGGTGTGCTTACAGCTATTGCAGATGTGATATCATTATTCTTACCTGAAGGTAAACAGGTTATAAAAACAAAATCTAAACATCCAGATTTTTATTATGATGTGAAATCAAAGAAAGAGGGTCCGTATATAGGTTTGCCATTAGTTTTGATTGTTAATGAAGAAACTGCATCTGCAGCAGAACTTTTTGCAGGTGCTGTCCAAGATTATGATTTGGGTATCGTGATTGGACAAAGAACTTACGGAAAAGGAACATTACAAAAACATTGGGAGTTCAAAGATGGTAGTGCATTCCGAGTGACTGTGGGTGAGTATGTAACTCCTCTTGGAAGAAAAGTACAGAAAGAATCAAAAAAAGCATTCGATAATTCGACTCAGACACTTGATGAAAATTTAAATACTCAACTTAAGAATATGTCGATCCCCAAAGATATATCAATTATAAAAAGTACAAAAGGTAGAACCCTAATTTCTATGGGTGGTATTATGCCTGATTCTGTACTGAATAAGAAGGAACCAAGAACTAAGCTAACAGATGTAGCTATCCAGAAAAGAGTACTCCTACGTACAGCTTTCGAGATTTTCATTTCCGAAGGTAAGTCAGTGATTTCTAAATTTCCTGATTTCCTTTCGTATTCGAAAAATTTCTTTTTCAATAGTACTATTACTGACCGAATTAAGAAGAATCTTTTAGTGGCATCTCTTCAAAATGATGAAATGTTTGAAAAAGATAATGAGTTAATGATAGGAATAGTAAAAGCAAGGTTAGGTCAATTATTATTTAATGATGAGGCTTATTATTGTACTGAAGCTTATGAAAGTCAAGAAGTAAGAAAAGCAATAATAACTGTGAAAGATGCAGAAAGTTTAGTTAGGCAAGAATAAATTATTTAATTTAGCAATCATAACAATACTGAAAATAGAATAAATGTCTGATAACGTACTCTTTGCTTTTTTACTAACTTCCTTTGCTGGGCTTTCTACTGGTATTGGTAGTGCTATTGGCTTCTTCTCTAAAAAAACAAATAAAGCGTTTTTGGCTGCGACTCTTGGGTTCTCAGCTGGAGCTATGATATATGTCAGTTTTGTGGAAATATTCGCAAAATCAAAAATGGCTCTTTCGCATGTATATGGTGATTATTGGGCTAATTGGTACACTGCAGGTTCTTTTTTCTTAGGAGTATTAGTAATACTTATCATCGATAGGTTAATACCTTCCTACGAAAACCCACATGAGCCTCATAAAATAGAAGAAATGGATTCTCTCACTGCAGAAGAAGTTGAACGCCGAAAGCTAAAACGAATGGGAACTTTCACAGCTTTAGCTATCGCTATTCATAATTTTCCAGAAGGTTTAGCTACTTTTACAGCGGCATTATCAGATCCTAACCTTGGTATTTCAATTGCTATTGCAATAGCAATTCATAATATTCCTGAAGGTATCGCAGTTTCAGTTCCTATTTATTTCTCTACTGGAAGTAGAAAAAAAGCTTTTTGGTATTCGTTTGCTACAGGACTAACTGAGCCAATTGGTGCGTTAATTGGATATATTCTCCTCAAAGATTTGTTTAACGATGTGACTTTTGGGATACTGTTTGGTGCCGTAGGTGGGATTATGGTCTTTATTGCAGTAGATGAACTTATTCCAACTGCAAAAAGATATGATTTAGGTCATAAAGCAATATATGGACTAGTGGCTGGAATGATGGTTATGGCTTTGAGTTTACTACTATTCATTTAATTCAAAATCTACAAAAAAGCCTATTGAAGTTTCTAATAGAAAAATTAATTTTAATTTTATTTTTTACCCTAATTCTATAAAATATTCTCAACTAAGGTCATTCTTATTAATTTCATTGTAAAATTAATTTTAACAAGACTATTTTTTTTGTTATTTTCTTACTTATGAAAGATGCCAAATCATATTTAATAAAAAATTTCGGATATAGTGATTTCCGTCCTGGACAGGAAGAAATTATAAATTCGATACTAAATGGTAAAGATACACTTGCTATTATGCCTACGGGTGGTGGTAAATCAATCTGTTATCAAATCCCTGCATTAGTGCTCGAAGGAACTGCTCTTATAATTTCTCCATTAATCTCTTTGATGAAGGATCAAGTAGATGTCCTTAAGTCAAAAGGTATTAGTGCTGAAAGTATAAATAGCTTAATGTCAGTAAAAGAAGTAAATGAAATACTTGATAATGCAGTTGATGGCAAATACAAAATGCTTTATATTGCTCCTGAAAGATTACAAACTAAAAGGTTTGCGGACATACTCTCACTTATTCCAATATCATTTATTGCTATTGACGAAGCGCATTGTATAAGTGAGTGGGGGCATGATTTTAGACCCGCATACTTAAAAATACCTCAGGCATTAGGAGCATATAGAGAATACCCAATTGCTGCATTCACAGCTACAGCTACAAAAGAAGTTCAGAAAGATATATCTGAGAATTTGAATCTACGTGAACCTCAAAAGTTTATGAAAGGTTTTGACAGACCTAATCTGACTTACTTAACTAAAACAACAGAAGATAAAGTTCAAGCTTGTTTGGATATTATAAGAAGTAGTGGAAATGATTCCACTATTATCTATGCAGGAACCCGAAAAAGAGTTGAAGAGTTTTATGAAGCTCTAAAACAAGAAGATATTCAAATAGATATGTATCATGCTGGTTTACCAGATGATTATAGAAATGAATCGCAAGAAAAATTCTTTAGTGGAGCAATAAAAACAATTATTGCAACGAACGCTTTTGGTATGGGGATAGATAAAGAAAACGTTAGAAACGTAATCCATGTCGATTTACCCGGTACTATTGAGGCATATTATCAAGAAGCTGGTCGTGCAGGACGTGATGGTAAACCAGCTAATTGTATTTTACTTTATCACCCCGGTGATATTACTTTGCAAGAATTCTTCATAGATGTTTCTTACCCGGCTGTAGAGCAGATTAATAGAGTTTATACGACACTCTATAAGAAAGCTGGTGTGGAAATGGGTGAGTATGCCCACGAACCATTGGATGTAAGCTCCGCACTTGTAGCTGCTTATTTAAGTATAACGCAGAAAACAGTTTCAGCGGTTCTTAAGTTTCTTCGTAATCATGGAGTTATTTCGAATTCGAAGTATTTCTCAAAAGCTACAATTAAGTTTTTAAGTGATAGAACCCGATTGATGGAATACTATGATATATTACCTGATTGGTTAAAACTTCCAACAGAATCTATATTTAGGTCTGCTGATACTTCGACTAATAGTACATATCAGCATATAGACCCTTTAGAAATAGCTCAAAAACATGGTATTGTTGCGGATAATATAATAAAGGCAATTAATAAACTGGCATTCGATGGACATATAGAATATAACCCTGAGGCAAATAAAAGCGGTATTTATCTCATAATGGAAAGAATGAGATTTGAGGACTTGCCTATTGATTTTGCAGAACATGCTAGAAGGCGTGAGTTTGCTAATCAGAAGTTAGAGTATATGAAAGAGTATGCCGAAACGGATACTTGTAAACGCAACTTCATTTTGGATTATTTTCAAGATGTGAATGTGGAGTCAGATTGTGGCAGATGTACTTCTTGCTTAATACCGAAATCTGTCAAAAAATTGAATGATGAAAAGAAAGAATTCATCAATATAAGAATAATTGATTCTCTCCAAGAAATAGATAGCAAATTCGGGAAGACCATAATTCGACATTTTCTTGCTGGTAAAGCGACACAGAAAGTTCAAAAATTTGAATTAGAAAATCTAAATATGTTCGGTTGCTTATCAGACTATACAGATGCAGAAGTTAAAGAATATTTAGATTCTGCTATTTCGAATAATTATATAGCTGTTAGTAGAAATAGATTCCCTGTTCTTTCTATTACTGAAAAAGGATTTAGTTTAGTAGGTAGAAAACTAAATGAACAAGTAAATAAAATTAAATCTGAACATAGCTATTCAGATGAATTATTCTCTAGGTTAGTTGACTTACGAAAAGTAATTTCAATGAAAGATAAAATAAACGAAGAAAGAATAATCTCTCAAGATTTACTCATGAAATTGAGCTCTGATTCTCCTAAAAACATACTCGAACTTCGCAAGCTAAAAGGGTATAACCTTGACTTCGTGAGGAAATACGGTTCGGATTTTGTAGCCGTAATCAATGATTATTACCAAAATAGTCCTCTTGAAGAAAGTGAAGAATCAGAAGTTACTGAAATGACGAAACGTATAGTCGTTCTCTTCCAAAAGAATATCACTATAGATGAGATAGCTGATAGATTAGATATGAGTGATAATGACATTGTCGATAATTTGAAAATAGCAATTGATAATGAAATAGATTTAGATATGAGTTCACATGTATCAGAATCTAAATATGAGGAAATACTAGACCTTGTAGAAGAAAATCCTAATGTATCTGCTGCACAGGCAAGAGATGAGTTGGGTCCTATTATGGAGTATAACCTATTTAAGGTTGCTTTGGCTAAAGCCAAGAACGAGTTAGAATATAATTAATAATATCTGTAATTTTGATTTTTCAAAGAATACAACTGACTGATGTCTAAAAAGAATTATGCTCCAGAAGGAGAATATTTATACAATGAACAGCAAAAACTACGTCAGTGGTATGTTTGGTTCATTTTAGTTTTATCTTTAGTTCTGTCGCTTGCGTTTCTTATCAATAGCTTTGTTAACTATATGGAAGGTGCCCCAGGGGCGGCTTCTTTTATTGTTTTAGGAGTATTGATTCTTTTTATTTGCTTATTCTTTGTTATTTCTACGGCTGGTTCTAAGCTAAACGTAATAGCAACTGACGAAGCTATACATTTCCAATGGATACCTTTGAATAATAAATTTAATAAAGTAAATTGGCAAAATGTACAGTCTATAAAAATGATAAGATATAAAAGTATGGGCTACGGTATGCGAATCAGCGAAAAATACGGTAGTATATATAATGCATTCGGTGGCTATGCTATTGATATAGTAACTAGAGGCGGAAACCATTTCCTAATTGGTACTGCTAAACCAATTGAATTAGAAAAAGTATTAGTAAGATTAAAAGAATTACATTATTTCGATTACGAAAATCAATTAGAAGAAAAATAGAAAATGATTGAAAATATAAGAAAAGTACACGAAGAAGTAAAAGCTAGAATTAGTGAAGTAACTAATCTAGAACAATTAGAAGCATTTAGACTTGAATTCCTTATTAAAAAAGGGAAGATTCAAGAGTTTTTTGGTCTGCTAAAAGAATTACCGAATGACCAAAAACGAGAAGTCGGTAAAGAACTAAATATACTTAGCAAATACACTGAAGAAATTTACAGAACTACTAAAGAAGAGCTTGAAGAAAAAGCTCTCACTACTTCTGATTTAGATTTATCGTTACCAGGGATTAAAAATAATCTTGGTAGCGAACATCCTGTACGCCAGACAATTGCTCAGATGATTGAGATATTCAAGAAAATGGGATTCTCTGTAGCGGAAGGGCCAGAAGCGGAAGATGACTATCATAATTTCGATGCTCTGAACTTCCCGCCTAATCACCCTGCTCGTGATATGCAAGATACTTTCTTCATCGAAAATAAATACGATACTGTAGTACTAAGAACACACACTTCTCCTGTTCAAATAAGAATGATGGAGAATGTGAAACCACCAATCCGTGCTATTATGCCGGGGCGTGTATATAGAAATGAAACTCTGGATTCTACACACTTGGCAGAATTCCACCAGATAGAAGGTCTGTATATAGATAAGAACGTAACTATGGCTGAGCTTAAAGCGACTATGATGCACTTTGCCCGAGTTATGTATGGTGATGATATTGAGTTCCGTTTCCGTGCTTCGTTTTTCCCCTTCACTGAGCCGAGTGCCGAGCTAGATATTAAAACTAAACATTCTAACAAATGGATGGAAATTGTTGGTTGCGGTATGGTTCACCCAAATGTACTTCGTGCTGGTGGTATTGACCCAGAAGAATACACTGGTTATGCCTTTGGTTTCGGCGTAGAGCGTATAACAATGGCGAAAACACAGCTAGACGATATACGCAAGCTATATGAAAATGATGTTAGAGTACTTTCGCAGTTTTAGTATTGAATCACTTACTTTATCATTCTAAATAAGTATATCCGTACAACCCAGATTTGTAGATTGAAAGCAATTCTTTTCCTTCTTTGGCAAGCATTGTTCCTTTCTTAACTTCTGATGCTACTCTTGACTCCATAGTACGTACAAGTTTCTTGTGTGAAAACTCAACATACTCTAGCACTTCCGATACTCTTTCGCCATCTATCATCTCTTCTATCTTATAGCCTTTCTTAGATGAACGAACGTGGACAGTGTTAGTGTCACCAAATAGATTGTGCATGTCGCCTAATATCTCTTGATAAGCACCAATAAGGAATGCCGCTAAATAATAGGGCTCACCTTCGTTCAAATCGTGTAGAGTTAGAGTGTTAGATAACTCACCTTCACCTATGAAATGGTCTATTTTACCATCTGAATCGCAAGTTATATCTTCTATTGTGCCACGTCTTTTCGGTTGTTCATCCAACCTATGTATAGGCATAATCGGGAATATCTGATCTATAGCCCATGAATCGGGTAGCGATTGGAATACAGAGAAATTACAGAAGTATTTGTCAGCAAGCATTTTTGAAAGCTCATCAAAATCCAATGGTTGGCGTTTCATTTTGCTAATCATCAGATATACTTTTCTTGCTATTGTCCAGAATAATTTCTCAACTTCAGCACGAACAGTTAGCTCTAAGTGACCTAAACTGAATAAATCCAGTGCCTCTTGTCTTATCTGCTGAGCATCATGCCATGGCTCTAACATTCTTGATTTCTTGATGCTATCGTGTATATTAATTAGCTCTTGTACTAACTCATTATCGCTAAATTCATCGGGGAAATCACCTTCGAAATACGGCTGTGAAGTTTTTTCTAACACATCAAACACCAATACCGAGTGGTGAGCAGTTATCGCTCTACCAGATTCGGTAATTAGATTAGGGTGAGGTATATCATATTTATTACATACATCTGCGATAGAATATACAGCATCATTTATATATTCTTGAATAGAGTAGTTGACAGAGCTAGAGTTGCTTGACTTAGTACCATCATAGTCAACACCCAGACCACCACCTATATCTACATTCTCTATATTACAACCCAATTTGCGAAGCTCAACAAAGAAGTGAGATACTTCTCGTAAAGCATTTTTGATATTTCTAATTTTAGTTATCTGGCTACCCAAATGGAAGTGTATAAGGTTCACACAATCCAGCATTTCCTTTTCTCTAGCATACTCAACTGCTTCAAGTAGTTCAGCTGCATTAAGCCCGAATTTACTAGTATCGCCACCTGATTCTTCCCATTTGCCACTACCTGAGCTTGCCAATTTGATACGAATACCTATGTTCGGCTTAATGTGTAATCTTTCTGAAGCTTTGATAATCATCTTCAATTCGTTCAGCTTTTCAACTACTAAGAAAATCTGATTTCCCATCTTCTGCGCTAGTAGTGCCATTTCTATGAAGCTCTCGTCCTTGTAACCATTACAGATTATAGGCGCATTTTTCGGTATCATAGCTAATACGGCGTGTAGTTCTGGTTTCGAACCAGCTTCTAATCCTACGTTGCGTTCTTTGATTGAGTTCATTATCTCATTGACAACAGGACTCATCTGATTTACTTTTATAGGATAAATTAGGGTGCAATTACCTTTGAATTCATACTCTTTGGAGGCATTTTCGAAGCATTCGAAGATTTTGCTAATTCTTTGTTCTATTATCTCAGGGAAACGGAAAAGCACAGGAGTAGGGAAGTCCTTAACCGAAAGCTCATCTATTATCTCTTTGATGTCTATATCTTTATTCCCATTATTGGGTTGGAATGTGACGTTTCCTTTCTCATTGATTCCAAAAAAATCAATGCCCCAACCTTTGATGTTGTAAAGCTCTTCAGCGTCTTCTATTTTCCATTTCTGCATATTTTCACCCGAGAATAAATATTGATTCAACAATTTATATAGTTCCTAAAATACGGAATAATTAGGTATTTATTGAATAGGAAAAATGATTGTGGGGTTAATTGTGATTGAGGTTAGTTTATAATCTGAACTACAATACGTTTGAGGTAACTAATTGTAATCAAAATAAGGTTTATTGTGGAAAAATATTTTGAATAAAAATGAAAAAAATTTGTTTTTTACCTTACCTTACCTTACCTTACCTTTGTGTTAACAGTAATTTCTTTAACAATGCTAAAAGGTTTGTAATGAAAAAGTTAACACAAAAAATAGGTCTAGTTACAGTTTGCTTATTTACAATATTAATACTATTTAATGGTTGTGAAAATGAAACTGATGTGAACAATTGGGATGATGAGAATTTATATATGTTTGGCTTGACAGTAGATGACAATATTTTCCTGAATTTAATTATACAAGATTCAACGAATAATGTTGATTTTGAAATTCAAAATTTTATGGATAGCCTTAATCTAACATATAATAGTTTAGATACTCATATTGGTATAGCTTTTTTATATGATGACATAATTGATACTGTCGATTTTGACAATCTCAAAGCTGTTATTTATTATTTTACTGAAAATAATGAAAATAGGGTTAAAGTTTGGTTAGATAATAATGGTAGTCTACAGTTAGAACAAAAATATTCAAAGATTTCTCATTTCATTGCAAAAGAAGATATCTATAGATTGGATATAGCTGAAAACTTAGGCATAAATCAGGTATTATTAATGATTGACCAAACTGTAATTCCAACTACACAATACTATTCAGAATTTCAAACTGCAATTGATAAGAATTATCTTCTAATGTACCCAAGTGACCCAGATTTTAATAATAGAAGAAGGTGGTGCAGTCGGGATATTGCAAATTGTCCTGATGACGATTATGAAGGTACATGTTCATTTAAAGAGAGTCAATCCCGAGGATCAAGATCATATTGTGGTGCTACTTTTTGTGCAAGTAAATCAGCAAGCAGTTTATTAGTTGATAATAGCACTCCTTTCGATACAACAGTATTACAAGATATGTATGATATTCAAGACAATGTATTATTAAATAATGGAACATACGAGTATTTAATTGATGATTATTATTATCTTTCATCAATAATAGC
>JBLWYD010000039.1:0-28738 GCA_048267165.1 Bacteroidota bacterium
TGAGATGTATTACAACACAAAAAGACGACATTCATTTAACGGATATCGTACTCCTGATGAAGTACACAAACAATATTACAACAACTAAATAAATGTCAACTTATTGGGGTACACTCCAAGTATTCTTTTAAATAAATCCAATTTATAATCAAAACTGTCATTAATTTCTTTATAAAAAGTGTTGTTAATATTAACAGAATAAATTGTATTATCTGAAAAATAGACTAATTCTCTATGAATATGATAGATACTATTTTGTTTGTATTGTACAGTAGATATATAAATATCGTATTGACTAAATTCAAACTTTGTAATTTCACCATTTAATAATTCAACATTTTTAATTGAAGCCATATTCTTAAAAGAAGCTAGATATTCTTTTAGACTTACTTTTTCAGTTGGGATTTTACTTATTATTAAATTAGTTCTTGTTGAATCAGTCTTGTGAAAATAGAATAAAGAAGTGTTTGGAATTGTATCTTGAATTAGTCCATCAGGTATTTTAAACTCAACATTTTCAAATGTTTCATTATTCCAGCCTTCAAATTTATAGTCTAAGTATTCTTTTTCTAAGAAACTCTTAACAACATATTCATTCGTATTATCATTGCTACATGAAATCAAAAATAGCAACATAATTATATATTTCATGTTAATGATCTCCAATCTGTTTGTTGATTTAGCTTAGACACAATCATTTTGAAATGAACTGTAACTTATTATTAGGTACTTCTTTTAATAGTCTATTTACCATATTTATAAATTGCACTTTTACAGAATCTTCAAAAACCCATTCTCTAGGATATTTAGTTAAACCTTTGAATGTATTAAATGGGAATTTCTCATAATCTTTGCAACAAAAACTGAAGCTAATGCCACTTCGATCCATTAATATTTCAAATCTATCATAATCCATATTATGTGTATAGAAATACAAGTCAAATACCATTCTATATTCAAGAATATTTTCTGTTGAGAGATTGAATCTTTCTGGTATGACATTATACTTATCTCCCCACAGACTAACTTGGTTGAAATATTCTTTTGAATAAGTTGATTTATTGTCATTCTCTTTAAAAGTGTTCTTAGGCAATGAATTTAAAAACCCATTAATTTCGTTTGATAATTCCTGATTAAAATTAGAAATTACTATTGTTGTATCTATAAAATCTTCATACGTTGTTTCTAATTGGTTTTCTCTGGTTGTTATTGCACCAATTGAAATATAAATTGAATCAACATTATTTAATTTAACTGTATCAAGTAACTTTAGTGAATCTTCCTCCCACATAAAACAAGAATTCATTATAATTACTAATATTGAAATAATAAATAAATTTCTCATGGCTTTCATGGGTTATCTGTGTAAATAATTGGACCTAAAGTTAATTGTCTCTAAGCTCATAATTCTCATTAAAATATAATTTCTTAATATTATTATTATTTGTCTTATTTTCAATTTCAATAAGTTCATTTAACAATTTTATAAATTTAGGAATATAGTTATCAGAATAGTAAAAAGTATCGGAATAAGTAATATTTTTCTGGTTAAGTGGGAAATAATCCTCATCCTTTTTACGGATATTGATACGTGCATTAGAAGACGAAGGCCCATATTTCATAATCTTTATTATTCTATCTGTATCGTAATAAATTAAAATGATATAGGATGTACTATCATCTTTTAAATAATAATTCCCACCAGCTTCTACATTATGGAGTATTTTTACAAATGAATTAACAAATTCACTGGACAATTGATTTTTTGTAAACATAATATTACTATCAATTGTCATTTTGTCTTTCATTAGTATATTCCAATAACCAAATTCTAATATTTCTAAGCTATCAATATCTTGAGATTTTATATTTCTAATATTGCTTTCAACATCTACAAAATGACAAGAAAATGTAAATAGCAGTAAAGTTAAAAATATAATGGATTTATTCCGCATCTTTACCCCCCTATTCAGGAGATTCGGGTTCATCGGTTGGGTTTTCTGGGGTTTCCATGTCTTCATCTATCTCAAAGCGAATGAGTATTCGTTCGCCATTGGAGGCAACGACTTCTATAGATTCTAAGTCGCCGTCTTTTCTGCGGTTTATATACACTTCTGCCTTGCCCGTTGTGTCACCAGGTTTGGATATTTCAACTGTGCTAGTGCTGTCTTCTAAATCTTCGGACTCAATGAATGATTTGTCGTATTTCTTAGATTTTGTATCAAATTTAGGCACAGAGAACGAGCTATCGAAATCTTCTAGCTCTAGTGAATTAGACAAGTCTTTAGTTGATAGTAAGCTTTCGCCCTCGCTATCATCTTCAAACTCATTTTCGAATGGGTCTATATTTTTAGGATTGCTCATTTTTCAACGCTTTGTAGTTTCTAGAAGTAGCGTCTATGTCGAGTTGCTCTAGTCTGTATCTTAGCTTAGCTCTTGATATTCCTAATATTTTTGCAGCTTTTATCTGGTTTCCTTTTGTAATCAATAGAGTTTGATGAATCAAATCCTTTATTATATTACCCATAAAGGCACCCTTGTCAGAAATTTTAAGGAAATGTTCACCTTCGTTCAGATATATTTCTCTTGGTGATTCATCTTTGTTTTTCGATGATTTTCTATCCCCACGCAGGAAGCTAAGTGACTCTTTCGATATCACATCATCTTGCTCGAGTAGGACTATTCTCTCTATTACGTTCGTCAGCTCACGGATATTACCTTTCCAATAGTACTTCTGTAGTATTTGAGCCGCCTCAGGAGTGAATCCTTTTATATCTTTTCCGAATGATTTGTTGAATTTCTCAACAAAGTTAGAAGCAAGAATAAGTATATCCTCATTTCTATCTCTTAGCGGTGGCAATGTTATAGAAGCTACATTCAGACGATAGTACAAGTCCTCTCTGAACTCATTTTCTTCTACCATTTCTTCCAAATCACGATTAGTAGCAGCTATTACACGAACGTCAACTGTTAGCTCTTTTGAGCCACCTAATCGGTAGTATTTTTTCTCTTGCAGCACACGTAGTAATTTCACTTGCAGATCTAAACTTAACTCCCCCACTTCATCTAGTAATATAGTTCCGTGGTTCGCTTGCTCAAATCGCCCTTGTTTTACTTTCTCAGTTGCACCCGTAAATGCACCCTTCTCATAACCGAATAGTTCATTCTCTGCTAATTCACGAGGAATAGCACCACAGTTAATTGTGATAAATGGGCCTTTGGCGCGTGGTGAATTATCGTGTATATGGCGAGCCATTAGCTCTTTACCAGTACCCGATTCACCGAGGATAAGTACGGTCGTATTCTCCGCTTTGGCGAATAACTTACCCATATCCATTGCTCTTCGTAAACCTTCCGATTTACCAATTATTTCGCTTGGTTTGGATTCGCTTAATTGCTCTGAAAGTATATCGACTTTACGTCTTAAATCGTGGTTGTCTAATGCTTTTTCAACACTAAGTTCTAATTGCTCTAGGTCTAGAGGTTTTACAATGAAGTCCTCTGCACCAAGCTTCATAGCACGAACTGCCATCTTGATATCAGAGAATGCCGTCATCATAATAACAGGCATTTTGAAGCCTTCGTTACGAAGAGTTTCTAATATATCTAGTCCATTAGCATGACCTAGAAATATATCTAATAACACCAAATCGGGGCTCAGCGAGCCGATTTCTTCTAGTGCTACTTTCGCATCATTAAAAACGTGTATTTTAGTATATGATTCAGATAAAATATCGCTTACCGTATCACTTACCAGCTTATCATCTTCTATTATCGCTATTGTGTAATTCTTTAGTGCCATCTTTTTAGTATTCTATTTGAGGTTCGATTGTAAACTTAATGAATTTATTTTGCTTATTATAATATTGGAAGCTTAACGTAGAAACAAGTCCCTTCGTTTAGGTTACTCTCTACGTCTATTACTCCATTGTGTTGGTGCAATATTCTCTGAGTTATAGGTAAACCCAACCCCGTACCTTCAGTCTTTCGAGTGAAAAAAGGATTGAATATTTTCTGCAAATCTTCTGACTGAATTCCGCAACCAGTATCTTTCACAGCTGTTACTACATAGTTAGTTTCACTTGCTTTTATGCCCATCTCCACATAAGTCGAGATTGTGATAGTGCCTTTATCTTTAATTGCATCACTTGCATTAGTAAGTAGGTTGATGAATACTTGTTGTATTTGCTTAGCATCGGCAGCAGTATCTGGAAGATTATCGTCTAGCTCTACCTTAATTTCTATATCTTTTCTTTTGATTACTGGCTTCACCATATCAAGAGAAGTCGGTATAATCTTATTTACATTTAGTCTTTCTACTCTAGGTGTTGCAGGACGTGAGAAATTCAGAGTAAGCTCAACGATTCTAGATATACGCTCTGCACCAGACATTGCATTCTTTATGTAATTGTAATTCTTGTTTTCTTCGCCTAGGTTTCTTTTCATTAACTGCAAATTAAGGTTAATCGCAGCAAGAGGGTTTCTAATTTCGTGTGCCACACCAGCGCTAAGCTGTCCTAGTAACACCAATTTATCTGCTTGAACCATCTTATCAGTTAGGGCGTGTTGCTCACTTACGTCTCTTGCTATTGCGTAGATTAAATCTGTGTCGTAATGTCTGAAAAATCTAGCACTAACCTCTACCATCAGATTCGGATTGTTGGGAGTATCAATTGACAACTCACTCAGTACAACTGGCGACGATGATTTTTTAAGCAACTTGAATATACGTCTGAACTGGGGCATTGCTGCACCAACAAGCTCATTCTTGGGGATTCCCAAAAGAGTAGCGGCATAGTCATTAGCGTCTAGTACATCCCAAGCGTCAGGTTGAACTATAAATACTGCATCAGTTGCGTTGTCAAAAAATGATTTGTACCAGAGAAGTTTCTGCTCAAGTTTATCAATTTTATTGATTAACTCTTCGGTTTCAGCGTACCCTCTTTCGATTTCGAAGTCTTTTCCCATTAGAAAGCATAATCTATTTTTATTATTATGCAATGTAAGGTATTATCTAATGAAAGTCAATTATTTTTTCTTTGTAGAATCTGGCGGAGCAATTTCTTCTTCCAGCGGTATTTGGTCTGGAGGTAACTCTGTTTCGGGCTCATCAGCTTTGAATAAGTTTAGCGGGTTGATTTTATCAATATCTAAATTTTTCAACATTTCCAGAGGTTTTGAAATCATATTTTTGCCTTCTTCCAATGCTTTGCTTGGGTCATCAATCATATTACTAGGATTAATGGGCTTATTCTGATTTGGAGTTGTTGAGAAAGCGTTAGGTATCCCCTTAATCGCATTTTTCTCTGTGGCCACAAATTTAGGTTTGTAAGCCAAGGAATCTGGTAACTGCTCCCCACTACGTATGCTCTTCATTTGGGCAAGAGGAAGTATTAGCTCTAATGCATATTCTGACCTAGGGTACTTTTCTATTAGTAAGTCATAGTAAAAGATAGCACTATCCATATTAGCCAAATCTCGCTCGAAAATCCACCCGATATTGTATAGTGAACGTGGTGCAAGCTTATGTTTTGGGAATCTCTCATAAGCACTATAGAATTGCTTTATAGCAAATGGGTATTCCCCTATTTTTTTCAATTTCATACCGGATGAGAAATACTCTTGAACAGTATCTACTATAAACTCTTCTGTAAAGCCAAGTATTTTCATTGCATCTCGGCCGTATTCTGTCATAGCATAATTATCAGCTACAGCTTCGTATAGTGAATCAGACTTGTAAGCGTCATCTTCTCTTATAACTCTTGCGTAAGAGTAAAGGAAACGCGAAGTCTCACTCATATTTTTGGGGGCTACATTATAAGATTTTTCGTAATAATGCTTTACTGAATCCGCATTGCCTAATTCTTCATGGATACGACCAGCTTCAAAGTAAAGCAATGCTGTACTATAACTAATAGTATCGTTATTAACTCCAGTAGTGTCGCTTTCAATTCTCTTTAGATAGTCGTCAGCGCTTTTTATCTTATATCTTAGCTCAGAAAGAGCTTTGAACATATAGCTCGATTGTTTGAAAACAGGAGTTCTTTGGTTTCTTGCTTTTGAGAAATACTGTTGTGCCTTGAAGTAGTTCTTGTTTTCATAGAAATCCATTCCTCTTTCGAAATTGTATGTGTTAATCAGCATATTATTCACATAAGTAGTATCCGAATGATTTTCCATAAACTCTACAGCTTCTTCATCATCGGCTTTCATTCTCTTTTCAGTTAATCTGCCTGAGTATGTATATCCCATCCACTCTTCAAATTTAGAATCTTCTTCCAAGTGAGTTAATAATTCATTGGATTTTTCAAAGTTCTTTACCCTAGCTTGACTTTGCGCTTCATATAAATAAGATTCGTAAAGCCCTTCATAAGTTGGTGAGAAATCTCTAACTTTAGCAAACTCTTTCGCTGCTTTATCAAACTCGCTTATTCTGTATAGTAAAGCACCCAATTCTAATTGCCATTTGGCAGCTAGTTCGGCATTTTCTGATTGGGCTACAGCTTGTCTATATGGACGAAGTGCTTCTTCCTTATCACCTTCATAGAGGGATAGTTCAGCTTGCAGGCGGAATGCTTCGGATAGTATGTCGTATCTCTTCTTTTGCCAAGCAATATCTACTGTACGGGAAAGCATAATCTTACCAGTATAGAAGTTACGCTGGATAAGAGAGTTTTTTGCAAATAGTAGATGTGCGTCAGGAGAGAAATCACTATTTGGGTATTTGTCAACTAACTCGCTACACTTTATCTCTGATGGTCGCCATTCTTCTTGATAGAAATACGATTTCGCCATCAAGAAAATAGCACCTTCTACATAGTCGGTTTTGCTCTTATGAGCTAATATTTTTGAACCTTTTATAATAATAGAATCAAGCTTAGTATCTACAGCTTGTCTTTGTCTTTGGGTTATTATAAGGTCTTTCATAAAAGGTGGAGGTCCTAATGAATAGTCCTCACGCTCTTTCAGATTAGGATCAGGTACATAGACCTGTATTTCACGAACATCAAATGCCATAAAGTCGAACTCATCTTCCGCCTTCTCCATCAACCTTTCCATATTATAGTAAGTATTGAAGTAAGTCGTAAAATTATCAAAAGTCTGACACCCTACTAAAAATAGCAATGTGAAAAGACTTAAGTAAGAGACTTTATGTAACTTGTTTTTGTTCATTTATTCAATATTTTTTGTAGCTTTCTGTACAAACAGTTCTGCTAATCCACAGAGCAAAGCAAGTGCCAAGAAGAGCTGCCAAAGTTCAGTACCTAATTTAGCTCTTTGAATACTTTCTTCTATGTTTCTATCATCTTCTAATATACTGATATTGTCGGAATTTATCCCAATAATTGACATTTTTTCTTTGAAATCGTCATCTCCCATTGGCTTCAATTCTGATTCAGATTTACTAGGATTTATACTATAATACGCAACAACTTGTTGATTGTTATTCTTTACTAAATAATTACCAAATTGAGATTTATCATCTAGTGCGAGTATGTAGTTATTCCCTACTTTACTAGCATCAGCAAATTTTTCATTGCCGTCTGGGGTTTGTATATTGAACTTTGTACTTCCTGCCAGATCTTCACTTATCAGTAAAGTATTTTGGTTTAATTGATTTGATAGAGTTCCTTCGAAGCTAGAATTCAAGTATGTCACCGATTTATATAGCAATGAAGGGAATATACTAAGTACTTGGAAATCACTCCAATCGGTTGAAAGAGGAACAGAGAAATAGAATAAAGTACTATTCGCTACATCATACTGACTAAGGAAATTACCGGATTGAGTCTCAATTATCGGTCGTCCATTTTGCGAGGGTACTTCTACTTTTATCTTTGGTGATTCGACTTCTTTTTGGTTTGCCGTCTCCCCTTTGAATACTCCACTGAATATTGGGTGAAGCTTATCAACTTTCGTGAACTCAGCTGGATTTACATCATACCTCGAAACAGCTTTTATATTAACACCAATCAATTGGGAATTAGTCATAAAATCTGTCAGGTTATCCTTAGGAGCAAAGAGTATTACTTTCGCATTATTAGACTGTAGCTTAGCAATTTCAGATAAATCTTGCTTAGTCAAACTATTCTTAGCAACTATTAATACTTTCTCCTGTCCAGCAGAATAAGCACTAATATCTTGTACAAACTGGAAGCCCGATATTGCATTGAAGGATTGCAGATTACTCAATATAGCGTCGAAGAAAATATTAGCTGATTCCGAAACTACAGTAACGAAAGGTTGCTTCGGTATATTAATAGCGAAATAGAAATTGTTATCTGGCAATAGCTCATCGCTTTCTAATTGCAGTTCAGCTTTAACAATGCCAGTGCTATTATAAGGAGCAGATATTACTGTACTTTTTAGCTCACCGGGGGCTATGTCTATAGTCTTCTGAGCTACTTTCTTATCATTGTAAACTAAGCTAATTAGGTTGTCAGTCACCTTCTTATTGCTGTGATTCTTTACGAATACTTCCAGCTCGGTTGGTCTATCCTTTTGAATTATTGAACTAATAACATTAACAGAGTCAATACTTAGGTTGCTAAATTCTTTCTTAGAAGTTCTTCCTACATTCGCTACAAGGAAAGATATATTATTCTCGAAATACTTATTAGTATCAGCTTCAGCCATCAAGTTCTCTTGCATATCCGATACTAGATATACAAGCTTATTCAGATTAGTAGCTTCTGTCATAAGTATAGAAGCAAACTTTAGATTAGTATTTAGTTTCGCTTGTTCAGTACCAATTAATACTTCATCAATACTTTTGTTAAGCTGGTCTTTGTTAGTTGACCAAGCATAAGAGCGAAGAGGTCTTTCACCAGATAGTGGCATAATAAGAGCTTGATCGCCCTCTTTCATAGAATTTATCAGAGTACTTGCTATTTTCTTTGATTGTCTAAGTCGATTACCGTTCTCATCTGACACATCCATACTGTATGAATTATCTATTAGTAATATCATACTAGTATTAGAATACTCAGTGAACCCAGGTAATGAGCTTTGGATAGTAGGGCGAGAGAACGCCAAAACAGCAAAGATAATAAGCAAAGTCCGCAATAGTAATAGTAACCACTGCTTTATCTTTAGCTTTTTAATACTTGATTTTTGTAGTTCTTTGAGAAATTTCAGAGTAGAAAACTCGATAGTTTTTTGCTTTCTAAGATTAATTAGATGCAAAATAATAGGTATCGAAGCTGCTGCTAGTCCAAATAGTACAAATGGGTTTAAAAAATTCATTAATCTTTTATTCTATTTAACGTAATCCAACTAGCTTTCTTAACGCAGTAATTTCATTTTTGTTCAACTGACGGTATTCTCCTCGAGCCATACCAGCATTAGTTATACAGCCGTAAGCTTTCCTATCTAGCTTTTTAACAAAGTATCCGAACTTCTCGAATATTCTTCTGATTTCTCTGTTCTTACCCTCTGTCATAGACATAGTAAGGTTGTCACCATGTTTGGGGTCTATAAATATCTCGCAAGGAGCGGTAATATCACCTTCTAAGTCAACCCCACCTTTGGCTATTAATCTAGCGTGAGGTATTTCTAATTTTTTATCAAGTTTTACTTTGTAAACACGCTCTATTCCATAACTCGGGTGTGTTAATCTATTAGCTAACTCACCATCATTAGTCATAATCAATGTACCTGTCGAGTTTCTATCCAATCTTCCAACAGGATAAACTCTACGTCTAACGTGTATTATATCCATTACTGTCTTACGTTTGAATTGATCATCGGTAGTAGTAATAGTATCTTTTGGCTTGTTGAGTATATAGTAAACGTTCTTCTCTTCGTAACCAACAGAATCACCATCAACTCTGACGTTATCGCCCTTTCTGACTTTAGTACCGTGTTCTTTGACTACTTTACCACCTACTGTCACTCTACCCGCTTCTATTAGCTCATCGGCTTTACGACGTGATGTATAACCAGCGTCAGATATAAACTTATTCAGACGGACAGTTTGGTCCAACATGTCTATCTTTTTTTCTTTCTTGTATTGTTTTGTTTCTTTACCCAGTCTTTTCGGTTTGGGTTTTGGCTTTTCGTATTTCATAATTCTTACTAGTTTTTTGAATCTGTAAACGTATTAAAAACAAAAATAGCTTTAAAAATCGAATTTTAAAGCTATTTTGTTAAATATATTAAAGTTATCGACTATTTAATCGTCTTCTTCATAGCTTATTTTATCGGTCAGGATTTTCTTCATCGTTGAAACTACCATCCAGATAACGAATCCCCATCCAAGCCCCATAAATATAAATGCTTCTGTAGTTATATGTTCCATTACTTGCCTCCTTCAATTTCTTCTTCTGTATATGCTTTACCATTATTCCGTTTCCAAGCTAACCATATCATACCACAAAGCGACATAAATATAGCTGTCATGAATAACCTAGCTCCCCACTTATATGCAATATCTGCTTCTTTGGCATTTTCCATCAATAAAGTTGGAATTGCATCTTGGTAAGTCCAAAAAACTAGTATAAATATAAGATATGTTGGAGTCACATATTTGATTATATAGTAGAACACCCTTGGTATTTTTATATCAGAGCCACGATTGATTTCTTCCCAACCCTTGTCCATTCCGAATATCCAAGCGAAAAGTATAACTTCGAATAGTGAAATAATAACTAGTCCGAAAGTACCTGCCCAATAATCCATTTCTTCTAAAAACCCGTGTTCTAAAAATAGGAACACGAAGTGAACACCAATAAATATTAAAATCCCTACTGCAACTGTTGCTTTATTTCTATTAAATCTGAATTGCTCTTGCAAGAAGGATATGAGCGGTTGCGCCATTGCAACTGAAGAAGTAACCCCAGCAATAAACAATAAGAAGAACCATATAAAGCTTAGTATATTACCAAATGGAATCTCTGTGAAAACAGAAGCCATTGCTATGATACCAAGGTCAAATGCACCACCTTCTGCGATTGTTTGAGTCATTGCCAATCCGAAGAAAGCAGTAGCTATTGGAATAGCAATCATACTACCAAGTACAACTTCACTGAACTCATTGATACCAGCTGTCGCCAATCCACTTAGCGCTATATCATCATCTTTATCTAAATAACTAGCATAAGCTTGCAAAGTTCCCATCCCAACACTTAGGGTGAAGAACACCTGCCCGGCGGCGGCTAGCCATATTTTGGAATTACCGAGGAGTTCAAAATTTGGTTCCCAAATATAATTTATACCTACAAAAGCACTAAAGTCAGGTAACTCTGGGTTAGGAGTTCCAAGGAAGAATACCCAAACTACTAGAACTATACCGAACCCTACCAGTAAAGGAACTGCAATTGTAGCAAATTTTTCTATCCCTCCCGATATACCTTTTGAAAGTATATAGAAGTTAACAGCTAAAGTTATGAGTAGAAATATATAAGCCGGCCATTGAGATTCGAAATACCCTTCACCTACTCCTTGGTAGGAGTAAAGAAAGGTCTTCATACTATCTAAGGTGTTAAATTCATTGAATGTACCAATGAGGGAGAAAAAACTAAATCCAAGAGTCCAGGAGATAATATAGACATAGTATATCATAACTAGAGTTGAAATAAGAATACCAATGGCACCAAAGTATTTAGCTATTTTACTTTTAGTAAGAGTATCAAACATACCCGGTAAACTACCGTGACCGTACTGCCCTCCCCTACGTCCTATAGACCACTCTACCCACATAAGCGGAATAGCGAGTAATATAAAAGCTGTAAAGTAGGGTATCATAAACGCCCCACCACCATTCTGTGCTGCCTGTACTGGGAATCTCAAAAAGTTCCCCAGACCGACCGCATTACCTGCCATCGCAAATATTAGTCCTAACCTACTGTTCCAATGCTCTCTTTCAGCCATATATCCCTTTATCTTTTTTTATCAACAAAATAATTTTGTACGATGTAAGAATTTGAATTAAATCACAAGTTTGTTAACTTATGATATAGTAAAAAGTAAATCTCAAATATTACTTTTTTTAGATTATATTTCTACTTCGCAAATTATAATTGCTAAAGATAAAATAAATATTCAAGAAACAAAAAAGAAAATTTAAAATCACATAGGATAGTTTAAATATGTTAGGATTTTTGAAATCTAATATTCTAAGCAAGTTCGTGGTTGCTATAACGGGTTTGATAATGGTGGGATTCATCGTTGGTCATACGCTAGGTAATCTGCTTATATATGCGGGTCCGGAAGCAATCAACACTTATGCTGTTGGACTAAAAGATATCGGTGGTGTTGTATGGGCTATGAGAATAGTCTTGATTATTTCTCTTATACTACACGTAATAACTACTATTAATTTAGTTCGTCAAAATAAGAAAATTGCTCCTGGTTACAAAGTTAGTAACCACAAAGCCGCTACGTTTTCTAGTAAATTTATGGCTTATGCTGGGTTAACTGTTATGTTTTTCATCCTTTATCACCTAGCTCACTTTACTTTTGGTGTTGTAGATGCTAGTGCTTACAGTATGGAAGCAACATTAGACAATGGCAGAGTAGTTCACGATGTTTACTCTATGGTTGTACTAGGATTCAGAAACATTATAGTTTCTTTATTCTACATAATAGCTGTAGTGTTCTTAGGTTTACACCTAAAGCACGGCATACACAGTATGTTCCAATCATTAGGAATACACGGTAAGAAGTTTACTCCAATGATTCAGAAAGTAGCAGCATTAGTAGCTGCAGTAATTGTAATTTCGTTAATCTCAATACCAATAAGCATAATGTTAGGAATAGTAGGAGGTCAAGTATGAAATTAGACGCGAAAATACCTGAAGGTCCGATACAAGATAAGTGGACCAAACATAAATTTGATATAAAGTTAATCAACCCAGCTAACAAGCGTAAGTACAAAGTTATAGTAGTTGGTACTGGTTTGGCTGGTGCTTCTGCATCTGCAACTCTATCGGAGTTGGGATACGAAGTCGAAGCAATCACGTTCCACGATAGTTCTCGTAGAGCACACTCGATAGCAGCACAAGGTGGTATAAACTCAGCTAAGAACTATCCGAACGATGGTGATAGTGTTTGGCGTTTATTCTACGATACAGTCAAAGGGGGCGATTTCCGTTCTCGTGAGGCAAATGTATATCGTTTAGCACAAGTGAGTGTTGATATTATTGACCAAGCTACGGCACAAGGTGTACCTTTTGCTCGTGAGTATGGTGGAAACTTAGCTAACCGTTCATTCGGTGGTGCTCAAGTATCTAGAACATTCTACGCTAGAGGGCAAACTGGACAACAGTTGCTATTAGGTGCTTACCAAGCATTAGCAAAAGAAGTTGAAAAAGGCGGAGTTAAGCTTCGTACTAGAAAAGAAATGATGGATATAATAGTAGTTGACGGCAAAGCTCGTGGAGTAGTTACAAGAGACCTTGTGACTGGTGAGTTAGAAACGCACTTAGCGGACTCAGTTGTATTAGCAACTGGTGGCTACGGTAACGTATTCTACTTATCTACTAACGCACAGGCTTGTAACGTAACAGCTACTTACAGAGCATATAAGAAAGGCGCATTATTCGCCAACCCTTGCTATACTCAAATCCACCCTACCTGTATTCCTGTTAGTGGTGATTACCAATCTAAGTTGACGCTGATGTCAGAGTCACTAAGAAACGATGGTAGAATCTGGGTTCCGAAAGCAAAAGGCGACAAGCGTAAGCCGAGAGAAATTCCTGAAAATGAAAGAGATTATTACTTAGAAAGAAAGTACCCTAGTTTTGGTAACCTTTCTCCTAGAGATATATCGTCACGTTCTGCGAAAGAAGCATGTGATAATGGTCAAGGAATAGGAGCTACTGGTTACGGAGTTTATCTTGATTTCAAAGATGCAATCAACCGCTTAGGCAAAGATACTATCGAAGAAAGATATGGTAATCTATTCGAAATGTATGAAAGAATCACTGGTGATAACCCTTACGAAACTCCAATGATGATATACCCTGCATCGCACTATACTATGGGCGGTCTGTGGGTAGATTATAACTTGATGAGTAATTTGGAAGGATTGCACGTTATAGGTGAAGCTAACTTCTCTGATCACGGAGCTAATAGATTAGGTGCTTCTGCACTTATGCAAGGTCTGGCAGATGGTTACTTCGTATTACCTTATACTATTGGTAATTACTTAGCTACAGCCGACCTGAAGAAAATAGATGCTAATACTCCTGAGTGTAAAGCAACAGTGAAAGATGTAGAAGAAAAGGTTAATAAGCTAATCAATGTAAATGGAACTAAAACACCTTCTTACTTCCATAGAAAATTGGGTAAGCTAATGTGGGATAAAGTAGGAATGGCTAGAAACGATGCTGGACTGAAACACGCATTGGAAGAAATACCTAAGATACGCGAAGAGTTCTGGAAAGACGTGAAGATAAGCGGTACTGGTGCTGAGTATAATATCTCATTAGAAAAAGCATCGAGAGTAGCTGACTTCCTAGAATTTGCAGAAGTAATGGCTTATGACGCTTTGGACAGAGACGAATCGGCTGGAGCTCACTTCCGTGAGGAACACCAAACACCAGACGGCGAAGCAAAAAGAAATGACGAAGATTACAGATATGTAGCCGCTTGGGAATACAAAGGCGTTGGCGTAAGACCAGAGTTACATAAAGAAGAATTAGATTTTGAAAATGTTAAGCTAGCTGTAAGAAGCTACAAATAACAATTAAGGAGAATAGAAAATGAATTTAAAACTTCATATATGGCGTCAGAAAAACAATAAAACAAGCGGTGCATTCGAACAATATGCCGTTAGTGATATTTCTGAAGATATGTCATTTCTTGAAATGCTAGACGTACTGAACGAAGATTTGATAGTAGGTGGCAAAGATCCCGTAGCATTCGACCACGATTGCCGTGAGGGAATTTGTGGGGCTTGCTCTATGACTATAAACGGTAATCCGCACGGTCCAGAGAAAGCAACTACAGCTTGTCAGCTTCACATGAGAAAATTCAAAGACGGCCAAGAGGTTTATATAGAGCCATTCAAAAACAAATCATTCCCTGTTATCAGAGATTTGGTTGTGGACAGAAGCGCTCTAGATAGAATCATCGAATCTGGTGGATACATAAGTGTTAAAACTGGTTCGGCACCCGATGCTAATGATATAGCAGTATCTAAACCAAAATCAGATGTAGCTATGGACGCGGCGGCTTGTATCGGTTGCGGTGCGTGTGTGGCGGCTTGCCCTAACGGAGCAGCTATGCTATTCACATCAGCTAAGCTAAAGCACCTAAACGTGCTACCACAAGGCCAAGCAGAGAAGAAAAAGCGTACACTTGCTATGGTTGACCAGATGGACAAAGAAGGATTTGGCTCATGTACTAACCACTACGAATGTGAGGCGGCGTGTCCTAAGTCAATATCTGTTGAGTTCATCTCAGAGATGAATTTCGAATATGCAAAAGCAAGAGCAACTGCATACAGAGACTAATCGGATAAGACATAGATTATATTTAAAAGACCTCGGATTATGTTCGAGGTTTTTTTGTGGGTGAATGGGAAGGAATTTCATTTTATTAATTGGAAATTTGTTTTTTGTTTTTTATCTTTGTTATTAAGATAATTAACAATCAAGATATATGAAATCAAAAAACGAAAATATCTCTATAAGGAAACTGAGTCAAAAGTACGCTTTTAATACAATTAAACTACATGAATCCGTAGGGAGAAAAGCAGGATTGACTGGAACTGATCACAAATATTTAGGCTTTATAATTCAAAAAGGTAAAATGACAGCTGGGGAGCTTGCAGTATTGTCAGGATTGTCTACAGGTGCTGTTACTAGCCTCATAGACAGATTCGAAAAAAAAAATTTGGTAAAGCGAGGGTTCGATAAAAATGATAGAAGAAAAATTATTATTATTCCTATTACAGAAAATATTACAAAGTTGCTTGAACCACTCTATAGAGATTACCAAAATAAAACAGATGATTTGTTAGCCACCTTCAATACAAATGAGTTAGAAATAATAAGTAAATATTTTAACAAGAATTTAGAACTTATTGATAATATAATTAAAAAATTGAATAACACTTAGGTAGTAAAATGAATATTTATACAAAAGAAAAACAATCAGAGCCGAAACCATTTAAACAAACATTCTTTCATGGAACGAAAGCAGATTTGAAACTAGGAGACTTAATCGAAACTGGGTATAAATCTAACTTTGGGAATAGAAATAATTCGAAGTTTATTTTTTTAACAGCAACATTGGACCCAGCTATATGGGGCGCTGAACTAGCAATCGGAAATGGACGTGAGCGAATTTATTTAGTTGAAGCTTTAGGAGAACTTGAAGATGATCCTGATCTTACGAATCAAAAATACCCAGGAAATCCATCAAAATCATATCGATCTACTCAACCTTTTAGAATTGTTGGAGAGGTTACAATATGGCAAGGTCATACTGATGAACAAATTATAAATATGAAAAAGGGAATTCAAGACCTCAACTCGCAAGGCATAACTTCTTTAAATGAATAACTTTAATTTCAATACAATGAAAGGTATATAAATTACAACTAACCATAGCTGATATACTACTGTAAGTAGTGATGATTTTTTGATAGTTGTCTGCCACAAAAGTAAGTTTGTGAAATTACATTTTTAACTTATTAACAAAACAATTTATAATGATAAATAAATCTAATATAATTGGTGATAAGATTGTCACTGCAAGAAAGAGAGCTAATCTTACACAATCAGAACTTGCTCAACAAATTTCAATTAGCCCTCAAGCGGTTGGGAAATGGGAACGAGGCGAATCAATGCCTGATATAACTATGTTAAACAGCCTTGCTAAAATATTTGGCGTTGACTTGAATTACTTTTCGGAAGAATTCTACGCTTCCAACTATGTAAATAATCACAAAACTGACAAGCAAACTAATCAAAAATTTGAGAAAGTTTCCAAAAAACGTAATGATTGGAATTGGGATATGTCACAAGGAAATTGGGTTGATGCAGACTTCTCTGGCTTGAAAGACTTGAAAGACAAATTTAATGATTCCAATATTAATAACTGTAAGTTTTTACAATCTGACTTATCTGGCATTACTTTCAAATCAAATGCTATAAGAAACACCGACTTTTCAGGTTCCGATTTGAGAAATATCAAGATTGTTACCTCACAAGTTTCAAAAAACATATTTACTAACTGTTTGCTGATTGATGCAAAACTTCGTGAAAGTGATATTACAGATTGCAACTTTACTGTTGTCAACTTCTCGGGAACTGAGTTTTTTAAAAGTCGATTTCAAAAAAACAAAATTAAAAATGCCCTTTGGAAACATACATCATTCAAAGATTCCATCATTTCAAATGTTGTTTTTAACGGTACAATAGAAGACTGCTCTTTTGAAAACTGTCATTTTAAAAGTGTGAAATTTCAAAATGTAACTATTTTAAACTCATTCTTCAAACATAATAGAAAATTTAATCGAGTGGAGTTTGTTGATTGCAAAGCAGACAAATTGAGCTATGCTTTTCTGAAAAGTAACGAAGCAAAATTAGAAGGAATTACAATGATTGAAGAATTAAATACAGATAGAAAATGAAAGAGGTTACATCAATTGACGGAACATCAATTGCTTATAATAAATTGGGGAAAGGCAAGCCTATAATTATAATCGGTGGCTCATTGGCTGACCATCAAATGTACAACCAATTGGCTTCTGAACTTTCGCAAAAACTCACAGTATTTAACTATGACAGAAGAAACAGAGGCGAAAGCGGTATTACTCAACATCATACTGTTGATTTGGAATTGGAAGACTTGAAAGCGATTATCTCATTATGCAACTATGATCCAACGCTTTACGGACATTCGGCAGGTGCTGCATTGGCAATTCGTGCAGTTGCGAGTGGCCTAAAAGTCCACAAACTTATCATATCCGATTTACCTTTCTCACCATTAAATGAAGAAAGAGAGAACGAAGAAAAAAAGTTTGAAGAAGAAAAAAAATCCATTCAGAAACTTTTGGCTGTTGGTAATAAAGTTGGAGCAATAAAGTTTTTTTTAAAAGATTTTGGAATGGATGAGCAGGAACTCAATTCATTTGTTTCATCAGAAAATGGAGAACAAGCCATTTCCTATAGTAACACCTTGCCCGTTGATTACGACATACTTAGTAATGGACTTACACCAATTGAACTACTTAGGAAAGTTAGAATACCAACACTTATCCTTACTTCCAATTATGGTTTAGTAGTAACCGAAGATGTAGCAAAATTTCTTATCAATTGTAAAATGGAAATTCTTGAAAGTCCAACTTATGCTTTATCTGCGGGCAAAATTGCAGAGCCCATTTTTAACTTTTTAGCAGAAACTAAATGACTAAAAACAATGTAGTATTAGATTATTTGGAAAAGCTTCATAACAATGAAAAAGAAGTATTTGAAGCATTAAGAAATCAAATTTTACAGCTTAATCCTGAAATAGAAGAACGATTGAGCCGCGGCGTACCATTCTTTTATTACAAAGGAAAAAGAGCTGTGGGTTTTAGGTCATCAAAAGCACATTTATCTTTTTTCATTATGGAAGGCAATGTTCTGAAAGAACTAAAAAATGAAATAGCCCATTTAAATGTTTCATCAACAGTTATAAGGTTTAATCCTGAAAACCCAATACCCAAAGTATTGATTGAAAAATTGGTATTAGCAAGACTACAAGAAATCGAAGAACAACTAAGTAGAATGAATTTCTAACAAAACCTCGGACAATGTTCGAGGTTTTTTTGTGGGATTGAATGAAACAAGTTGAATAGTAGAGTTTGAATTTATCTTTGAAATAATATCGGAAAGATTACTATATTAATTATTCCATTACTACTATTTATCAATATTTATAGACTTATGAGCAAATCTCTTTCAAACAAAAAAATCTATTCGCAAGTAGTTGATTTATTAGAATCTGCAAGACAGCAGGTTGTACAAACTGTCAATCAAACTATGGTTATTACCTATTTTGAAATAGGACGAATGTTAGTCGAAGAAGAACAAAATGGCAAAGAACGCGCTGAATATGGTAAAAAGGTTGTCAAAGAGCTATCAAAAGTACTAACAAAAGATTTTGGAAAGGGGTTTTCAGAACGGAATATTGAGCAAATGAGACAATTTTATCTTGTTTACTCAATACCGCAGACAGTGTCTGCGATATTAGAAAAAGGAAAACCGCAGACGGTGTTTGCGGTATTGAAAAGCCACAGCGTGGCTTAATATCTGTAGCACGTCGAAAACTAGATAAACACCTGCCCCGTAGGGGTAGAATATTCAACTACTACGCAGTTGTAATAAGGCATTATTTAATTATTGCTACTAATATTGAACTCCTAAAGGAGTTGCACAGACTCTTCGGACACTCCGTGTCCTCTGAGTGACGGAATTTTAATCACATAGATTATATTTTAAAGAACCTCGGACATTGTTCGAGGTTTTTTTGTGGGGAATTTCCGTCTATGTTTATTAAATTGGAAAATAAGATTTGTAACAGTACAAATTTTTGTTTCAGTGTCTATAATTAACCCAATAATAATATCTAAATTGACTTCTTATAACTATTTAAAATTCCCCCTATTCATCCTATTTGTGATTATCATTAGTTTATCTTTTTCATTTCTGAATGGTCAAGACCGTAAGGATGACTTTTACTTTGAGAATGACCCAGCAAAAGGAATTGAAGACCAAACTAAAAGATTTAAACTTCATAAGTCTTTTCTTAAAAAAGCAAAACAAAGTAAAGATACACTTAGTATAATCTTAGGTAATCTTTATCTGTCAAACGACCTTTTTAGAAAAACCAAATATACCGAAGCCACAACTCATTTAATTGAGGCTGAAAAATTTGCAACTGCTACAAACGACACTTTTCTATTAGGAAGAATCAACCATAAAAAAGGGTCCATATTATTTTTATTAAATAATCTCAATGAGTCGATTAAGTTTTTTGAAGTTGCACTAAAACAAAGTGAAACTGCAAAAGACAGTGAATACGTTGCAATTACTTTTGAGCAGCTAGGGAGTATATATTCGAGACAGGAGAATTATGACAAGTCCAATATTTACTATGAATTGGCTATTCCGCTAATCAGCAAACATTGTGCCCCCAAATCTATGACAGTTACTTTGATTAACTATGGTATATCGTTAAATGTTCAAGGTAAGACCAAAGAAGCTATTGAGAAATTTGAAGCGGCAATAAAAATTGGTGAAGAAATAGAAGACGATTATGAAACGTATGCAGCTAAAATAAATTTGGCTTACGTTTACACAAATATTGACAGCTTGATTCCTGCACTTAATATTTACAAAGAGGCTATGACAGTTTATGAAAAAAATGGTTGGTTATACTTTCTATCAAAAGTATATATTGGTTTAACAACTGTTTATGAAGAATTAGGGGAGGTTGATTCTGCATACCATTATTTTCAAAAGTATCACTATCTACAAGATAGTGTGCTAGGTGCAGAGGTACAGAATAGAATAATTGAATTAGAGGAAGAAGCAAAAACAAACAGAAGTAGTATTGAGATACTAACTCTAAAAGAAAAAAATTCAACTAATAAACAAAGACTCAAAAACTTCATTATTGTAGGGCTGGTTTTTCTAGTTATTACTGTATGGATATTGTGGTATCTTTTCTATAAGAACAAGAGAGCTAAACTAAGCTTAGAGGAAAACAAAAAAGCATTAAAATCACTGACAGATTTACTTGTATCTAAAAACTCTGAAATCTCAAAACTTAAAAGTCTTCAAGACAGTAAACCGCATGAAACTTTGGAAACTGATGACGCTCAGGCTTCAGATTTTGATGAAATAAACTTTTTTGACATCTCAGTTCTCACTAACCAAGATTGGCAAACATTCAAAAATTTATTCGAAAAATCTTACCCAAATTATTTAACAAAAATCAGAACCCGTTTTCCAGATATCAGTGAAGCTGAAGAACGGTTATTCATATTTATAAAGCTTCATATTTCCACAAAAGAAGCTGCCCATATTTTGGGTATTCAACCAGACACAGTGAAAAAAACTCGAACAAGACTTAAAAAGAGATTAAATCTAAGTAAAAGCCAAGACCTAAATGAATACATTCATAGTTTTTAGTTAACGTTGCCAAAAAGCAATTGCACTGCTATTAGCTCTATTCAAGGGGACAAATAGGGGGACAAGCATAAATATTGAGTTTAAATAGTTTGTTATTCAGAAAGCAAGTATTATTTTCGTTTTTTATTGTTTAACAAATTAATTTATACTTATGACCAAATATTATACACTACTCTTAGCATTGTTTCTATTCGTAACTAGTGCTCAAGGACAAGAAGAAAAAGAATGGACTTTACTAGTCTATGTAATTGGAACTGATATCGTAGCAGATGCTATTACAGATATTGGAGAAATGGAAGCAGCTGGCAATACAGACAATGTTAATATAGTCGCTCTAATGGGTGGATCGAAACTTGATGGTTGGGGAACACCTACAGCATCTGAGTTTATAAATGGTTCAGAATACGGGATAGAATATACTACTAATGAACCCAAAATGGTAAGCGTTTCTAATCTTACCCAATTTATTGATTATGGTGTAAAAAATTACCCTGCCAAAAAATACATGTTGGCTTTTTATAATCACGGTATGGGTATCAGAGGCTGGGGTTGGGATGAGACAACTGATTCTCAATTCAAAGTCATCGATTTAAAAAATGGTATTGAAAATTCAAAATTTGTAAAGGACGGAAATAAATTCGACCTATTAGCTTTTGACGCTTGTCTTATGGCAAATCTAGAAGCTCAATACGCAATGAAAGATGTGGCTGACTACTTCATAGCTTCAGAAGAAGAAGAACCATGGCATGCATGGAACTGGACACCAGTAATATCAGCTATGAACTCACTAACTGACCTTACAGTACCTCAATTAGGAAAAATTATTGTAGATGGTTTCTTAGCACAATCAGTTGATAAAAATACACATGGTATCACTTTGAGCCTTGTTGAGTTATCTAAAATTTCTGCATTAGTAACTTCTATAGAAAACGTTGTGAAAGCATTGGATGATAATATTTATCTTGAAAGTCTTCATCAAGCACGTGCTAATTCAGAAGAATATGGCAAAAGCGTTAGCGATCCTTCTGCATCTGAAGATTTGGTTGACGTAGGAGATTTATTCAAGCATTTGAAAGCTCTAGAACCTAATATTTCGGGGCTAATTGATAGTGTAACGAATAATTTAAAAAGTGCTGTCGTTTATAACAGAAGTGATTCTACAAGACCGCAAGCTACTGGTTTAACTATGTACTTGCCACTAAATCAATTTCACAATACAGATGCTTTACATAGTATAGCAGATTCTATATATGCAAAACTACCTTACTCAACTATCATAAAAGACTTCGTAATTAAAAACTATATGCCACCTCTGATTGAAGATGAGGAGCCCGTTAATGGTGTTATTGATCATACTCAGGGCTTAACTTCTGGTAATACAGGTATTGTATTAGGTCAAAAATATACTTCAATTAGAATTGAAGATGAACACATTGACCAACTTCATCAATTACAAGTTGTTCTGATGGAAGAAATAGAAAACGATCCGGACGAGTATATTATTCTAGGTAGTACAGTACCCGATTTGGTAATAAGCAATACTGATAAATCAACTATTTATGCTTACGAATGGGATGAGGAATGGTTAAGCTTGAATGGATTTCCAGCTTATGTAGCTGATATTCAAAAATTTGACGTCTTGAATTCAGAAGGTGCTCTAGCTCATACATTCACTAGAATACATATTCCTGCTATCTTAAATCCAAATTCTTCTAACCCTAAAAACATTGTACTTGATTACAAATATGATGAAAACTTTAATTATGAATTAGAAGGAATTGATAGAGAATCTTTCAAAAGTCCTTCTGGTTTTGTTGTTACATCTAAAGACAGAATTCATCTGAAATCTGGAGATCAAGTTCAGTTAGTTTATGAAATATTTGATTCAAAAACTCACGAAGGTAGATTTGTTCCAGAACCGAATGCTCTAATTAATATTGAAAACGGAGAGAGCGATTTAATGCTTGGGCATACACGTTTAACTGCAGGCAATTATCACATTGGATTCGTTCTGATGGATCATGCTCATAACGATACTGTAATATACGACCCAATGGTTAGAGTGGTAACAACAACTTCAACTGAGATAACTGATAATCAAGGTACAAATGTATCAGTTTATCCTAGTCCATCAACAGGATTAGTTCAGTTGGATTTCCCTACTACTTTAAATGGTACTTTAAACATATATGATTCGAAAGGACAATTAGTACTTACAAGCCAAGTGAATAATCTAAGTACAATGAATTTAGACTTAACTGATAAAACAGCAGGAGTATATTTCTATAATATAATTCTTGCTAATGAAGTAAAACAGTTTGATGGGTCTTTTGTAATCGAGTAAAAGGAGTATTTCTCTTCGACACAATACTATTTACAACCCTCGCTTTTACTGAAAGTGAGGGTTTTTTTGTGGGTGGAAGGGAGGAATTTCGTATATTTGGTAAATAATATGAAAATAACAATAGACATAAAATCTCTTTTAGTCCTAACAGCTACATTTGTGGTTTTCACTGCAATAGGAACAGTTAGTCATGAATATGGTCACATAATAGTGGCAAAATATTTGGGTTATGAAACAACATTACACTATGGTAGTATGAGTTATGACAAAGGAGCTGAAATATCACATTCGAATGTGTTTTGGATTACTGTAGGTGGTCCATTGCAAACCACTTTGACTGGGTTTATAGGCTTGCTTGTTATATTTCTTCGACGGAATCTAATAAAAGAAATTGGATTAAGGTGGGTGGATTGGCTTGCTGTTTTTATGTCTCTATTCTGGCTGAGAGAAGTATTTAATCTTCTGATGTCAATCGCTTATGAACTGATTTCACCTAATGGCAGCTATTTCGGAGGAGATGAGGTTTTTATATCCTATGGTATGGATTTATGGGAAGGAACTATTCCTATATTATTAGGTGTTATGGGACTATTAATCTCGATTTTTGTGATTTTCAGAGTTGTTCCGAACCGACTTAGACTTACTTTCATAGTTAGTGGGTTTTTAGGAGGAGTATTAGGATTTATTCTATGGATGTATATCTTAGGGCCTAAACTACTACCATAGACAGAGACTAACCGGACGAAATAGATTATACTTTTAGAATGACCTCGGACAATGTTCGAGGTTTTATTGTGGGTGGATGGGAGGAATTTTCGTATATTTGGGTGTATCTAAAAGGTAATCTATATAATGAGTTATGAATTAAATTTTTATAAACGAAAAACTGACACAATATCAAGGGCTGATATTGATAATTACTTAGGTAAATTATCCTATATCACTAGTGAAAATGAAACCCAATGGATTTATGATAATGAAGATACAGGTGTATATTGTATATTCGAATATAATAAGCCAGAGGAAGAAGAGAGCGAAATTGATAATAAATACATCGAAGACTTTGAGAACACATACTTCACGTTCATTATAAACTTTTTTAGACCTCAATTTTTTGGCTATGAATGTTTCCCCCTCGTTAATAAATTTGTAGAAGATTTAGACCTATTTATTTCTAACCCACAGAATAGTTATGAGCCTAAACGATATGACCTCGGTGAACTAGAACAAGATTGGGGACTTGCCAATTTAAGTTATTCCAAATCCAAATTCAAAGAGATAGGATTAAATTATCTTGAATTAGAAAAATCGAATAACTCGTGGGAATTCAACTTAAACAAAAGTAAATTGCAAAATGTGTTAGGCGATGATTACTTCGTCCCACGTATTTTTTATTTAAAGCAGAAGAATAGTAATACGATTGAAACTATGTCTGTTTGGCCAGACAATATCCCATATATTTTACCTGAAGTAGATTACATATTAGTTCAGAGGGAAATAAAGAAATTCTTTAAAATTATAAATGATGATGGTCTGATAAGTTACTCAGATTTGCTTTCCCAACTTGGTCAATACTTTAAAGATGATAAAGGCTATAAGATAATTCACCCCGAAAATGCGAATAATATTTCGAAATTGTATAACGAATTACCTCTTTTCGCTACCTTAGAGGATTTCGGAGAGGTTGTTCACGTAGAAAATTTTGTAAACGTACAAGATTTATAGATCTTGAAGGATTCTTAATCTCCAATTACATGGTTTATAATACGAAAATAATCCGCATCGATGTTTGCTGAGCTAGGTCGAGGTACTCGTCTCAAGCGACATAGATTCCTTCCATCACAAACTCACCCTTCGCAACGACAATTTATATTTTATCGAGATAATGTGTTTTGAATCTAAAAAAAAAGCCCCGACAAAATCGAGGCTTGTAATTATAAATGAATTCCTATTTCTTAATGACTGGGATTACTTCCGATTGAACTCCATTAGTAATTCTAACCATATACGCTCCTTGAATAAGCTCACTACCATCTAATAATAATTGATTATTGCCAGAATCAAGAAAGATATTATTATATTTATCAATAACATGTCCCGTCATATCAATCATACTAATTTGATAATAGCCCGCATCTTTAACATTGAATTCTACGTTCAATGCACTTTTGAATGGATTAGGATATGCTATTTGTTGGGTTATACTGTTTGATTCATTAACACTACTAGTTTTATCAACCAAAGCTAAGGACCATTGACTGAAATGATTAACTCCAATGGCTGTAATTGTGTTATTATCAGAATTGTAAACAGATGGATAATAAGCTTCCCATTTATCAGTCTTCTTTTCTCTCCAGATTACCCCTCTTTGTCCTGTACTATTCTCGTTAGGCAAGTTATGGAGATATTCATTATACTCGAATTCAATATTCACTTCGAATTTGAAAGGGCCGTTATAAAATAGATCATAAATTTTAGAGCTAGAATCCTCAGGTGAAACATAGATAATCTTTTGATCGAGGTTAACACCATAATCATGATAAGACAAGTCAACTTTCACACCTATTTCCATATTACCTTCTATTTCTGTGAAATCAAATTTTAAACCTGCTTGCTCATCACTAGTAACAGGTTGTGCAGGTGTTGCTTTCGGCTTTCTAATTATAGTATGTGTCGGCTTTAATAATGAATCCAATCTTCTTCCTTTAGTATCAGTTGGGTTTACTTTTTTCACCCAATAATATGATTCTGTTAGTGAAGTTTTACCATCACCATTGATATCTGCATCTGGGGCGCCAAAACATTTTAGAAAATTTAATGTAAATAAGCCATATCCTATTTTATTTTTCCCCGTATCATGATAATTTGCATAGGAAACCTTATCCGCCGCTGAAGCTGTAATTAACTCAATTTTAGTACCATTGGGAATGTGAATCGAATCAAGCAAGCCTTTTGCTTTACCAGAATAGCAACAGTCTAGTATTATACAATATTCTTTTGCATTTATTTGCATTAATTTATCTAGAAGATACTTTTGGCTCATCCAAGCAGAATCCCCAATCCCTAACCATCCAGACTTAGTGCCGTGACCACTATAATAAAAATAAACTTTTTTATAGTTGCCCTTCATATCTGTTAGTATTTGGTTTAGTTTAGTAAAACCTGGTTTATGCTCATTTCGAACGGAACCAGCATCTAATCCAGGACCTAATTTTTCATTTTTAAGGTTGTTTTCTACCATCTCACAATCAAACTTAAATGAGTCTTCCATTTTTTTATAAACTTCATCAGAACCAGAAATAATCAAAGCACAAACAGAATCTGCTTTCTTAGGAGTAGCTACCTCATGTATATTTTCAATTATTCTTACTTGAGGTTCATCAATATCACTACCATACTCAATTGATTCAAAGTCAAATGGATTATAAGTAGTGTCACCTTCTATTTTTGGATACCAATCGTATTCAGTTAATTTCCAAGTCTCTGTTTTCAAATCCATAACTACATAAGCAGTTAAGTGCCCAAACTTAGCATATTTATTCATATCGACCCAACCGAAATACTCCCCTTCATTTAAAGTAATAGGTTCTACATCATCTTCCGGGCTAAGTTTTTTACTTGGTTTGTCGGGTCTAACTTCGGTTTTTTTATCAGCAGGGATTTTTCTGATTCTTCCTACAGCATCTTTTCTTTCATCTTCATTATAAGTTTCTTGAATAGCTAAGTTGAACAATTCTCCAAGTTTCTCGAGTTCCGAATCACCTGAATCTACATTCATATCATTCTGTGGAGATTGTCCACTATTTAGAAATATTTTAATATTCTTCTCATTTATAAAATAACCATTCTGAGCAATAGCCCAATCGTGAGCTTCTTTTAATGAAGTCTTACCATCTTTATCAACATCAGCAAGAGGATGACCAAACCCTTCGAATAGTAATGTAGAGTAGAGTCCTATATATTGATTATTCAAAGAATCTTGGAATATATTACTTGCCGTTTGGTCATCAGAAGAAGTATAAATTTGAATATTTCTATCTTTCCAATCTGGATTGTTCTTAGCCGCAGTAACAGCTTGTCCAGAATAACAAGCTTCAATAACAACACATACATCTTCAGCTTTGGTATCATAAAGCTCTTTCATCAAATCATCATAAGTAATATAATCTGAAACTTTGGTTCCAGTTTTTAACCTATTATCGCGTGACCCATGACCAGCATAGAAGAAATAAATCTTATCATATTTAAGCCTCATTTTTCTTATATGAGCTATCAATTCAGGACCAGTAATTTGTTCTTGCAGATCAAAACTTGACGAAGTTAAACTCGGTCCGAGTAATTCTTTAGATAATTCATCTTTAAAAGTATTTGCAATATTTCTAAACCCAGCTTCTTCCGATTTAGACGTTTCATTGAATCCTGTTACCATTAGTACACAAGTCCGTGGGCTATCAACAGAATCTTTCCTAGCTAGCGAAATATAACTCTTCACCCAATCATAAGTAATATTATTTACTTTAGTACCTGAAACAATGTTATTCTCCCCTAGCAATAAGCTTGAAGGCATTGTAACTGGAGTACTCTGTATTTCATCAGAAGTTATCTCACCTGTAGTCGAATTCACAAATACGTAATAACCTTGCTTATCAAACATCAGGTTTTTGTCAGGCTCCAAATAGCCACCCCAAAGTTCTGTTCCTGATGTAAAAGAGAAATTACCATTTTCCTCATAGAATTGAGTACCTGATGCATAAGGTGACATTGGCAAATAACATAATCCAAGTTCAAATCCAGGATCATTTATCAGTTCTCCACCATATCCGATCATTAAGTCGAGTGCATCGGTTCTACCAACTTTCACGTTTATAGAAGTTGAAGCTTTATTATTATCAGGTAAAATTTCATCTTTGAATTGAGCATCAAATTCTACTTCATACTCTCCCCATCCATAACTCCAATCTAGCTTGAAGTCAACTTTGTTAGTTTCATCTGGTTCTAGATCTGTTATCTTTTTAGTCTCTGTATAGACTTCTTCACCCATATAATCCTTGATTGATAAGACTATATTAATTTCATTTGCTGCAAGAATATTAATATTTGAAATATCAACACTAGCGTTGAATTCTTCATCAGAGTAAAAATTATCGTCGTGAAATCTTATCTCTGTCCTTATATCAGTTGCAAATATGTTTGCAACACCGAAAAATAAAAGCAGCACTGTTAGTAGAACTCGCAACATATCTAACCTCATATTTACTAATTA
>JBLWYD010000040.1:0-26532 GCA_048267165.1 Bacteroidota bacterium
AAATATAAATGAAATTATTTTTACTATTAATATCGACTACTCTCTTAATTGCATTGAATTATAGCAATTCGCAGACTATTGAATTGAATGTAAAAAATAATAAGTTAATATCCTCCAAATCAACATTAGTTCAACCGACTCAGAATTCTGATGGCATAATAATTGATAGTAAACTATTAGGCAAAACGGCTAGAATAGACCAAGATACTTCAAGTATAAAAAATGAAATATCAAAAGTATATACTAGTGACAATTTGAAATTCTATGTGAGAATCAAATTAAAAGAATATATCATCCCTATCAAAATCAATATATATAATATGTTAGGGAATTTAGTAGAAGAAGTATATAGTGGAACGGCTATAGAAGGTGTAGATTATCCTTTTGTTGCTTCCAATCTACCAAATGGTTTTTACTTATGTATTCTACAAGGTCCAAACTTCCGTGATGCTGAAAAGTTTACAATATCAAGGTAACAAATGTCTAAAATATCAGCATTTTATGCAGTAATACTTATAAGTATTGCTTTTACTTTCGTCAATGAATCATACAGTCAGCAGATGAATGGATCCTATAGTTCATCTTACCTCAATCGTAATACTTCTTCTAGAGTAAATGCTATGGCTGGTGCTTATACTGCTGTTGTAAATGACCCTAACTCAGTTTTTATAAATCCTGCTGGAATTGGGTTCCTCCTAAATAAACCAATGTTTGTGACATCTGTTAGTATGCCAGGTATAGGTCGTGTTCATTCTAATATTGCTTATGGTCAGGGTTTTGGTGATCATTTTGGGCTAGGTATAGGAATTAATTCTTTTACTTCTGGACAATTTCAAGGCAGAGATATAATGGGCAATCCAACATCTAATATGAGAGATTGGCAATACTCAATGAACGTATCCGCTGCATATTCTAGTGAAGATTACAGCTTTGGTGGTACGTTTAAATATCTTGGGCGTGATTTGCAAGGAAGTGGTACAAGTGCTCGTGGTTTTGCTTTTGATTTGGGTACTAAATTTAATGTTGCTGATTTGTTTTCTTTTGGAGCTGCTATACAGAATGTAGGTGCAACTTTGAAATGGAATACTCCAAATAGTACTGTTGATGAGTTACCATTAACTGTAAGAACAGGAGTAGCAGTCGAATTTGGGTTGAATGATGAATCAGTAGAGCAAAGAACATCTATCACAGGTGAAATAGATACACTCTATATTCCAGCGACAAAATATTTCTTACTTAGTTTTGATGCTATCTTCAGAGAAACAGACATCTCCCCTAGCTTCGTTTTAGGTGCTGAAATTGTACCGACTGAGCTTTTGGCTATACGTGGTGGAATTAATGTTTATGGTGAAGATAATGGTGTACCAACTTTATTCCCTGTGAATATCTGGGGTGCTGGGTTAAGTTTAAGACCTAAATTGGATAATGCAGCTTTTGATTTGAATATTGACTATTCAGTTTCTAATGAGTACATATTAGGTAGTGGTGTTACACACCATATATCAATTATTGTTGATTTGAAGTAGCAGCTAATTTCATATTTTTTATATTCTGCTCAAAATCACCTTTGAATAAGCCTGATCCGGAGACAATCATATTGGCTCCTGCTTCTACAACTTCTTTAATATTATCTATCTTTACTCCCCCATCTACTTCTATCTCTACATGAGAAAGTCCGTTTGAATCAAGATAATTTCTAAGCGTTCTACATTTTTCTAAGAAACTAGGAATAAAACTCTGACCTCCGAATCCAGGATTCACTGACATCAGCAATATAAAATCACAATACTCAGCAGCATCATAAGCGTATTGAAGTGGAGTAATTGGGTTTAATACAACTCCTGCTTTACAATTCCTTTCTTTAATCTTTGAAAGGGTTCTATGTAAATGATTACAAACTTCAGCATGAACTGATATATAATCTGCACCTGCATCTGCGAAATCGTCAATATAATCATCGGGATTACTAATCATTAGATGACAATCAATTGGTAACGTAGAATGTGGTCTTATAGCTTTTACTATAAGGGGACCAATTGTGATGTTAGGGACAAAATGACCGTCCATTACATCTACATGCAGAATATCTGCACCAAATCTCTCGCAGTTTTTTACTTCTGTTTCCAAATTAGAAAAATCACAAGACAGTAGTGAAGGTGCTATTTTTAATTTATGTGCCATTATTTACTTTTAATTGCTGGTTTTGAGTTTTCGTACAGTTCATTCAATTTTAAATGTACTTCGTAAAGTAAAGTACCTTTCTTATAGTTTCCATCTTCATCTGGAAAACCAAATTCCTTACCCATTAATAATTTAGCACCATCTTCAATATTTTTTATTGAATGAATACTAAATTCATTTTTTCTAACTGATTCTATTATATCTTCACCTAGCATTAGGTCATTCACATTTTGCTCAGGAATTATTACACCTTGATTACCAGTGAATCCACGTGCTTTACATATCTGGTAATAACCAGTAATCTTATCATTGACACCTCCAATAGGTTGAATATCACCTTTTTGGTTCATCGAGCCTGTAATAGCTATTTGTTGGGTAATAGGTGTATGAGAAATAGCGGACAATAGTACATAAATTTCTGCAGCAGATGCAGAATCTCCATCAATTCCACCGTAATTCTGTTCAAAAGCAATAGAAGCAGATAATGATAAAGGTCTTTTCTGTGCAAATCTTTCAAGGAAGAAACCTTGTATAATCAGAATCCCTTTATTATGTATAGAACCACTTAGCTGTGCTTCTCTTTCAATGTTTATTATACCCCTGTTGCCAGCACCAATAGCAGCAGTGATTCTAGCTGGCTTTCCAAATGATGCAATGCCAGTACTCATTACTGTAAGACCGTTAATCTGACCAACTCTACTACCTTCAGTATCAATTAGAGTACTTCCTATAAGAATGTGGTCTGTTATTTTCTGATCAATTAGATTATTACGGAAATTACGTTGCTTAATAGCTTCAATTACATGTTGTTCAGTTACAAGTTTTCGATTATCTTGGGATGCAAAATAAGATGATTCACGAAGTAAATCAGCTATATCTGAAAATTTCAATGTAATTCTATCTTGAGAACCAGCATGTGCTACAGACCATTCTAATACTTCTGCAACTGCTTTTGGTTTAAAATGTAATAGATTTTCTTCGTCACATTGCTTAGCAATAAACCCGACTATGCTATCTAATAATTCATCAGACTTAGCTGTTTCATAATCAAATTGAGCTAAGATTTTGAATATCTTTTTGAATCCTTTTTCATTTCGATATAAGTAATTATATAGCGATTGTCCACCAATTATAATTACTTTTACATTTACTTTGATTGGCTCAGGCTTCATTTGGCTTTCGCTCATCTGAAGGTATGTAGCATAAGGTTGAATATCTAGTTTATCATAAAGTAAAACGTTCTTAATCGCTTTCCACGATACGGCTTCAGAGAATAAATCATTGGCACTAACGATAAGATACCCTTGATCTGCTTGTAAAATAGATCCTGCTTTAACTTTTGAATAATCAGTTCTCCAATATCCTTTCGAATCAACTATTTTTTCGAATGAACCAAATAAGTTACCGTATGTAGGGTTATGTTCTATTATAACGGGAGCACAAACAGTTTCTGAATTATCTAAGATGATATTTACTATGAATTTATCAGCAACTTGAGTTTCAATATCTATAGTCTTTGCTTTAGCTAGTTTAGTTAGCTGATTATTAGCTTGCTCCGGTGAAGGGAGGAAATGTCTAACATTATCAAGAATAAATTCCTTTCCATTTTCTAAATAGTCCTGAATAGCTAAATGTTTCTTATAAGTCTTGTTCAGTTCTTTGAAACTAGAATTGATTATAGTCTCAGCGGTTAGTCTATCAAAATTTGTAATCTCATCATGAAAAGTATTGACCATCTCATTAGCTGCTTCAGCTAACTCTATCAACTCCTCGTGGAGTTTATTATAATCTTCTGCAATTTGTATAGCTTGTTTTTCAGTTAACTTTTTTTCTTTGACTAAAGATTGTAGAGATTCAATTTTGTATGCTTTCTCATCTACTAAAACGAAGATATCTGGTTCGGGTTGACCTTTGGTTTGCTCTATTTGGCCTCTGACAAATCCCTTTTTCTTTAACTTTTCATCAAACTTTTCAATCAATACTTTTTCAGAATCTTGATATAATTCTATTACTTCTTTACGTTTAAGTGTATATGGATCTTCTTCAAACACACTAGATAATCTTTCTAAAAGATGTGTGATAGTATCCTGCATTTTTTTAGAAAAAACGCTAGCATCGCCTTTATTGAATTGAAGTAGTTTGGGACGAGATTCATCAGCGAAATTATTGACATAACAATAATCAAATAATTCCGGGCAATTTCCTTTTCTTTGAGACTTTTGTAGCATCTGCTTAACAGTAGTCATTCGCCCAGTACCCGATAGCCCAGTTACAAAAATATTGTAACCTCGGCTACCTCGTAGTTCAGCACCTAACTCTATAGCTTGGATTGCTCTCGGTTGACCAACAATGTGGTCTAAGTGTTCTACCTCTTTAGTAGAACGGAAATTTAGTTTCTTTAAATCAATTTGCCACTTTAATTGGGCAGGTTTCAGTTTTATTGCTTTTGGTTTAACCACTTCTGTGTACTATTTATATTGTCTTAAAAACTCAAGTCTATCTTGAAGCTTTGCTTTTGGTACTAGAAGTTCCTCTTTGCCTAATATTGCTTCTTGAGGGCTAGTATATACTATTTCATAATCCTTACTCATAACAATAGCTTCCTCTGGGCAAACCTCTTCACAGTAAGAACAGAAAATACAACGAAGCATATTAATTTCAAATTTTTCAGGGTATCTTTCTTTATCTTTTGGAGTTTCACCTGCTTGTACTTCAATCGCCAACGCTGGACATACTCTAGCGCAAAGTCCACAAGCAACACAACGCTCTCCCCCATCTTCTTCGACTAAGACAGGTCTCCCTCGGAATGAACCTGTAGGTTCCCATCTTTGCTCAGGGTATTGTCTAACAAAGTCTTTAGGTTTAAACATTTGTCTAAATGTAATTCCAAGACCTCTAGCTATTTCTGGGATATACATTTTTTCCCAAAATGTTAGTCTTTCTGCTTCTGTATTTTTTCTGTTATTCATTTTATTTCTACTTTATTAAGATTATAAACCGAAGAATATAATTACTGCTGCTGTAACAAAAAGGTTAATTATAGAAAGTGGTAGCAATACTTTCCAACCCAAGTTCATAAGTTGATCATATCTAAATCTAGGGACAGTCCATCTAACCCAAATAAAGAACACAATGAAGAACATTAGTTTTGTGAAAAATGAACCAAATTGCAATAATGCTCTAGTCCAAGTTCCTTCTACCAATCCTAATGAGTCCCAAAATTCAGGGAAAGGTAAACTCCATCCACCAAAGTAAAGCAGGGCTATAAATGCAGATGCAGTAGCCATATTAGCATATTCAGCTAAGAAGAACATACCGAACTTCATACCACTATACTCAGTATTGTATCCACCTACTAGCTCTGGTTCTGCTTCTGGCAAATCGAATGGTGTTCTGTTCGTTTCTGCAAATGAAGAGACTAGGAATATAATGAAACCTAATGGTTGTAAGAATACTAACCATCTAAGACCAAACCAAGCATCTCTTTGATATATAACTATTTCATTTAAGTTAAGAGTTCCAGCTATTAAAACTACTCCTAATAATGATAAACCCATTGAAAGTTCATAAGATATCATCTGAGCTGCTGAACGAAGACCACCAAGTAATGAATACTTAGAGTTTGAGGCCCAACCAGCAAGTGTAATACCATAAACTCCTATAGAAGTCATTGCTAAGATAAACAAGACACCTATATTAATATTTGGTGCTATACCCCAATAAACTGTTCTTTCACCAATAGTTACATAGTGAGCATATGGTATAACAGCATATACTCCGATAGCAACAGCCAAAGTAAGTAACGGTGCTAACCTATGAAATCCTTGATGGGCAGCTTTAGGAACCAAATCCTCTTTCATAAATAGTTTAATAACATCAGCAATCGGTTGCAAAAGACCCATTGGACCAACTCTATTAGGACCAACACGATTTTGAATCCAAGCCGAAATTTTTCTTTCCAAATAAACTTCTACGGAAGCCATTACTAATACTATATTAATAATAATAGCGGCTTTTATTCCAAATTCAATTAGTGTAAATGTTAAATCGCTCATATTCTATTTAGCCTTTATATTTAACTACTTTTTGTGTTTGTTGTGGTTTCAGGTAATGTGAAACATAATTAACGTGTTTAGGATCAGGATTATTACCTTTTCCTAATTCCAGCCCTTGATACTCATCAAGTTTATTATAATCCATATCATTGAAATTAGTAATACTTCCTGCTATTTCATCAAATATTTGTGATGATTTAGTATAGTTCCAATCTTTTCCAAGTTCTTTTGCTATGTTTTGAAGTATTTTCCAGCTTTGCTTTGAGTCTCTGATTTCGTGATTAGTCCAACGGTCATTATCTGCACCGAATTTGTCTAATCTACTCATCTTCATACCCATAAACCTAAAGTTTTCTTTAGTTACTAATGCTGGAGTAAAGTGTTGAACTCTACCATTCAGGTTAGTATAAGTTCCTTCAATTTCTGCGAAAGTAGAAGCAGGTAACACAATATCAGCTAAGCTATTGATTTTCTTATTTGAGTTATATGAGTGTACTGCTAAGAAACTTAAGTTACCTAATTGTTCCAATATCTCTGGATAATCTTCAAAGTCTTCTTCCATAACATACATAGCACGAATTTCACCATTCTTCAGTTTAGCAGCTAATTCATCAGCTTTAATCTTAGAATCTTTACCAAGTCCTAACTCTTCAACTCCTTTAGTATTAGGAGTCATGTCTGACACTCCTAATAATTCATCTTTTCGTGTTTCATCAGTGTGTGCGAAATGCACTACATTCGGAGTATTAGAAATTTCGCTTGCAAATTTATTGAAAATATAATTATCTTCATTAGTTGCTTTCGATGATGCTACAAATACTATTTGTTCACCTTTGAAATTATCTAATTTACCAGCAGCGAAGCTTATAGCTTCTTCCCATTCTACTTCTTCTAATATACCATCTTTATTAATAAGTGGTTTTGTAACACGATTCTTATTTACAAAATCATAACTCAAACGTGCATCATCTCTGACCCAATATTTGTTTACGTACATATTATTACGTGGAGTTATTCTCAAGATTTCATTATTACGAACACCAAGGTTAATATTAGTTCCAGTTCCATCGAAGTGAGAAATACTTTCATTTGAAGAAAGCTCCCATACTCTTGCCTCAAATCTGAAATCAGGGCTAGTTAAAGCTCCAACTGGGCATATATCTATTACATTCATTGAATAAGGTGAATCGAAAGTTGTACCATCGAATAGCTCGATAGTTACATGGTCTCCTCTTTGTACAAATGTTAGTACATCTTGATGAGCAACTTCTTTTGCAAATCGAATACATCGAGAGCATGAAATACATCTCTCTGCATCGAAAATTACATTCGGACCCCAAACTTGACGCTTAGGTTTATGATTTTTAACTTCTTCAAATCTACTTTGTCCTTTTGAATGCTTGAAAGAATATTCTTGTAATTTACATTCACCAGCTTCATCGCATATAGGGCAATCAAGAGGGTGATTGATTAGTAAGAATTCCATAACAGCTTCTTGCGATTCAATTGCTTCATCAGAAATTGATTTTACTACCATTCCGTCTTGGACTGGCGATGCACAAGCTATTTGCATTTTAGGAATAAAGTTTATCTTTTTATTTCCATTTTCATCTAGTTCAAAATTCCCTTCTCTGTCTCTAGCAGGCATTCCAACCTGAACTAAACACATACGACAATTACCAGCAACTGGTAATTCCGGATGCCAACAGAAATGAGGAACAGCCAACCCATTATCATAGGCAGCTTCTATTATTGTTTTTCCTGGCTTTGTTTCTATAAGCTGGCCATCAAATTCAAATTGAGGCATTTTACATTCTCCAGATTATATAATTGTTAAGGTTTTAGAATATTGTTATAAAACCTTTGCAAAATACAATTTTTTTTGAAATTTTATAGAATTGTTCAGAAATTATATTGCAAATTGTGCTTTTTCAGCTATTCGCCACAGCAATTGACCAGCATAATGAACACCATAGTAATCTTTTCCAAGGTAAATACTATCTATGTTAGTTGTTAATTTATTAATTTCAACTAAGTCTATTGTATTGCATTTTGAGTCTATTACTGAAATTTTAGTGTCATAATTAGTTTCAATATTACTCAACTGAGTATTCTCGAAGTCTATCATGACTCTGGAATATTCACTCAAATCATATTTAGATAACATTGACAACTTTATTATTGGTATTGAATTTAAAAGTTGATTTGTATTTTCATGTGGAAGAAAAATTCTACAAAATAGTAGTTTAGAAATTTCATTTAGAAATACTGCATTTTGAGAATTTGTAGTTATTTGGATAGGAATATCTATATTATTTCTAATTTGGGAGACAACTTTTAAAGATTCTAGACTCTCATCTATATGGAATAAAATAGATTTGTTGTTCTCTTCTCGGAAGAGTTTTGCTAATTTGATAGGGTTTTCCTTGAACTTTGAATCAAGTTTTTCAAATTCTGGTAAACCACTAATAGAATATATAGATTTGCCATTCTCTAAGTAAATTGTAGGTACAGCTAAAATCATTTTAAAGTGAATTTAAGTGCTAATTTTATCAAATCTTCAGAAGAGTAACTTTCATTATTAACCTGTTTCAATGCTGAATTAACAGCTTTTGCTGCCATTGATTTATTGTATCCAAGGCTTTCCAAAGCAAGAGTTGCTTCTTCAACTGAATCATTCTTAGGTATCGAAGTACCTTCATCTTGGATTGATATTTTTGCAAACTTATCTTTTAATTCTACTATTAATCTTTCTGCTGTCTTTTTCCCAATACCTGGTAGTTTTTGAAGCAAAGTTGTATTGGCAGTCAGTATAGCTGACTTAAAATCATTTAGTGATATTCCAGAAAGAATCCCGATTCCACTTTTGGGGCCTATCCCAGACACAGATATCAACAATCTGAATAACTGTCTTTCGCTTTCTGAATGAAAACCATAAAGTGTTATACTATCTTCTCTGACTATCATTTCGGAATAAATGAATAATTCTTTGTCTAGCAAAGGAAGGTTTTCAAAAGTATTCATTGAAATATGTAAGTAATATCCAATACCACCAACATCTAATACTATAAATGTTGGTGATTTTTGAATTAATTTTCCTTTAAGACAAGTTATCATTATTTCAGAACTATTTTTTGGAAGTATGAATTAAAATTATCTGTAATTTTGATTATGTAAGTTCCTTTTGAATAATTCGTCAAGTCTATTTTGTAAGATGAGGAATTATTATTTGGTTCTTCTTTTAGTCTAACTCCCAATATATTGTAAATCTCTATTTTAGCATTATACAATGATGGATCATTTAAACTAACAGTAACTACCCCATCCGTTTCCGTAGGATATATATTAATATCTTGATTATCAGTAATCGGTTTTACACTACTTAGTATTTCTACAACAGAAGGAATGACTTTACAACCGTATTCATCAGTTATTTCAACCTTATAAACACCTATATCAGAAGCTTTAATCTTATTTGAAGTACTATTCTCTAATAATGAGTCATTAATGAACCATCTATAACTATATCCTTCGGGCACACTTAAAAACCCACCTGATTGGAATATCACAATGTCATTTTTAAGAGACGATTTGAATATTTCGACAGTATCTTTAACATCGCAACCTTTACTATTAGTAGCAGAGATTGTATATACACCAGGTTGATCAACAGTTATGAATTTAATATTCTGACCTGTTGACCATACTACATTGTTATAGCTGAAAGGAGCATTAAGTCTAATTGATTCTTTATTTGCACAAATAGTATTTCCATCAGGTGTAGATATTATAGTTTCATCCTGGTACAAAACATTAACTGATACTATATTCGATTTATCCACACAGTAAACATCTGTTGGATTTGTAAGAACATAATTACCAGATTCTTTTACAACTATCCTCTTAGTAGTCTCACCATTATTCCAAAGATATGAGTTCTGATTATTCACAGCTTCAATAATTACCGAATCTCCTTCACAAAATTCTAGCTCTCCAATTACATTAATTGGTAAATTGACAGGCTCGCATCCTAATAAATCGGTTCTCCATAGTCCCCTACCATATGTTGCGGCATATAGCCTTCCTGAGTTTCTATGAATTTCAAGTTCATTTACTATCGTATTAGGCATTTCGCCCTCTAATTTTCTCCAATACCCAGAATTCAGATCTGAATAGAATACGCCTATATCTGTTCCAACATAAATCGATTTTTTACTAGGGTTTTCTATTACTACAGTATTAACTGGCAGCGCAGGTAAATTACCACTAATATCTTTCCACTCTATTCCATTATAAAACAAAACTTTATCATTGCTTTTATAACCAGACTTAGTTACATATATTTCAAGTGGATTATCAGGGTTGATTGCTACATAAGTTATTGCACTTGTAGAGGAGTGTATAAGCTCCCAGCTAGTACCACCATTGGTAGTACGCCTTAGTACTGATGAAGATGCAGCATAAATGAAATTATCATCTTTTTCTGATACTGCGAGTGCTATTATATTTACGTTTGAGTTACCTTCAAAATCAGAAATTTTTTCCCAATTATTTCTATTTCCATAGTTAGTATTTTTCCACACATTATTATAACCAGCATAAATATTCTTCGGATTAGACAGACTAATCACAAAAGGAGTTACCCAAGCACCAGTTTCTACTTCATCATAATTTGCAATTATACTAGTATTTATCATATTAGTAAAATTACTTCCACCATTTGAAGATCTTAACAAATTTCCTCTAGGTACAGACACATACATTCGATTATCGTTAACTGGATCTATTGCACATTCCATACCATCTCCTGAATAAGTTTTACCCCAATTTTGACCATCGAATCTAGATGTTCCATTATCTTGAGCACCTGACAAAACATCGAAAGGAGAAGACTGAGAAACTCCTAAACGATAAAACTGAGTTATATCCATTCCATTATTAAGTTCATCCCATAAATCGGTACCAACTGTATTTCTATAAAGTCCGCCATCATTAGAGACATAGATTTTGTCACCTGATTTATTGTATATAAAGTGGTGGTGATCCGCATGTATTTCTGGTCTATCATAATCTCCTGTCCAATGAGCATGAAGTTTCCAGACAGTACCACCATTGGTAGATTTCCAAATATTAATTCCACCAACATAAATCTCATTTTTATTTTTTGGATTGATAGCTAATGCTAGGTCATATGTACCTTGTCCTACTTCTGAATCTCTTCCATCTGCCCTACCAAGTAAGTTCCCAGTTGTCGATTGTGATGCTAATTCATTAAAACTATTTCCTGAATTAGTAGAAACCTCAAGCGACAAAAAACTTTGATTAGTTGCACAAGATAATAAGTATAAGTTATCAGGGGCATCTGGAGTTACAGCAATTTCTGTTCTAAGGGAACTTTGTATTTGATAGATAGAGTTCCAACTTTCTCCGTTATCTGTTGATTTATAAATATTATTCCTTCCAGACATATTCATTGAACTAGCATATACAATACTTGGATTCGCTGGGTGAAATTCCATATCTTTAATTGCTGTTGATCCAAATACTCGATCCCAAGAAGTAGCTCCATCAACAGATCTATATATACCATCTCTAGTTGATATAATAACAATATTTGGATTAGAAGGATGAATTAGAACTCTAGTTATTACTTTGCTTTGCCCCATCTCATAATATATGTTAGTTTCGTTGAAAGTAATACCGGCGTCAGTAGATTTCAACAATCCAACAGAATAATAACTACCTGCTGTTCCCATAGTTCCATTTGCATCACCTGTGGCAAGATATACAATCTTAGGGTCCGAAGGAGCAAATTCAACATCTGAAATTGCAATAGATAACTGATCTGTCATATCTATTTCTACCCAACTAAGTCCAGCATTAGTAGATCTCCAAGCACCACCAGAAGCCGAGCCTGCAATCATATAATTCTCATTAGTTGGAGATATAGCCAAATCATTGATTCTACCTACACCTTGTGCCCTACCAGAGCCATTTGGCGTTTTGAATGGGCCATATTTTTCCCATTTCACAGACTGGACAGAACTGTTCTTTGATTTATCTAATACTTTATAGAACTCTGCTAATTTCTTAATATCCATTGCATTTGGTGGAGCTGTTTCACCTTGTAATCTCTGCTCCCAAAACCACTCCCATCTTTTAAATGGTTTCCAACCAATTATTGAATCTAAATTAGATTCTCCGATCAGTTCATTTTGCAATATTTCTTGTATTTCATGGAAAGACAAATTGTCTTTTTGCAAATCTTCAAATTGTTGTGATTTTAGTACAAATATGCTTAGGAATATTATTACTACTATTTTTTTCATTCAATATCGTTTAATTTTTAATTATTTTTTGAGTTATAATTCTGTTCGTTGTCTCTATTTGTAGTATATACGTACCAGTAGTCAATACATTTAGATTAAGATTTATATTACCTGAATTGTTCATACTATCAAATATTTTTACAGTTCTACCATCAAGGTCAATTACTTTTATATTCTTCACTAATAGTGATTCAATATTTGAAACGGTTAAAATATCATCAAATGGATTAGGTGAAATCTTAAATAAACCATTGTTTTCTACTACGATGACATTAGTTGAGGTAAAAGCATACGTTTCCGATTTACCTGTACATTCCATTCCATTCATAATAGTTTCTACATAGTAGTTACCATCTTCAGTAGGTTTATACTTACTTTCCTCTTCGCCAAATAATAAATTACCGTCTTGGTACCATTTATATTTATCAGCTTGAGTAGTAGTAGTTAAGAAACCATCATTTTCAAAACTTAAATTTGGTTTTGGTGGAGATGGCAGACTAGTCACAGTTACTTTTTGAGATTCAGTGGCACAACCATCATTCGTAAATCCTTTCACTGAGTATGTACCAGCTTTATTAACCCATAATGTTCTTGTATCGGTTACTCCATTAGACCATTCAGTATCTTTATAAAAACCTGAATATTTTATTTCGACACTATCACCCTCACAAAAAGATGTACTTGTAATTTCATTAAAATCAGAATCAGTAATTTTAAGTTGTTTCACATCAATAAATTGTACATTCAATTCTATTGATTTTGTTTCACAACCACTATTATCAAAAACGGATACAAAATATTTACCGTTTGTTGTGGGATTGATTTTTTTTGATTTTTGTCCAGTTGACCACTCAAAAGTATCATAATTACCATTTTCAAGAGTCAGTTCTAAGCTTTCTCCTTCACATACTCTAATCTGGTTATTACTAATTTCAACATTAGATGTCACATTTGGTACATCTAAATCACAGTCGTTAACTGGTATCTCCCACATTCCTCTACCATAAGTAGCTGCTCGCAGCATTCCACTTGGATAGTGAATTTTTAGCTCAGAAATAATAACTTGTGGCATACCATCTTCCATATACTTCCAGTCAGTATTTGCATCTTTGGTGAATACACCAATATCTGTACCTATGTATATTCTATCATTAGAGTTCTTTTGATAAGCTACACAGTTAACTGGGAAGTTTGGTAGATCTCCAGATATATTTGTTGAACTACTTCCAACAACCTTATGTACTTTATTTCCATTTTGATATCCACTTACTACAACATAGATTTCATCTGGTTTAGTAGGGTTAACTGTTAAACTTCGAACAGATAATCCACTTGAGGCAGTGTAAATACTATTCCAAGCTTGTCCACCATTTGTTGACTTTAATACTTGATTTGATATAGCAACATAAATGTAATTTGAGTTTGAAGGAGCTAGAGCAATTTCAGTAATTGTAACATAGGCTTGAAGACCAAAGTTACTCACCCTCGACCAGTTGCTACCTTGATTTGTACTCTTATATACATTTTGATATCCTACATAAATATTAGAGTTATTCTCATCTACGGTTAGTGGACTTACCCAAGCTGAAAATTCATTTATACTAGAAGCTAATGGATTTAAAATGGCTGTCGGAAATGATTGTCCACCATTAGTTGACTTATAAAAAGCACCAGAACTCTGCTCATATCTTGAAGCATACATAATACTCGAATTATTTGGATCTATATCACAATCAAAACCATCACCATATAATGCATCTTGCCATAATGTTTCAGTATATTTTAGTGTTGTATTATTATCTTGTGCACCAGCTAATAATCTTTCTTTATTATTCACCGCTTGACCAAATCTGTAATATTGAGTAATATTCAATCCATCTGTAATATTGGTCCAGCTTTCACCATCATCCGTTGATTTTTCAATACCGCCATCATTTCCAACATAAAGAGTACCTTTGGAATCATAAACTAATGTCTGTTGATCAGGGTGTAATCTAATTATATTTTGAAAAGCTTGTGGATATGATTTTAGATTGTATGTGGAACCACCATCTGTTGTTTTCCAATTATTTATACCACCTATAGTTACAACGCTTTTACTTTTTGAAGATATAGCAATTGATAAATCATACCAACCCTGACCACCATTTCCTTGTCCATTATATGAAGAATGTAAATAATTTGGATGACCATTTGTAGGAGTTACTTCACTCCAATTCTGCCCAGAATTCTCAGTTTTAAATACATTTCTGAATCCACCATCTGGATTAGTACTCAAACCATAACATACACCCGGATGTGCATCATTTACAGCTAGTTCAACTCTTCTACAATTATTAATAGTATAAGCACCATTTGTAAACCAAGTTCCATTAACATATCTCATTACAGTATAAACACTATTTCCAGTAAGAAAAGCTCCGTATAGTATTTCAGGATTAGTCGGATGCATTTTCAAGTCTCTACAAAAAGAATCATTGGACCTTGTCCAATTAGTACCGCTATTATCACTATGGTAAACACCAACATTAGTTGCAACAACAAATTTTGAGGAATTGCTATGGTTTATTAATACACTATAAATAATTATTCTATCGGATTGTTCTAAACTAGGGCTAATTGCATCAATATTAATTTCTTTCCAAGAGCTACCATCATCGGTTGATAATAATAATCCTGAACTAAAAGCTCCATAACCAGCCCCTGCTCCTACACCATTAGCATCACCAGTTGCAGCCAATAATACATTTGGTTTAGTTCTACAGATTGCTATATCGGAGATACCCAATGAATAAACATCAGGCGTAACTGACTCAGCCCAATTACTTCCACCATTAGTAGATTTCCAAATACCGCCAGTTGCTGCACCAACATATATTATGTTAGTATTTGTAGGATGTATAGCAATGGCATTTATCCTTCCTAAACCTGAACCAGGATAATTGAATGGACCTAAAGGTTTCCAATCATCTGGACCTTGAACTTTGTTTGCTTTACTATAAAGGTAAGATGATTTGAAGTTATTATAGCTTTCTCTTAATTCTTTTCTTGATGGTAATTTACCATTAGAATCAACTCTTGACGACCAAAAGTACTCCCATCTTTTAAAGGGTTTGAAACCTTGACCTTTCAACGGGTTTTCATCACCTATTTTCATCTCTTTTAGTTCATCATAGTATTGATTGTACTTTTTCGATATTTCATTAAAATCATTCGATTCTATTTGTGGAACCGTAGGTCGAATCTGCTGTTGTGCATTAGTTAAGTTAAATGCAATTAGAGAGACTAAGAGAAAAATAATAATTCTATTCATAATAAACCGTTTTTATTTGAAACTTTCTTTTTTAATAAATCTATAAAAATATAATCTTTAAGTTACGAAAAATATTATAATTCTTAAAACCAAGTGGAATAGTTATATAAGGATTATAGCTTAACTTTAAAATTTATACGATATTTTATTTATATTAGATTTTATAGACACATCAACTATCGATAACGTTACAAATGAATAGCACTAAAAACACTCTATCTGTCTGCATAATTGCGAAAAATGAAGAAAGTATGATAAGGGAATGCCTTGAATCTGTCAAAAGTATTTCTAATGATATAATAGTAGTTGATACAGGTTCTACAGATAAAACAAAATCTATCGCTCTTGAATACACTAGTAAAGTATTGAACTATGAGTGGAATGACGATTTTGCAGCAGCTAGGAACTATTGTTTAGAACAAGCGCAAAATGATTTTATACTTTCGATAGATTGTGACGAAAGGTTAATGACCCCAGATAAAATGATATCCAAATTATCTCATATCAAAGATGATATTGGAGGAATTATGGTAAAAGTAGTTTCCTATAATGACAAAAATCAAGGTAAAGATGTTTATAATTCTAAGATGGTAAGACTTTTTAGGAATAATCCCAATATTAGATTCGAAGGTATAATACATGAGCAAGTTCTGAACTCTATTATTGCAGCAGGTTATAAACTATCTGATTCTGATATTGAGTTCATTCATGAGGGCTACAACCATGACGCAATAATTATGAGAAAAAAGCAGAAGAGAAACCTTGATTTGTTACTCCGTCAAACTAAAGCTACTCCCGATAATGCTTACAACATTTTTCAATTGGCAAGAACTTATTTAGCTCTTAATGATTTGGATAATGCAGAGCATGAAATAACTAAGGCAATAAATCTATCAAATAATGATGACTCTGTTAAGCCACAAGCGCTTAACTATGGTGCTTTAATAGCTTATAAGAATAATCAGAAAGAAATAGCATTGCAAAGAGCTTTACAATCACTTGATTTACAACCCAACCAAGGATTTGCAAATTATATTATTGGTGAATGTAATTTCGATGAGCATTTACATCAGAAAGCACTAATAAATTATAACGCAATGTTAGTCGCTTATGAAAAAGAAGATCTGAAAGCGAATATAATAGGTGATTATAGGTTACCCACTTCCCAAATATATTTCAGAATTGGTAGATCAAACCTTGCAATTGGTAATGTAAAATTAGCAAAAGTTAGTTTCAAAAAAGGTTTGGAATATAATGAGGCAGATATAAACTGCCTTGTTGGGATAGCTGATATACTTAACAAAGAAACTGATTATGAGAATGCACTTATCTATCTTAGGAAGGCTAAGCAAGCTGCACCCCATAGAAAGGAAATTGATGGTTACATAAATGTTGTACTTATGAGCTTAGAGAAAGCTAAACCTCAAAAAGAAAATCATTTAGATAGAATAGATGAGAAGATTGGTCAACCACTAATTACTCTATCTATGATTGTTAAAAACGAAGAGAAAATGCTCCGAGGTTGTCTAGAATCAGCAGAAAAAGTAGTTGATGAAATAGTTATTGTAGATACAGGTTCTACAGATAGAACTATAGAAATAGCTAAAGAATTTGGGGCTAAAATCTATCATTTCGATTGGATAAATGATTTTGCTGCAGCAAGGAATGAAGCACTAAAACACTCTAAAGGAAAATGGATTTTATATTTAGATGCTGATGAACGAATCTCCCAGTTTGAAGTAGATAAATTTAGAACTTCATTAGCTAATTTATCTGAAAATTCGGGTGGTTTAATTTGTACAATAGAATCCCCTCACGCCAATCTTACAGGTGGTGAGTCTGATGTTCATAGAGGTAGTTACCCTAGGATATTCAGAAATCTTGGTCTAGACAAAGTAAAATTCCAAGGCAGAGTACACGAACAAATCTCACCATCACTTAAGGAAAATGATTTACAACTACTGCAATCGGATATTATCATATACCACCTGGGGTATGATCAGTCACGTGATATTATGGAAGGCAAAATAGAGCGGAATTATCGTATGCTATTGCAACATGTCAGAGAAGAACCTACGAACGGGTATGCTTGGTATCAGTTGGGACAGACACTTGGACACATGAACTTGAAAAAAGAAGCGGAAGAGACCATTAAATTTGCTCTAAAATGCGGTAACCTCTCCCCAATGATTGAAGCAAGTGCATCTGCGAGTCTTGCACAGTTTACTGGAAATGATAAACGATTCGACGAAGCACTAAAATGGGCTAACAGGTCACTAGAATTAACTCCCAATAGTCTATACGCTCTAAACTTAAGAGCATATGCTTTGCTTCATCTAGGTAAATTCGATGAAGCAGAGAAAGAGTTTGAAAGGACTTTGGAATTGAAGAGTAAGTTCTACAATAGTGCACCGACTTCTGGGTACGACGTCGATATACCAAAGTCTGTTATTGAAGAGGGGTTAAAGAAAGCAAGGAATAGAATCTACCCCAAATTATAAATCACTTAAAATAGAATCTAATTCGAATATTAATCTATCAACCATGTTTGAATCAATTACAAAAGGTGGAACTAATCTCAACACAGTATTAGAAGTTGAATTCGCAATAATCTTTCTGTTAAGTAATTCTAATACAATTGGCTTGGCAGGAGAATTGAATTCTAACCCACACATTAACCCGAGACCTTTGTAAGTCCTAATTTTATCAGGGTATTTTAGAATCAACTCCTGTAATTTCTTTTTTAAATAAGCAGCAATACGGTTAATGTCTGTTTGCAATCCTTCATTAAGCTTTTTCAGAACCACTAATCCAGTCGCACAAGCTAGAGCATTACCTCCGAAAGTAGTACCATGCTGACCAGCACCTAATAGATTCGATGTTTTCTCATTCAAAAGAATTGCACCGATGGGAATACCGCCGCCCAAACCTTTGGCTAGAGTAACTATATCGGGCTTAACATCAAAATGCTCGAAGCTAAAGAACTTGCCTGTTCTACCTAGTCCAGATTGTACTTCATCTGCAATTATTAGAAAATTATATTTTTCTTGTAATTCGGATATTTTTGTAACCCATTCTGGGTCAGCTACTGTTAACCCACCTGAACCTTGAATAAACTCAATAAATACTGCAGCAGTATTTTCATCAATATGAGTCTCTAAAGTATCTACCGAGTTGAACTCTAAAATTTTAATATCATCTATGAAAGGCCCCATATCTTTTTTGTAGTTCTCTCCTTCCATCAGAGACAATGCACCATAAGTACGACCATGAAATCCACCAGTGAATGCAATTACATCTTTTTTATTATGAATTGCTCCCCATTTTCTGGCAAATTTAAGTGCACCTTCTGTTGACTCTGCACCTGAGTTAGAGTAGAATACTTTATCATAGCCAGTTATATATTTTAACATTTCTGCCAATTCTATTTGTGGTTTCTGATAGAAGAAATTAGAGACATGGAGATATTTATTAGATTGATCCACAATCGCTTCAATTATGTCAGGATGCGAATGTCCCAATACATTGACCGCAATACCACCTAATAAATCAAGATATTCGTTGCCATCAGTATCATAAATATAACAACCATTTGCATAGTCTATCTCAACAGGCAACCTTCCATAGGTTTGAAGTATTGCACCATGTTCTCTTTCTACAAGATTCAATGACATTTATTTACCATCTAGAATTATTGGAGTATCGCCATTACCTAACACAATAACTTTCGAGTTACTTGACTTTACTAGTTCTTGCATTACTTTGATTCTTTCAAATTCTATCAATTTAGAAGATAAACCAGTATTAATAATTTTTTGAGCATCTGCAACACCTGCTGCTTCTTCTCTTTTTCTTTGAGCTTCTTTTATCTCTTTTTCTAATACATAGACCATTCTCTGATCTTCTTGAATTGCGGTTATTTTTCTTTCAATACTTTGTTTTACACTAGTTGGTAAATCTATTTGACGCACTAGCATATCTTCAAGCTCGAAACCACGAGCGTTCAATGTTTCAGAAATCGCATCTTTAACTTGTTTTTCGAACTCAGCTCTTTTATCAGAATATAGTTCTATTGCATCATAATCAACTGCGCTTTCTCTAATCTGAGATCTAACAATTGGGCGTATAATTTTATCTTTGAAATCCTGACCAATTTTCTTGATTATAGTAGGAGCAGATTCAGCTTTAGTTTTATAAAGTACTGTCAGATCGATAATTACTTGAAGACCATCCTTACTTAAGACCGAGACAGCATCATCACCAATATGCTCACCTTCTTCATTAACTGATGACATAGTATAGTTTTGTGTTTGTGTGGTCAATACGATTACATCTAAAAAGGGATTTACAAAATTAAGACCTTCATTCAATATATCGCTTTGTACTTCACCAAATAATTTTTTTACTCCGATATGTCCTGCATCAACAACTTTTATAGTAGTTGTTAATAGTCCTAATACCATTACAATAACACCAATAGTAGAAATTAAGCTCTTGAATTTCCCCAATGGTAGAGCATCTTTTTGTAAAGTTAGTCCTATTACAAGTATTATTATTCCGAATATTAGTAAACCCATCAATGTACCTTTTTATTTATAACAATTTATATTAATTCAATTTAGTAATTATTTACTAGTAGAAAAACCTTTGAAGCATAAACTACTCTTTTATTGCACCCGCAGTTAATCCTTTTATAATCTGCTTCTGGAAAACCATAAAAAGAACAATAATTGGAATTGCAGACATAGATGCCCCTGACATTAAGTGTCCCCAATCGATTGATTGCTTACCAAGATAGAATGTAAGTCCAACAGGCAGAGTCCAATAATCAGAATTATTTGTAAAAAGGAATGGAAATAAAAAAGAATTCCAATTCATCAGAAACACATAGACTGCAAGCACAATAATTATTGGCTTTGCTAAAGGAAATATAATCTTAAATAATACTTGAGACTGGCTTGCACCATCAATTATGGCAGCTTGTTCAATAGCTTCCGGTATATTAGATAAATATTGTTTCACAAGGAAAACACCAAATGGAGTAATAAGCCATGGTATAATCAATGCTTGATATGAGTTAATCCAATCAAAATTCACCATAGTTCGATATAGAGGAATCATAATAACGTGTGGAGGTATCATCATCACACCTATAATAGACAAGAGAATCAGCTTATTACCTCTGAATTTTTTTCTAGCAAGAGCGTACCCCGTAATAGTACAGAAGAATATATTTCCAATAGTGACTACTATGGCAACTAATAATGAATTTAGTAAATATATATCGAATGAATCTGAAGTGAGTGCTTCTTTATAATTATTTAGGTTGTAGTCGGAAAAAAGAAGTTTTGAAGTACTATCCAGTGTTTCAGGATTTGTTTTAAATGATAGAATTAACATCCACACTATCGGGAATGCCATTCCAAGTGCAACAATGATAAGTAAAGAAAATATAAGATATTTTTTTATCAATATCAATGCTCTTCATTAAAGTAAAAGAATTGGGAAATTAATTCTCCTAATTCGTTTTCAACTGATTTATATTTGCCGACTGAATTACCGTTAAAAATAAAAGCATAAGCTAGTTTCTCACCGTCTAATGTAGTGGTAACACCAGAAAGCCCACTGACATTACGTAATGTACCGGTTTTGCCTATTAGTATGTCTTCAGCTGCAGTGTTCTTCATTCTTTTTCTTAGTGTGCCATCTTCACCGGCAATTGCAAGACATTGAATAAATCTTTCACCATAGCTTTGTTTGCTTATATTCTCTAAAATCTTCACTAGAGCTTCAGTAGTAACTAAATTCCTTCTTGATAAACCAGAGCCATCGTTAATATACATACCTCTGCTTGGAACTTTTTGACTGTTCAGTACTTTATAGGTTAAGTCTTGTGCTCCAAAATAATTGTCATCATAGAGTGGATTATGAGCACCAATTATTTTGAATAAGTTTTCGGCTATATAATTATCACTATTTTTATTCAATACATCAAGTACTTCAAATAAATCTCGTTTTATTATACCCAAAGTATTTTTAGAATTAAAACTTCTTTGATTATCTGAACATTTTTCCAGCCCGCCTAATACTTTAACACCTGCTTTTGAAAGACTAGATTTCAGAACACCAGCAGTAGCAATTGCAGGATCCTTGAGGTAATATCTATAGGCTCTACTTCTTCCTTTTCGTAAATTACCACGTACTATAAATATTTGTTCATTTTCATCATTCATACTACTACTTATAGAAACTCTATATCCATCATTTTCTTCATTAGCATAATTATATGCATCACCATATTGTTGAGTAACTAATGGTTCTACATAGTTTCTATGACTATCTCTATCGTTTTCTAAGTATCCTGTTGTCTTACCATATACTAGATATTTCAATGATTCTGAATTTGGGTAAACATCACAATCTAGATACGAGCCCGAGCTACCACCCCGAACAGTTACTAACGCTTTATTTCTTTCTATACTTAATGGAGTAATAGGAGCTAGTGCTTCAACTTCATCATCATCTCTTGAATATTTGAATCTACTAGTTTTATTATCGAAATATGAATCATCAACATATATATTGCCAGTTACTGTTTTGATTCCTCTATTTTTTATTACTACTGCTATCGAATCAAAATCTCTTTGCGAGAGTAAAGGATCACCTTTACCGTATATTATCATATCACCATACAAAATACTATTCTCAATTTTCCCATTATGATAAATAGGGGTATGGATCTGTTGGTTTTTGAGTAAGTTCAGTACAACAAAAGAAGTTACAAGCTTAGTTGTTGAAGCAGGAGTTAATGATTTTGTTTCATTTTTCTTATATAAGAATTTTCTCTCGTCAAGAGAATAAACTGCTACACTATAATCTGTATTCGACAATCCACCGCGCTGTATTATATTATCTATATCACGAGTAAGCGCTTTGATAGAATGAGCTGAATCTGACTTACTTATCAATGGTAGGAATGTTTCTTCTATTACAACAGTCTTTTCAATCTTACTATTTTTCTTCTGAGAAAAAAGGTTAGAAGTAATAACTAATAATAGAATTATATAAAATAATCGTAATTTCATGCTTTTAAAATATCTTTAATTTGTTCTAATTTATTCTCTGATTTACCTTCTAACCAATTAATATCTTTATTCTTACGGAACCAAGTCAATTGTCTTTTTGCAAATCGTCTAGTATTCTTTTTAAATTCTTCTAAAGCTTCAGTTTCATTATAAATCCCATCTAAGAAATCTTTTGATTCTTTATATCCAACAGTGTTTAATGAATTTAGACTTTTGTCATATCCCAAAGTTATCAAACTTTTGTATTCATTCACAAGACCATTATTCCACATTTGTTCGCAACGGGTATTAATCCTATCATAAAGCACTTCTCTAGGATAATCAATAGCAAAATATATGGGTTGGAACTCTGACTTATCAGAATTTCTATTCGCATGAGCTTCACTTAAAGGTTCACCAGTAGAGTAATAGTATTCCAATGCTCTGATTACTCTATGAGGGTTATCTAATTCAATAGATGAGAATAACTTAGGGTCAACATTCTTTAATTGTTCTTGTAAATGAGAAATACCTAAATTTTCTAATTCTTGATTTAGTTTATTTCTAATATCAGGTTTACTTTCATTTTTTTCTTCAAATAGACCATCAAATAATGCTTTAATATAAAAGGCAGAACCTCCGCATACTATTGGAGTTAATTCTGTTTTTTGAATTGCTTTTATTATGATACTTGCATCATTTGAGAATTTACCTGCACTATATTCCTCATTCGGAGCTAGGAAATCAATAAGGTGGTGTTTAATGTGATTCAATTCTTTATGGCTTGGTTTGGCAGTACAAATATCCATTAGTTTATATACTTGGCGTGAATCAGCAGAAATAATCTCTGTTCCCAATGTTTCAGCTAAGTCAATTGAAAGAGATGTTTTACCAGAAGCAGTAGGACCAGTTATAACAATAACTTTATTTTTTGGTAGGGTTTTGTTCCTGTTCATCTTCTAGTTTATTTTTTAAAGTTTTTATTAATTTCTCTTTTGGTACATTAAGAGTAAGTTCACCACTATCAGCAATTGAAATCCAACCTGTTTCTTCTGAAACAATTAGTACAACTGCATCTATTTGTTCCGTTAGCCCTAGTGCGGCTCTATGTCTGGTACCTAAATTTCTGCCACCATATTTAGTTTCAGATGAAAGAGGAAGTACACACCTTGCAGCAGCAATTATATTACCATCAATAACAATAGCACCATCGTGAAGAGGTGATTTTGTTGAGAAAATAGAAAGTAATAGTTCGGTACTTAGTGTAGCTTGCAATGGAATTCCAGTATCAATAGTCATTTTTACATTTTGTGACCTAGGGAAAACGAGCAAAGCTCCTATATGTTTGTCAGACATTTCAGAAACTGCTTCAAAAACTGTGTCAAATGATTCGGATACTTTAGTTTTCATAAAGAACATAAAGAAGGGTGTCCGAGTCAGTAAAAGGAGCATTTTCCTAAGTTCTGGTTGGAACAGTATTATAAATGCAAGGATCCAAACATCTTGGATAGTCTCTAGTATCCAATTGATAGAAGACAAGTTAACAGCTTCTGTAATAAACTGTAAACCAATAAGAATAACTAATCCAAATAGGATTTGCACTGCTATTGTATCGCGCATAGCTTTATAAACCCAATAGAAGATAACTGCAACTAAAGCAATATCTGCTAGGTCTATAAGAGTAACACTTAAAAATCCTATTCTAAAAAGTTCCATAGATAAAACAAATATAAAGAATAGTGTTCAATTTATTTTATCTTGTGAACAAAAGTGATGTATTTTTTTAAAATTAATTAGAAATCACCCCAATTGTTTGAATACCAATTCACAGATTATCTACTATTATTTCTATTTGGTAATTTTGCTGGCTTTATTAACGTAGTAGCTGGTGGAGGTTCAACTTTGACTCTCCCCTTCCTAATACTAATGGGTATGGATGCTTCTGTAGCAAACGGTACAAATAGAATAGGGATACTAACTCAGACAATGGCTGCGAGTTTGTCATTTAGAAAATCTAATTTCAAAGATACTAATCTTAGTTTCAAATTAGCAATGCTCACCGTACCTGGTGCTATATTGGGAGCAATTTACTCAACTCAGATAGAAGAAGATACTTTTCAAATTATAGTTGTCTGTGTAATGGCATTTGTTGCTATTAGCTTACTCATCCCTAAATCAAAGAAAAAAGAGTACGTTGATTCAATTAAGAAGCTCCCAATTATCTCTTATCCTCTTATGTTGATTATAGGCTTTTATGCAGGGTTTATCCAAGTTGGAATAGGTTTTCTAATTATGGCTATTCTAAGCTCAGTACTAAATCTTAATATGAAAAGAGTTAATATGCATAAAGTATTTATAGTTTTTATAAACACTATCCCAACACTATTTATTTTTATCATTACAGACAACGTTGATTGGGTAACTGGGATTATACTATCTATAGGTGCTAGCTTAGGTGCCTGGTGGTCTGCAAAACTATCTTTGAAGATGGATGAAAGATTCGTTAAATTGATGCTTTTTATTGCGATAACTGCAATGGCTATAAAATTACTTAGTAAAATGGGACTATTATGAAAGCAAAATGGAACAATACTATAATTGCGGAATCTAATGATACTCAGTTGGTTGAGGGGAATCATTACTTCCCTCGAAATTCAATAAGTACAGCATATTACAATGAAAGTGAGACTCATACAACTTGCGGTTGGAAAGGAGAAGCGTCTTACTTTGATATAATAGTTGATGGTGAAGTAAATAAGGACGCAGCTTGGTACTATCCCGAGCCAAAAGACGCGGCAAAACATATCAAAGATATGATTGCTTTTTGGAAAGGAGTAGAAATAATTGACTAGGATTAGTAACAAATTCGGGTTTAAAGTTTTATTACTTATATGAAGTTAACAATTACATATATTTTATTTATAATTTCTTGTATTAACCTTTCTGCAACAGATGTCCGAATTGTTAATTCAACAATTACTGAGTACCCTGAACGAAGTACAGAAATTTATTTTTTAAGCGACAATAAAAAACCGATACTTAACTTAGATAAATCTTTATTAGATTTTAATGTTGATGGAAATGATATAGATAATTATAATCTTTTATCACCGACCGAAATAAATTTTAATCCTATCTCAGTAGTTATTAGTGTAGATAACTCGCTCCAAAATGAAAAGAATATTGAATTAATCAAACGTGTATTAAAGAGGTTATCAAAAGATATAATAAATAATGATGTTGAGATTGCTCTACAGTCTTATAACTCATCTTCATTTTTACTTCAAGATTATACTTTTGATGCAACTAAATTAGAAAGAGCAATTAATAATATATCAACTAGAAGTGTAAGTAATTATAACACAGCATTTCTAAATAAAACTACTGGTAGTTTAGAAATTGCAAATAGAGCTAATCAAAAGTCAATGGTTATAAATATAACTGGTGGTAAATCAATCGGGGATAGTAATAGTATTAGTAATAAAGCTAATAGCTATGATGTTCCTGTATATAATTATGTAATTGACAATAATACATCAAATAATTTATTTAGTATTTCCAATAAGACAAATGGCAAATATTTTTCAGTT
>JBLWYD010000041.1:0-26151 GCA_048267165.1 Bacteroidota bacterium
TAAAACTGTTTTAGGTTGCGCTATCTCAGTAGTATTAGTACTAGTGGTTATTACTACTTTTATATTACTGTCTTTTATAATATATTTTATTCTATCCTCTGGATAATCTACATCTATTGGTAAGTAAGCTCCTCCTGCCTTTAATACTGCCAAAAGACTTATAACAGCCTCTATACTTTTATCTAGTAAAAGTCCTACTAAAACACCTTTACCTACTCCTAATGCTTGTAGTTTATGTGCTAATTGATTAGAACGTTCATTTAACTCTTTGTAGGTTAAAGTTTCCGTACCTGATGCCAAAGCTGTAGCTTCTGGAAATTTTAAAGCTTGGTTTTCAAATAGTGAGATAATTGTTTTTTCATCAAAAAAATGTTTCGATTCTCCAGTACTTTCTTTTATAAGTTCAATACTTTCTGTCCCTGATAGTAAGGCTACCTCAGATACTTTAATTGAAGTATTAGTCGTTACTTGATTAATGATCTTTTTAAAGTACTGAGAAAATTCTTTTATTGTTTGCTCTGTAAATAAATCTAAAGCATATTCAAATTTAAATAATAGTCCTTCATCTCCTTCAAAAGCAAATAAACTAAGATCTACTTTTGAGGTATTATAATGCTTGTGCTCATATAATTTTATTTGTAATGAATCTATTTCCGAAGTGTCTTTTTCTATATTCTGAAGAATAAATAATGTATCAAATAACGGGTTATGGGCAGGGTTTCTTTCTAACCCTAAATCATCAACCAAACGTTCATAAGGATAAGACTGGTTATCAAAACAACGTATTGTTTTGTTAGATACTTCACTAAGATAATCTTTAAAGCTTTTTTCTTGTTGAGGAAACAAACGTAATGCTAAGGTATTAACAAACACACCTATTATTTTTTGCAAATCTGCATGTGTTCTTCCTGCAACTGGAGTTCCTATAATAATATCTTCTTGATTACTCAATTTAGATAATAAGATACTATAAGCTGATAATAGCACTGAAAATAATGAAGTATTATACTGCTTGGCAAGCCCTTTTAATGAGGCTGCTTCTTCTTTTGATATTTTAAAATAATAGGTTCCTCCTCTATACGTCTTTTCTGTTGGTCTAGTAAGATCTGTAGGAAGGTTAAGCAAGGGCAGAGTACCTGAAAAATCATTTCTCCAAAAATCTCGTTGAGAGGCTATTGACTGTTGATTCTCTTCACTTAAATACCAATTGAGGTAATCTCTGTATCTGATAGCTACCTTTGGAAGATTATCCCCTTTATATAACTGTATGAAATCATGAATTAGAACCTCTTGCGAAGTACCATCTGAAATAATATGATGTAAGTCTACCAACAATATATGTAGGTTTGAATTAATTGTAATTAAACCTACACGCAATAGGGGTCCTTCTGAAAGGTCAAAAGATCTTACAAATTTTTCTATTATACCTCCTACTTCTGCTAAAGAAGCTTCGTAATATTCTACCTCAAAATTAACTGTTTCTAAAATTTCTTGCTGAGGGTTGTGTGCTGAATCTAAACTAAAAACAGTTCTTAAACTTTCATGGCGATTAATTAAGTTTTTAAATGCTGTTGATAACTTCAATTTATCGAACTCTCCATGAATTTCATAAGCTTGTGGTAAATTATATACCAATGAATCTCCAGTTAGATCATCTGAAATAAACATACGCATTTGAGCAGAAGTAAGGTTAAATATCTTTTCTTCTGTACCCTTGGGAATACTAAATACCTCTGCTTTTTTCTCTTGAATACTATTTACATAGGCCATTAACTCAGGTTTATTAGCCTTTATTTCTTCTATTAAAGAATTATTAGAAAAAGTTTTCGGTACACTTATTTTTAAGTTATCGTTAACAACACGTATATCTATGTTTTCTTGTTTTAGTTTTAAAATCAGTTCTTCCATAATAATTAGGTAAAGTGTTTATTTGGTATTTTAATAGGTAGTTTAATTGGAGTAAAAAGCTATATATCAATTTCAAGTTTTGACTCTTCTGACATAGTTGATGAGCTTTCTTTAAGCCATTGTTTAGCCTCTATAAATTTTGCTTGTTGTTGTATAGTTGCCTGTTGAAATATTTCAACCAACGTAATTGGTACTTCAAAGTTTTTTTTGATATTATTGGCTATTTGTATTGCCATTAGAGAATGGCCTCCTAAAGTAAGAAAGGAAGCATCTGTACTAATTTTTTCTTTCTCTAGACTTAGAATTTCTGACCAGATAGTTAGCAACTTCTCTTCTGTCTTATTTTCTGGAAGCTTATGCTCTTCAGTTACATTTATCTCTGGGTCTGGAAGTATTTTTTTATTTAATTTACCACTGGTTGTCAATGGCAATTCTTTCAATTCAACATAATAAGAAGGAATCATATACTCTGGTAACTTGTTTGATAAAAAATCTCTTATGTTACGCATATTATTATTTTCCTTTAAAACATAATACGCTACCAAACAAGGTTCGTTTTTATATTCTCTAAGATCAACAACTACTTCTTTTACCGCATGAAAACTTAAAATGCTATTTTCTATATCCCCAAACTCTATTCTATAACCTCTAAGTTTTATTTGATTATCCTTTCTTCCTACGAATTTAAGATTACCATTTGGTAACCACATACCTAGATCTCCTGTTTTATATACTTTTTCTTCTCCTCTAATCCAATTTTTTCTAAACTTTTCTCCCGTAAGTTTTTCTTCTTTGAGATATCCATGTGCTACACCATCTCCGGCAATTATAAGCTCTCCTATAATTCCAATTGGCATTAAATTTCCATATGTATCAGTAACATATACGCGTTCATTAGGTAATGGTTTTCCTATAGGAATAAATGATTGTTTTTCTATATCTTTTTTAGTTAATGGATAATACGTAGAATCAACACAAGTTTCTGTTGGACCGTACATATTAAAAATTTGCATTTCTCCATTTACTTTTTTGAAAAAGTGTGCTATTACTTTTTTAGGAAGCTCTTCTCCTGCTAATATCCAAACTTTAAAATCTTTGAATTGATAGCCTTCCTCTAATTCTCTAACTAATAACCTAAAGTGTGTTGGAGTTCCGTCGGAAAGTTGAATTTTATTTTTCTCGTAAAAGTTTAATAAGTTATTCCCCGCAGAACACTCTTCTTGGCTTGCTATATATAAACTATGCCCTTGTAATAATGCTCCAAATATTTGCTGAATAGAAGCATCAAAAACATGAGAAGCTAGCATTGCAACTCTTAAGTGGTTTGTTAAATTATGATATACTTTTTCTTTAAGTCCATTAACTAGGTTAATAACGCTCTTATGAGATACCATTACCCCTTTAGGAGTTCCTGTAGACCCTGAAGTAAAAATACAATACGCTATCTCTTCTACCGATGCATTCGAATCTATATTATTTAGTGACTCGTTTGTTATTTCTGGCGTATTTATATCCAATACTTTTCCACGAAAACTAAACGAAGTTTTTAAAAGCTCTTGATGAGTTAATAGTATTTTAACTCCTGCTTTTTGTAGTATATAATCAACTCTTTCTTTTGGAAACTGGGGAGACATTGGAAGATATGTACCTCCTGCTTTTAAAATTCCTAATAGTCCTATCATTGTCTCTATAGACCGATCTAAGTATACCCCTACCATTTCATTGGTGCGAAGTCCTTGTTTTAATAAGTAATTTGCTAATTGATTTGCCTTAACATTTAATTCTTCATAGGTTAACTCACTTTCCTTATATTTTATCGCTAAAGCCTCAGGCGACTTGGAAACCTGTTCTTCAAATAATTTATTTAATTTTTTGGTATAGGTTTGCTCTTTAGGCTGCTCATTAAACAATTTTAATTCTTGTAACTCCTCCTCTGTGGTAAGCAAACAATCTTTTAATTGTTTATCCTTTTCTACTAATATTGTCTTTAATAATATAAAATAACGCTTGGCTATTTCTCTTATATAATTAAAATTATAATAATCAGAATTACACTTAATTTCTAAAGAGAGTTTGTTGTCTGCACTAAAAATAAATTGCAAATCTGGATAATTCGATTGACTAAAATTATCCACTTGTATTTGCTTTAAGTACATACCGATTTTTGTAGCATTCAACTTTTTATTCCAAACATCATCTGTTAAAGAGTTTTCATTCTCAAAATCGGCCTTTAAACAACTTGTTAGTTGTATTAGCAAATCTTTCAATGTTAATTTGTTTGTGTTTGAAATTCTAACTGGAATAGTTTTCTTAAATACCATACTTTCTTCCTTTAAAGAAAAGAAAGGAGTACAAATAAGAGCTTCATTTTTACTTGTTATTTTTTGAATAAGTACTCCCAGAACTGATAGTAAAACCATGTATTTTGCTTTATCAGAAGGAGCTATATCATCTAGTAATTTTAACAGTTCTTCTGCTGCAAAAATCTTATCTTCTTTATACGTTATTGCTTCTGAAAATTCTTCCTTGTTTTCTTCATTGAAATACGCTTCCAACTCAAAACCTTTTAATCGTTTCTCCCAGTAATTATTTGTATTCATTGTAGTAATTATTCCTTAAAGGTTTTAGAAATAAAATATAGTTTTCTACGCTAACAATGAAAATTCATTGTTAGCGTACTTTTATTTTACTTAAATATTTTGTTTTTAAAAGTTGAACGAGATTTCGTCCATTATTTGACTTAACTCAAGCTCTTTCTTTGTATAAGTATGGATTTCTCCATTTGGATTGTTTCCTAATTGTAGCAGTATAGATTTAAATTCTTTTACCAATGCTAAAGCATCTTTTTTATCTAAATAGCTCTTTGCATACTTGAATTTAAAGCTTAAAGTTTCAGGCATTTCAAAGACTTTTATTTCTAAAGGGTAGTTAGAAATTTTTGTATTTATTTCATAAAAATTTATAGGATATTCTTCAGAAGATGTGTTAACTTTTGTCATATCTTGATAATTAAATAAAACATCAAACATTCTATTATTATGTACTTGTTTTTGTTTATTTAATTCTGCCTTGATATCAATTAAACTATATTGTTGTTTACTAGTTGCTTCTATAAAAAACTCTTTTAATTTCAAAGCATAATTTATAAAAGGAGAATCCTCTAAAACGAAATGTCTAATAGGTAGCATATTTACAAAAGTCCCCACTATATTTTCAGTTTCTTCTTGAACCCTTCCTGAGGAAGTTATTCCTATTACCATGTCTTTTTGACCTGTAGCTTTTAATAATAATAATTGTAACGCTCCGAATATCCCTGTAAAAATTGTGATATTTTCATTAAACAACGCTTCTATAAAACGTTGAATTGCTTTCTTATCAATATTGAATTCTATATGCTCTCCTGCTTTGTCAGCTTCTTTCTCTGGTACTAAAGTTGAAAATAGATTTAACTTAGGAACTTCATCCTCAAATTTATGTAACCAAAAATCTTTTAATGCTTCAAAATCTTTTTGACTTCTAAATTCGTTTTCCCATTCAGCGTAGTCTTTATATGTATAATTTAATGGTGCTAGCTCTCCATTCATATATAAAGTCATAAACTCTTTGTGAAGTACCTGTTGAGAAACCCCATCTGAGGCAATATGATGCAGGTCTACAATAAGGTAAAAACTATCTTCTGTTTTAAACAAACCTGCTCGTAACAATGGTGGGTTACTAAGGTTAAATGGCTTAATAAAAGCCTCAATTTCTTTATCTAGGTTTGCCTTTTTAATTTCCTTCTGTTCTAAATGAAAAGCTATTTCTTCATGTATTTTTTGCCCAAATGTATGTCCATTTATTGCGAATGAAGTTCGCAAACTTTCATGTCTTAAAATTATCTTCTGTATGGTTTCTTCTACTTTCTTTGCCTCAATATCCCACAGTATTTCCCAAACCATAGGCATATTGTAATCAATCCCTTGTTTGTTCAATTCATAGTTATAATAAATTGTTTTCTGCGAAGAAGATAAGTTATAGTAATCTTTATGTTCTGCTTTATTTATTGAGTAAACACTTTCTGTACCTTTACTTAGGGTAGAAATTAAAAGAGCTTGCTTTTGAATAGTTAAATTTTTAAATAAGTCTTTTAATGTAATACGAACACCAAATTCAGAATATAATTTCCCTATAAGTCGCATTAAAGTTAATGAACTTCCTCCTGCACTTTGAAAGTTTTCATCTACAGAAATAGTTTTATCTCCTAAAATGGTTTTCCAAACCTTTAGTATTCTTAATTCATAGTCATTTTTAGGGGCGACAGTCACTTTCTCTTCTTCATTCAAAATCAATGTTTTAAAATCTATTTTTCCATTAGGAAGTAACGGAAACTCATTAACTTCAATAAGTGATGAAGGAATCATATAATTTGGCAGGTGATTTTTCACATAGTCATAAATCTCATCTTTAACATCTTTTTCTTTAAAAAGCTTTTCCTTAATATAATATGCTATCAATTGCTCATCGTTTGCTGTATCTTTTGTTACCACAACATTTTCTACCAGTGGACTTTTAGCTAAGACATTTTCTATTTCATCAATTTCAATACGAATTCCTCGTATTTTAATTTGTCTATCCGTTCTACCTAATAGTTCTATTGTGTTATTTATAAGCCTTCTTGCGAGATCTCCTGTTTTAAATGCTATTTTTTCTGCTAATGTTCCTTCATTTAAAACAATAAATTTTTCTTTATTAAGTACTTCGTCTTTCAAATACCCTTTAGTGATATAAGGTGAACTAATATAAAGATGCCCTGATACTAAAGAACCACAAGGCATAAGGTTATTATCTAAAATTAACACTTCAGTATCATCTATAGGACTTCCAATAGGTACTTTTCCTTTAGACACATCTGAAGGCTGTATCTCATAACAACAACGAATCATGGTTGTTTCGGTTGTTCCATAAAGGTTTACTAATTTAATTCTATCTTCAAATACCTCATACCATTTGTTCAACTCGTATGGAATGATCTTTTCACCAGACATAAGTACATATCTGAGTTTTGCATAATTTTCAGAAGAAAGATTATTAGAATTAAATATCCTATAAATACTAGGTACACAATGTATAATTGAAATTTCTTGTGAATCTATCCATTTTACCATTTTTTCTGTAGTGAAAAAATCTTCTTCTTTAGGAGGTACACAAATCGTTGCTCCATTCAATAAAGGAGTAAAAGCATCTCTTAAAAAAGCATCGAAATATGGACTTATAAATTGACTAAATCTATCAGATTTTTTTATTGTGAATTTTTTTGTTTCCCATCGTAGGAATTGAAGTAAACTTTTATTCTTACCTATAATTCCTTTAGGCTCCCCAGTAGAACCTGAAGTAAAATAAACATACAATGCGTCTTCTGCATCGTATTGAGGTGTTGTTATCTCATACGTTTTTGTATAAACTGTATTAAAGTCTATTTTAGGAACTGTTTCGTATACCCTTGATAGGGTCGTTATATCATTTGTTACTAGATAAGACAATTCTAATTTTGATACCATGCCTGCCAATCGTTTCTCTGGTAATTCTGCATTCATAGGTACAAATACACAGCGAGCATTCATTATTCCTAGCATTGCACTAACCATATTGGTTACTGTTGTTGCTTGAATTCCGATATAGGCACCTTCTGGTACATTTTTATGTTGTAAATATCCAGTAATTTTATTGGCCTTATCTAATAATTCAGCATAAGTAATGGTACTTCTATTTTCTTCAATAGCTATTTGTTGGCTATTCGTTAATAAGCTCTTACACAGTGCTTCTTGAATAATCATAAGTTATAGTTTAGGTTGTTATAGTTTAGGTTGAAAAGAATTCTAATTCTCAATAAAATTATCGAGAAACATTCCAAAAGTGGTAACGATAAGAAGTAAGTCCATTTCAAAAGGCACATTAACAGTAAAACCTTTTTGACTATATATTTTTTTCAATCGTTCAATTTCATCAGGATTAAAAAACCCTTGTCTTTTAATTCTATCATAAGAAAGAATATCTGATACATACTCTTTGTTGTGTTGTAGCAAATAGGGGCTTCCTGGGGCTACAAAACCAAACTTCTCTCTTTCACACACAGCTTTTGGAACAAATTTAGCTGCCATTTTTTTGAGAATATATTTCTCAATAAAATCTTCACTCAATTTTAAAGTATCAGGGACCTTAGTTGAAAACTCAACGATGTTCTTATCTAAAAAAGGAAATCGAACTTCTATAGAGTTTGCCATTGCCATCCTATCTCCATGATCAGATATTAAATGATCCGTTAATCGTAGTTTGTAATCTATATAAGCCCTTTTATTTAGAAGGCTTCTATTTGCAATGCGATCTGGGTTAATTATAGGATGATTTAAACAGTTTACTTCTTCATAAGCTATATTTAGTGAGGATGAGTAAAGTTGTTTTTTAACTTCATTATGCTTCATAAAATCCAACTCATAATAAAATGATTCATCTCCCCATAATTTTTTTCGTATTGCTTTTTCTTCTCTACTAGTATCATTTACCAGCATACTCATTTCTCGCATTTTATCAAACCTAAACCCTACATAACCTGCAAAAAACTCATCTGCTCCTTCTCCTGAAAGAATTACTTTAATTTTCTCATCACGTACTTTGCCAGATAAATATAGGGAGGCTGTATTATACGTTTCTTTAACAGGACATTCGCTATGGTAAACAGATTTTTTCAATCTACTAGCAATATCATTAAAGTAAAACGTTTTTTTATTTAAGTTAGAATTTCCTGCATTGGCAACTATGTTTTGGTAAAATGATTCTGAAATTTTGGCATCAGGAAAATCAATAGAAAATGCTTCTTTTCGAATATTTGGAAATAATTGATTTATTTTCATTCCTATCATTGAAGAGTCCAATCCTCCACTTAAATAATACCCCGTAGGTACATCTGACCGTAAACGTAAGCCTACCGCTGTTTCAAACAATTCTTCTAACTCTTCTAGGTATGAAGCTTCTGAACGCCCATTCATTTTTACTTCTCCTTCAGGATAAATAAGATCCCAATATTCTATATTTTTAATCTGCCCATCTTTGGTAACTTCTAAATAATGACCATTCTCTAAGCTTTTAATTCCCTTAAACATTGTTCTTGGACTTATAAGTCCAGCAAAAGTCATTACCTGATCTAACCCAACTGGATCAACTGAAGCTTTTACCTTTGGATACTCTAAAATTGCTTTTACTTCCGATGCAAATACAAATGTATCATCAACAAAAGTGTAGAAAAATGGTAAGATTCCTAAATGGTCTCTTACACAAAACATCGATTCTTTTTTAGTATCATATAAAGCAAAGGCAAATTGCCCATTTAGTTTATCTAACAGCTTCATTCCATACTCTTCATAAAGATGAACTATTACCTCTATATCTGTATTTGTGCTAAAATGATGCCCTTTACTTCTAAGTTCTTCTCGCAACTCTACATAATTAAAAATTTCTCCATTACAAATAAGGATTAAAGATTTATCTTCATTAAATACAGGTTGCATTCCGTTGTCTAACCCAATTATACTTAATCGGTTAAACCCAAAGGCTACATTTTTATAAAGTAATGTATTTTGCGCATCGGGTCCTCGATGAAATATTTTTTTATTCATCCGTTCAGCAACATACTTATCTTCCTGATTTAGCGCTCTCGTAAAGTTTATGAATCCGTTAATTCCACACATAAAAGGTGCTTTAAATTATATTTTATTTTAGGTCTAGGTTAAATTGATGTGGTTGTGACATTGCTGTAAGAATAGTACGCTTTCCATCATAAGGACGCCTACTATGAGCAAACATCATATTGTCTAACAATAAAAAATCATTCTTTTGCCAAGGAAAACTTATGGCATGCTCTTTATAAAAATCTTTGAATTCTTGGATTACCTCATCACTAATTTCGCTTCCATCTCCAAAATAAGTAACAAATGGTAAATCTTTTTCTTCGAAAAACTCCAACACCATTGGATCGTATAAAGATTTATGACCAAAGTACATATGATTAAACCAAACTTCTTCATTAGTTATCGGGTGTTTTTGAATAGCAGGAAGTACCCATTGAATTCTTAAATGATCATCTCCTACCCATTCATATCCTATCCCATTATCATCTAAATACTTATTAACTTGATTTTTATCTTCTGTTTGATAAATTGTTCTCCAATCTAAACCTACTCCTGGAATAGTATTCCTAACATATTTTACTCCTTTTTTTCGAAAGGCCTCTAGAGTTTCTTTTTGTAGGTAATTAAATAATTTACGTTCATCTGCAATAGGGGTTTCTCCTTCTACATCTGGTGGTACTAAACAAAAAAATGCAATTAGCCTATTGAATGTTTTTGAATATGAATTCTCTGTATGCATATGAATCTCTTGATCTTTAGGATGACTTGTAGAGGTATATACATTTTCATAAACTTGATCTCTTGGAGATGTTCTATTTTTGTACTCTAAAGGGTCTCCTGCAAATACTTTAAACATTGTATTAAAATCTGCTGCTCCTTCTATAGTAAAACCTCTTAACAATACTGCCCCGTTTTTTAACAGTAGTTCATTAACACTCTCCTTCGTTTTTTTTGCCCACTCAATACCATTTTCATTATTCTTTGCGGTTATTGTAACAGGACAAACTCCTATCTCAGAACTTATTTTCACCTCTGCTCCTAATGCAGTTGATAGGTCTTCTGTTGACATAATGGTTACTTTCTCCATAATATTATTGACTTTTAGTAATTAATTTGTTCTTTAATAAAGTTTTCAGACTGTTCTAGTTTAATATCTTCAATTGCTTGCTGAGGATTGTTTATAATGGTCATTAAAATATTGTAATAGAAATTCATAAAAACTTCCATAGTACTATTACTATATAAATTGGGGTCATAAATAAAAGCGATACCTATGGTTTCCTCTTTTTCTCTTACTTCTATTTTGAATTCATAATCTTTTCGTTCACTTCTTTTACTTTTAAGAGAAAGGTGTTCAAAAGCATTGGTTTTATCAGAAGCTATTAATAAAGTATTCATAAAAGCAAAGTGTACCTTTATCATTGCTCTTCCTCCAATACTCCCATCTTTATGTAGTTCTGAAACTAATTGATCGTATTGATAATCTTGATTATCATAAGCTTCTAATACTACTTTTTTAATTTCAGACAATAAGTTAAGGTAAGAGGCTTCTGGCTGTATTCTAAATCGTAATGGTAAAATATTCACAAATGTTCCAACTATTGTATTGAGTTGATTATGTGCTCTACCTACTATATCTGTTCCAATAATTATATCATGGTTTCCAGAAATTTTAGACAACAAGATGTAGTAAGCAGATATTAACAACATAAACTCAGAAACCTCAAATTCTTTAGCTGCTTTTTTAAACTCTTGGTACTTTTCTACATTAACATAAATTTCTTTTTCTTCTGCTCCAAAAAACGCTTTCTTCTCAGATGAATCAAAATCAGCAGGCAGGTCTAAATATGGTAATTCTCCAGAAAGCTGATTAAACCAATATTTTTTCTGTTGCTCAAGCTCAGTTCCCATATCTTGCATCCAATGTGCGTAGTCTACATAACGTAGTTCTAAATCTTCCAATGTATTTTCTTGATACATATCGATAAAATCATGAACTAGGATATTTACAGAAGTACCATCTGCTACAATGTGATGAATATCTATGAAAAGTAAATCTCCTAAATCGCTACCTTCTAATAGACCTGCTCTAAAAAGAGAGTGACTTGTAAGCTCGAACGGACGGATGAAACTTAAAAATGCTTCTTGGGCATTATCATAATTTTCTAGGTTCAGAATTTCTAGTTTAAATTCCTCTTCTCCATAAATTTTCTGGAAAATCCCTTCTTCTGATAGCACAAAACCTGTTCTTAAACTTTCATGTCGTTTTACTAATTGTCGAAGTGTTTTTTCTAACTTTTCTTTTACAACTTCTCCATTAATTTTAATTGGAATAGAAATATTAAAAGCTACACTTCCTTCATGCAGCATCTGCTGATAAAACATTCTATTTTGAGCAGGAGAAAGTAAGTACAACTCTTTCTCTCCTATGTTCTTAATTCGTTTTGTTTCTTCTTTTGGCTGAGTATTTTTTATTATTTGAGATAACTCAATAATAGTTGTATGCTCAAAAATATCTTTCAATTTTAACTTTACTCCGAATTCTTTCTGAACACCAGACATTAAATGGAAAGCTTTAATTGAGTGTCCTCCCAATTCAAAAAATGAATTTGTAATTCCTATGTCTTCTGTTGGAATTTTTAATATTTCAGACCAAATTTCAATTAGTTTTTCTTGTGTTTCATTTGTTGCTACCTCTACAGTTGTATTAATTAATTTAGGTTCAGGTAACATTTTTATATTCAGTTTTCCATTCACATTTAATGGAACGGTAGTTATAGGAATAAAGAAAGAAGGTACCATATAATTAGGTAGCACATCTATTATAAAAGCTCTTAACTCAGCTACATCTATTTCTTCTTTTTCAATATAATATGCGCTAATGTATTGTTCATTTTTAGTATTTTGCCTAACAATTACTACTGCCTCTGTTATCCCTTTATAATTAAGAATGTTTTGCTTAATATCATCTAACTCAACACGTATTCCTCTAATTTTTACCTGTCGGTCTATTCTTCCTAAAATCTCAATTGCATTTGTTCTGTCTTTTTTTCCAAGATCTCCTGTTTTGTATAAAATATCTTGTTCACCATCTCCATATGGGTTCTTTATAAATACTTTGTTATTTTCTTCTGGAAGATTTAAATATCCTAAACTTCTATAAGGTGTACGAATGTAAATTTCTCCAACAACTCCTGATGGACATACGTTTAAAGATTGATCAAGTATTACAAACTGAGATCCTACTATTGATTTTATTGGAATATATTTCTTTTCTTTATCTTCTGGTTGAATTAAATAGTACCCTTTTGCTAATGTTGTTTCAGTTGGACCATAGATATTTACTAACTGTACTTTATCTTTAAATTTATTGAACCAGTTTTGTAGTTCAAACGGAACAATTTTTTCACCTGCGAGTAGAATATACTTAAGTTTAGTGAATAAGGACTCATCTACGCTTTTCGTATTGAATATCTTAAAGAAACTAGGTACACAGTGTATTAATGAAATTTCATTTTCATCTATCCAAGAGCTCAATACTTCTCCTGTAAGAAGTAAATCTTTTTCTGGAATACATATAGTTGCTCCGGCACATAACGGCACAAACACATCTCTTAAGAACACATCAAATCCTGGGTTTGTAAATTGACTAAATCGGAAAGAATCATTTATACCAAAAGTCTCTATTTCCCATGAGATAAAGTGCTCTAACCCTTTATTTCTTCCTATAACTCCTTTAGGTTTCCCTGTGGATCCTGATGTAAAATAAACATACACAGGGTCATTTAATTCATACGTTCTTTTTTCTACAAGTGTTTTTTCTTCTGTTTCTAAAATGAATGGAATATGCAAATAAGTAGACTTTGTCGTTAGTTGAAGCTTTTCGACTGAACTGATCTTTTGATCTGTTAAAATATATTGGCTTTGTGTTTGCTCTAAAATTGAAGATAGTCGTTCTTGAGGCAATCCAAACTCTAAAGGGACAAACGCTAGTTTAGCCTTTAAAATTCCTATCATTGCGGCAATAAGAAGATGACGATCTTCACATAATATTCCTACATACGTATTTTCAGGAATTTTAGCTTCTATTAAAGAGTTTGCTATTTTAGTAGACTCTTCTTCTAATAAAGCATAACTAATTTCCGCCCCCTTGTATACGATTGCACATTTATTAGGGTTGTTATTAAAACCAATAGATAATGTTTCTTGAATTGTTTTTTCTGTAATTCCTTTGCTAAGGTCTTTACTCAATTCGTCTTTTACTTTTTGTAATTGATTATTTGAAAGTATCTCAAGATTTAATATTGGTTTTTCTTCCTCTTTAATAATTGCTTCTATACTATTTCTAAAGGCACTTATTAACTCTTTTATCAGAATTTCTTCATAAATACTCTCATTATAATCAAACAGTATTTCTGTTGTTTCAAATGGTAATATTTTTATATTCAGGCTATAGTTAATTTGTACTTCACTTTGTATACTTGTTACTTCAAAGCCCGTTTGTTCTTTGGTATTATTATCAACCTGCTTTCCAATAGGGAAATTTTCAAAAATTAAAATATGATCTAAAAGGTCTCTTCCTAATTCACTTAAAGCCTGTATTTCTGATAAAGGATGGTACTGATATTCTTCACTCTCCAGAGCATTTAATTGTACTTTTTTTAATACATCCTCTATGTTTTCTCCTTCTTCAAATCTAATTCTTACAGGAATTGTATTAATAAATAAACCAAGCATATTCTCTATTCCTGCCAATTCTGCAGGACGCCCAGAAACTACTGATCCAAACACAACATCTGTAGTTGTATTATATCTACTAAGTACCATTGCCCAAGCTGTTTGTATTAGTGTATTAAGACTAACTCCGTATTTTCTCGATACATTATGCATTGTTTTGGTTTGTATTTCATCTAATATAAAACCATCACTTGCTTGATTGTACTCTTCTCTTTTAACTTGCTTTTGAGGAAATGTTGTAACTGTATCAAACCCTTCTAAATATTTTTTCCAATAATTAGCAGATACCTCTTTATCTCTTTTTTGTAACCATGAGATATAGTTAACATAAGGAGATACTTCTGGTAACTTTATCGGTTTACCTTTTATGAATTGTTCGTAAACTTCTTTGAACTCATTTACAATGATTCCCATACACCATCCATCCATAAGGATATGATGATAACTCCAAATAAACGCAAATGATTTTTCTGTAGTTTTAAGTACTGTTAAGCGCATTAAAGCACCTTTTGTAAGATCAAACTTTCTAGCTTTGTCTTTTGTTTTGTACTTTTCTAACACTTTTTCTTCACTACTATTTGCAACCTCATCAATAACTTTTACATATGTAAAATCTAATTGTTGATGATTCTTCACAAACTGCAATGGTTGGTCTAGACCTTCGTGGTAGAAATTTGTTCGTAAAATATCATGACGTGCTAATAAGTACTCTAAAGTATCGGATACTATTTTGATATTTAAATCCCCCTCTATATTACATGTTACTTGTTCAAAATAATTTTCAGACAAATCATCATATATTGAATGGAAGAACATTCCCTCCTGCATTGGTGAGAGTAGATATGCATCTTTTAAATCATATCGTTTTTGCAGATTTGTCGTTTCGGAAATGCTTAATTTGTTGTATGTAAGATCAGAAGGGGTTACTTCTTTCGTTTCCAAATTCACACAATAAACAATCGTCTCTTCTAAACATTTTTGGTAGGACAGCATAAGAGATTCCATCTCAACATCTTCAAATTGTTTTTCTCCATATGTTAAGCGTATCTCTAATTGTTTTGATGTAACAATTCCTGTAATTTCAACATCGTAAGGTCTGTTACTTTCTAACGCAACATCGTCTCCTGAAAGTCCATCTACTATTTCAAAGCTTTTCCCCTCTATATCAGTATCAAATTGCCCTAGGTAGTTAAAACTAATTTGAGCTTTGTTTTCTTTAACACTATGCTCTTCTTCAAGATGTTTAAGTAAAAGATAGTCCAAACCACCATTTGGAACCCCGCGAAGCGTTTCTTTTGTTTCTTTAATATGAGACTTTAAACTTTTATGAACTTGGAAACTTACTGGATATATAGTCGTAAACCATCCTACTGTTCTATCTATTTTAACATTAGATATACTCTCTTCTCTACCGTGACCTTCTAAATCAATTTTTAATAAATCTATATCGAACTGGTTTGAGAAAGCTTTTGTAAAGCTCGCCAAAAGTATGTCGTTGATTTGTGTATTAAATGGTTTATGAACATCTGTAAGTAATTTTTCGGTCAACTCTTTATTAAGAGAGAAACGAATACTTTGAGCCTTTTTATAAGTATTACAAACAGTATTGTTTTTTGGAATTTTTACAAAAGGTTTTTGCATAACTTCCTTCCAATATCCTTTTTGTTTTTCAAATTCATTAGAGCTCTTATAAGTCTCAAGATTATCTGCCCAAAGCTTAAAAGAATCACTCTTTAATGGTAATATTAACGCTTCCTTATTTTTAATTTGCTGATGAAGCGTTTCCATATCTTCAAATAGAATACGCCAAGAAATACCGTCAATTATTAAATGATGAATAATTACAACTAAATAGGTTCCTTCATCTGTTTCAAAGCATCCCAATTTAAATAATGGTCCTTTTTGAAGAATTATCTCTCTTTGAAGTTTATTACTTTCTGCTAGTATTAACTCTTGGAAATTTTCTTGATCCTTGAAGTTTTTATCTTCTACCTCTAATGTTATTGTTTCTTCAATTACCTGTTTTTTATGCGCTCCATCATTTACAAATTTTGTTCTTAAAACATCGTGATGTTCAACTAACTTTTGAAATACTTGTTTTACTTCAGTTAAAGTTATTCCGTCGTTGAACTTTAAGGCTACAGATTGATTGTAGTGTTGAGAGCTAAAATCAGACTCATTAAAGAACCATTGTTGAATACCTGTTAAAGGCACTTCTCCTACAACTTTTGATTGATCTGCTATAACTTCAATAGATTGAATGGCTCTTGCTTGTTCAATAATTGTAGGTAAAGTCATAATCGTTTTAACTGGCAACTCTTTTCCTAATGCTCTTAGACGAGAACTTATTTGTACCGATTTTATGGAATCCCCTCCTAATGAAAAGAAGTTATCTGTTATTCCTACATTATCTATTCCTAATACAGATTTCCACACATTAACTAATACCTTCTCTTCTGAAGATGTTGCTAAAACATATGCAGATTTTATTGTTTTTGTTGTTTTTAATAAAGCCTTTTTATCGAGCTTTCCACTAGTATTTAATGGCATTTCTTCTAGTACAATATATTGACTAGGAACCATATACTCTGGAAGGTTATTTAATAAATATTCTCTAAGCTTTTGTTCATTTACTTCTTCATTTGAAACATAATAGGCCACTAAGCTTTTTTGTTCTCCGTGTTCTTGAACTAGTACAACTCCTTCTTTTATTGGTGAATATTTAACCAAATAATTTTCTATCTCTCCTAGTTCAATTCGATATCCTCTTAGTTTTACCTGATCATCAATTCTTCCTAAAAACTCTATATTCCCACTATCAGACCAGCGCACCAAATCTCCTGTGCGATACATTTTTTTACTGGCGTCAAATGGATTTTTAACAAATTTACTTTCAGTTAAATCAGCTCTATTGAGGTAGCCGAGTGCTAACCCTTCTCCTGCAATACACAACTCACCTGGAACTCCTATTGGTTGTGGATTATTAAAAGTATCTAAAACATAAAGCAACACATTACTGATAGGTTTTCCAATAGGTACATTTACAGAATTTTCATTTCCTGTAGTTGTGTACCAACTACTATAAATAGTACCTTCTGTAGGACCATAAATATTTTCTAGTGAAATGTTCGTTTTTAAAGCATAAAAACGTTTTATAAGGCTTAATGGAAGTGCTTCTCCTGCTAAGAAAATATGCTTTAAGCTTTTTATTACCTCTAGAGAGTTATTTTCTATTTCCCCAAGGAAAACAGCAAATAATGAAGGCACAAAATTAACATGAGTAACTTGATTTTCTTGTATGGCTTTCATCATTTTTAATGGTTCTTTTTCTTCACCTTTTGGTAAAATGATTAATGTACCTCCATCAAGATACCATCCAAATAACTCAGCTACAGACACGTCAAAAACATAATTTGTTTTTAATAAATAACTATCTTTAAATGTTAGCGGATATTTCTCTTGCATAGATTGCACTAAATTCACAACTGAATGATGTGCAACCATAACTCCTTTTGGCATTCCAGTTGACCCTGAGGTATAAATCACGTATGCTAAATCACTTGAAGACACCTTCATATCTAACGTAGAAACCTGATTTAAAACTAAATTCTCTATTGTTTCATAGTATATTTTCTCTGTAGAAATAGTAGCTAACTTCGCTTCAAACTTTTCTAAAGAAAGTAGCAGTCTAACTTCCGAATCTTTAATAATCGTTTGAATTCTTTCTATAGGATTATTTGTATCTAAGGGTAAGTAAGCTGCCCCAGATTTTAAGATTCCATACAGTAAGGGTACAAGAAGTAAATCTCGCTCTAAATACACCCCAATTAAGTCTCCTTGATTTATACTTTTTTCACTAATTAAATAGTTGGCTATTTGATTTGAAAGAGCATCCAACTCACCGTAAGTCATTTCTTTACCCTTATAGTACAATGCTGATTTATTTGGGTTTTTTGCTACTTGCTTAACAAATAGCGACATGATTGTTTCATTTGGAGTGAACTCTAAATGAGTATTGTTAAAACCAGTAGTTAGCTGTAACTTTTCTTCATTAGATAAAATTTTAACTTGTCTTACTTTACTGTTTTTAGAACTCGTTAAAATTTCATGCAATACATTTGTTAAATGCTCACTAATTTTTGAAATAAATTCTTTTGAGAATACAGCACTGTTATATAAAAACTTAAATCGTACATCTTTTCCCGGTACAACTACTAGCGTTAAGTCATAATTGGTTTCTTCAAAAACCTGAGATTCTTCTATAGTAAAAGGAGCTTTCTCATTACCTAGATTATTTGGTAAGTCTTTATTACTTACTGGTAAATTTTCAAAGACTATGATATGATCTAATAAGTTTCTTCCTAATTCACTTATTCCTTGAATTTCTGCCAGAGAATAATGTTGGTATTCATCACTTTCTAATGCTTTCTTCTGTGTATTTGCTAGAAGTTCACTAATTGTAGTGTCTTCGTTATAACTAATTCTAACAGGAATGGTGTTGATAAATAATCCTATCATATTTTCCACACCCTCTATTTCCGAAGGACGTCCAGAAACCACAGTTCCAAATACTACATCTCTTGTGTTATTATATCTTGATAATACAATACCCCAAGAAGTTTGAATTATATTATTTAACGTAACTCCCTGTTCTCTAGAAAGAGTTTGTAACGATGTTACTACTTCTGAACTTATATAGTGCTCATAAACTGCTTGTTTATTTTTTTCTTGAGATTCATTACCCTTTTTTGGAATGGTCGCTAATGTATCATAACCAGCTAAGTATGTGCTCCAGTAGTTAGATAATTTAATTTTATCTCTTTTTTCTATCCATGAGATGTAATTTGAATACGGCTTAACAACAGGTAATTCAATACTTGTTTTATTTGTGAAGTGTTTATACACTTGTTCAAATTCTTGTAATAAAATTCCTATACACCATCCGTCCATTAATATATGATGATAACTCCATATAAATTCAAATGATGTGTTACTTATTTGTAATACAGTTAAGCGAATTAACGAGCCTTGTAAAAGATTAAATTTATTATTCCTATCTTTAATTCTATACTCTTCTATTAGCTCTTCTATTTTTTCTCCATCAACACTTTGACGTATATCTATTAAAGAAAAATCGAATTCTTCTTGATCTAAAACTATTTGCAGAGATCTATCAAACTCATCTGAAAACACCGTTCTTAAAACATCGTGACGCTTTAACAAGTAGTTTAGTGTTTTACGCACTACTGGTATATCTAATTCTCCTTCTATTTTACAACTTACCTGCTCGAAATAATGAGATGTTTTTGGGTCTAACAAAGAATGATACATCATCCCTTCTTGCATAGAAGATAAAGGATACACATCTAAGACTTTGAACTTACTTTGTAGATGATTAACATCTGTAATGCTTAACTTACTGTAAGTTAAATCTGACGGAGTTAATTCTCTTCCCTTATAATCACAGCAATAATTAATTACCTTCTCTAAAGAAGCTTGATACTTACTCATTAAACGAGAAATCGTAGCATCGTGAAAATGGTTTGTATTATATAGTAATTGAATTTCTAACTTTCCTGAAACAACCATTCCTAAAATGTCCCAATCATAATCTCTTTCATTATGAAGATGAATATCATCTCCTTTCAAATTAGGTACAATTTCAAAGCTTTTGTTCTCTACATCTGTATCGAACTGTCCTAAATAATTGAAACTCATTTGTGAGGTTCTTCTTCCTTCTACAGTCGTACTTTCTAAATTATTATACAACAAGTAGTCTGCTCCTTTCATAGGAATGCTTCTCAGCGCTTCCTTAACCGATTTAACTAGTGAAGAAATCGTATTATGTGAAGTAGAGAATGTTACAGGGTAGATACTTGTAAACCAACCTACTGTTCTACCAATATTATTATTAATAAAAGACTCTTCTCGTCCATGGCCTTCCATATCCATTCGGATATGGTTTATATCGTACTCAGAGGCTACTGCATTGATAAATGCAGCTAATAATAAATCGTTTACCTGTGTATTAAATGCTAAATGAGCTTTAGTTAATAAACGCTTTGTTGCTACTTCATTTAAATTAAACGCAATCTTCTTAGATGTTAAATAACTATTGTTACCTTCTTCGCGATCTCTTTTTATTTGCGATGTTTCTTTTTTGCCTTCCTTTTCCCAATATTTAACACTATTAGTAAATGCGGCTCCCTGTAGATATTCTTTTACTCTTTTCGCCCAAAGCATAAAAGAATCTGTCTTTAACGGTAACTTAAGTTCTTTATCTGTTTTAACCTGATTATATAGCGTTTCAAAATCTTCTAATAAAATTCTCCAAGAAATTCCGTCAACTATTAAATGGTGGATTGCTATAAACAAATAACTCTCTGACTCTAAATGATAAAGACCTATTTTTAACAAGGGACCATCTGTGAGATTAATTGTACTTTGAAGTTCATTAACTCTATGAATTATTTCTTCCTCATAGTTTATTGATTTCTCAAAGCTATGTTCATCAATAAATATGTCCATCTCTGGAGAAACTATTTCTTGAATCACTTCCTCTTCCAATCTAAATGTTGCTCTTAAGACATCATGATGTGCTATAATTTTAGATAAAATTAATTGTACATCTTCTACACTTAGTGTTGTGTTAAATTTTAACATCACCGACTGGTTGTAGTGTTCTTTGTATGTCTTATTCTTTTTGAAAAACCACTCTTGTATACCAGTTAACGGAATTATTCCTGTAACCTCCGATTGATCAGAATAAATTTCAATAGGTTTTAATGACTTTGCTTGTTCTTTTATTGTAAAAACAGACATTAAAGTACGAACAGGGATATCATATCCTAAATTTCTAAGTCTTGAACTTATTTGAATTGATTTTATAGAGTCTCCTCCAACAGAGAAGAAATTATCATAAATTCCAACAACCTTTATTCCAAGTACCTCACACCAAACTTTTGTTAATAATTTTTCTTCAGGAGTTTCTGGCAACTCTAAACTCATTTCCATATTGCCCTCTGGAATAGGTAATGCTTTTTTATCTAATTTTCCGTTGGGTGTTAACGGTATAACATCTAGTTTATGATAGTAATGAGGAATCATATACCCTAACAGTCTTGTAGATAAAAATTCTCTAAAACGAAGGGTTTCTATATTGTCGTTTGCTATGTAATACCCCACCAAGTGTTCTGTATTACCAACACTTTTAAGAGTAACAACAGCGTCCTTAACTTCAGGAAATTCCATTAAGTTATTTTCTATATCTCCCAACTCTATACGATAGCCTCTTAACTTAATTTGGTCATCTATACGTCCTATAAATTTCAGTGTTCCTTCTTTTGTCCAACAAGCTAAATCTCCAGAACGATACATTTTCTGACCATCTATAAATGGATTAGAAACAAACTTTTTATCTGTAAGCTCTTTTTGATTATAATACCCCTTAGCCAATCCTAAACCTGCTATAAATAATTCTCCTACAACTCCTATTGGCATGGGCTGAAGTGCTTCATTTAGTATATATATTTCTGTATTTATTATTGGTTTTCCAATAGATACCGATACTGCTTTTTCAGCTACAGAAAATTGATGGGTCGTACATCCTACAGTTGTTTCAGTAGGTCCGTATTCATTATAAATAGTAACTTTTCCTTTAAATTTGTCGTATACTTCTTTTGCTAAAGCATATTCAAGAGCTTCTCCTCCTACAATCATTACTTTTAGTCTACTTTTTTCAAAGTAAGAAGTTAACCTACTACTTGCAACAAGTATACGTAAGTGAGAAGGAGTTAGTTTTATACCCTCTACCTTATTATCTATAATAATATCTTCTATTAAAGTATTAGATGCATTCTCTGGGTAAATAATAACACTATCTCCTTTAGTCAAAGGAACAAAAATAGTTACGGTTAAGTCGAAAGAAATTGTTGTATACAAAGGAAAGTTACCTAAGCTTTCTTCAAATGAAGTGATATAATTAGCTAGTGCTTTATGCTGTATTGCTACTCCCTTTGGAATACCAGTTGACCCTGAAGTGTAAATAATATATGCGAGGTCATCTAATTGAACATTCTCTTTAAATTTTGTGGAATAATTGAGTATTGTATTCCAACTTTCTTTAATATTAATAACTATCAATTCTTCCTCTACTTCTTCTATAGACTCACTCGAAAACAAGTATTTTACACCACTGTTTTTTACTATATTTTGTTTCCTTTTTAATGGATAATTGATATCAATTGGTACGTAAGCACACCTCATTTTTAATATAGATAACAAAACAATAACCATTACATCGCTTCTCTCCATTTGAATACCGATTAAGGTTCCTGGTGTAATGCTATGATTCTCTATACAATAGTTAGCTAAAGAATTCGACATTTCATCTAACTCTTTGTATGTTATAGATTTGTTATTAAAAACTAATGCTTCTGCATTTGGGGTTAATGCTACCTGTTTGGCAATAAGATCTAACAACGTTTCATCAATACCTTTTTTTGCGAAACCTGTATTGTTAAAATCTTTTAAAAGAGTATTTATCTCTTTTGTAGATAAATAATTTATTTCATTTATCTGTTGTTGAGAATTTAGAATGGCATTTGTTAAAAATGATTCTAAATGTGTTAACATTCGACTTATAAAAGACTCTTCATAAATATCTGTATTATACTCTAACAGTACAAATAACCTCTCATTTTCCTCCTTAAATGAAAAAGTAATATCAAACTGACTTACATTTCTAAGATGTTTTTCATAAGGTTTTACTGAAATATTTTCTAACTCAATAGCGATGTCTTCCTGATTTTGCAGCACTACCATTACATCAAATAATGCAGCTCTAGAGGTATCTCTATTTAAATTTAACTTTTCAACTAAATCATCAAATGGGTATTCCTGATTCTCGTATGCTTCTAAGAGGGTTCTTTTTTGTATTTCAACTAAATCTTCAAAATTACCCTCTTTATTGAAGGTTGTTCTTATAGCCAAAGTATTTAAAAACAAACCTATCTGGTTCTCTAAATCTGCATGTGTTCTTCCTGCTATTGATGTTCCTAGAATGATATCAGAATTATTAGTATATCTATAAAACAAACCATTAATTCCTGCTAACAAAGTCATAAAAAGAGTTGACTTCTGACGCTCATTAAACAAACCTATGTTTGTATACAACTCTTTACTAAAAACATGCGTTAAAGTATTTCCTTGATATGTTTTTATTAAAGGTCTTGTTTTTTCAGTAGGTAGCTCTAAAACAGGCAAGTTACCCGATAATTTAGAAATCCAATAATCTTCAACTTTGCTAAACTCAGGTTTCTTTTTCTTTTCAATATTCCATAATACGTAATCATGGTATTGAATATTTAGATTTGGAAATTCTATTTTATTACCAGTAACGAATTGATTGTATAAATACATTAATTCTTCTGATAATACTTGCATTGACCAACCATCACCCATAGTATGATGAAGACTCAATACTAGGTAATACGTTTCATCTTCTTGCTTGAGTAATTTTATTTTTAAAAGAGAAGCTCCTGATAAATCTATTTCTTCCTCTAAGAATGTTTTAATTTCTTTATCAAGGTTTTTGTGTTCTACTGCTTGTTTCTCTAATTCAAATTTAAAATTCTTAGCATCTATTACTTGTTGTACTATCTCTCCATTCACATCTAAAAAACTTGTTCTTAAACTACTATGACGTTGAAATATTAATTTAAATGCTTGTTCTAATTTAGGAATATCTAAATTTCCTTTAAGTTCTAAAACTCCTGGTATATTATAAGCTTTACTACCACCTTCAAATTGACTAAGTATCCATAATCTCTTTTGAGCTGAACTCAGAGGGTAGTACTCTTGACTTTCCGATTTAGGAATTGGTTTATAAGTATCTTTATTTATTATTTTAACTAGCTCTTCTATGGTAGGATATTCGAACACTTGTCTTATCTCTACAGTGCTAGATAGTTCTTTATTAATGTTATTAATAAGCTGCGTAACTTTTAAACTATGCCCTCCTAACTCAAAGAAATTATCTGTAATTCCTATATTTTCAATATTTAATACATTTTCCCAAATGCGTACCAGTATAGATTCTACTTCATCTCTAGCTGGCACATATTCATTTCTTATAATATCCTTTTCTGAAAAATTCGAAAGAGCTTCTCTATCTATCTTTCCATTGGGTGTTAATGGCATAGATGACAACTCCTTGAAGTAACTAGGAATCATGTGTTCAGGAAGACGGTTTTTAAGTGCTTCCCTAATATTTTTTGATTTTAATTCTGAATCAGATGTATAATAAGCAACCAAGTATTTATCTCGTTCCGAAGCTATTATTACAACTGCTACTTGATTTATTGAGGGCAGTGAAATTAACGCATTTTCAATTTCTCCTAATTCTATTCGATATCCTCTTAATTTTACTTGTGTATCTTTTCTTCCTATAAACTGAACATTTCCATCTGGTAACCATCGTGCTAAGTCACCCGTTTTGTACATTTTTTCTCCGTTTACAAACGGGTTATTTATAAACTTATCATTTGTTAAATCGGGTCTATTCAAATAACCTTTTGCTAAGCCTGCTCCTCCTAAATATAACTCTCCAATTGCTCCAATAGGTTGAAGATTATGAGTCTCATCTAAAATATACATCGCTGTATTTGGAATAGGTTTTCCTATAGGAATTATTTGGTTTCTAATTCTTTCTTTATTTTCTATTTCATAAATAGAAGAAGTTACACTCGCTTCTGTAGGCCCATATGCATTGTAGTATCTTACATATTTTATAATTTCTGTAACTATCTTATAGCTTGGTGCTTCTCCCCCTGTCATTAATATTTTTGCCTTGGCTAACTTAGACAAGTCTAACTTATCAAGATAGGAAGCAGGTAAAGTCACTATTTCTATATCATTATCAAAAATATACTCTCCAAACTGTTTGGGGTTCTTTCTGCAATCATCACTTAAAATATGCAATGTGCCATTAAATAATAGTGTAGCATATGTTTCCCAAGCAAAAGCATCAAAAGAATATGAGAAAAACTGAATTGACTTTTTCTCTCCAAAAATTTCTTTTTGGAAATAAATAGTGTTGAGAATTGACTGATTTTCAATCATAACTCCCTTTGGATTTCCTGTACTTCCCGAAGTATATACTACATACACTAAGTCTTTAGATGTTGATTTGATATGTACAGGCTTTGATACTGGAGTTGTATTCTTGAAGTCTAGTAAAACCTCTTCATTTATACTTACTTTACACTTTGAATCGGTTTCTAAATACTGAATACGTTCCTCAGGATATGCTATATCAATTGGTACATATGCAGCTCCTGTTTTTAATATTGCAAAAATTGTTATAATTATCCATTCACTTCGCTCAATCTTTATAGATACCAAATCTCCTTTTTCTACATGAGATTTAGCTAATAAATAATTAGCTAGCTCGTTAGACTTCTCATCTAATTCTTTAAACGTAATTTCTTTCCCATTAAAAACTACTGCTACTTTAGTAGGGTTTATTTTTACTTGTTCAATAAACAATTCTACAATTGTTTTTCCTTCAGGGTATTTAACAGGGTGATGATTAAATTTTTCTAATTGAATTTTCTCCTCAGCAGGCAAGAAGCTAAACTCCCTAACCTTTTTATCTAAGCTTTTATGTATCGATGCGAAAATTTGCCTTAAATAAGAACAGATATTATCAATTAATGATCTCTCAAAATGATTTTCATTATATTCAAATTTTATCGCTAGGTTTTTTCCAGGAAATACACCTACTACTAAATCATAATTAGTTTGTTCAAAAGCTTTTATATCTTGAATATTAAACGCTCTTTTT
>JBLWYD010000042.1:0-20754 GCA_048267165.1 Bacteroidota bacterium
ATTAAGTCTTCAGAGTTATTTATGAGATTAGAAATAAAGATTTTACTATCTAAAAGTTTTTCACCTATATCTACTGAATCTATTTTATTTAAGTTATTATCAAACACCATAAACCCATTAGCATATATGTTTATAACAAAGAGTTTGTTATCTAAAAAAGACATTGACATTCTATTTCTAGGTGAATAATGATAAGTTATGTCAAACCCCATATAATAAGGATATAGATAACTATTAGATAGAGTTAAGTTTTCAGACAATTTGAAAATTGAATTTTGTGCACGTATATAATAACCATCATTACCTTTGACAACATAAGAGACCGAATCATTTATTGGGTTTGTTACGTTCCAATTTTGTCCATTGTCAAAAGATTGGCTAACTTCACCTGTTTGTAGGAAAGCAATTAATCTATCGTTCTCAATGAAAAAGTTGACAATATTTCCTGTTTCAAAAGGTTTTATCACATTCCAACTTTGAGCATCGTTATCACTGTAATAAACAGAACCTTTAGTGCCGTAAGCAGCAATTTTATCACCACTTGCTACTACTCCCACCAAATCAAAATTCACAGATGAAAATTTGGAAAAATCTGACGGCAATAGTAGCGAAGGTAAAAATAATATTAAAAAAATTAATTTCATATTTTTCTCCTGAATGAAATAATGATACCTTCTAATAACAAATGTAATCAAAAATAATTACATTTTATAGTGCTTTTTTTAACATCAGCTATATTAATGTTATAACTACAGTTAGAAGCGTTTGAAAAAGTAACATTTTTTGGGGGGGGGGCAAGGAAACTAGTTCGCTTGTTGTGTTTGAATTGTAATAATGAGGATTCAGAAAAAAAGGCAATAAAAAATCCCGCTTAAAAAATAAGCGGGATTTTTATAAAAAGTGGTATAACAAAGAAATTGTGTGATCTCTAGTTTTGCATATCTTTTGAGATCTTTCTTTGTCTTCTTTCTGCTTTTATACGAGCCATTCTCTTCTCTACTGAAGGTTTGATGAATTGCGTTCTTTTCTTGTACTCTCTTAGTACACCGCTTCTCTCGTATTTCTTCTTGAATCTTCTTAGAGCTCTGTCTATTGATTCATTGTTTTGAATATTTATACCTACCACTTGATATCACCTCTTTATATGGTATTTAGTTTGAATAATTTTCTATTAATCTTTTTTCTTCTGATTTTTCGAACTGAACTACTATAGCGTGACCGCCAGTAGAAGTTACTTCTTTAGCACGCACGATTCCCACGTCATCAAATATCTTATGATAAAGAATCTCTCCGATGTCATAAGCTTCTCTAGGAGAATATTTACGAGCATCATCTTTTGAAATATGGATAACTGCCTTTGACTTATCTCTTTCTGCTTCGATAGTGTCTAGGTTAACAAGCTGCGAATGTCTGCTACGAGTACATCTAGCCCATTGGTGTCTTCCATTTTCTGTTTCGATAGGCTCGCCTATCAGCTCATGTTTAGTTTCTTTCATCAAGAAGGGAGAGTAAAGTGTTAAGTACTTTGCTCTTCTTGTTCTTCTTTTTGCAACTTTTTTAGCCATTTATATCACATCTATGTTTTATAGGGATTACAAAAATATACATTTTTTTTCAATTAATCAAAATCATTTATGTTATGGCTGATTTTTTACTAAAAAGAAAGTATCACGAATTGCGTTCATAGACCCAAATACGCCAATTCCATTCCCCTCTACTGTACTCAAATTAGGGTCAAATTCGCTCTGTACTACTCTTTGAAAAAACCATTTGAGATAGTTATTGTCTATATTGTAGATAGAAATCTCATGTAAACCGTACCATCTGAAAAAATTCCAAACTACTGGAGTTTTGAAACTTGGCAATATTCCCCAAGTAGCTAGTTCTTTATATCTCCAATCATTATCAGGATTAGCATTTGCTCTATATAATCTTCTATTTTTTTCTCTATTCGGTACGCTATCTAGATAAATTCCATATTCCAATGTATCTAGTGCTTTTACTGATACTCCCCAATACCCACTACTCTTTATTGCTCCTTCATCAATAGGGGTTGGAATCCCATCCCAAATTAAAGTATCCATTGATATCTTCCTTACAGTGTCAATTGGATATTGGATATTATCTGGTAAATCTCGTACCCATACTACTGTATCTGGTGTAAGTGTAGTACCAGTTATGAGTGAACCATCAGGCATTCTTATTTCTATATAGTATCTGGTGTTTCCTTTTACAAGGTAGCCTTCATTGCTGTAGTACCCCCGATTTCCACTAGGGTCTATTTGCAATTTGAATTCTTGATCATCACCAGTGATTATGACTTCAGCATCTCTTATTAGCGATTTTTCATAGTCGAATACTACATTAATTGGTTGTGACCTCATTAGTATAATGTTATCTATTGGTTGACCTACTAGCAGAGCAGCTTCCAGATAGTTCTGAGGTACATAGTCTGTTGGGACTGGGTCTTCACAGCTATTTAGAGCCATGAATGAGAGTATTATCAGTAATATTTTTTTCATATTCATAGTTAGAATTTAATTTCAAATGAGAAAGTAGGTATAATCGGCAATAGTCTAAAGTCTTCTACAGTTATAGTTTCTTCATTCACATTGTAAAATCTGAACCAGATATCGCGTCGATTATATACATTATATATATCAAGCAATAACTTAGCATCATAACCGAATGCCTTGAATTTGTAACTACCATTTAGATTTAGTTGATGAGATGGTGGCAAACGTAAACCATATCTTTGAGAAGGTACCGTTTTTCCTCTACCGTTGGTTTCTCCTTCTAACTGAAGTTGAAATCTAGATGTCTGTCCTGTATAAGATTGACCCGTCTGGAAAGTGAAATTTGCTCCAACATCCCAATGTTCATTTACGTTATATTGTATAACACCTTTAAAATCGTGTCGTCTATCAAATTTAGGTCGGAAATAATTCCCGGAATTCAAGCTATCATACTGTGCATTTATAAAACCTAGACCATACCCAAACCAACCAGTAAAATCGCCCATTTTCTTTTGTATGAAGAGTTCAGCACCAAATGCTTCACCCTTTCCTTCATATAGTACGTCTGCACCATTATCTATTTGCAGGACTACTCTTCTTATCTCGTTTATGTTTTCTAATGATTTATAATATACATCTACATTGACATCAAACCCTTCCCAAGGCTCCGTCTCAAGAGCAACTATATAATGGACAGATCGACCTATATTAAGCGAGCTATCCGTACCTAACCAAGTATCGAAGAAAGAGAAGTCTTGCAAGGTCGCTAATTTAAGATTCTGGTGATATATACCCCAAGAAGCTTTGATTGCTATATCTGGTTGGAAATTATACTTCATCGCTATTCTAGGTTCAATGGCAGTCTGATTGGCGAATTCAAAATGATTCGCTCTTAAACCAAATTGCGCCGAAAATAGTGAACTCACTTGCCATTTGGCTTGAGCAAAAGCAGCATAGTTTCTATCCGTAAAATTCAAATTTGTCCGACCTGCACCAGACCCCTCAGCTGTAGAATCGGTTGAGCCAGTGAAGTTAGCAAGATAATCAAATTCGTAGAAGTTTACTTCGTAGCCATATTTTGTAGTGAAATCTTCATTGTGGAACCAATCTAAAGTATGCTTTACTGTATAATCAGAAATGATATTCTCTTGAAGTACTTCATAACCTGAGTTATCAGCATCAAAACCATTTATATATTGACTAGTACTTAAGTTCACAGTACTAAATAACTGAGGATTAAATATATGGGTCCATCTGGCAGAACCAAGTCTGTTTGATATTCCAAGATTAAAATTTACATTCCCTGCTCCATAGTCCAGATTATCTTTACTATAGAACCCAGATATTGCTATTTTGTCATTATCTCCAAAGTCTTGAGTCACCTTAGCGTTAACGTCATAAAAAGCAAAATCAGGTATCGGGTTAAGTGGATCTTCAGACAGAAATGATTTTATAACTTCAAAGTAAGTTCTACGACCACCTAAAAACCACGAGCCATTGCCTAGCGGCCCCTCGAGTGCTAGTTTTGATGAAATAGCACCAACAGAGAACATACCCTCTACCTCTTCCCTATTTCCATCTTTCTGAGTTAGAGTAAGTACAGAAGATAGACGACCACCATATTCTGCATTGAATCCACCTTTTATTAGCTCTACATCTTTAATAGCGTCAGTATTGAAAGCTGATATAAATCCGAATAAATGAGATGGATTATAAACCATAGATCCGTCCAGTAAAACAAGATTTTGGTCAGGTGACCCACCTCTTATATATAATCCAGATGAGATTTGAGAAGAAGTTAATACACCGGGTAAAAGTTGTAATGAGCGAAATATATCAGATTCTCCCCCAATACGTATTTCCTTTATTTGCTGCATTGGTATGTTTACTTTACTAATAGATATTTGAACTTTATCATCATCTCTATCTGCATAAACAGAGATTTCTTCAGAAGTCATCGAACCAGAAGAAAGTAATGCATCGAGTCTAAGGTCTTGATTAGCTTTCAGATTAATAGATTTTCTAGTTTCCTCATATCCTATATAAGTGTAAACTATATCGTACTTACCAGGTTTGATATTACTAATAACAAAGTATCCATCTTTATTGGTTTGAGAACCTCTTGTAGTACCATCTAATCTTATCGTAGCACCGATTAGAGTTTCTTTGTTCGAGCTATCCTTTACGTAACCACTAATGGAAGCATTCTGTGAGAATAACTCATTAGTAAATAAAAGCATGAGAATTATTAAAACTAAGTATCTATATTTCATTCAGATTTGGGGAATTGTAATTTTTCATTTGCTTATTTACGTTATAAGTGTCTCATTGTTTTATCTATGTTAGACAATTATTAATCCTTACTATTTGTTAAATTGGTATTCCTATTGAAACTAAAAACGAGATAAGAATATGCCAAGAAATATGAAACCCGAAAGTCTGATGATGTCATACGGCTATAAGCCCGAATTATCAGAAGGTTCACTGAAATGTCCTATTTTCCAAACATCAACATTTGTTTTCAAAAATGCAGAAGAAGGCAAAGCTTTCTTTGAAGTAGCTTACGGAATACGTGAGAAAGGACAAGATGAGGAATTAGGATTAATATACAGCCGTATAAACAATCCAGATTTAGAAATATTAGAAAACAGACTATGCCTTTGGGATAAAGCCGACGATTGTGCTGTATTCGAAAGTGGTATGTCAGCAATAACTACTGTATTTATGGAGTTCTTACTCCCCGGTGATGTGCTTGTATATAGCAGTCCACTATATGGTGGGACTGACCACTTTATACATCATTTCCTGCCGAAATATGGAATAAAGACAGTCGGGTTCAAACCAAATGCTACGAAAGAAGAAATCTTGGCAAAAATTGAAGAAAATGGATATTCTGATAAAGTAGCCATGATATTTGTTGAAACTCCTGCTAATCCAACTAATGCAATAGTTGATTTGCAGATGATAGATGAACTTAAAATCCATTATAGCAATGAAGATAAGAAGGTATTAACTGTAGTCGATAATACCTATATGGGTCCACTTTGGCAACACCCATTAAGATTTGGTGCTGATTTGGTTGTATATTCTGCAACTAAGTACATAGGCGGTCACAGTGATGTAATAGCAGGTGCTGTATTAGGATACAAAGAACCAATGAAAAGAGTTAAGACACTTCGTACATTCTTAGGGAATATGGCTGGCCCTTGGACTGGTTGGCTATTAATGAGAAGTTTGGAAACTTTGAAAGTTAGAATGGAACAACAACAACAGAACGCAATCGAAGTTGCGAAGTTCTTGAATGTCCACCCTAAAGTAACTAAGGTTCATTATCTAGGAATGATAGACGAAGACAGTCCAAGTTATGAACTTTACAAACGACAACACGATGGCCCTGGAGCTATGGTAGCTTTTGATATTGTTGGTGGAGAAAAAGAAGCTTTTAAATTCTTAAACTCACTAGAATTAATGACACTAGCAGTCAGCTTAGGTGGAACAGAAAGTTTAGCAGAACACCCGAGTACAATGACTCATGCTGGTGTAGAACCTGAATACTTAAAAAGCATCGGTGTTACTTCTAGCTTAGTTAGGTTATCAATTGGTGTTGAGAATGTAGATGACTTAATTTGGGATGTGAGCCAAGCATTGGAACAGGTTTAAAAACAAATAATAAATAGTAATACTTATTATAAATATCTTTAATTATATATTAGACTATTACAGTCCTATATACGTAATCAGAAAAAAAGAAAAGTATTCTGCGTTTTTTTTATTTACAAATAAAAGTAATAAATGACCCCAATACAAAGGTTTTGGAAACTGTTAGCTCCTTTTAAAAAGGAAGTTTATCAAATATATTTTTATGCTATCCTTAATGGTTTGGTGAATCTATCACTTCCTTTGGGTATTCAAGCAATAGTAAATATAATTCAAATGGGTGCCTTGACGACCTCATGGGCAGTGTTAGTACTATTTGTTTTACTTGGGATTGTTTTTTCTGGTGTTTTTCAACTAACTCAACTACGAATAGTTGAGAACATACAACAAGAGATATTTGCAAAATCATCATTCGAATTTGCTTTTAGATTTCCTAAAATCAAGCTTACTAAATTACAAAATCTCCATACGCCAGAACTAGCCAATCGATTTTTTGATACGCTAACAATTCAAAAGAATCTACCTAAGATTTTAGTAGATTTCTCTTTAGCTGTATTTCAGGCATTTTTCGGTTTAGTACTTCTTTCAGTATATAGTCCTTATTTTCTAATTTTAGGTGTATTTCTAGTCTCCTCTATTTGGGTATTGTTCAAGGCCACTAGTCCAAAAGGTTTATCAACTAGCATCTTAGAAAGTAAATTCAAATATATAGTCGCACATTGGTTAGAGGAAGTAGCTCGGACTCATAAATCTTTCAAGAAGTTCTCTAGTTATGCTCTGCATTTAAAGCAAACTGATGCTAAAACAATTGATTATCTAGAGGCAAGAGAAAAGCATTTTGGGGTCTTAGTTACACAATTTAAGTTTTTTATCTTATTCAAAGTATTATTAGCAGCTGGACTATTAGTCTTAGGTGGATTATTAGTTTATAACGAGCAAATGAATATTGGTCAATTCGTTGCTGCTGAAATCATAATATTATTAATTATTACATCGACTGAGAAACTAATAAATAGTATAGATTCTATATATGACTTACTTACAGCACTCGATAAAATCGGATATATAACTGATATAGAGTTAGATGATAAAAGAAAAGTAGATTTAAAAGACATTACAAATGGAATATCTATAGATGTTTCTAATCTTACTTATGGAAACAATGAAAGTGCCGACAATTACTTTAATAATTATTCTACTAATATAATTAGCGGTTCTAAAGCTACTATAATTGGTGATAATAGAGTATCTAAATCAATGTTTGTTAACTTAGTTTCTGGGTTTATTGATATAAATTCAGGTGCAGTTAAACTAGATGGTATTCCAGTTGAGAATATAAATAAAAGTACACTTAACAAACAGTTATCAATACACTTTTCTACAAATGAATTATTCGAAGCAAGTCTAATAGATAATATCACAGTTGGAAGAGATATAAGTGAAGAAAGATTAAGAAAGATAATATCTTTGATGGGGTTAGATTTATTTGTATCTAACCTTCCTAATGGTATAGACTCGATTATTAACCCTTCAAATTATTTTTTATCTAAAGATATAACTCAGAAAGTATTATTAGCAAGAGCATTAACTACTCGTAATAGATTATATTTATTTGAGAATCCATTCTTATATTTGAAACAGAATGATAAAGAAAGAATAATTGACTTTATGTTAGAAGATGCTGATAATAGTACTTTTGTTATTATTACAGATGACGAATATTGGTTAAGTAAATCGAATCAACAGATAATAATTACAAAAGGAGGTGGAAATGCTTAATATTTCTGAGAATAGCCTCTATAATCATATTTCGAATGAAGAAATATCATCATATAAGTCATTGAATAAGAAAAATAAGAGTAAGTTATTACTAATCCTTTCTTTGATTTTTTTTACAATTAATACTCTCGGGTTATTTCTTCCTTGGACTCAAAATATAGACGCAAAAGGATATGTAACGACCATAAATCCGTCACAACAACCGCAATCAATCCAATCTGTTATCTCTGGTAGATTGGAATCTTGGTATGTACAAGAGGGTGATTTCGTAAATAAGGGAGATACTATAGTATTCATATCAGAAGTAAAAAGTGAATATTTCGACCCAGATTTAGTTGAAAGAACAAATGAGCAAGTAGATGCCAATATGGAGAGTGTAGAGTCTTATGAAGACAAGGTAAGATCGATAGAGCAGCAGCAACAAGCTATGACACAGAATAGAGATTTGAAAATTGAGACCACTAAAAATAAGATAATCCAGTTAAAAAGAGAAATAATAAGTGATAGTACAGATTTAGTAGCTTATGAGTTAATGCTTGATGTAGCTAATAAACAATATGACCGAACAAAAGAACTATATGAGAAAGGAATAAAGTCAAAAACAGATTTAGAAGCTAAGAGTGTAAAGCAAAGAGAAATGGCTTCTAAAGTAGTAGTGCAGCAAAATAAACTAGATAATCAAACTAATAAATTGCTGAATCTACAATTAGAGCTATCATCCATCAAGGCTGAGTATTCTGATAAAATTGCAAAATCAGAATCTGATAAATTCTCCGCAATATCAAGTAAGTTAGACACAAGAGCAAAAGCAGCCAAACTTAAGAATAGTCTAAGTAATTATGAAGTTAGGCAACAGTATTACTACATTACAGCCCCACAATCTGGATACATAACAAAGGCCATTAAGAAAGGTATAGGCGAGATAATAAAGGAAGGTACAGATATAGTTACTATAATGCCGACTAACTTTGACTTGGCAATAGAGATATATGTTAAACCTATGGACTTACCTCTTATTTTTAAAGAAGAAAAGACAAGAATCCAATTTGATGGTTGGCCTGCTGTGGTTTTTAGTGGGTGGCCAAATATTTCTACAGGAACTTACGGTGGTAAAGTAGTTGCAGTAGATAGAATAATTAGTAAAAATGGTCTGTATAGAGTGTTAATTGCTCCAAATGGTGATAGTAAAAAATGGCCCGATGTACTACGAATTGGCTCTGGTGCCAAGGCATTCGTACTGCTTAGAGATGTACCACTTTGGTACGAGTTATGGCGTCAATTGAATGGTTTCCCTCCAGATTTCTATAGTAAAGAAGATGCCTAAATTATTTCTAAGTATAATATTACTCTTAGGAGTCTTTACTTTTAACTCACTCTTTTCAATAGATGACACTTTATCTTATGAAAATTATATTCGGAATGTACTAAAGTATCACCCAACAGCTAATAATGCAGAACTTAATCTGCAATTATCTGAAGCACAATGGAAATCTGCAAATGGTCTATTTGATCCAATACTAAAAGCAGAATATGATGATAAGTATTTTGAAAGTAAACAGTATTTTCAAGTTCTACGTTCCAGTATAGAACTCCCCTCTTACCTAGGCTTGACTTTTAACGCAGGGTATGATAATACTAGAGGTATATTCCTAAATCCTGAGAACAACACTCCTAATGATGGGTTGGGGTATCTGGGAGTAGAAGCAAATATACTACAAGGGTTACTAATTGACGAAAGAAGAACAGCCGTAAACCAAGCTGAAATCTTTGAAGACTTGGCTACTAATAGAAGACAAATAGAGATCAATGATTTGATAATAGATGCTTCAATTGCTTATTACCAATGGCAAGCTGCTTACGAATATCAATTAATTATTGAAGAAAGTGTTGATCTAGCGGAGCAATACTTTGAGAACAATCTGCAGTCCTATTTTTTTGGAGATAAACCGGCTGTAGATACTCTAGAATCTTTTTTAGTACTCCAAGACCAGTTAGTCATGCTACAATCTAATACAATAGAACTAGTTAAGGCAAGAAACAATCTAAACAACTTTACTTGGGAAAATGAGAGTAATATTACATTAAGTACTGATATTAATCCCAATCGTATTGGGTTAATCAGCAAAGACGCTATATCTCGTGACTCTATAACTTATGTTGGTAATCCATTATTAGAAGAGAAAAGGAATAAACTCGATTTATTATTAGCTGAAAATGATTTGAAATCTGACAAACTAAAACCTAAACTTAAAGTAAAGTATAATGCATTGACAAGTGAACTAAATAATAATATTCCCACTTTCAATATAAATAATTACAAGTGGGGACTAAGTTTTTCAATGCCGCTTCTATTTAGAAGTGAAAGAGGTGAATTAGAGATAAACGAGCTGAAAATAAAAGAAACAGAACTAGATTTGGTTAACAAAGAGAACAACTTAAAAAACAAACAGAAATCTAATATTGAAACCTTAGAAATACTCAATAGTCAATTAGTAATTGTAGCTGAAAATGTCAATCGATACAAGCAGTTGCTTGAGTTTGAGAAAGAAAAATTTGATATTGGTGAGAGTTCAGTATTTCTAATAAATAAAAGACAAGAGAAGTATATATTCTCAAAATTGAAAGTGATAGACCTCACAGTTAAATATAATTTAGAGGTATTATACAACCTTCTCATATCAAATCAAATTGAAAATTATTTCAAATAATTGAAGATATCACTTGCTTTAGTTAGGATTCCTTACTATATTTGTTCTGGTGCTTTTGCCAAAATAAAATATATAATGGAGTTTGTTATGAGTAAGTCAATCTTTTATCACGCTGGTTGTTCTGTATGCGTTAGTGCTGAGCACGATATCGTAAATCTAATCGGTTCAGAGAACGTAGAATTAGTCCACTTAGGTGAACAAAGTTCAAGAATACCTGCTGCTGAGCAAGCTGGTGTAAAATCTGTTCCAGCTTTAGTAACACCCAATGGCAATGTATTACACATTAACTTTGGTGCATCTATGGAAGATGTAAAAGCTTAATTTAGTTTGAAAAAGTGCAGGTGATTGTGTTAATTACATCTGCACTTTTTTTATTTATCCCAAAGTTTAAAAATGAATAACTCAGTTTACAATCTAGATAATCAGAATGAAAAGCTATCCAGTAAGATAGTAGTTGGTCTAGAACGTATATCAGAGGCGTATAGAGTAATGCTATGGGAGAAAGCAAAAGAGTTCAAACTTAGCCCAATTCAGATACAAATACTAGTCTTTGTCAACTCGCATAAACCACAGTACTGCACTGTCAGTTATCTGGCAGATGAGTTTAATATCACAAAAGCAACGGTCAGTGATTCAGTCAAATCTCTATTATCAAAAGGATTAATCATAAAACTAACTAATGAGATTGATACAAGAAGCTATATTATTTCCCTTTCTCCTGATGGACAAGAAATTATAAACAATCTAAATAATTATTCTAGTGAGTTACTCAATCCATTGGATGAGATGAGTACTAAAAGTCAAGAGAATCTATGGGTAAGCTTATCTAATATAATTACCAAGCTACATTCAAGTAATGTAATCAGTATGCAGAGGATGTGTTATAGTTGCAAATATTATTCAGTTGATTCAGATATTCAGCATTGTGGGCTACTAGAAAAGGAATTGAAGCAAGTTGATATTAGACTTGATTGCCCCGAACACGAAACAAAATAGAAAGAGCCGCTCGAAAGCGACTCTTCAATATAACACTTATTTGTTTGTCTATTGTTTAATATCATTTACATATACTGTCAATAATTTAGCATCTATTATAAGTTTAGCAGGCTGGTTTTGCTTATCTACAACAGGAGTGTAATTAACTGAATAATCACCTTTACCTTCTAATATTAGTTTAATATTCCCATCTCTTTCCATTTTTTCGACAACCATATCGCCAGAAACGAATCTAAATATAGACTCACTTTCAACACCCCATGAAAAAATGGCCGTTGCTTTTGCGTCCTCAATTTTATAAGTACCTGCGAGTGAGTTTTGAAAAATATCTGCTCCTAAAATACCTATTGCTAACGAAGTTACACTATCCTTGGCTATCCAATTTGCTGATGCAATACTATTTTCAGGATTTCCATCTCCACTCCAATTCATAATAGTTAGTCCAGTTATATAAAAATCTTCAATAACTGTAGTTTTACCATCAAACTCAAAAGTAACTGTTCCTAGTTTGTAGAAAATGTCTTCTTTCTTATTGTCATCTTCTGAGCTAGTACTATCTTCGCCGCAACTAATTATAAATAAACCAAGTAATAATAACAATGAAAATTGTTTAATTATGTTACCCATAAATTCTCCTTTAATTGAAAAACAAATATTATAAAATCGCTTCTTGCATACATTCCAATCTAATCTATTCTAGGAATATAAACTATATAAAAAAAGAGCCGCTCGAAAGCGACTCGATTAACATAAAACTCTTTATTTTACTTTTATTCTATTATTATCTTATTAGTACTGATTATAGTACCATTAGAATCATAAGAATTTAACAAATAAGCACCTGCAGAGATAGTATTAGGAATACTTAAATTAGCACTACCACTTATCTCATTTTCAAGAACTACTTTTCCAGTTTGATCAACCAATTCAATATTAGCTAGTTTCGCGTTAAAATCATCTATATTCAAAACTGAACCAGATTTCACTGGGTTAGGATAAACACTTAGCAAATTTACTACTTCCTCTCCAACTGTAGCTTCTACTTGAGATACATCAGTATAAGAGATATATTCGGAAGTCATATTATATGAAGCAACTGGTTTGCCATAGCCAGGAGAACAATAAAAGTACTCAGTGTGTGTAGTTACATTGCCTTGAACCAATCCAAAAGCAGCCATTAGTTGTTCAGGTGCTTGTTGTCCTCCAAGATAAACACTATCGATTGCAATCACGTCTACTTTCAATAGCAAAGCGTCTATTGTCATAATACCACCATTTTCATTAGGTAATGTTAGTTTACCAGATCCTACTACAGATCTAGTTTCACTTACAGTCTGAAAGAATATCCCGGGAGTATTACTTAAACCAAAACCTTCAACAGTCAGTTCATAATAAGTTGAAATTTTATAGCTTTCTGTCCAAGAGTCATCATACTTTAAAGGGAATTTAATAATATCTAACCTACCTTCCAGAGGGAAATTGCCACCCACAATCTTTAATTTATCATTTGCTCCTCCTGTCAGTTGAGTAATAGGGTATTCAACTTCAGTAATCCTTCTACCTATTTTTGTATAACCTTGATCATCAAATTTAAAAAAGTCTTTACTGGGTATTATAAAGTCGTTTAAAGCATAATCTAATTCAATATAATTTATTGCTTCAGTATAAAACTCATCATTTGACGCATCAACAAAATCTTCTTCAATATAATGAGTAGTAACAAGATTAGTTAAATCCCAAGAGATATCTTCTCCTGTGCTTGGGGGTTCTAAATTAGTTTTGTACTCAAGTTGACTTGTAGATTTGTAGCTTGATTCCATAGGGAAATCAGCTTTATTAATAACAACCTGAGAAAAAGTAATCTGCACACCAGCTAAAAAGGTTGCAGCAATTAAAAGTAAGACACTTTTCATAAAGTAAACTCCAAAAAATATTGAATAAATATTACATAAAACACACTACAAAATACTAAATATTTAATTTTTAAAAAAATATTTGTCGCTTTTAATACAAAAAAAGAGTCGCCCTATTGGACGACTCTTTTGAACATTAGATATATAATCTGATAGGATTATTTTATCATTATCGGAGTAGTAACTGTACTACCTACGCCTTCTAATTGAATCATATAAGCACCCGGAATAGGATTATCTAATATGATGTTTTGATTGTTCACGTCATTAATATCTGATTGATAAACTACTTTACCTGTCATATCATAAACTGATAATCTGAAATAGTTGTTTACATTTTCAATCATAAATTTACCGTCTGATGGATTAGGATAAACTCTTACTTTCTCAGCTGAGAAATCAAAATCATTAACTGATTTGTAAAGAGAATTTCCATTCCAGTTGAACAGGTAACTAGAGTTAGAACCAACATTTTGTTGTTTCTCTTTAGTTGTGCTATTGTAAGTTGCTCTTACTTTAACGTTCACTGGTAATAATTCTTCACCAGCATTATTCAAAGTAGAGTATCCACCCCATCCATATCTATAGTCCCAAGCATCAGCAGTTAGAGAACCACCATTACCATCTTCCAACTCAGCAGTAACATTAACTGTTGCGAAGTCATAGTCAGAGTTAGAGCCAACATTTTGTTGTTTCTCTACACAAGCACCTTTGAAGTAAACTTTTACTTTAACATTAACTGGTAATAATTCATGACCACCATTAGTTAAAGCTGAGTAAGAACCCCATCCGTATCTGTATTTCCAATCATCAGCTGTTAATGGGTCGCCATTAGAATCTTCTAAATCAGCAGTTACATTTACTGTATTGAATACATAATGTGGATTAGAACCTATGTTTTGTTGTTTTTCTACACAAGCACCATTATAGTAAACTTTTACTTTAACGTTTACAGGTAGTAATTCTGCACCATTAGCAGGTAAAGTAGAGTAAGAACCCCATCCGTATCTGTATTTGTAATCATCAGCTGTTAATGAACCACCAGTAGAAGATTTCAATTCAGCAGTTACATTAATTGTATTAAATACGAAGTGTGAGTTTGAACCAACATTTTGTTGTTTCTCTAAAGTAGATCCATTGTATCCAACTCTTACTTTTACGTTTACAGGTAATATTTCTTCACCTAAATCATTAAGTGGAGAGTATGCACCCCATCCGTATCTGTATTCCCAAGTATCAGCTGTCAAAGGACCTGATTGAGAATCTTCTAAAGCAGCAGTAACTGCAACTGTAGCAAAGTCAAAATGAGAGTTTGAACCAACATTTTGTTGTTTTTCTACAGTAGCGCCTTTGTAACCTACTCTTACTTTAGTATTAACAGGTAATAGTTCGTGACCAGAAGCGTTTAGAGTGTTATAAGCACCCCATCCGTATCTGTATTCCCAAGTATCTGCAGCAAGTAAAGCACCACCAGATTCTCTCAGATCAGCAGTTACATCTACTGTATTGAAGATGAACATAGGGTTTGTTGTTATGTTTTGTTGTTTTTCAACAGTAGCACCTTCGTAAGTAACTGCTACTTTTGTATTAGTCGGATGACCATCTACAAATGTCCACATACCGTTTCCAGTAGCGTCAATACCTAAACCAGTGTATCCACCCCATCCAATTCTATATTTGAAATCGCCATTAGCTAAACCAGCATTTTGGCTATTTTGTAATTGAACGAAGATTAGTGAACCTTCTTGTTCACAACCACTGATTTCAATTGGCATTTGTACGGCAAGAGAATTACCATCATAGAATCTGAAGTTATAAGTTCCTGGGAACATATAAGTATCATCACCAATAGTCATATAGCTACTATATACGTGATTGTATTTAACTGTACCAGGATAATTGAAAGTAACTCTTGTTGGATTGAATTCAAATGTAGTTACAGGACCCGTTATATTAACAGTTTGTACTTGAGAAGTACGGATAATCGAGGCTTTAAACTTATAAGTACCAGGGAAAAGCTCGATTGATGCTATTCCTGATGCATCTGTAGTATTTGGATTCAAGTCCATATAACTACTATACACGTGATTGTATTCTACAGCAGCTCCTGCAACTCCTATATTCAAATCACAATCTTTAACGTGTGCTTCTGCTAATGCTGTTTGGAAATCAACAGCTTGAGTAGTACCAGAAGTTAATATTTCTAACATTTTAACCTGAGTTGATCTATCTTTAGTAGCCTTGAATTTATGATTACCTGGGAACAATTCGATAGATGCATTTCCACTTGCATCCGTAGTTCCTACATTCATATAGCTACTATATACGTGGTTATATTCTGTTTCGATTCCTTCAAAATCTGAACCATCGTGTTTCATAACGTGAGTTACGAATGTTGAAGTTTGGAAATTAACTGAAGCTGAAGTACCTGGAGTTAGTATTTCTAAATTCTTATACTGTACAGATCTATCCTTAGTTGCTTTGAATTTATGATCACCTGGAAATAGCTCTATTGAAGCATTACCACTAGCGTCAGTTGTACCTACATTCATATAACTACTATATACGTGGTTATATTCTGTTTCGATTCCTTCGTATGGGCTACCATCTGTATGCATTACATGAGTAACAAACTCAGATGTTTGGAATGTAATGTTATTAGGCCCACTTATAATATACTGATTTGATCTGTCTTTTGTTGCTTTGTATTTCCAAGAACCATCGGGTTGATCAGTAGTAAATAGTAATCCATTTTCATCTGTAGTCCCTACACTTGTGTAGCTACTATATACGTGATTTCTTGCAATTGGAATATTCGGAAGCGGTGAACCATCGTGAGTCACAGTCTTGAATATATTTACGTTACCGTCCATTGAGCAACCAGAAACTTCGAAAGTAGGGAATGTAATATTACCAAACTTGAAATAATAGTTACCTGGTAGTAAATACATACCTTGAGTATAATTATACCAGCCCGAAGAATAGTAGCTAATATTTCCACCATAAACATAATTCATTTGAGTTGCATAGAAATCCACATATTGTTCATTGTTCGAACCTAAGATTGCAATACCATTTTTTTGTTCTCTTGTTCCGTTAAGTTTCATTGCAAATGAAAAAGTACCTGGGAGTACTTCGAATGAAGTTCCAGTACTATAGCTAGATGACCAGCCTCCACTATAGTAAGTATAAGTTCCACCAGCTACATCTTCATCATCACAGTTTAGTAATCTAGGTGTAACAGTTACAGTTGTAAACTCGATTTCAGTCGATTCGCCGCTTACAGCTTGACTATTTTTTTGTTCACTACTAGTATTATAGTTCATTCTAAATGAATAGTTACCTGGTAATAATTCAACTTCGTCACCAGATGTGAAAGAAGAAGACCATCCATTACCATAATATGTAAATGAACCACCAGGTAAAGTATTACCATCACTGTCCTTAACTACAGCAGTAGTCGGTACTGTTGTAAAAGTAACTGGATTATCTGAAGTCGTTAATGCCTGCATAGCATGATTATATGACATTTGGTACGAAATGTTTGTACCATTTACATTTGCTGTAAATGAACCGTCAATATTTTTTGTCGCCGTATGCCAACCTGCATCATAGTATTTCAATGTTGCACCAGTAGTAATAAGATCTCCATTACTATCTTCAAGATTAATTGTTACAGCTGTTGCTGCATTAGAAATTCCAATACTTGCTAAAAGCAAGAATGAAATAAGTATATAGTGCTTCAACTTTTTCATAGTCGCACTCCTATATTTTTTAAAAAATTAAATTATTATAACACACATTTCGAATTTAGCCCTTAGGAGTAGTAACCGCAATAGCAAAAAAGTAGTATTTTTAAAAAATACCATGTATTCGGTACTTTGTAACTAATTTGTGTGATTCTTGTAGCGAATTATAATTACTTTTGTACTACAAAATGAATAAGTAAAATTGCAATATGAATATTTTATAACCATAAAGTAAATCGCTGACAAGCTTAAACAATAGGGGTTCTGTTAGATTTGGGTTTTAGACATAAATTGAATTACTAAGATGAGTAAGATTTTAAATTGAAATTTTTTAATATTAGGAATTGACTTTCATTTTATATTAATCAAATTAAATTGTGATCAAGCAGAGGGGGATTTTGACCAATTTTGAGGAGAATTACTAATTCAAGTAAAACGATATATTTTACTATATCAGCACAATCATTATGCCAAAAAAAAGAGCCACCAATTGGTGACTCTTTGAATATTATATATGTAATTCTTTGCGGAATTATTTAATCATTATCGGAGTAGTTATAGTAGAACCTACACCTTCTAATTGAATCATATAAGCACCAGCTACTGGATTATCCAATGTGATGTTTTGACTGTTTACTTCATTGATATCAGATTGATATACTATTTTACCAGTCATATCATATACAGATAGTCTGAAGTAATTAGTTACATTTTCAATTGTAAATCTTCCTTCAGAAGGATTAGGATATACATTTACTTTCTCGGCAGTGAAATCGAAATCATTAACTGATTTGTAAAGTGAACCATTACCCCAAGTAAAGTTGAAGCCTGGTGTAGTAGAAGCGTTTTGTATTTTTGTTTTTACTTGACTATTATAAACAGCTTTTACTTCTGTACTTACAGGTAGTAATTCTTCACCAGTATAATCCAACGGAGAATAAGAATTCCAACCATGTCTATAATGCCATACTGCTGAAGCTGAAATATCAGTACTGTTATCATCTAGCAAGTCAGCAGTTACCTTTACTGTATTGAAGTCATATTGAGAGTTTGAACCTGCATTTTGAATCAAAGTAACTGAAGCTGTTTTGTAACCGATTTTAACTTCTGTACTGACTGGTAATAATTCTTCACCTGTATTATCTAGTGGTGAATATGAATTCCAGCCATGTCTATACTCCCAAGTTGTACCTGTAGTAATTAAGTTATCCTCAGAATCTGTTAAATCGGCTGTTACTTTTACCGTATTAAAGTCATAATGCGAGTTCGAACCTACATTTTGAATTAGTGTAGTTGAAGCACCCTTATAACTAATTTTTACTTCCGTACTTACTGGTAATAATTCCTCACCTGCATTATCCAATGGTGCGTAAGCGTTCCACCCGTGTCTGTATTCCCATGAAGTTTCATCAGTAATAAGTCCGCCAGTAGAATTTCTCAAATCAGCTGTAACATCAACTGTATTAAAGATGAATATAGGGTTAACTTGTATATTCTGTATTTTAGTAACATTAGCACCTTTGTACTTTGCTTTAACTTCTATATTTGATGGATTTCCATTTACAAATGTCCAATAACCTTCGCCCGTTGCATCTAAACCAAGGTTATTATAAGCATTCCAACCTTTTCTATAATCAAAATCACCGCCAGCTATACCGTCATTTTGGCTATTTTGTAGTTGTACAAAGATTAATGCTTCATTTACACTACATCCACTGATCGCAATAACCATTTCAGTTGCTAAAGTGTTACCATCATAGAATCTGAATTTACGATTACCTGGGAATAGATATGTATTATCACCAATAGTAGTATAGTAAATACTTGAATGATTGAATTTAACTGTACCTGGATAGTTGAATGTTACTCTAGTTGGGTTAAATTCAAAAGTAGTAACCGGTCTTTCTATAACAACTTCTTGTGTTTGTGAAGTATATAATTTAGTTGCTTTGAATTTATGAGTACCTGGGAATAGTTCGATAGAAGCTATACCTGATACATCAGTAAGACTTTGGTCTAAATTCATATAGTAAATGCTACTATGGTTATACTGTACATTAACTCCTTCGACTCCAGTTTCTAACTCACAATCTTTTACATGAGCTTCTGCAAGAGCAGTTTGGAAGTTTACAGTTTCAGTCATACCAGATGTAGGTATTTCTAACATTAGAATTTCTGTAGAGTAATCCTTCGTTGCTTTGAATTTGTAATTACCTGGGAATAGTTCAATAGAAGCATTTCCACTTGCATCAGTTACTGAAGGATTTAAACCCATATAGTAAATACTGCTATGGTTATACTGTGTTTTTACTCCTTCCAAAGGACTTCCATCGTGTTTCATAACATGAGTTACAAAAGTAGAAGTTTGGAAATCTACCGCAGTTGAAGTACCAGGAGTAAGGATTTCTAAGTTTTTAGTTTGTACAGAATAGTCTTTTGTTGCTTTAAATTTGTAATCGCCGGGGAATAGCTGAATAGAAGCATTACCGTTAGCGTCTGTTGTTCCAACACTCATATAATAAATACTACTATGATTATAAGCAGTGTTAACTCCTTCAAAAGGACTTCCGTCAGTATGTTTAACGTGAGTAACAAATTCTGAAGTTTGGAAAGTTATATTATTAGGTCCACTTATTATATATTGTCTTGAGTAATCTTTAGTTGCTCTGTATTTCCATGAGCCATTAGGCTGATTTGTAGTGAATAACAACCCATTAGCATCAGTAGTCCCTACATTAGTATAGTAAATACTACTATGATTCCTATCGATTGTAATACCAGGTAATGGTGTTCCATTATGTTTTACTGTTTTGAATATATTTACGTTACCGTCCATTGAACATCCAGAAACTGCAAAGTTGTTAAACTGTTGTGTTCCAAATTTGAAAGTGTAGTTACCCGGTAATAAGTGCATACCTTGAGTATAAGTACCCCAACCGTTTTGGTAGAACTTAATAGTTCCTCCATAAACATAGTTTATTTGTGTAGTTGAGAATGTAACATCTTGATCTGTATTTGTTCCAAGTATAGCAATACCATTTCTTTGTTCTGTACCATTGTTATAGTACATTTTGAAAGTATAATTACCCGGTAGTAACTCTATAGTTGAGTTAGGCGCATTGTTTCCTGACCAACCATTTTGGTAGTATTTTACATTTCCACCTGATAATTCATTGTCATCACAATCAACTAGCTTAGGGTTTACTGTTACTGTAGTAAATAATACTTCATCATTTGTTCCTGAAATAGCTTCGCCATTTACTTGTTTCGTACCGTTGTTGTGGTACATTTTGAATGTATAGTTACCCGGTAGTAACTCTACTGTTGAACCTGTTGCATTGTTTCCTGACCAACCGTTTTGATAGTATTTTACATTATCACCAACTAATACATTACCATCACTATCTTTCAAAGATAATAGTGTGCTAACTGTTGT
>JBLWYD010000042.1:20854-25924 GCA_048267165.1 Bacteroidota bacterium
AAAGATAATAGTGTGCTAACTGTTGTGAATAGTACTTCATCATTTGCCCCAGAAATTGATTCACCATTTATCTGTTGAGTTCCATTGTTATGGTACATCTTGAATGTATAGTTACCTGGTAGTAACTCTACTGTTGAACCTGTTGCATTGTTTCCTGACCAACCATTTTGGTAGTATTTTACATTATCACCAACAATTACATTACCATTACTATTTTTTAAAGATAATAGTGTGCTAACTGTTGTGAATATTACTTCATCATTAGTACCAGAAATTGATTCACCATTTATCTGTTGAGTTCCATTATTATGGTACATTTTGAATGTATAGTTACCTGGTAGTAACTCTACTGATGAACCTGTTGCATTGTTTCCTGACCAACCGTTCTGATAGTATTTTACATTATCACCAACTAATACATCACCACCACTATCTTTCAAAGATAATATAGTAGTAGTAGTTTGAAAAGTTACTGTGTTTGTTGAAGATGACTCTACTTTCTGTTGTGTACCATTATTATAGTACATTTTGTAAGTAACATTTGCTCCATTGACATTAGCTGTAAATGAACCGTTGCCATTGTCATTCGCTGTATGCCAGCCACCATCGTAATACTTTAATGTAGCACCTGTAGTAATGGAACCTCCACTACCATTTATAAAATTCACAGTCACTTCAGCAGCTTCTGCAATTCCAATACTTGCAAAAAGCAAGAAAGTAATAATAATATAGTGCATGAACTTCTTCATATAAGCACTCCTATATAATTGTAAAAAAATTATTATAACACACATTTCGAAAATAAGTCTTAGTAATAGGATGTACAATAGCAAGAAAGTAGTCTTTTTTAAAAATACCGAGTATTCGGTACTATGTAGTTAATTTGTGTGTTATTTGTAGCTATTTATAATGACAAAACAATAATTTGGGACCTTCGTTAAAATCAGATAATGAAAAAACAATAATCATACTTTTATAGCATTTATTTCTTTTATTTATAGAGTTACATAGATATTCGATTGCAACCTTCAACAAAATAAATGGAACTAATTCAGAAATAGTTGATGAATTTTAATTTTTGGAAGATGTATTCATTTTATATTAATTGTTGAGTTTAATCAATGATAATTCGTAATTCTTGACTTATTTAAAATGGGAATTACGACTTAGCTCCGAGTAATTCAAATTACCTTTATAACTACATAATACTTAATAAAAAAAGAGCCGCCCATCAGGACGACTCTTTGAATATTAGATATATAATCTGATAGGATTATTTTATCATAATCGGAGTAGTAACAGTTGTACCTATACCTTCCAGTTGGATCATATATGCACCAGCTACTGGGTTATCCAATATTATATTCTGTGTGTTCACATCGTTGATGTCTGATTGGTAAACAATTCTACCAGTCATATCATAAACAGATAGTCTGAAGTAGTTGTTTACATTTTCAATTATAAATTTCCCATCCGATGGGTTAGGATATACATTTACTTTCTCAGAAGTGAAATCATATTCATTAGCTGATTTGAAAATCGAACTTCCGTTACAAGTAAATAAGTAGTATGGAGTTGTACCTACATTCTGCTCTTTTTCTTTTGACATACTATTGTAAGTTGCTCTAACTTTAACATTAACTGGTAGTAATTGTTCTCCAGCATTGTTCAGTGTGTAATAACTACCCCAACCATATCTGTAATCCCAAGTAGTTGCTACCAAAGGTTGATTCCCAGCATCAACTAAATCAGCTGTAACTAATACAGTATTGAAATTGTAATTAGCATTTGTATTTACATTTTGCTCTTTTTCTACACAAGCACCTTTGTAGTAAGTTTTAACTTTTACTGCAACAGGTAATAATTCTTCGCCCAAGTTGTTTAGAGAGCTGTAACTGCCCCAACCGTATCTATATTTCCAATCACTAGCAGTTAAAAGATTATTATCTGAATCTTTTAGTTCAGCGGTTACTTTCTTAGTATTGAATACATAGTTTGAGTTTGTGTTTACATTTTGTTCTTTCTCTACTTTAGCACCTTTGTAACAAGTAGTTACTTTTACAGCTACAGGTAGTAACTCTTCACCTAAATTATTAAGTGTGTTATAACTACCCCAACCATATCTGTATTGCCATGAAGTTGCTGTTAAAGCACCATTTTGAGAATCATTCAATTCTGCTGTAACGCTCTTAGTTGCAAAATCATAATGAGAGTTAGTATTAGCATTCTGCTCTTTCTCTACAGTTGCACCTTTGTATCCTACACGGATTTTAGTATTTACAGGTAATAATTCATGTCCAGCATTAGTGAAAGCAGTGTAACCACCCCAACCGTATCTGTATTCCCATGAATCAGCAACTAACAATTCGCCGATAGAGTTTCTCAAATCTGCAGTAACATCAACTGTATTAAAGATAAATACAGGGTTAACTTTTATGTTTTGTTCTTTTTCTACAAATGCGCCTGAATAAGTTACTGTTACTTTAGTATTAGTCGGGTTACCATTTACAAATCCCCAGAAACCATTACCTGTAGCATCAGTTCCTAAAGCAGTATATCCACCCCAACCAAATCTATATTTAAAATCGCCACCAGCTAAACCAACATTACTACTATTTTTCAATTGAACGAATATCAATGCTTGGTTTGTGCTACAGCCGCTAATAGCTATATTTTGTTCTGTTGCAATAGTATTGCCATTGTAGAATCTAAAATTATAAGTACCTGGGAACATATATGTATTAGGATTCATAGTTAACCAATGGTTTCCATAATCGTTATACTTTACAGTACCTGGATAATTAAGATTTACTCTCGTTGGATTGAATTCTACTTGAGTAGTTGGGCCAGTAAGCGTGATTGGCTTGCTCTGATAAGTGTATATATTTTTCCCCCTTAGAGTAAATGAACCTGGGAAAAGTTCGATAGAAGCTAAACCATCATTTCCTGTTACACTAGGAGATAAATCAACCCAATGGTTTCCATAATCATTATACTCGAATGCAATACCAGCAACACCAGTGTTCAATTCACAATCTTTAGCGTAAGCCTCAGCTAATGCTGTTTGGAAGCTCACTACATCTGTTGTACCAGAAGTTGTAATTTCTAAGTCCTCTGATTGAGAACTATAATTTTTCATTGCTCTAAAAGTAAAATCACCTGGGAATAATTCTATTGAAGCGTTTCCATTAGCATCAGTAAATTGTGGTGATAAATCTACCCAGTGATTTCCGTAGTCATTGTACTCTGTTGCTATTCCTTCAAAATTTGAACCATCATGTTTAGTTACATGAGCAGTAAAAGTTGCAGTTCGGAATGTTGCAGTTCCATTAGAACCAGGAGTAATTAGTTCTAAATCTTTCTCTTGAACAGAGTAGTTTTTCAAAGCTCTGAACTTATAGTCGCCTGCAAATAACTCAATTGAAGCGTTTCCGTTCGCATCAGTTAATTGTGGTGATAAATCAATCCAATGATTTCCGTAGTCATTGTACTCTGTTGCTATTCCTTCAAAGGGACTTCCATCAGTATGCTTTACAGCAGCTTTGTAATTACAAGTTTGGAAGTTAAAAGTATTAGGTCCAGAAATAATATATTGATAAGTATTATCTTTTGAAGCACTATATTTCCAATTACCTGTAGGTTGATTAGTCGTAAACAAAACACCATTAGAAGCTGTAGTACCTACAGTTACATAGTGATTTCCATAATCATTTCTTTTGATTACTATATTGGGAAGTGCACTGCCATTAGCTTTTTTAGTTCTAAATATATTTACGTTTCCTTCCATAGTGCAACCAGAAACAGCAAAGCTATAGAATGTTTGATCACCAAATTGGAACGTGTAAGTTCCCGGTAAGAAATGCATTCCCTGTGTATATGTACCCCAATTTGTATTATGGAATTTAATTACTCCTCCGTAAACATAATTTATCTGAGTAGTTGTATATAAAAACTCATCACTAGCACCTGAAGGTGTTTGACTGTATTTAGTTTGACTTGCATTATTGTAGTTCATCTGTACTGTATAAGCTACTGGTAATAGTTCAACTACATCATTAGAGGAATATGGTGAAGACCAAGAAGTATTATGGAATTTCACACTACCACCTGATATTGGATTATCATCGCAATCTCTTAATGCTAATGTTGTTGTTACTGTCTGAAATAATAATTCATCGCTATCACCAGATACTGATTGACCATATTTCGTTTGACTTGCATTATTGTAGTTCATTTGAACTGTATAAGCTACTGGTAATAGTTCAACTACATCGTTAGAGGAATATGGTGAAGACCAAGAAGTATTATGGAATTTCACACTGCCACCTGATATTGGATTTCCATCACTATTTTCTAAAGCTAATGTTGTAGTTACTGTTTGGAATAAAATTTTATCTTCGACACCTGAAGGTGTTTGACCATATTTCGTTTGGCTTGCATTATTATGATTCATCTGTACTGTATAAGCTACAGGTAGTAACTCAACAATATCGTTTGATGAAAATGTAGTTGACCAAGCTGTATTATGGAATTTCACACTCCCACCTGATATTGGATTTCCATGACTATCTTCCAATGCTAAAGTTGTTGTTACAGTTTGAAATGTTGCAGGATTAGTAGCTGTAGTCAAGTATTTAGTTTGGGTTGCATAGTTATATTCCATTTTATAAACTACGTTAGCCCCATCAACACTAGCTATAAAAGTACCGTTATTGTTATTCGTTGCAGTCTGCCATCCATTGTTATCGTGATACTTTAGTACCCCGCCTGAAGTAATGAGATTCCCACTACCATCCTTAAAGTTTATAAGAACATTAGTTGCCGCTTCTGCCAATCCAAAACCAGCAAAAAGCAGACAAACTATTAGTATTTTGTACATAGAGTTTCTCATCTCTATACTCCTGAATTATTGAATAAATTAATTATTATAACACACACATTCGAAAATATGATATAGGAGTATATTGTACAATCGCACAAAATTGGTATTTGTAATAAATACCGAAAAGTAATTACAAAAGTCAGTTTTAATTACTTTTTTGTAGCTATTTATTAGTACTTATGTTTGTA
>JBLWYD010000043.1:0-25539 GCA_048267165.1 Bacteroidota bacterium
TGTGAATGAGGGAGTTCTCAGTTTTGGGTTCTCAGTTTCTGGGTTGTGGGCGGAGCCGTCTACCCCACGGTTAGTCGCATTGCAAATGCTGGAATTAAATAGACACGCTTTTTAAAAGCGCGCCAGATGGGATAAAAGTTCCTCCTTTAGAACCATCAGATATCCATGGTTCTCTACCATGCATTCCCTCGCCTACCGTATAAACAAGTTTACTATTAAAATAAGTAAAATTGTCTGGGTTAGAGCCACCATTTGGATAAATATCTTTTATAAGTTCAAAAATTATACAGAGCATTTAACAAATAGCTCATTAATAAAAGACAAACATGTAATAAAGAAATTTTATTAAATTTTCATAAGTTTAGATTTTAATGAGTTTTTTAATGACACTGATTTACTGATTATTATATCTCGAATATGTTCGTGTCTTAAAGTTCTATCATTTCTTTTTTAAAACAATTTCAACTCGTCTGTTTTTCATTCTTCCATCTTGGGTTTCGTTTGATGCTACAGGAGCTACGGGACCAACGCCTATTGGTGTAACCCTATTCTCAAAATCACCAAAATTTTGTAACGCTTGTGATACTCGTATAGCACGACCTTCAGATAGTAAAGTGTTATTACCAAAGTTACCAACATCGTCGGTATGTCCTACTATATAAAGATTGGCCTTAGGGTTTTGGTTTAAGTAGTGGCCAACCATTTCGATAACTTCAAAAGAAGAAGGTTTTAGGTCAGTTTTACCGGTATCGAATAAAATACCATCCAAAATTATTTTTCCTTCTTTTTCAAGGCTTTCTTTTATGGCATCAGCATTTAAAGTTATTAAGCCACTTTGCATTGCTTCTTGCTCAATTACCTCAACACAAACTTTTACAGGTTTACCATCATAAGCTGGCGTCATTCCAATTTCGATAAAATAAACTTTATCTGATGTTGTTATTTTGCCCACCATATAGCGTTGTGCTACGTGGTAAGCACCAAAATCATAATAATGCGAGGTTTCACCATTACTCTGTCGGTTGTCTTTACCATAGACTTTTTCAAAAAATTTGGCACTATACCAAGCAGTTGTCCCATCACATTCTCCGCCTTTACATTGGAATAGAATTTCTGCATTATTAGCTTTAAAAGCATCCTCATAGTTTTTCATAACCTCAACAGTCGATTTCCCAATGGGAACCTCATAGACAATAGATGTTTGATATCCTGAAACCTCTAACCATTGTTGAGGTTCTTTTTCTGGTTTTGCGGCCTTAGTTGCAAATTTGATTTCATTATAATCTTTTTGAAAATAATAAATGATTTTTGAGCCTGGATAACGAGTCAATAATTCATGATCCTGCGCATTTTCAATGTCTTGAGATTGAACTGCCAACGATAAAAATGATAGGACCGTAACAAATAATATTTTAATCTTCATATGTAATAATTTGTTTATTAAGAAGCAGAACTCCCATTAAAAATTGTTTTTGTAGTCTTCTTGACGAAATTAAGTTTGAGTTATTTTCTGTTGTGCTGTTAAAGTTCAGTATTGCCGCCGCCTTAATATTTAATGAAGCTGGCTTCATACATTTCATTCATATTTAGAATAATCTACCGATTTGTAACTATTGCTATTTGTTAAAACAAACATTATGGTAAGCTGTGCAAAATCAGCCATATACACTCGGTCATTTTCAAATTTTTCACAAACAGCTTCAATATTGCTTTCCTTATGTTTATCTATAAACTGGTTAAATTTTTTAGCCCAATATTCTAACCTGTTTGTAGCTGTCTCTACCTGTGGCTTGTTATTTTTTCGTGCCCACTGTCTGGTTTCTTTCAATCTTGGTATATTGGTTTCAAGTGCATTTTTTAAATCAGCAAAATAGGCCTCAATGCTTTCAAATCCAGTATTCTCAAACTGTGAACAAGACGTTTGTGCGGTAAGACTGCTTACAGAAACTGTAAAAAGTGCTAGTAATAAAATTATTTTTTTCATTTTGGATAAATATTAGTTATTAAACACTACTGGAATTCTACCAGGTAATTTTCTGAGTAAACTCAGGTTTTCATAATTATTAATTTGCAGATCAAACAGGATAAGACCTTTTCCCTTTGGCAATTTGTCTAAAATGGTGCCGGGGAACAATATCGTTCCGGGGAATAATATGGTACCTGGAAACAACTTAAAAGGCTCAGAAGTAACTGTTTGCCATTGCCCTTTAGGCGTAAAGAAGATGAGACTTAGTGTTGCTTCTACGGCTCCTTTTTTGTCTGTAAGCTCATAACCAATAAGTTTCTGTTTCTTCCAATTTACAAGGTATTCTTTGGGGTTTTCTTGAAATTGAGCCAGCGCATCCGGATTGATAATACTTTTAATTTCTTGTGCTTGGCTTGTGGAAAAAACAGCCAAGAATAAAACGAGTGTAATAATAGATGTTTTCATTTATTTTAGGATTAGATTTTTTCAATGTAGTAAAACACATAAATTATTCCGCCACTACCGTGTTTTACAGTAAATACACCTTTTGTCCAATCGTTTTTAAGGTGATTTTTAAAATTTGCATTGGGTATTCGCTTTATATTAGCTTCATTGAGTGGTATTGTTACTCTTTCTTTACCTAATATGTCATAGGATGATAGGTTGTCAACATCTTTGAGTTCTACCGTTAGCTCTATTTTTGAATTTTTTAAAACTTCTTCAATATTGTTTGGATTGTTGACTGGGAAATCAAAGGTTATTTGCTTTTTAATCTCGTAAAGCTCATTATATTGTCTCTGACCAAGATTTACATAATCTTTAGCAGGAATTTCCCAAAACCTACCATAATTGTCGGAATAGGTTACATCAAAAGGTGTTAATTGTTTACCATCACTATCATAAGCTCTACACCAAGCGATACCAAAGAGCTCATAGGTGTCATCGCCAGGACCATCATCTACAATAGATGCATAAATTTTATCTAATGTTAAACGATAGCGAATTTTTTTTGTTGAAGTTGTTGTACTAACTGAAGTTGAAATATTTGTTGAAGATCCAGATCCTTGCAATATGTTTGTTGATGCTGTATTAGAACCGGATATGGATTTGAACTCGGCAGTTGACATAGGTTTTAAAAACTTGGCCGAAAATTTAATCTTTTCAGACGTATTTGTTTTTCCTATTTGACCGTACCAAACTGTTATATTTTCATTATTTTCAGTTTTTATATAACTTTTGTAAAGATTATACTGTGTATTTCCGTTATAAAACGAACCATAACCCACTGTTTTCAGGTCAGTATCTAGTTTAGCGATAAAGGATTTACCATCGTCAAACTTCCCCGAGAGATTAAATCCTTTTTGTTGTAAGTTCAATTTTTTTGTAAAAACACCTGGATAAGCATTAAATTCGTATTGTCCTGTCCATTTGTCCATTTTTAAATCTGGAAAAGAGTCAGATTTTAAGGTTCCTGTCCAATTGCCTTGATTTTTAGTATCTCCTTGCCATTTCCATTCACCAGTAAATGATTTATTGTCTGATGCTAATTTGAAATAGAACTCTCCTACTTTTCCATTATTGGTAAACTTCCCATTAATATTATATCCTGTTTGTATGGCATCAATTATACCTATTGAAGAATAATCTCCGTATACAATTTGACCTTCATGGATAAGCTTTACATCGCCAAAGGAAGTATTCCAAGTTCCTGTAAAGTTTTGTGCTTGCAATGTTATAGCAAATAACATTATGATTATTGTTCTAATTTTTTTCATTTCATATATACTAATTGTCAATAGAATAGATTTTCTTTTTTGACTTTAATAAAGTTAGCGGCAGGGTATTTACTTACTATTTTTCCTTGAATAGGCTTCCAGTTTTCTGGTGAATTTGCGTCTAAAAATGTTGCTGCTTTGCCTGAAAAATCAATAATAACTTCGTCCTGATTTATTTTTAGGATAGTAGCTTCCCCCTCTGCCAATGTATATGCAAAACCATTATCTTTTGCCATAGTAATAGCTACGACGGTTCCATTTGCATCTTTAGGGTCTGCTTTGCCTGGCATATATTTTCCGATAATGGGCTTAGAGTCTAACATATCTTTTAAGCCCGAAAAGGAGATCGTAATTTTTTCATCTTTGCTGTTAAATGAAAAAACAATCATTCTTTCTGTTACATTTACAATTGTTGTAAAAACATCATCTGCAAAAAGATTTTCTCCATCATATTCAATTGCAATATCTGCACTATTTTTATTTGCTCTTTTTATATTCTCTGTTGCTACTCCTGCTTGTTCGAACGTTTTCTCAATTATAGTATTAGTAACAGACTCGGAAGCTTTATCCTTTGCTTTGTTACAACCGAACAGTGTAATTAATGATAGTAATATTAAGAATGTCAATTTCATTTTGCTATAGTTTTTGTGTCTTGAATAAGTCCATATTAATCATACGTATTTTCTCATCTAATTTGATGACTTTCATAGCAGACTGTTTTTTGTTCTGTTTGTTAAAGGCAGTCATTTCCATTACATAACCATATTCGGTATTTAAAAGCTGTGATGGATTCTCTTCAGCCTTTTTAGAAAACATTTTTGCCATTCCTCTTAAATAATCTTGATAATCAAATTTTACGTCTGGAGCATACCAAGCATTGATTCTTCCTTCTTCATAAGTAATATTATATTCATAACAAGTATAACCGTTCATTACTTTTATTTTACCTGTTTTTTCGACTGAAGAAACCATATCTGCTTCTTCATCACTTGAGATACTTTCATTCCCCATCATTTTCTCCATCCACTCTAACGACATAATTTGTGCGGTTCCATTTTTTATATCTAAAATAATAGCGGATTGATTTTTCATATCAATAATAAAGGGGTCACCATTAGCTTCCATTTCAGTTATCAAGGCTTCTTTTCCATACCCTTGTTTCATTGTTATTTTTTGCACATCCGCATTAATGTCTTCTACTACAATTGTGGCGGTGACTGGGAAGATATATTTTGTATCATAGTTAGCCTCTCCAGAAGGAATTGTGCCTGGAAAATCTGTTTTTGAATCTGAGTCTTCTTTCTTTGAATTCCTCTCTTTTTTAGCTTTCTTTGGTGCTTCAAAAACTGCATCTACAGTTTCCTCTGTTGCTTTTTCAACCTTTTCTTCTGTTTTTCTTTCCAAAACTCTTTCGGTAGCTTCCAGTGCTTTATTGCCAAGTTTTTCAAAGAGTTGAGCATTTACGTTGACATTACAGAATACAGTAATGATTGCGATTAAGAATTTTTGTTTCATCTGTATAAAATATTTGATAAGTAGGAGTATGGAATGTCCGAAAATACATCTTCAGTTGGTTTATAATTTGGGAATAGACCTTTCATAAATTATTGTTTTAAATTTCTCCATTGGTATAAAAGGAGCAAAAAAGTAAACCCAGCCAGAGGTATTTTTTATTTTTGGGTTTACCAAAATGAAAATTTATTACTAATGAGAAATGCATAAAATGAGATATCAATCGGTGGTTGAACGCATAAAAGACAATGATTCCGAACTGCTTAAAAAGATTTATTTGGAAAATAAATTGTCTTTTTTTAAAATAGCCAATCAGTACCGGCTACCAGAAGATGTGATACTTGATATTTATCAGGATAGTATGGTTGCACTCATTGAAAATGCAAGGAAAAACAAAATTGATGATTTACAGAGTAGTGTGAATACATACCTAATTGGTATTGGTAAGTTTATGATTTTCAATTACCTGAAAGCTAACAAAAAAATGAGGCTTGAAAATATAGGTTCTGAAAATGAAGTGGAATATGCTAATTTCTCTATTGATAATGAGTCTTTAAACAAGCGAGAAGCCGCATTAAAAACTGCTTACGAAGCATTGGGCAAAGAATGCCAGCAGATAATAAACTTATTTTATTTTGAAAACAAAAAATTGGACGAGATACAAAGGATTTTAGATTATGAAAGTAAGGACGTATTGAAAAGCCAAAAATCGAGATGTATTTCACATTTAAAAAAAACACTAAATCCTAAAAAATGAAAGAATTATTAGAAAAATATTTTGAAAACACCTTATCTACCGAAGAACAATTGTTGTTTGATGAGCGGTTACAGAACGATAAGAAGTTTAAAGAAGCGTTTGAATTTCATGCCGAACTAAAAAATGCCGTAACCATTTCGGAGAGGCAGAAAATAAAATCCGAAATTCGGTCTTTTGAAGCCCAGGAAAAAAGCACCGTGAAAGTATTTAAGTTCAGAAAACTTTTGCCCTATGCGGCTATTTTGGTCATTGCTATTTCTACTGGCCTTTATTTTTATGCCCATCAAAATACTACAGATGGTTTATATGCGTACCATTTTGAGCCCTACCCAAACATTGAAACTTCAATACTTAGAAGCGATGGCGAAAGGTCTTTAGAAAACGATGCTTTTACAGCCTATGACCTTGAAGATTACAAAAAAGCAAGTGGACTTTTTTCAAAATTATTGGAGAAAGACCCTAAAGTTTACTTTCGGTTTTACAAGGCGATGTGTCTGATGCAATTGGAAAATTTCGATTTGGCATTACAGCAATTGGATGAGATTATGCCTGAAAATTCTGAGTATTACGAAAAAGCAATTTGGTTCAGAGCATTGACGTATCTTAAGCTTAATGAAACCGACAAATCGAAGCAATTGCTCAATCAATTGGTTTCAAAATATACTTTCAAGAATGTTGAAGCCAAAAAATTACTTTCTGAGCTTTAAAAAAAGTAGCCATCCAAAAGGGATGATGAAAATAGCCAAAAAGTAGGGCGCTCTATCATTTTTTTTCTCTATCAAGGCCTCTGGGTTTCCGTTCAATACAAATCCTGACCAATAAAACGGATGTCTTAATTTTTCGGCTTTACAAGATTTTATGTATTCAATTTTTGCTTTTTGCAATGCTTCACTTTTAGAGAATCCCTTACTTAAATTATCATAAAACAATTGCATAATTTCAAAAGTTTGCTTATCGGGTATTTCCCATAAACTATACACCGTAGAAGCTACGCCGCTATGCGTAAACGCGCGCGATAAACTCATAATGCCTTCCCCTTCTACTATCTTTCCCACACCTGTTTCGCAGGCACTTAGAACAACCAAATCCAAGGGAAATCTTTGTGCGTAAAAATCGGAAAAATAAAAATCCTCGTCATCTAAAAGCAACCTTGAAATATCTTCTTCATTATCATCAATGATGGCGTGCATAGGCAAGTGATATATACTAAAATTACTGGCATTGCTAATAAAATTTTTTTTGCTAGCTTCCTTACCGGAAAATAGTACCGACTCAAATTTTTGTTGCAGATAAGTGGCTTCTTTTTCGGCAAAAGGCAGCGTAGGCATCGTTTTATTGTTATACCTAGGTTGAAAGACAGCCAAGCGAAAATTGTTCCTGTTTTTGTGTTTGTTCTGAATCTCATACAATGATAAAGAAATGGCATAGTTTATACTATACATCTCAACTACATAATCTCCTTTGTCATCAATCAAAAATTCAAAAGGAAATTTGCTAATAAAGGAATTCGAAACGATTGTTATTTGCGGAGATGCAAGATTGAATGGCTTTAAGAATTTTTTGTATAAATATTTTGATTCATATTCCAATGATGTTTTCTCTTGCAACTTTTCGTTCAGCATTGCAACCTTCTTTTTAATCTCATCAGTATTACCTATTTTTTTTATAGCTATGTCATTTTTGCTTTTTAAGTGTACTCCAAATATGCTATTATTGACTACATAGAAATGGAGAATTTCGGTATTCATTTTTGCCAAGAAATCTGCTAGTACAAATGTTGGACTAAAAATGTTGTGGTAGTAAGGATATTTTTCTATCAGTTTCTTTTCTAAAAGCTCGATTTGATTTTTTATTTGGGTTTTACTTAACCTTGTCTGGTTTTTATCGGCACTTAACACAGAAATGGATGCTAACTTCAATTGTAAAGTTTTAATTTGTGATAGCTCGTTTACCAATTCTGCATTATCAAATCTACTGTTTAATAAATAGTTTTTCCACAAAAACCGGGACTGGATGTTTTCAATCATTTCTACGATTTCCGATACATTGCTCTTGGACTCCATTCCAATATTCAATAACCCTTCCGTGATATTGTTTTTAAATTCTGCCAATAGTTGATTTAAAAAACCATTTTCATAAAAATCCAAAAATTGTTTTACAGAATACTTATAGGAATTAAAGGATTGTTGGAGAAGTTTTTCATTTCCAGTTTCTTTATAGATTTCGAAATATTTCTTAGATATTTCAATGTTATAAGAAAGCAGATGAAAATTTGAATTGTCAATATTTTTAATTAGCAGGTGTGCCTTATCAAAACATTCGACGGCCTTTTCAAATTTTTTTTCGTTAAAATAAATAATCCCTTTGCTGGTAAATAAACCTGATAAATCCAAAAAATTATTGGGAGTTAAAAGGGAAATGGCTTTATCTATTGTTAGATGTGCGGTATTGTAATCTTTCAGTTCTCTTACCAAATAACTGTAATAAGAATAGGTGTTGAGAAGTGACAAATCATTGCCCATTTCCTTATGCAGCATAATGGATTCATCCAGAATATCAAGGGCTTCTTTGTTTCTTCCGGTTTTAAAAATTGCTTCAGTATAAAAATTGGTAGCTTCTGCATAATAAACCAAATAATCCCTTTTCGATTTTAAATTGAAAAAATACTGTTTTAGTTCATTATAGATACTTTCAGACGCAGCTATTTTTTTCTCCGCTACTGTAATTTTCAAATCATAAAGCAAGCTTGTTAGCCAGAGTTTGTGATGTAAATTGCCAGGGGCTAATTCATTGATTACAGCAAGGCTTTCAAGCTTGCTCCTATACAATTTAGCGTTGTTTATATCACCATATTCAAGATAATTATTTATTAGTTTATCATAAGCTTCTGTCAATTCTTTTAGAAACTTCCGTGGGTTCTCTTCCTGAATCCCTATAACTTTTAACAAGTAATATCTAAAACCTTTATTGTTTGAAACAGAGTAGTAAAAATGGCTTATTTCATCATAGAATTTAACTTGTTCATCACTATCGATTGCTTTTGTTTCTTTGAGTAAGTTGGCTGATTTTTTATAAAATTCAGAGGCTTCAATATACAGGTCGAGGCTGAAATAGCTATGTGCGATTTCTTTTGCTAGGTAAAACTTTTGATGGGAACTTAAACTTGGATTTGACTTTTGCTTATGCCAAATAATCAATACGCTGTCCAAGGATTTCAGGTTTTTCTGTTGACTTAATTTTAGCGATTCTTCTTCATGAAAAAAGTTTTGCGTGTCATTACTTTTTTTCGCTTGCTGTGCGAAAGAGACTAAAGAGGTAAATACAAAAAAGATTGTATATATAATGTAAGAAAAATGATTATACACAGCTAATTTTCCAAATAGCTAAATTAATAATATTTTCTATATATAGGATCTTCTTTTGGATTACCCAAGCGGCTTATATCATTCCGTCTTTACTATTACGGTTAGTGCTACTGGCACCATTATTGGCATTAGTTTTTAATCCGACATTATTTCTAAAACCTCTGCTTGTCCAATTTTATTTGGCCCTTCGTGAATCCACCAAATTCTTCCTTTTTTAACCAATTCAATTATATTTTGATGTTTTAAAAATCGAACTTTTACTATCTCAGTTTCGTTTGGTAAAATCAATTCATTTTCAAAGTCAACTTGTCCTATATAAGTTGTCACAAAATCAATACAATTCTCCTTATACTCAAAAACGTGATTGGGTCTATAGCCGGTTTTTATTCCTGTTTTTCTTCCTCCAATTTCGGTTGGATAAAGAGTGAGTTTTGCTTTAATTTCTATAAAATCTGAAATCAGTTAATTCTAATCAAAATTTTGAAATTCCACCATTCCATAATTGCCATCGCTATTTTTCGCACATCTCTTAATTGGTTGATAATTTATTCTCAAATTAATGTCAACTTATTTATACCCCCAACTTTATCGGGTTTATTATTTCTATTTGTTTGGCCAGGCACAACTCATAAAAATTTTCTTTTGTTGGTTTTCAAAGATAAAGCAATCGCTAACCCACCCATTACGGAAAACCATAATAGCGAGCATTTTAACCAGGGAGAATACCAAATATAAAAAATTAGTTTTTTTGTCAGCAATCGTTTCGATCAACACGGCATTCATACTAGGTCGTCCCGACCACACGAGTGTTTAGTTATTAACCAGTATTTATTCTATGTTTTACTTGAACTATCCTTGATTGTAAGGTTTTAAATTCTTTAGATTCAATTTTTCCATCTTTAAGAAAATCATTCAATCTATCTACATGACTATCTAGAGATTTAACACTTATATCCTTAGGTATTGTAAGCATTAAGTTTAAAAGCTCAACAATATCATGATACCTGAAAGAAATTTTATCACTTGAAAAATCAAATCGAATTATGTCAGCAATATTACTTGGTGTTTCAACTCCATTTTCTTTAAGGATTATTATTCTATTTTTCCCAAGCTGTTTCATTAAATATCCAAGTTCGTGGTATACATTTGGTTTACAATAAAATTTCCCATCTGATTCTATATCCTTGGTCATTAGTACAATTCCTATAGTTGAAGAATCTAAAGCTTGATACAATTGAGTTGACAAGAATTCCGAAGGTGTAGCTTGCATAATTTGAACAGAAAATACTGGCGGTTCAGAATTAGAGTAATCATGAACTAAGAAATCATTTAATAATTTCGCATATTCATTCGGTGAGGCTACATCATCATCCTTCTTTTGCCAGCTACAAGTAATAAATACTGTTTCATTGGCTATAGTAGGTGATAAGTCTGTCACGTATTTATTGAAATGATTAACTATTTGTTTTTTCCAATTGGTAATAGTTTTTTCATCACCGCACATATTTTTGAGATTACATATTCTATTTGCCTTATTCTCGAAAGAAACAGCTTGGGGGTGTCTAATTTTGCTTAGGCTCCTAACTTTGTTTGGATTATAATAAGTAGCGTCTTCACAATCTAAAGTCATATCTAAATCCCAACAATATCTGAAATGGTCTTCAAATGCTACAAAAGAACTCTCATTTTCTAATTTATTTAATACAATTACAGGTGAATTGATTGATAGTTTTCTTTCAGACTTTCTATTCTTGGCATATAAGTATGAATCGAATATTAATTTGTTATTTATAATTAATGCACAAGTTCCAAGTCCAAATGGCGCAAACTTTAAGGTAATTGAAGAAGGATTATTTCGAGAGTTCCATCCATGATTCTCTCTTAACTCTTTTTCTAAATTTTGAAGATTTCGTAAGTTAGATTTTTGAAGATTAACCATAAATGAAGAATTAAAAAGGTCTTCATCGATTTGTTCAAGCAAATCAAAATTTCTTGAAAAATTAGGCTCTTTTATTGTAGCTCTTTGAGATGTTCCTTCTGCCTGTATTCTAGATAATGAAGACTCAGAATAGGGATATTCTAGAAGAATTCTGACTTTTATAAAAAATCCACTTTGTTTTAGCTTTTCGGTATTGGTCAATAATGTTTTGAATTCTTCGAAAACATTAACCTCATCAAGATAATAACTCTCATCTAACAATGTAGAACCTGTAATGCTTAATAAATCTATTCGAATGAATTTGTCATATTCAATACCGTCTATGGTTTTTGGTTTTGAAATATGGATAGCACTTTCTTTTAAATTTTCTAATTCAAGTGTGTTTTTTAAGTAATCAATATACTGATTGTCTTTTCTGTTTTCAAATACATTCATTATATAATTCTTATATGGTTGGTTTATATTGGTCACAACGGCTAGGGCTAACCGACCGTGGTGTCTTGGTCAACTGAGTAACCTCTGCAAGCTAAAAAAATCGTCTTTGTACGTCATAACCGAACAAATCGATACCTGATTGAGATTGGCCTTGACGCCCATAAATTTGCCACCCTTCTTCTTTCCAAATAAAGTCAACTACGCCTTTAAGAAATTTTTCAAAATCTTGCCAATATTGTGGCGGTAAAAAAGTTGGTACAACATCTCCCATATTAACGATTTAGCTGGTTTAGAATGACATATAACATGTGTATATACGATTTACATATTGCGCAATATCGCACACGTGTGCCATTAGTTTTTTATAATTTCAAAATAAAAGTCAATGCAGTAATAATCAATTACGGAAAACCGTAAAAGCCTGCATTTTAATCGGGGAGAATACCAAATATAGTAATATTTTACTTATAAAAAGGCTAACTATCTTATTTTTAGCACATCATAGCATTTAAAATTTGTCCTCCCATTACGGAATCCCGTAAAACGAACCCAAAACTCACACATACCTTTACCCCTTAATCTTAAATTTTTAAACTATGGGAAAAACAATAGGCAGTGTGTTAATTTCTTATGATATCGAGAGAGCACATAACGAGGTGAAAAAAGCATTGGAAGCAATAGGCTATTTTGACTCTTTCACGTTTACAGGACAATCAAAAATTTATCATCTTCCAAATACAACACTTTGGCATAAAAATAAAACATCAGATCAAGCTATGATAGATTTACAGAGAATTTGTACTGAATTAAGTGCCAGTCTTGAAAAAGCTGTAGCAGTAAAAGCCTCTGAATTTGTAGGTATTTAAATAATTTATTTATATTTTATTTTTATGTAATTTTGTTAGTTAAGCATTATTTTTTATGAAGCTGAAATCAATTTGCAATTGCTTATAGGCTATCTATATAAAATAGAGTTATATATATATTGCATTATAAAATTAATCATTTAAAAAAATAGATGACTAACCAAAATACTATTGAAGAAACATTAACCGCAATTGATAAAGAAATACTAAATGGTGAAAACCATGACAAGAGAGAGTTTGTAAGAAAACTTATAAACTATCCCGCGATGATGGTTCCTTCGGTTCAAGAATCAATAATTAAAGCGATTATAAAATTTCTTCCAGAGCAACGTTCATTAATTGATCCCTTTATGGGCGCGGCAAATAGCCTCGTTGCTGGAATGAAATACGGATTTGACGTCTACGGCCAGGATATTAACCCACTTTCTATTTTAATTGGTCAAGTCAAGACTGCAGATCACGATATTCAACATTTGCAAAAAGCTTTCCTCAAAATCAAATGTTTAGTTAAAAATGACAATAAAACTTCTATCGATATCAATTTTAAAAATATTAATAAATGGTTCAAAATAGATGTGCAAGAGGACTTATCAAAGTTAAGAAGAGCCGTCCTGCTAGAAGAAAATTTAAATGTAAGAAAGTTTTTTTGGGTTGTATTTGCTGAAGTAGTAAGAATTTGCAGTAATGATAGAACCTCTACGTTTAAAATGCACATTAGAACTTTTGATGATATTAAAAATAGAAATATATCTCCTGTTACTACATTCTTAAATGTCGCTGAAAAAAGTATTGCAGACATTGACGATTTTAGAAATTCTCTTGAAAAAGAAAAGCTACTACAAAATGGATCTTATATCAAGAATGCAGAAGTAAAATGGGGGAATTCGATGCAGAAAGTATTATCTGAGAAAAAACACCAACTTTTACTCACTTCACCTCCTTACGGTGACAATCATACAACGGTAACATATGGTCAATTTTCATATCTACCATTGCAATGGATACCTTTAGAAGAAATTGATGAATCTATTACTTTGGATTATTTAACAGTAATCAATGAAATTGATACAAATAGTTTAGGTGGAAAGAACTTAGTTTCATCTGAAGAACTAGAAACTAAACTTTTTCCTAAATCTAAAGCATTAAAAAACTACTTTGAATTCTTATCAATTGATGAAAAGAAAAAAGCTAGAAAAATTTTAAATTTTATAAATGATCTAGACGCTACTATTGATAATGTCATAGAGAAAATGGAGCCAAATTCCTATCAAGTATGGACAATTGGAAATAGAAGTGTTAATAATAAAGAGGTTAAGAACGATGAAATTCTTATTGAACTACTTGATAATAAAGGAATAATGCTTGTTTCTGATTTAACAAGGGATATACTTAGCAAGAGAATGCCAAACCGAAATAACTTTTCTCCAACAATGAACAAAGAGAAAATTTTAATTTTCAAGAAATCTTTTTAATGGGAAGTGCTAAACATGAAGGAAAAGAAAAAAGAAAATATCATTTTGATATAACACCTCATATTGTAAAACAGTTAGGGGAGCAACTTGTACCCGATGAAGTCACAGCTCTTTTAGAGTTAATTAAAAACTCATATGATGCTGATGCATCTTATGTCTCTATTGAAATTAATACAAGTGGAAAATATTTAAAAGAAAAGGTTTTCTATCCTAAGCATAAAGGATTTATAGTAGTTGAAGATGATGGATTTGGAATGGCTGAGAAGACTATTATGAAGTCTTGGTTATTGATTTCATATTCTAATAAAAGAAACGAAACCGGTCCAAAAGAAAAAACACCTGAAGGTCGAACTCCTCTAGGAGAAAAAGGTTTAGGAAGATTGAGTACACAACGACTTGCTAACATTTGCGAAATTTTTACCACTAAGTTAAACGAGCAAGGAACTCACATTGCGTTTAACTGGAAAGATTTTGAAAAGGAAGAAGCTTTAAGTGATGTCAATGTAAAATACGAATCTTTCGATAGCAAAAAGAAGAATGGCACTACACTTTTATTAACCGACCTTAATAATTCGGAGGTTTGGCAAGGGAAAAACTTAGAGAAGTTTAAAGGTCAAATTCTCCAAGTAATATCTCCATATAAGGAGAATAGACCTTTCGAGGTTTATCTTAAAGTAAATGGACAATCTATAGAATTGGATAAGTTCAATGAAGGACTATCCGATTTAGCAATTTCAAATTTTACTTTCTCCATCAAAAAAAACATTCTGACTATTTCGGGAAAATCAAGGTTAGTAAAATTCTTAGGAAATGATATTGACTCGAAAGAAGCTTACCACAATTTTGTGGAAGTTGATAATGGGAAAAAACTATATGAATATTTACAAAGTAAAATAAGCGATTTAGAGAAAACTGATAACCCTTATTTTATAAATTTCACAAGAAAGTTTGATATAGGCAAAGATATTAAACTGGAAATATTGAATGGAGAAAAAGCAAATCCTGGCGAATTTTCCGGTTCAATAAATGAATTCTCATACAAGGAGGAACAACTAAAGAAAGAAGATACTATAAAAGACATTTTTGGAAAATTCGAAAGCTATAGAGATTTTGCTCAAGCTCAAATCGGAATTAAGATTTATAGAAATGGATTTGCTGTTTTGCCTTATGGTATTGATGATAGCAATAAAGATTGGCTAGGGCTTTCAAGTTCACAAACAAAGACTTCATTTTATGATTTAAGACCTGATAACGTAATTGGATATGTTTCTATTGATGAAGGAAGAAATTATGAATTAAAAGATAAAACAGATAGATCTGGCTTAATATCAAATCCATATTCTAGGAATTTTTTCACTTTAGTACATTTCATTAAGGATCAAATTAACTTATATCAAAGGTCAATTAGACGAAACTACAATGACTTTATAAGCATATATAAAGTTGAAAATAACGGTATAAAAACAGTAAATCAAGCTTTTAAAGAACTTAAAGAAACCAAATCAAAAACAGAAGAGGTAAAAGATGATTTTAAAAAATCAAAGGCTCTCGTTAGCAATTCAATTAAAGCTCTTGACAATACAAGTAAAATTGTAAAAAATGATCCACTTTTTACAACGGATTTAGAAAAAGAAACTGCTCAAAGAATTGATTCACTTACTGAGGAGCTAAAGACAATTGAAAACACCCTTGAACGGCTAGAAGTTGTTATTTCTAAAACTGAAAAGCTGAACGAAGTTATTGACATCCTTGAACCCAAAATTCAAATCTTAGAGGAACAACTAACTAATTTTTCTGAATTGGCAAGTTTAGGTTTAACAGCCGAGTCTGTAAGTCACGAGTTCGCTTCTATAGCAGATAGACTAGCAGAAAAAGGATCATTTTATGCTACAAAATTGCAAGCCAAAAAATTAAATGATTCAGATATATATGTTCTCATTGAGTACATTAATACGACTGTAAATGGTTTAAAAATTCAATTAAAGCATCTTGATCCTACCTTAAAATATAACAGAGAGAAAAAATCATCTTTCAAATTATCTGGCTTTTTTAAAGATGAAAAGGATTATTATAACAATAGATTTGAGAAGCAACAAATTGAATTTAATATTTCGAATGATGATGATTTTTCTGTTACCGTGAATAGAGGTAAGCTTGTTCAAATTATTGACAATCTCCTAAATAACTCGGAATATTGGCTTATAGAAAGAAAGAAAAATGAACCAAAATTTAATCCTTCTATTAATATCAAAATAGAAGCTCCTTGGATTTATATTTCTGATAACGGTTATGGAATTTCTCCGGCTGTAGAAAACCAAATTTTTGAACCATTTGTAACTACCAAACCCAAAGGGGAAGGAAGAGGCTTAGGATTATTTATTATTAAACAATTATTAGATTCATCAGGATGTACAATTGTATTGGAACCTATCCGAAATGAACATAAAAGAAGATACATTTTTGCTATTAACTTTTCAAATATCATTAATGGAAACAACTAATACAGAAAACATTGAAATTGCAATAGATCCGAAAAACGAAGCTCAAGCAAAAACGGCTATATTAAATTTTCTCACTCAATTAAATATTCAGAAGATTGTTTATGTCGACGATAGATGCTCTATTAATGAATTGAAAGAAGCTTATGTGGGAAAATTAAAATCTCATTATGAGACAAAGCCAGTAGAATTAGATTTTGTTGAGTGGGAATTGGCAGAACCAGTCTTTGAAAGCAGAATCATTTCTTTGTGGGATAGTAAAGATGATGAAGGAAAAAGAGCTCTTTATTTAAAGATTTTGACCTTTGAGAAAAATACCGAGGAGCTTGAAAATTCTGTTGCACCCTTAAAGCTTAAAACTGTTTTAAAAGAAAAAATAGACTTATTATCTCCTGTAGAATGGGTTGCAAATAAAGACACAATTATTGGTACACTTAATGAGAATGCTAAGATTCTATTCCTGTTTGACATTGAATTTGGCTATGCTCCTTTACCTGACCATCGAGACGGAAGAGATTTAGCTGTAGAACTACTTCAAGATGGAAATATTAGTAATTTTCTATATTGTGGTATTTTTTCGCATTTATTTAATATTGCTGAAGAGTATGATAAAAGAAGTGAATATTGTAGGACACATAATTTAGAAAAAGAAAAATTCTATACTATTTCAAAAAAGAGATTTCAAAATGATTCTTACCTTCCTGGTTTAGCTGAGGGAATTCGAAATACACTCTTAATAAATGAGGTAGAATTATTGAAAAAAGAAGCTTCAAAAGTTCTCAGAAGTTCTTTTACTAAGTCATTGAGTGAAATTAATGAATTAACCCCTGAATCATTTAACCATATAATTCAAAAAAGCTCAAAAATTGAGGGTGTTTGGGAAATGACCACACTGATTAGAGTATCAAACATTATAACCTCACATAAAGCTTTATGTAATTTATTATCAAATAATCGTAGGACTAGAATAAATCAAAGCCTTGAAAGGATTAGATTGGTAGAGAAAATAAAAACAGGTGGAGAAACTCCTTTTGATAAAACTCAGGTACTTAATTTACGAAAAAAAGAACTTTATATTAATAGCGATATTCAAAACCAACTACACTATCCTTTATCTAATGGAGATATACTAAATATTCAAGATAAAGAATACATTCTGCTTGCTCAGCCTTGCAACATTGCTTTGCGAAGTAATGGTACAAGAGATCGAAAGTATAATTTGGGCTTGCTTGTAGAATTGGAAATCATAAAAAGAGAAGATTTTGCCAAATATAAGAAAGGGCAACTCGCTACATTAGAGATAATAGAAGATATTTCTTTATCCGTTGATTCTATTAAAATAGCCCGTTTTTCCACATTCCAGTCAGTAAGCTTATCACCTTTAGATTTAACCGTTTTTAATAAGGATGGAATTGCCAGAATTAATTTGAGTGAACCGGAAAATATCTCAAATATTATTCAAGAATCTTGGAAAAAGCGATATAAATTTTTGCATAAAGAGTTCTCAGAATTTGCAGAAGGAATAAAGACCTATAATAAAATAAGAATTGCAAATAAGAACATCCTAACAAAATCGATCTTTAATAGCTCAATGTTTTCTGGATACCAAATAGATAATAAAAATTCACTATCTAGAAGAGGAAAGTTATTAGAATTCGATATTGAAAGGGTAGCCCATTACAAATCTCCATACTCGGACGACTTACTGCAAAAGTTTATGTTGTATTTATCGAGAAATGCCTTTGAGCACGATTTTACAAATGGGTGATGTCTAAAAATGCCAATGGCAAAATCGTTTAAGATATGATTACGGCAAAAAAAATCGAAAAAATTGTAAAAACGGGAGCCTTACATGTTCTTTATCGTAAAGATGGAGGATGGTATCATCATTTAAAGAAATTTCCTGGAGTACTATTTGATGACCGAGGTTATGTGAAATTTGAAACAAAAGAAGATTATGACAGCAATCCTTCTCTAATACATAGGCAGGATTTAAATGTAAAGAATGGAATATCTTCATTGCCTAATTATAGAAGTTATACTTCAGAAGAAATTCAACAAATCCAGGCTTTAAATTCTACGCGAATAAAATTTGATACTTCAGAGCAAAATTTACTTAAGACTGTGCAATCTGATTTGGATTCCATTCATGTAGAGAATTCCAACAGTTTTGAAGGAGATTCAAAAAAAAAATTGGTTAGCTATTACGAACGAAACCCTAAGCTACGTGCAAAAGCAATTTTAATACACGGTACGACCTGTAAAGTTTGCCAATTCAATTTTAAAGACAAGTACGGAATCCACGGGAAAGATTATATAGAAGTCCATCATTTAATACCTCTTCATACGCTTGATAAAGCCATAAAGGTTAATCCCGAAACCGATATGACTGTCGTGTGTGCAAACTGTCACCGAATGATTCATCGTCAAAAATATAATCCATTATCTATTAAAGAGGCCAAAGAACTTTGGAATACTGCAACAGGAAATAAATGACTAAAAAGAAAAAGCATCACTTTATTCCGAGATTTTATTTAAAGCGGTTTTCTATTAATAATAATGGCAAATCCGTAGGTCTATATAATCTTGATAATAGAAAGTTCATCCAGAATGCTCCTTTAAAAAATCAAGCTTATATTAATTTTCTATATGGAGAAGATGATGAAATAGAAAATGTTTTAGCTAAAATGGAAGGAAATGTAGCAAGAATGTTTTACTACTGGACAGTGGAAAAGCAATTGTACCCACCTCCTGCGGAATCAAATGGTTTTAAATTATTAAAGAGATTTATTCTTTATCAATTTTTTAGAACTCCAAAATCAGGTAGTGATCTTATGGTCAAACTGAATTATGACTTGAAAACGGTTATAAAAGAGTTTAAGCCGCATTTGTGGAAAACTATGAAAGATTTGACTTTAGTATACGAAAATCCTGTTTTACTAGCACTTATTTATTCATTTGAAAACGAAAAATTCTTAGATTTTCTTGATTGTAAGTTTTTGGTAAATTTGTCCATATTGCCATTCATAACTTCGGATGCTCCTGTAATTCTTTATAATCAACTTCTGGAGCAATCAGATAATTACATGGGAGCAACTGGCTTAATAGCAAAAGGACTTCAAATATTTTATCCTATTCATCCTAGATTGATGATTTGTTTATATGATTCGAACGTTTACGATTTTGGAGATGGTTGCGATAATTGTTGTTCTACAGAATCTATTGAGGAAGTACATCAGTTTAACGGATTACAGCTCGCTAATTGTAAATCTCAGTTGTTTTTTGATGATTTAATTTCAGAGGAATATATTCTAGAACTTTTTGAACGTTTTGGAGATTATAGAGGAAAAAGCAAAAATATTAACCAAATTATTAATCAAGGGACTCGGCGATTCTTTTTAACCAGCTCAGAAGATATACACATTGATTTAAATTTGGATTTTTTTAAATTAAAAGTGAATTCCGACGACTTTAAATATGAAGTTACTCCATTAAGACACCCCTCATTAAGAGCGCATATAATATAAATCAAAAAAAACCAAGCATTAAGGGTGGTTTTTTAAATCAGGGAGGGTATCAAATTATAAGTTAATGGTTTTGACGAAAATATTTCTGTCCAAATTATAGAAAAAGATTAACTTTTATCTTTATAGCGTTTTTAAATATCAGCCGAATTTTTCAATCCTATATTTAAGGCACGAATCGCAATTGTCAATAAATGTGTCTTGTTGCCTTAAAAATAATTCGCCACAATTACTACAGGTCAACACATCAGATTCTTCCCAAGTATAACTACAATTGAAACAAATAAAATTACCGTTATCATTTACCAGTGAATCATTTTCGCATTCAAAGCAAGTTTCTAATGGAAAATATCCACCGTCTTTGAATTCTAAATACGAAGAGATTCCTAAAACATTTTCTATGTAATTTAGCGCTGCATTATCGGCGTCATCAGAATAACCACAAAACAGACAATTTAATTCTTCATTTAATACAAATGCTTTTTGGAAACACATTGAACATATAACCACTTCTGTTTCTTGTTTCTTTATCTCTAATTCAGAATTTATTTGAGCTAAACGGAATTCAGTAAATTCATCAAAATCAGCAATTTTTTTTCTAAGATAAGTCAATTGTTCGTTACTATGATAAGTTAGAGAATCTTTATCAAAATGTTCATTTATAAAAGAAACTATGATGGAAAGAACTATTGATGTTAAACTTTTAATAGCCTTCTCTTTTTCTTTAAATTCAAAATGCTCAATTCTATTTCTTCTCTTCTTCAATTCTTTGAGATAATTTAATTCAAAATCTAAAAATGCAATTCCACATATATTTTCAAGACGCTCTATGATATCATAGAAATTTACACTATGAAAATCACCTGATTTTAAGCTCTGTAAATTTGCAACCTTTATGTTACTAAATATTAAAGTCCAATGTTCTCTTCTCAATCTTTCTTTTAAAATTAATTCGATTCCCGAAGATAGGTGTAAAACTGAATATTTTAATTGAATCTCATCTTTAGATTCTACTATTGACTTCAAAGATGAAATGATGAAATCAAGTCCATTCTCAATTAAATCAAATTCTATGGTTTTTATGTTGTCTTTTTTTTTCAAATTAATTACAGCCAACTGGTTTATATGCTCATTCAACTTCCCATAGTATGCTTCGATTAAATGCTAATCGTAAGTTTTTTAGGCATTTTTTTGTTTGCATCCGAGCACTATTTTATTATAATATAAAACAAACGCAAACCCTCCCATTAAGGAAAACCATAAGAGTGGATTTTTAATCGGAGAAAACATAAAGTTATTGATATTTTATTATATCACTTTAGTGCAATTTTCAAAAATTAAAATAAAATCTATACTTTTTTAAGGAGTAATAAAAAGATTATAAAATAAGAATGAAATATTTAATATTTCTATTTCGGACCTTATAAAAGAAAATTTATTAAAACCGGAGGTTCGTCTATATTTTTCGTGTTTTTTTAAATTTTTCTACATCTGCTTCAGTAATACTGTCATATTTTTTGGCAAAGTCGGATAAAGTATATCCCATAGCTTTAACAATTAAAAAAACGGTGGTCGAGTTCGGACCTGTGATCGATTTAGCATTAAAAGCATCTGAAACTGTTGCTTTTCTGATATCAGCTTCTACGGCTATTCTATTATAGCTTTCAATAATTTCTTCATTTGTCTTATTAATGGGGCTGAATTTTTTGCTAGTTTCAAGCAAACTAATTAGGGTAATTGCGATTTGAATTTTAATAACTTGAATTAGTTCCTTTTTCATTTACGCAATTAAGTATTTCTCAAATAATTTATCGGTACGCTTTGGCGTACCGATAAATTTTAGTATATTTGATTTTGTATCTGAATATTTTAGATACATATTATATTTTTGCGAAAGCATTTCTAAACTTTTTAGAAGCATTCGCTTTGAATCTCGATCTGAAAACTGGTAATTTTTACGTGTACGAGATGATAAGCAAGGATGCTCACGACCCGGGCGTGGGCTCTCTTATCTGTACACAGGCATACCAGTGCCCCAGGTCGATAAGTTGAGTTCCGCGCCCTTTTGTATTGGGCTTGGTCGCTATTTCTTCCCTCAACTTTCTTTCAAGGCAAATGTTTCGGTTTTGTTTATGATTTTTCGCAACTATGGTAGTGAGTAGTTAGTATTGAGTATTGAGACGCTTCACGGCTCACGCTTCACGCTTCACACCTCACTATCAAAAAAAATGACCCGCTCCAAAGTTTTTGCACGACCGTAGGAGCAGGCCAGTAGTTTAAAATAGTAACCAATTAAACCAATGCGAAATTATGAAAAATAATTACAGGCGAAGCTATGCCTATGCACTATCTTTTGCCCTTTTCCTAACCTATAACTCCCCTATTTTTTCACAGAACCAGCCACAAAAAACAATCAGTGGCATTATTACCGATGGCGCGGCCCCGCTTAGTGGCGTCAACGTCTTGGTAAAGAACACCGCCCGGGGGAGCATTAGCGATCTGGAGGGGCGGTACTCCGTTAGGGCTTCCTCAACTGATACGTTGGTGTTTACCTATGTGGGCTATAAAACGCAGGAGGTTTCAGTTGGCAGTCTCAGTGGCAGTCGCAGTCTCAGTGTCAGTCGCAGTGGTAGTGATGGGGACATTGTTTTTAATGTTGTCATGGAGGTGGATGCCCAGGCTTTGGATGCTGTTGTTATTAATGCGGGCTACTACAAAGTTTCCGATAGGGAGAAAACAGGAAGTATCGCTCGCGTTACCGCTGCCGAAATTGAGAACCAGCCCGTCTCCAATCCCCTTGCCGCTATGCAGGGCAGGATGGCGGGGGTTAACATTGTGCAGACTACGGGCGTACCCGGGGGTGGCTTTTCGGTGCGCATCCGTGGTCGTAACAGCATCCGCGCTGATGGCAGTGAGCCCCTTTATATTGTGGATGGGGTGCCTTATCCTTCACAATCGTTGGGAGATTACAACCTTTCTCCTGTAATTGGGGATGCCCAGAGTGCCTTGAATGGTATAGACCCAAACAATATTGAAAGCATCGAGATTTTAAAGGATGCCGATGCCACCGCAATCTATGGTTCCCGAGGCGCCAATGGGGTTGTGCTAATAACTACCAAAAAAGGGAAGGCCGGAAAAACCACCTTTAAGCTGGGAAGCAGTACAGGTGTTGGAACAGTCACGAGACGTATGGATCTGCTCAATACTGAGCAGTATCTTGCCATGCGCCGGGAGGCCTTTGCGAATGACGGCATTACGGAATATCCTGTTAACGCCTATGACGTTAATGGCACCTGGGACCCGGACCGCTATACCGATTGGCAAGAGGAACTGCTTGGGGGAACTGCTTACTACCACGCAGCTAGCGCTTCCATAAACGGAGGCGGCGAGTTTACGCAATTTTTGATAAACGGGAATTATCGGGAAGAATCTACCGTATTTCCAGAGGATTCCAAATATAAAAAGGGTGCAGTACTGGTAAACCTCAATCACACCGCCCCAAACGATAAATTTGATATTCAATTTAGCGGCAACTATGTGTTTGACTCCAATGACCTGCCGCCGTTCAATCTTGTCCGGGAAGCTTTGGTGCTGCCCCCCAACGCCCCTGCTTTATACACTGACGAAGGGGAATTGAATTGGGAAGACGGCACCTTCAAGAATCCACTTGCGGCCTGGAATGGAGAATACCTATCCGCAACCAATACGCTAACCGCAAATACAGTATTGACCTATCGACCCTTCCATAACTTGATGCTAAAAGCAAATCTCGGGTATGTTGCCAATACACTGGAAGAAAGCAGGACCGCGCCCCATACTATTTACGATCCAGCTTTTGGGCTGGACAGTAGTTCATCCTCCCTTATTCTAAACGATGGTTCAAGAACTTCATGGATTATAGAGCCGCAAATAGGCTATAATATTGCATTGGGCAAGGGAAAAATAGATATCCTTTTGGGAAGTACCTTCCAAAAGGAAAAAACGTCCCGGCTGCAACAATTTGCAAGCGATTTTCCAAGCAATAGCCTTATCTATAATCCCGCCGCAGCTGCAAACCTTTCCATAACTGCTAATAGCGAGGAGGTATATAAATATCAGGCGGTTTTTGGCCGACTTAATCTAAATTGGGACCATAAATACATAGTCAACCTTACCGCAAGACGCGATGGGTCAAGTCGCTTCGGTCCTGCCAACCAATATGCCAATTTTGGGGCGGTGGGAGCCGCTTGGATTTTTTCGGAGGAACCCATCCTAAAAAATAATATTTCTTTTTTAAGTTTTGGAAAGCTCCGGGGCAGTTATGGCACCTCAGGCAACGACCAAATAGGTAACTATAGGTTCTTGGACACTTATATTCCTAGCGGTCTAACCTATCAAGGCATACAGGGATTACAGTCCGTACAGCTCTACAATCCGGACTATGGGTGGGAGGTCAATAAAAAACTGGAAGCCGCGCTGGAATTAGGATTTTTTAAGGACAGGATTTCGATAACCACCTCCTATTACCACAACCGCTCCTCCAACCAATTGGTGGGCATTCCCTTGCCCGGCACCACTGGTTTTCCCAGTTTAAACGCAAACTTGGATGCCACTGTTGAGAATACGGGTTGGGAAATTGAACTTTCCACTACCAATTTTCAAAAGGGAAATTTCCGTTGGGAGACCTCCCTTAATATCAGCTACCCAAAAAATAAGCTGATCTCTTTCCCGGGATTGGAAGCCTCTACCTATGCAAATACCTATGTGGTGGGCGAACCCTTGGATATCCTTTTATTGTACAACGCTACGGGAGTTGACCCAGAAACGGGAATCTATACTTTTCAGGATTTTGATGGGGATGGAGCCATATCCAAACCGAACGACCTGAAATCGGTGGTCAATATAAGTCCCCAGTACTTTGGAGGCCTTCAGAACTCACTTTCCTATGCCAATTTCAATTTGGATTTTCTCTTTCAGTTCGTAAAACAGAAGGGAAGGATTTTTCAATATACCTTCTCCATGCCCGGCCAAATGGAAAACCAGCCCATTGAAGTATTGGACCATTGGGAGTTGCCTGGGGATCAAGCTACGCAACAATTGTATTCGGCTGGGTTTAACAATGAGTCCTATACTGCTTATAACAATCTTTATAGCAGTACGGGCAGTGTAGGCGATGCCTCGTATATACGCCTGAAAAATATTGCGCTTTCCTATGCCATCCCCCAAAAGTGGACAATGGATGTGGGATGTAAACTATATGTACAGGGCCAAAACCTATTGACTTTCACAAAATACAAAGGGCTCGACCCAGAAACTTTGAGCACCAATAATCTACCGCCGCTTAAGGTCATAAATGCGGGCGTGGAATTAACTTTTTAATAAAATAAAAACGAGAACTTATGAAAACTAGTAATCAACTATTGAAACGTAGTTTCAAAAATATATTCTTGC
>JBLWYD010000044.1:0-25070 GCA_048267165.1 Bacteroidota bacterium
TTATACAGTTCCTTTAAATAATCTAGTTAGCTGTCTTATTATTAAACTAATGGATTAGTAGAAATTTATCCCGATGGTTCGAAAGAATATAATATATTGGATAATATGAATTCGACAAGGATGAAAATAAAAGACAATGATACAACACTGACTTTTGCTGGCTACGAACCTTATGGTGAAAATCAGCATCATAGCACTGACGATATTCCTAAACGTGGATATATGGGTAGTCATAAATCCAAAGAGAACGGATATATGCAGATGGGAGCTAGGTTATACAACTCCGAAACTGGAAGGTTTATGTCTGTGGATCCTCTAATGGAGATATTTACTGGGCATAGTCCATATCACTATAGTTACAACAACCCTGTTATGTTCAACGACCCATCGGGGCTGGCACCCGAAGGCGAGAAGAATAATAAAGTACAGGCACCAGGGGCGGACGTGATAAGTCGTTAATGCTCCATTAAAGCAGAAATTTCTTTCATCTGCTGGTAAACAGAGTTCGATAATAGTATCCTAGGGTGTACTACCCATCTTATATTAGAACATCTTAATATTTATTAAGATGTTCTTTTTATTTTATCCCAATTTTTCTTACTTTAGTATAATTCTACCTAATTAGATTCATTTCTTAACTAATTAAGATGCGGGTGAATTTGTTATGACTATTTTATTAACGCTATTACTTTTAAGTGTTTTAACTGTGTTAATCATTACGGTTAAAAAATTAAAAGGTATAATCGCTCAAAGAGATATACTAAAAAAACGATTTGATGATTTGCAGAGATTATCTAATACAGGTTATTTTGACGGATATTTCTCAGATGATGAAGTTTGGTGGTCTGAGGAGCTAAATAAATTAATTGGACTAACACCCGATGAATATGTCACAAAAAAAGAAGCTGCGATTAATCTTATCTATGAAGAAGACAGAGGAGAATATCTTAAACAATTAGAGAACACTATATTGACTGGTGTACCCTTAGCTACTGAATATAGGGGGATAAAAGTAAACACAGGTGAACTAAGATACTATAAAACTAATATTGAAATAATTAAAGATGATTCTGGTAATAATATTGGTCTAATTGGTACTGTACAAGATAATACTGACAAGAAAGAAATTCAACAAGCACTTAATGAAAGCGAAGTCAAGCAAGCAAATGTAATGTCAAATATAGATGATTTAGTATTTGTAGTTGATAACGAAGGCTATTTCATAGATTATTATAATTCATCAAGTAATAATGAGCTATATACTACTCCTGATATGTTCTTAAATAAACATTATTCTGAAGTTTTACCTGAGTCAATAACAACTAAATTTACATCAGTTTTGGAATTATTGAAAATTGATGGAAAATCTAGACAATTTGATTATTCACTATATATAAATGGTGATACAAAATGGAACAATGTAAAAGTATCTGTATTCAAAGGCAAAGAGGGTAAAGAAGAAGGATTTATAATAGTTGCTAGAGATTTTACAGAAAGAAAGCTGATAGAAGAAAAACTAGTCGAAAGTGAAAAAAGATTTCGAAAAATGACTGAACTATTGCCAGTTGCAGTACTTGAAGTAGATTTAGAAGGTAGCATAACTTACGCTAACAGTAAGACTTTAGAATGGTTTGGATATGATAAAGTAGAGTTCTTAGATAATCTTAAGACTTATGATTTGGTTGTACCGGAACAACGAACAAAGATTAAAGAAAATCTTAAAAGTAGAATTCTAAACCCAAATTTGGGACCAATCGAATACACTGGAATGAAAAAAAATGGGGAATATTTCGATGTATTGCTCTTTGCTAGTCCTATTAAGAAAGATGATGAGTTAATCGGTTTTAGAGGTGTTTTAATGGATATTTCGGAAAGAAAAAAACATCTTTCTGAACTTCAAAAAATATCAAAACTAGAGTCTCTAGGGATTCTTGCAGGTGGAATAGCTCATAATTTTAAAAATATACTTGCGGCAATTACTTTATCAGTTGATGTTATAAAAATGAGTCCGCTTTCAATTGAGAAGCAATTAAATCGAATTTCAGCTAGTTTAGAACAAGCTAATGCCTTGGCAACCAGATTTCAAACTTTTACTAAGTCAAATGAACCTACTTTAGAGTCAGTTAATATAAATGAAATAATTGAAAATTCAGTAGAAATTGCATTAGCAGGTACTTCAAATCAGATAAAATTGAATTTGGATCCAAATATACATAGTATAGAGGCTGATAGTAAACAACTAAATGAAGTTATTCTTAATCTCCTAATCAATGCAAGTCAAGCAATGCCTAAGGGCGGAAATATTGATATAACTACTTGTAATGTTATACTAATGGATAATCAAATCCAATCTCTCGAAGAAGGCGATTATATTCGAATTGATATAAAAGATGAAGGAACCGGGATTGAGAAAGAAGTTATTGAAGAGATATTTACTCCATTCTATACAACTAAGAAAGATGGACAAGGTCTTGGGCTCCCTACAGTATATTTCATTATAAAAAATCACAATGGGGCTATTGTAGTCGAATCAGAAATAAATAAAGGTACATTGTTTACAATTTATTTAAGAAAACAAGTAGAACAAAAAGATAGAATCGAAATTGATAAGATTGAGAATAGGCCTAAAAAATACAGGAAAACAAGAGTATTTTTGGTTGATGACGATGTAAATATTACAAATACGATGTCTGATGTATCAGAAGTAATTACAGATTTAGAGATAAAGTCATTTAATAATCCATTAAAAGCTATTAGTTTTTTCAAAGAAACTCACCCTAAATATCCATTTGATGTTGCAATTTTAGATATGACATTAGTTGGATATGAAATAGATGGATTAGATGTATTGAATGAATTAAGAAAAATAGATCCAAATATAAAGGCACTTGTTTTTAGTGGTCATTCATCCAAACCAGTTGTCTCGCATTACGAAGAATTTGGTTTCAATGGTAGGTTGGATAAACCTTGTAATTTTGAACATCTATTAGATACTATCCATGAAGTAGTATACAAAGAAAAAAACGCTTAACCGTATTACAATTAAGCGTTTTAAATTCAATCACAACTGATATTATACTACATACCAAGAGTGTTAAATATAAATTTCCATTGTAAATAAGTGTTTTCTATTTGCTTGTCAATTGACTGCCCACTCCCGTGACCCGAATCAAAATCTACGAATAGAAACACATCGTTTTTTTGTCCAGGATTGTTTTGTAGAGCAGCAGCAAATTTCTTAGCATGAAGAGGATCGACTCTAGTGTCATTTTCTCCAGCTTTTACTAATGTAATCGGGTAATTAACACCTTCTTGTATATTATGATAAGGAGAATATGGTCTTATGAATTCAAAATCCTCAACTTTATCTGGGTCTCCGTACTCAGGAATCCAATATCGTGCAATTAAAAATTTGTGATATCTTATCATATCTAACAATGGTACTGCTACTATCGCTGATTTGAATAATTCTGGTCTTTGAACAAGACAAGCTCCTGTTAATAGACCACCATTAGAACCACCAAGAATACTTAGTTTATCAGAGTTTGTATATTTCTCAGAAATCAAATATTCTGCAGCCGAAGTAAAGTCATTAAATACATTTTGTTTTCTATCTAACATACCGTCTTTGTGCCAGCTCTCACCATATTCACTACCGCCTCTTAGACAAGCAACAGCATAAACACCACCTCTATTAATAAATGATGCTTTATCACCAAGAAATGAAGGACCCATAGAGATATTGAAACCACCATAACCGTATAACAACGTAGGGTTTGTGCCATCTAACTTTATATCTTTTCTGTGTGAAATAAATAGAGGTACCATTGTGCCATCTAGTGATTTATATTTTACCATTTCAGAGACAATGTTTTCTGTATTAATTGGTAATTCGTCTTGGTAATAGAACTCCCATTCAAGAGTTTTACCGTCAAGTTTATAAAGCTTAGCTGGACTAGTAAATGTAGATAAACTTACGAATAAAGTGTTCATCTCTTCATTATAACTCATTCCAGAAACATCACCGAATTCGGGTGTCACAACTTCTTTGATATAGTTACCATCAAAATCATAAGCTGCGATATGACTTAAAACATCTTTTTTATACATGACAAGTACATAATCAGAAGTAAATGTAAAGCCTTCTAGTACTGTTTCTTTTTCGGGATAGAACTCAATCCAATTTTCAAAGTCTGGCTTGTCGATATCAGTTACATAAATCTTGAAATTTGGAGCGTTATAATTAGACTGAAAATAGATTTTGTCTTTGTGAACATCAGGAAATGATCTAAATTCTTTTGAACTAAATATTGTTTTTGGCTCACTATTCTCGCCTTGTTTTCTGAATTTCAAAGTATTTGAATAAAAATCCCCTTGGCTAAAGAAAGTTAAACCACCGTGCTTTGTATCCCAAACACTAGCTACATCTTTTGCGTCATTAGGTTCGGCTAGTAAAACGTCTTTATCTCTACTAGTACCTAATTTATGTTTATAAACTTGTATTGGTTTCTGGTTATCAATCATTTCACGAGTTTGCACAGTTATATATGCATAACTCTCATCTTTTGCGAATGAGAAAGATCTTAGACCTGTTATATCATTTCCAATTTTTTTCCCAGTTTTAGAATCAATTAATCTGTAAGTGTCAATCTCATCACCTTTATACTGAGTACCAATAGAAATTATATTTCCATCTTCTGTATAGTCCATTCCTGATAGTGAAGTATTACCAGTTGCATCTAAATCAATAGGGGAGAAGAGTCTTATTTCTTTTCCATCAATTATAGTATAAAGCGTATTATGCTGTTCACCTTGTTTTCTTGCATAAAAGAATTCTCTCTTTGCTCTGAAAAATGGTGCACTTCTGTAGTCTCTATCATTAAGTGCTTTGATTTCGTCTTTCAAACCTACTATATCCTTTCCGTTCTTAAGTATATAGTCAACTGTTGAATTATGCTGAGCTTCAGACCAAGCACGTACTTCTGGATTAGATTTATCCTCTAACCATCTGTAATCGTCTATAACTACTTCTCCATGAAGTGTATCATAAACAGTTGATTTCTTAGTTTCTGGCGGTTGATATTCCGTCATTTCTTTACCTTGTAGATTTGTAATAGCTACTGCTAATAGCAAAGTAGCAATTGATGTTTTTAACATATTAGTTCTCTAATTTTATAAATAATTTTAATTCAAATTCTAATATAATTCTAATACAGTAACACCTTCGCCACCTTCAGCTAGATTTCCATTTCTAAAAGTTTTGATGGATGATTGCATTTTCAAATATTCGTGTATAGCTTGTCTAAGAGCTCCAGTCCCTTTCCCATGAAGGATAGTTAGAAATGGTAATCCAGCAATTACAGCATCATTCATAAAGTTTTCGACAATAGCTATTGCTTCATTGACTCTTTCGCCTCTAACATCTATTCTTGTCTCGGCTCCCATTTTGAAGTATTTGCTCGAATCTTCGTTAGCTTTACTTTTATCTTTCTTGATTTTACCACTAACTCTAACTAGCTTAATAAGTTCAGTTCTAAATTTCAGCCCATTAAATTCTACAACTGCATGCTTATCATCTTCAGCAAGTTCAATTACTTGTCCAGGGGTATCATACATATCTATTCTAACAGTATCGCCTTTTTCGATTCTATCATCAGACTTAACTTTTATAACATCTTTCTTCTTCGGTTGGGCAACTCTGTTCTTTAGCTCTTCTTTCTTTTGTTCGAATTCTTTTTTGATTTCGCCAAGCTTTCTTTTTCCTTCTTGTATTTCTCTTATAGTATTTTCAACTAGCTTATTTGCTTCCGCTAGGACTAAATTAGCTTCTTGTTGAGCTTTAAGTTTGTAGTCAGATTTATTTGACCGTAATTCTTCAACTAATCTTTCGTATTCTTGTTGTTTATTCTCAGCTTTTCTTAAGCTTGTTTCTGCATCAAGTTTCATCTTCTCAGCTTGTTTTCTATAATTCACAATCTCAGAAATACTTCTATCAATTTCAGAATCCTTTTTATCTAAATAGCTTTCTGCTCTTTCTAATATCAACTTAGATAGCCCTATACTCTCTGCTAAATTGAAAGCATAACTGTTTCCCGGTACGCCAGCTAAGAAATTATAAGTTGGTTTTAAATTCTCTTCATCAAATTCGAGTGAAGCATTCTCTATATTCTCTTTATTAAGTGCATAGGTTTTAAGAGAGGATTGATGTGTTGTTACTATGAATTTCAGATTATACTTCAATGTAGTATCTAAAATACCTGATGCTAAAGCAGAACCTTCCTTAGGGTCAGTTCCTGAACAAATCTCATCAACTAACATTAACGCATCTGGGTCTGCAACGTCGAGTATATCTTTTATTCTTTTCATCTGAGACGAAAATGTACTTAAGTCCATTTCAATTGATTGATGATCTCCAATTGAAGTAAATACATCTCTAAGACCTGTTTTGCAATAGCCAAAAGTATAAATACCTGACATAGCCATTAATAAGTTGAGACCTATATTTTTCAAAGCAACAGTTTTACCACCTGCGTTTGGCCCTGAAATCAAATGTCCTTGTTTGATAGTGTCAAAACTGATTGTTAATGGAATGACCTGCTTTTTACTTTTGTTTTTTAGTAATAATGGATGGTATAAGTCCTTTAATTCAATTTCATTACTTTCTACAATTATTGGTTTGAATCCATCATACTTACGAGCATATTTCGCTTTAGCATTTACTAGATCAATTCTAGTTATAAGTTCATTCGTTTCTCTTAGTATTTCAGCTTCTTGACCAATCTCTTCTGTTATTTCACTTAGAATTCTGTAAATCTCTTTCTTCTCATCATTTCTAAGAATAGAAAGACTATTATTCATATCTATAATTTCAGAAGGCTCTAAAAATACTGTGTTACCAGTATTTGATAAACCGTGAATAATCCCAGGAATTTCCTTTTTGAACTCAGTTTTCACTGGAATTACAAACCTTTCTTCTCTAAGCGTATAGAAATCATCTTGAAGTAAATCATCTTGGAAAGTCTTTTTAAGAATAGACTGAAGCTTGTTTCTTAATCTGTCAGAAGTCGAAAGTATATTGCGTCTTATAGATTGCAACTGTTTAGAGGCGGTATCTTTTACTTCCCCGTTATCACTAATTGCATCATCTATGTGTTTTTCTATGAATTGATTAAAGTGAATTAATTCTTTTATTTTGCTAAGGTTAACTAGTATTTCACTTTTGTTATTTATAAAATTGCTCACTAATCTGAAGACTCTTAGGTTATCTTTTATTCTTAATAATTCATGTTCATCTAAAACAGCATTTCTGATCTGTGCTTTTTTTAAAGAATTATCAATTTCTCTTAATCCTGAAAGCGGGAGTTCTTCTCCACTTTGGAATATATGAATTACATCTTCAGTTAAGTCTAATTCACTTCTTAAATCATCTTCACTTTTATATGGCTTTATATTTAATGCATATACAGATGCTTTAGTTGAATTACAAAGTTTTGAAATCTCTTCCAAGACACTACCAAACTCTAATTCTTTTTCAGTTTCAATCAATAATCTACTTCTACGAAGTTCTAACTCTTTACTCATTAACTATTACTCAATAATTTTCTAACAATTTGCTGAACCATACTACCATCTGCTTTGCCACTAACTTCTTGCATAGCTGCTCCAATTACTTTTCCCATATCTGAAGGTTTTTTAGCATCTACTTTTTTAATAATAGCAACGATTACATCATTCAACTCTTCTTCAGTCAATTGTGCTGGCATAAACTCTTGTATTATGTCAAGTTCTTGCTTTTCTTTTTCTGCAAGTTCTGTTCTGCCAGCCTGCAAATACATACCGATAGAGTCTTTTCTGTTTTTTGCAGCCTTATTTAGCATTTTTGCAGCTTCCTCATCATTTAGTTCCTTACCACTTCCATTTTTTTGAAATTCTATTATCAAAGTTTTAAGTGAGCGTAAGGTTTCTAATCTGAGTTTCATACCTCCCTTTAGAGCTATTTTCATTTCTGTGGTTATTTTTTCTTCAAAATTCATCTCTCATCTCCATTTCTTATATCATTTTAAGCATTTTATTTATGCTTATTTATTAAAATCGTATATTGTTTATTAGTTTTGGTAAACTTTCAAAAAATAATATACGAGTTATTTTATTCATAGTTAAGAAGGAATAAAGCGTATTTATCAATAACAACTTAGAGAATAATATGTTAATGAAAATAATAAAGTCGGACTACTTTTTAGCAGTTTTAATTTCACTAATTACAACTGCCATTTTCTTCTGGGCTAATATAGTAGGAGACGCATTCTTTTGGGAGGATATTGTTGAGTATGTGTATCCATTTCAAAACTTTGCTGCTACTTCCGATGGAATCCCTTTTTGGAATCCTTATACTTTTGGAGGTATGCCTTTTTTCGCTGATATTCAAACGGGTTTTTTCTACCCACTTAATCGGATTTTAGACTTATTTGTTTCAGATGGTAAGCTTCCTTTTGCAGCTTTGCAATTAGTAATAATATTACATTTTGCTATTTCGCAATTCAATACTTTCTATCTGTCTCGTAAATTAGGTATCTCTAAATATGGGGGTATATTTGCTAGTATCGGATACAGCTTTTCTATGCTTATGATTTGCCATACTATACATCCAATGATAATATATCAGTTAGCTTGGTTACCTTTAGTAATAGGAGTACTTTACTCCTCATTCACAAAAGGTAGAATATACTTAGGAGTTCTGAGTGGGCTTATTTTAGGATTGTCTATTCTCGCTGGACACCCTCAATCAATACTTTATGAATTCATATTTATAGGGTTATTTGCTTTAGGTTTCCTTATTAAATCATTCAAATCTGAGAATATTAATACAACAAAATTAATAGTATCGACTGTTTTAACTTTTATAATTGCTTATGGATTATTCACTGTTCAGTTATTACCGGCACAAGAACTTGCGGACTTATCACAAAGGTCAGAAATTAATTATGAAAAAGCTACTGAGGGCTCTTTACACTTTAAACAGGCATTAACTACAGTAGTACCTAATCTTTTTGGTACTGTGAGTGGGGAAGACTTAAGAAGTGCCTCTTTCTATCTTCCATTCGAAGGAGTTCAAGGTATTCATTACTATTGGGAAACAAGTTTTTATTTTGGTGCTTTAATTTTAGCACTTGGACTATTTACAATACTCGCTGGTTATAGAGATATAAAAGTAATTATATTCGCAAGTATCTCCTTATTCGGATTCCTTTTTTCTCTTGGTTCTAACTCATTCTTTTATGACATATTTTATAATTTACCATATATCAATACATTCCGTATGCCTGCGAGGATGATGTTTTTTGTGACATTAGGATTTAGTTTGCTAGCAGGTATGGGGTTTGATTTACTTCTAGATAAATCTAAGAAATATAAAAAAGAACTTATAATTGCATTTTCAATTCCTTTGTTAATGACTTTGCTTGTTTCTACTGGTTCATTATTCCAAAATTTCAATACCCCTGAAATACTTCAAGAAGGTATAAATTCAAGGGCTTTAGGTACAATTGTTGTTCTTTTACTTGGATTTGGCATTGCTTTTTTTACATCTAATAAGACATTAAAAGCGACTATTTCTGGTTCATTATTTATAATTATACTTTTCTTTGATTTGTACTCTGTTGGTAATGATTTTAATAAAAGTCCTCAAAACCCAATAGCAGCACAAATTCCAAATGGCTATAAAATGCCTAAAGAATTTAAGAAAGCATTTACTCCTAGTTTACCTGATAATATATTCAGAGTTAATATGAGACTATACCAACCTGTAAGGTATATGGCGATGAAGCGTAATCAAGGAATGGTTGATAATATCATGCTAATTGAAGGTTATAATCCATTATTACTTCAAAGAGTAAGTCCTCCGATGCCTAATATTGATTTAAGTATGGACATATTGAACGTTAGATATTCTGTAGGAATAGATAGAAATCTTAATGCACCTAGATTCTTTGAAAATATGGATAGATTTGGGAATGCATGGTTTGTAAATAAAGTAGTAGAAACAGATTCTTCAACAATAAAATCAATTATGGAATCTGGTGAGTATGATTTACTCAAAACAGGATTATTTGAAGAAAAAGTTGATTTCACTTCAATAGAAGAGGAACCAACATCAAAAATTAAGTGTATTAGTTATGAAAATGATAGATTAGAGTATAAAATCAGCAATTCTACTGATGGATTTTTAATTTTAAGTGAGATATATTACCCATCATGGAAAGCTATAGTTAACAAAAAAGAAACAGAAGTACATCTTGTTGATTATTGTTTCAGAGCGATTAAGTTGAAGAAAGGAGAAAATCATGTTATTGTTGAATATGATTCTGATACTTATAATACTGGATTTATTGTTTCTTTAATTACGCTTTTGCTTTCCTTAGTTTCAATAATTATTCTACGAAAATATGAAATATAGTATTCTTATATTATTTACTTTATCATTACTTCAATTCGCAAAGGCTGATGATGCTACTGATAAGTTAGAAGAAAAATATAAACAAGAAAACCTCACCGATGATAAGAAAGTTGATTTACTTTTTAAATTATTAGTTGAATATAGGAATGTACTTCCTATGAAAGGCATAGACTATGCTAGAACTGGTTTAAAAATATTAGAAAAAGATACTCGCCTAGATAGCATATATAGATTCAAATTTATCAATGGTATAGGTGATTCTTATAGATATATAAGCCGAAATGAAGAAGCAATTGATTTTTATTTCAGGGCTCTTAGGATTGCTGAGAAATCTAGAAAAGAAAGAGATAGAGCTATAGCATTAAATAATATAGGTCTTATTTATAATAATATTAGAGACTTCAATCTTGCTTTAGACTATATCAAAAGATCATTTCGTATTTTCAAACAATTCAATGAAAAGCCACTAATAATACAATCTTATAATAACTTAGCTTCTATCTATTGGAATGATAAACAAATAGATAGCGCCCTTAAATACTATAATTTAGGGTTTGAGGTAAGTAAAGAGATTAATGATTTAGTTGGACTATTGCATAGTTATAATAACTTAGGTGTCGTATATCTGGGTAAGGGTGATAACTATACAGCACTAGAATTTTTCTATCGATCACTTGAAATAAGTCAAGATTTGAAAGACAAGAAAGGTGAAGCTCAAACTCTTAATAATCTCGGACAAGTTTTTATTAGTTTAGAGAAATATAATACTGCTGCTTCTAATATTGAAGATGCACTTTCAATAGCACAGGAATTAAATGCTAAAGCAGTAATAGCTGACAGCTACTTTTACTTATCAAAACTGTATGAGAATACAACTGATTATAAATCAGCACTTCAATACAGTAAATTATTCAACACTACTAAAGACAGTATATATAATGTAGAACAGAACAGAAGAATACAAAAGCTACACGAAGAATATATGCTACAAAAGAAAGATAATGAGATTCAAATACTAAGAAAAGACAAAGAGTTAACTCAGGTATTAATAATAGGTGCTGTTTCACTTGCTGCGTTGCTTATTTTCATAGCAATATTGCTCTTCTCTAAGTATCGATCAAAACGTAAGACAAACGAAATACTTACCGAATTAAATACACAGCTTAATGACTCTAATAGCCAGCTTCATGAGATAAATCTAACTAAAGATAAGATATTTACAATCATAGCTCATGATTTAAAAAACCCTCTAAGCGGGTTTAAGAATATCACATCTGTACTAGTCGATTATTATAATGATATGAGTCAAGAAGAGATTAAAGAATCACTTGCAACTATAAAAGATGCCTCAAATAACCTAATGTTATTATTAGAAAATCTATTAACATGGGCAAAATTACAAAAGAATGAAATAGAACTTTATCCTGAAAAATTTGCTATAAACTATTTAGTTAAAAAATATATAGATCATTATATGCCTAAGGCAAAGGATAAGAATATAGAAATTGTCTATAATAATGGTCAGGAAGTTTATGCTTATGGAGACCCTAATCTATTATCAGTTGTTATAAAAAACTTAGTGTCAAATGCCATTAAGTACTCGAAGGTAGATAGTACTGTCGTTATAGATGTACAAAACATAGATTCAAAAGCTAACTTTACAATTACTGACAAAGGTATTGGTATTGATAAATTGATGCTTGAAGATATATTTGAAATAGGAAATGGTAAAGATTCCCGATTCGGAACAGAAGGGGAGAGGGGGACAGGGATTGGACTTATACTAAGTAAATCATTTGTGGAAATGAATGAAGGCGAAATATGGATTGAATCTGAAGAAGGTCAAGGAACTACAGTGTCTTTTAGTGTTCCTGCAAAACATTAATATTCTATATTGAAATTATAGAAACTAAAAAAGCCGGTCTAGCCGGCTTTTTTTATTTTTCATCAAAGAGGAAAAACTAATTACTCAGCTGAATCAGTAGATTCTTCAGTAGTAGTCGCTTCTGGAGCTTCCTCTACAGCTGGTGCTTCTTCAACAACTGCAACTTCTTCTACAGGAGGTTTAGCATTCTTAGCTTTTCTAGCCTTTTTCAATCTGTCATGTCTTGCAAGAGCATTTTCTTTATGTTTTGTTACTTGTTCAGCGATTTGATCTTCGTCTAATCCTTTGAAAAGTAATGCTCTTTTTAGCAATACACCTTCGTGACCAAATATATTTTTAACAGTTAAAGTAGGTTGTGCACCTTCGTTTAACCAATATATTGCTCTGTTATCATCCAATTTAACTGTATTTGGACTAGTATTTGGATCATAATATCCAAGTCTTTCGATGTATGCACCGTCTCTTTTTCTTCTGCTATCAACAGCTACAACATCATATACGGGGTAACCTTTACGCCCTTTTCTTCTTAGTCTTAACTTTACCATTTCTGTAATATTACCTGATTAATTACTGCAATTTAATTTCAATTTTATTTAATACCAAATTTTCCTAAACCTAAACCACCTAACATTCTAGATTTATTTCCTCTAGATATGTTTTTAAGCATCTTGCCCATATCGTCAAACTGCTTCAAAAGTCGGTTTACGTCTTGTACATTAGTCCCACTTCCTTTGGCAATACGCATTCTGCGGGAACCGTTTATTATTTTAGGATGTGTTCTTTCTTTCTTTGTCATTGATTGGATGATCGCTTCAACTTTTTTGAATGCACTATCGTCAATATTCACATTTCTTAGTTGTTTATCCATACCTGGTATCATACCAAGTAAATCTTTAAGAGAACCCATCTTCTGAATTGCTCTCAACTGACTTAGGAAATCATCAAATGTAAATTCATTTTTTCTAATTTTTTCTTCTAACTGTGCGGCTTCTTCTTTGTCGATTTGTGATTCTGCTTTCTCAACTAAAGTAAGGATATCACCCATACCTAAAATTCTAGAAGCAATCCTTTCTGGATGGAAAGGTTCCAAATCATCAACGGTTTCACCAACACCTACAAATTTAATTGGTTTTCCTACTACGTGAAGTACAGATAATGCTGCACCTCCTCTAGTATCACCATCCAATTTAGTAAGTACTACACCTGTTAATTCCAATTTATCGTGAAAGGCCTTAGCAGTAGTTACTGCATCTTGACCAATCATTGCATCACAAACAAAAAGCGTTTCAATAGGATTAATTGCTTTACTTATATTCTGTACTTCATCCATCATCTTTTCATCAACTGTCAAACGACCAGCTGTATCAACGATAATAGTATCTCTACCAAACTTTCGTGCATATTCTAAAGCATTCTTAGCAATTTCTATTGGGTCAGTGCTACCTTCTTCTGTGAAAACAGGTATCTTAACTTGAGCACCCAAGGTTTTCAATTGATCTATTGCAGCAGGTCTATAAATGTCACAAGCCACTAATAGTGGTTGACGTCCTTTTTTACGAAGACTCTTAGCTAATTTACCACAAAAAGTGGTTTTACCAGAACCTTGTAACCCAGCTACTAGAATAATAGTAGGTTTTCCAGAAGCTATTCTAAGTTCAGATCGTTTATTACCCATTAACTCAACTAGTTCGTCATTCACTATTTTGACGATTAATTGATCAGGTCTCAACTTACCTTTTACTTCACTTCCAATAGACTTTTCTTTTACGCTTTCTACGAATTTTTTAACTACATCAATATGAACATCAGCTTCTAGCAATGCTCTACGGATTTCTTGGAGTGCTTCAGAGATGTTCTCTTCAGTTATCTTGTTTTGTCCGCGAAATTTCTTTAATGTTAGTTCTAACTTTTCTTGTAAACTATCAAACATACTTATTTCTTTTTTACGATTTTATAAGATTACAAAAATAATATAAGTTTGTGACTTGTGCAAGATGTCATTTCACTGTTTTTTATGGGATTTATTAAATTATGACTATTTTTCTGATTGCAATGATAGCTTCAGTAGTACTATTAGTACCAGCTTTGTATTTATTTATTGAGAAAAAATACAAATTAATGACGGTTGTATTAGTTATTGATTTGATTGTAACTATTACATTAATATATATGTCACAGTTGTTTAGAAATTAGAATCATCATCAGGAATACCAGGACTTGCTGGCATTTCCTCGTAACCATAGCTAAGATTCTCAAATCGTGCATAATTTTTTTGGAATGCAATACGAACTGTTCCAATTGGACCGTTTCTTTGCTTACCTATTATTAATTCCGCTGTACCTTCGGTTGGAGTTTTATCCTCATATTCCATTTGTCCATAAACTTCTGCTCTTTGGACAAAAAGTATAACATCGGCGTCTTGCTCAATAGAACCAGACTCTCTTAAGTCAGAAAGCATAGGTGAACGGCTCTTACCAGGACGACTTTCAATTGATCTATTTAGTTGGGCTAATGCAATAACTGGTATTTCTAGCTCTTTTGCAATTTGTTTTAATGTCATAGAAATCATCGATATTTCTCTTTCTCTTGATTCCATTCCAGAAGAACGAACTAATTGAAGGTAATCTACGAAAACAGCATCAATATTATGCTCAGCTTTTAATCTTCTACACTTTGCTCTTAGTTCCATAATCTCGATCATAGAGCTATCATCAAAGTAGATTTTAGCATCATTAAGCTTACCAAGTGAATCTATTATTTTTTGATTTTCGTGCGAGCTGATCTTTCCTGTTCTAATTTTTTGTTGATTAATCTTTGCCTCAGCTGATAGCAATCTTATAATCAATTGTGTTGATGCCATCTCTAAAGAGAAGAATGCAATTGATTTTTTATATTCAACAGCCAAATTACGGGCAATTGAAAGAGCTAATGCAGTTTTACCCATTGAAGGTCTGGCTGCTATTATTATTAGTTCTGATTTCTGAAGACCGCCAAGATATTTATCTAAGTCAACTAAACCAGTTGGTATACCTGTCAAACCTGATTCAGAGCGTACTCTCATTTGTTCTATTTGACGATAAGTCTCTTTGGTTAACTCACGCATACCTTGATAGTTCTTTGTCATCCTTTTTTCAGCAATTCTGAAAATATCTGCTTCGGCTTTGTCAATCTCAGTTAATATATCTTTACTGTCATCATAAGCATTATTAATTACTTCTCCGCTTGACTGAATCAAATCACGACGTAATTGCTTTTCAAGAACAATTAGTGAGTATTGCTCCACATTTGCAGCAGTAGCTACTTCCTTATTAATTTTAGCTAAATAACCCCGCCCGCCAACATTTTCAAGATTACTTGTTTTAGTCAAGTGTTCAGATAAGGTGATTATATCAACAGTTTCATTTTTTTCAGATAAAGCAATAATAGATTCGTATATAAGTTTATGCTTTTGAGAATAGAATGACTCAGGTGCTAAAAGCTCAGTTGCTTTAGATATTGCTTGTTTATTAAGCATCATTGCACCTAGTACAGCTATCTCTGCTTCCATCGAATTAGGTGGAACTCTATTACCAACAATTGGACTAATTGTTGCATCTTTTTTGTTTTCGTAATTTATTCTTTTGGCAGTTGACATAATTTAATCTAATATTGGGATACTTAGGATTACATAATTAACATAAAAAAGATTATTTTTAAATTATATTATCAACAATTACACTTATAGTTATTAATTATTATTCAACAGTGAGATTAACATGAAGAAAATACTTGTCATAGATGATGCCGAATTTATTTTAGAAAGTACATCTGCACTTTTAGAATTTGAGGGTTATGATGTAATAACTGCTGAAAATGGACAAGTTGGAGTAAGAAAAGCAAAAGAATTCAAACCAGATTTGATTCTTTGTGATATTTCTATGCCTATAATGGACGGTTTTGAGGTTTTAGACCAGATTAGATCGGATAATATTACACATAGAACTCCTTTTATTTTCCTTACAGCTTTTAATGAAAAATCGAATATGCGTGAAGGAATGACAAAAGGGGCAGATGATTACCTCGTTAAACCATACACAAGAGACGAAATAGTATCAGCTATAAATGCTCAATGGAAAAAGTATAATGTATTCGAAAATCATGTTAAAAGTAAAGTAGAGCAAGTTGGTAAAAGTGTAACTTATGCATTACCGCATGAGTTTAGAACAGCAATTAACGAAATAAAAGGTAATGCAGGAATTATCTATCAAGAATCAGAATCACTTGATACAAGTGAAATTAAATTACTATCTCATGATATAGTTCAGTCTGTTTCTAGATTATCTAAAATAACAGAAAACTACTTACTCTATATTAGACTTAGTAATATAGAAACAAATGAACAATTACTAACTGAGATTACATCCCAAAGAACAGAAGAACCGTTTGCAGTGGCATTTGATATTGTTAATAATATAGCTGCGAAGTACGATAGATTTGAGGATTTCAGTATTAAAGACGAAACTATGGGTATAAGTATAAGTATGTCTTCTGAAAATTTCTATGTTATAATGAATGAATTAAGTGATAATGCGTTCAAATTCTCAAAAAAGGGAGACAAAGTTACAATGTCATCAAAGATATCAAATGATAAATTGATAGTAGAATTAAATGATAATGGAATAGGGATAGATGAAAACCAAATTTCTAATATAGCGGCTCTTAACCAATTCAATAGAGAAAAAAATGAACAACAAGGTGTCGGTTTAGGATTAATAATTGCAAAGAAAATGATTGAATTGCATAATGGCAGTTTTAATATTATAGGTAAAGGTAATGATAATGGGACTAAAATAACTCTATCATTTCCAATTTCTCAATAATTTAACCCAATACGTAAATCTAGAAATACTCCGCCAAAATTAGTAATTGGGTCTTCTACAAAAGCATCCAAGCTCTGCAAGCCATCGCCCCCAAATGGTATTGAGAGGTATCTAATCTGGAATACAGATAATGATTTCTTCTTGTTTCCAAAATCAGCACCAATAGATAGATTTAAAGCAGGTCTAGTATAATATTCCCCATATCCGAAAGCATTGAAAAATCCTCTGTCATAAGGAGTAGATATAATAAATGAAAAGCCAGCACCAGCACTCACAAATGGCTTGAATGTACTAATAATTTGGTTATTGAAAGGGAAATACTGAATGCCAAACGAAAATGGAATAGAGAATAGCCTATTTAACTTATATGGAATAAATATTTCACCAGTATTAGGGTTGAACTTTTCTAGTTCATCAGACTTACGTATTCCTGTGATAAAGAAATCTGAAAGAAATACAAACTCATCATTAATTTCAGCCCTCCAGAACATACCACCTCCGAAACCATAAGTAGAGAAAATCAAGTCAAACCCCATAGCTGTAGTTTTTGACTCGTTTATTTCACCTAATGTCAATAGGGGAGTAGATGGTTCGAACACAATTACACTATCTTTATCAAATTCTCCATTTTCGCCACCCGTTACTTGAGCTATTAATTTCACCTGATAAAAGTAAATTATCACGAAAATAAGAGAAAATACAAATTTTTTGGTCATCTTTTACATCAATAGTTTAGAAACAATTTATTTTTCATTAATTTAGCACCTTACTCTAAAACGTTTTTTCAAAAAAAATCATTTAGATACATAGAACATAATTACAATTTATGGAATTATCAAAGCTCCTAAATATATTTGAGCTGGAATTCCCTCCTAAAACAGCGTGGAGTGATGACAGCATTGGTTTACAAATTAGTAATAGTAAATCACGGATAAAAAACGTTTATTTAACGCTTGAGCTGAATGAAGATTCTATAACTGAAGCTTTATCATACTCTTCGGACTTAATAGTCACTTTTCATCCTCTGATATTTAAACCTCTATCATCTATAACTACAGATAATAGGGTAGGTAATCTAGTATCTAAGTTAATTAAGAATGATATTGCTTTATACGCTATACATACTAACTTTGATTCACACCCATTTGGTACAAGTTACGAATTATGTACTCAACTCGGCTTCGATAAATCAGAATTCTTAGTTCCAGATGATAATATAGATGGATACGGTATGGGAGTAGTTGTAGAATTACAAGATTCTATAAAAATAAATGAATTATTATATAAAGTATCAAGTGTCTGTAATACGCCACTAAAGTATAATAAAGGTGCAAAAGAGGACATTAATAAGATTGCTATTCTAGGTGGAAGCGGCAGTAGCTATATAAAAGATGCTATTAGTCTTAATTGTGATGCATTTATAACTGCTGATGTTAAGTATCATGATTTTCACAACGTAGATAATAAAATGGCAATAATCGATCCAGGACACTACGAAATGGAACAATTTGTTCCTAAAGCAATGAAAAATATACTGAAAGAAAAACTTGGGGATGGGATTAATTTAATTACAGGAAGTGTTCTAACAAACCCTGTTAATTATTACCCAGAGATCAGTTACATAAAATCGCAAAAAAACTATTTAAATAATTATAAAGGTTAATAACAGTAATGGAAGAATCTAAATCACAATTGCTTGCCTATTTGGCACTTATAGATAGAAATCTAGACGAATTAGAAGAAGAGTTTGGTGATTTGCCTCAGAAAGTTTCTGAGCAAGAGAAAAAAAATACTAAGCTTAAAGCTACAGTAAAAGAAACAGAACAAATATTAGAAGAAGTAAAAGAATTCTGTTCCGTTACTAAAGTTACTTTAGAAGATTTGAAAATCAGAGAAGAAAAATTATCTCAGCAACAATTCCAAGTTAGAAATAATAAAGAATTTGATGCAATTACAAGTGAGATAAAGCATGTGAAAGAAGAATCAAAAATGTTAACTGAAAAGTTGAGACAAGAGACTATCAAACAACAGAATCTTGAACGAATCTTGGATGAACAAAAGGCTGATTTAATTAGTTCTAAAGAAGAATTAAAAAATACTAAAAAAGAATTAGTCGAAGTACAAGAAGAGCAAGATGAAGAAAAAGCTGAATATGTAGAAAGAAGAGAAAAAATTGTCAGTAAAATTGATATCACTTCATTAGCAAAATATGATAGAGTCAGAGAATACCATAGCGATGCTGCTGTGAAAGTAAAGAAAAACTCTTGTTCGGGATGTTTTAGCTCAATTCCTCCACAATTAATTGTGGAAATGAGAAGTGATGACGATATACTTTATACATGTGAAAATTGTGCTCGTATATTAATTCCAGAAGAAATTGAAGTTTCTGAAGCGGACGTAGAAACAATATAAGAATAGAAATAACTAAAAGTACGGGTAATCGCTATTATTTGATAACAGAGGAAAGTCCGAACTCCATAGAACAGTACACTTCCTAACGGGAAGAGCTACTAACCAGTAGTATGGAAAGTGCAGCAGAAAGTAAACCGCCCACTTCGGTGGGTAAGGGTGAAAGGGTGGGGTAAGAGCCCACCGCGATTTGGGTGACCAAATTGGCATGGTAAACCCTGTACGGAGCAAGGTTAAATAAGAGTATGATTACAGGCTGTTCGTCTGTGTTGTCTATTAGGCATGCATACTTGGGTAAACCGCAAGAGGTACTTGGTGACAAGTATCCTAGATAAATGATTACCTCCTCATTTTGTAAAAAATTGAGAAGACAGGATTCGGCTTATAGTATTTTTAGTTTATTTTTATTATATTTACATTCTTTAACAAAGACATTACTTTATTATGCAACTACCTGATGATCCATTTGTATTAGAACTCCTACCAGAGTTCATCGAAGATTGGATAGATAAATTGGAAACAGATTATCTAGAGTATAAAACCAATAGAGATTCTGAATCTATGTACAGATTAGCCCATACTATGAAGGGTTCTTCATATCAGTTTGGATTTGCTGATCTTGGTGATATAGGCGTTGAAATCATGGCCCAAGTTAAAAGTGATGATTGGGATGGTCTAGAACAAAACAAAGAGAAGTTTCGTATTAGACTAATAGAAATAAAAGAATATCTTTCACAAAACTCTTAGAATACCAAATATGAAAAAGTTTATATTAGTTTTATCTTTATTGATTGCTTCTACTCCCTTATTTTCTCAAACTAGAGTAGCCGTTTTACCATTCCAAAACATGGATGGAAACATTGATTTTAATATACTATGTTATGATTTGCAAGAATCATTAACAACCGCATTAATAGAAGCAGATGATAGTGGGGAAGAGTATTATATAGTTCCTGCCGATTCAGTAGAAATGGTGCTTTCTGAGCTTAATTTAGACCCTTCAAACCCACAATATAAATCTGATTTGTGGAAAGCAGTACAAATGTTGAATATTAAAAAAGTAGTAGTTGGAACATTCAACAAACAAAGTGATAAGTTTCTTATGAATACTTATATCTATGATGTTAAAATGAGAATGGCTTATCCAAATCATCAAGCAAAAGATATATTCAAAACTCGTGAACAAATATTAGAAGCTATACCAGAAATAGTAGCTGCTATACAACCTGGTTTAAAATAATCCTTTTTCGTTTTCGGAGTTTACATCTTTATTGAAGTATTTATAAGTACTTAGAGTAACCTTTCTTCCTTTAGGGGTTATTTGAAGAAACCCTTGTTGAATTAGAAAAGGTTCATATACTTCTTCTATAGTACCGGATTCTTCACCAACTGCCGCAGACAATGTGTTTAAACCAACAGGGCCACCCGCATACTTTTCGATAATAGTGAGTAAAATTCGCTTATCCATATCATCTAAACCTAGTTTGTCCACTTCTAAGGCTTCCAATGTCATATTGGCTATGAATTGACTGATTATCCCATCACCCTTTATTTGTGCAAAATCACGACTTCTACGAAGTAGTCTATTAGCAATTCTCGGAGTTCCTCTAGAACGAGAAGCAATTTCCATTGCACCCTGATCATCTATTCCAGCATTTAATATATCTGCTGATCTTTTCACTACATTAATTAAGTCAGCAGTATTATAGTAATCTAATCTGAATAATAAACCGAATCTTGAACGGAGTGGAGCTGTTAATAAACCAGCTCTTGTTGTTGCACCAATTAATGTGAAATTAGGTATTTTTATTTGAATTGTACGAGCTGAAGGTCCACTATCTATCATTATGTCTAATGTATAATCTTCCATAGCAGAGTATAAATACTCCTCTACTACAGTCGATAATCTATGTATTTCATCTATAAATAGAACATCTCCTTCTTCCAAATTAGTAAGAATACCAGCCAAATCACCTGCTTTCTCTAATACAGGACCAGATGTAGTTTTGATATGACTCCCCATCTCGTTGGCTATTATATAACTTAGTGTTGTTTTACCAAGACCAGGAGGCCCCATAAGTAGAACATGATCTAAAGCTTCATTTCTTTTTCGAGCAGCTTCTATGAATATCTTTAAATTGCTAACTAGATTTTTTTGACCTGTAAACTCGCTAAATGCCTTAGGTCTGAGTGCAAATTCATTAGCTTCTGTACTATTCGAATCTGGATTTAATATGTTTTCATTATCATTCATGTAAGCTTCTAAATATATGAATAGGACAATTCCTTTTATCTTTATCTAAGCATTTACCGTCACAAGCCTTAGCATAGACCCGTGGCACTGCGTTGGGATTAATTTCTATTATTTCTTGTGCTATTTTCTTCTCTAATTTATCTTTATATTCCATACTCTCATCATATGGTAATATGATATCAAGTTCAATGAAAATATCTTTTCCAGATTGGCGAGTGTGAATGGCTTTAAATTCGCAAATATTAGTATGATTTTTAGTTACAACACTAAGAAATCTCATCTGAACTTCATCAGGAATAGTTCTGTCTAGAAGTTGATTTAGAGCATCTCTCGAACCTTTCAAAGGTACAATTAGGGCAAACATTGTAATTGCAATTGCTACTCCAGAATCAACCATCAAACCTATATAACGTAATCCAAACAACTGTAAACCAAGGCCTACAACTAAATTTATAAGCACAAATAATTCAATATAGCTATCATATTTCCAGAGACTTGCATCATACTCTAATATTGGCATTCCAAATTTCTTTGAAGATCTTTTCTGAATTCTATAAACCAATCGCATTAAGAGAAATGAAATAGATGAGAATACCATAAGAATAAAGTAATTACTTTCACCTACATCAGTTTTTCCGAAATTAGAAATGGCTTCGAAACTAGTATAACCTAATACAAGGAGTAATAATAATGAGGATGCGAGAATTGAAATACTTTCATATTTGCCATATCCATAATTAAATATATAATCAGGATTACGTACGCTCATATTAACTGCATTTACAAAAAGAAATGAGTTAAGTATATCTAATGCTGATATTATACCATTCGTTTTCACAGCTAAAGAATCTTCTACAATACCTAAAGTTATCCCAAAGATTGAGATAAATATTGTAAGTATTAGTGATATCCGAGTCGTAAAAACAGGAGAGTCGGTTCTGAACCAACTTTTGATTCTAGTATAAAAATTAAATTGCTGCCTTTCCATAAGGCAAATATAATTAATTAAGGACTACTTCTGATTCAGAAATGTAAATTTCTCTAATATTTTCTAAATCTTCATCAGGAATGATTTTTACGATAAACGCAGGTTTGGTTAAATGTGTCTCTGCTTTTTCTGCCCATTCTATTAATTTTATAGAGTTTTCTTCATAAAGACACTCGTTAAAACCAATTTCATTTAGTTCTTTGTTTTGTTCAATTCTATACAAATCGATATGGTAAATAGGTATTTCATGGTGTTTGTACTCACCCAAATACTTATTCATTATAGTGAATGTAGGAGATGTTACCATATCTTCAACATTGAAAAATTGGCATATCCCTTTGATAAACTCCGTCTTACCAGAGCCCAAATCACCATAGAGAAACACGATATCACCTAGATTAAGTCCTTTAGCAAACTTACTTCCAAGCTCTATTGTTTCTTCTTCGCTAGTTGTTGTATATTTTGTTTCAAGCATAACAACAAAATTAGCAAAGATATTACTAAATAAAAAATTATCTACTTTTTAGTTTAATTACTGGTATTATCATTTCTTCCATAGATATACCACCATGTTGGAAACTGTCTCTATATTTATTTAGATAATGATGATAATCAGTCGGATAAACGAAATAATAATCTTCCTTTGCTATGATATTATTTACTGTAATACCTTCCTTTGGTACTTTAATATCTTCAGGGTTTCCTATTTGCATTGCCGTTTTAGGGTCAGCCTTTACATTCTTCCCAAATTTGTATCTTAGTGAAGTTGAAGTATCCTTATCTCCTAATACTTTAACGCCTCTTAGGCATCTAATCGAACCGTGATCAGTAGTTATAATTATTTTAGCATCTTTAACGTTTGAAAGTTGTTTAAGCATTCCTAGAAAGCTTGAGTGTCTAAACCATGAGCTAGTCAAAGAACGATAAGCAGACTCATCAGGGGCAATTTCTTTAAGAATTGCATAATCCGATCGTGAGTGAGCTATCATATCAACAGCATTTAAAACAATAGCAGTCAAATCATTATTGGCAAACTTTAGTATATCTTTCTCAACTCGTTTTCCATAATCAGTATCAAAAATCTTAATATATACAGGATCATTTTTCAACTTTATTCTTCTTCTCTGTAGCCAAGATTGCATTAACTCTTTTTCAAATTTATTCTGAGTATGTTCTTCACTATTAACTTCTACTTGCCAGTATTGCGGATAGTATTTCTTGATATCTGAAGGATATAAACCTGCAAACAGTGAGTTTCTACAATATGGTGTAGCTGTTGGTAATATTGAGCAATAAAAATTTGTTTCGAATGTATAATATTGTCTTAGTACTTCTTCGAATAATAACCACTGATCATAACGCATACAATCAACTACAAAAAAGAATGTAGGACCTTCTTTCTCAACTTCTTCCCATAAGTAAGCATCTAATATATCAGGGGAGAAAAGTGGTAAATCCTCTTTTTCTTCGCTATGTATCCAATCAATATAATTGTCTTCAACAAATCTAGAAAATGCCGTATTAGAATCACTCCATTGGTCATTAAGAGTTTCTTTAAGACCAGAGTCAGGATGTTTATCTAATTCGAAAGACCATTGGACTAGTTTTTTATATATTTCAACCCAATCATTCCAAACCATAGGACCCATTAGCTGTCTACTAACTTCCGAGAATCCTTTCATATAGTCTTGAGTGAATTTTTCAGTTTCGATTCTTTCCGTTTCCAAAAATTTCTTGCATGCTAATAGTATCTGAGCCGGATTTACTGGTTTCGTAAGATAGTCATCTATTTTTAAACCAATTGCTTCTTCCATAACACTTTCAGCTTCATTTTTAGTAACCATAACAACTGCAGAAGCGGCATCTAATCTCTTAAGTTCAGGTAATGTGTCTAATCCAGACATACCAACCATATTCTCATCTAAGAAAATTAAGTCGTAATGTTTAGTTTTAACTAATTCAATAGCATCTTCACCATTAGTAGCTTTATCAACACTATAACCTCTTTTTTCTAATAGAATTATATGCGGTTTCAAAACTTCTATTTCATCATCAATCCAAAGGATATTACCTTTACTAATCATCTAATCTCCATTTTTGCAATTGTATAATCTTAAATTATACTTTATTTTGGTAACGTGTATCTTATCTTACGTTAATTTTATACAAATGCTACAGCTTTAGAAAACTTTTTATTTAATAACTAATTATTTGAATATTCA
>JBLWYD010000045.1:0-24961 GCA_048267165.1 Bacteroidota bacterium
TACTATTTTATAAACGGCTATGCCGCTTAACATAACTAAACCAAATATAAAAATAACATTAATCGTTTTATTAGAAGTGATATTCATCATATTTCAATTTATAATTGTTCAAATTATCTATTCAACAACTAATCTAATATCTTCTCTCGAATTACCATTACATAATTCAATTAAGTAAACCCCACTGCTTAATTCAGCAGATAGATCTAGGCTATATTGGTTTGTTGTAACTAAATCAATAGAGATTACTTGTACTCCCTTAATATCTCTAATTATCATCTTATTAAACTTAAGCTCAGATTCAATATTGAACCTCCCTGTATTAGGGTTTGGGTATATTTTAGAAAAATATTTTTCTGTGAAAATTGAGCTAACAGCGTCTTTAGTACTGAAACTTGAAACCTCAGACCAAACACTCTCCAACTCATTTTTAACAGATTTAACTCTCCAGTAGTATAGTTGTTTATTCTTTAGATTAGATAATGATACTTCATTAGTATCTAGATCAGAATGTATCTCAACTGTTCCTGTAAAACCTTTATTCTCTGTAATTTCAAAAACATAAGAGTCTGCATCTTGAACTAATTCCCACTTAAAATCAACACTTATATCCAAACCAGTAGATTGATCAGCTGGTAATAATAGATTGGTTGTTGCGGGTGGAATATCAGAAGTTGTGAAATACCATATTTCAGAAGACTCGCAAATCTCTTCACCGATAGTTGTATTTACAAACCAATAGTATCTAGTCAGAGGTTGTAATTCTTGTAATACGATTTCAGAATTTTGTATATCATCTACAAAATAAACTTTATCGTTAAAGGTTGAATCTGTTGATACCACAATTTGATGTCTAGCTAAATTTCCTTGGGATTGCCATTCCAAAGTGATAGGTATTACATTACCTTTAGAATAATTCGGTGGGAAAAGTAATATGGTAGGTTCTAATTTAGTTTTAAAAGTATATGTATCTGACCATGCTGTAGGGCAGTTAGAAGTATCACTTAACACTCTCCAATGGTAAATTGTTGCATATCCTTCAGGGCTGAATTCAAATTCATTAGTTGTTAGTCCAACTGAGTCGATGACTAACTCATCGAAAAGAATACTTTTAGAGACTTGCAAACTATAATTTTGTTTGCTATATGGATTGGTGTTTTCCCAAGATAATGTAATATTTGAATTTGAAATATTTAAAGAATTGTTATTCGGACTCAGAGGATTTGGTCCTTGATTTTTTAATTCGAGGTGTCTGACTTCTGACCATTTATCACTAATATGACCGTTATATGCTTGGACCCTCCAAAATATATTATTTTCAAGATTAATAAATTTATGTGAATATGAATTATCGTAAACAACTTCATCCGCTAAAATTTCTGAGAAATTTGAATCTAAAGAAAACTGAATTAAATACTTTTTTATATTTTTAATACTCTTCCAGTTAAATGTCAACTCCCTATTTGAACAAGAAATATTGTTCTCAGGTGTCAATAATTCTGGTCCAGAAAAAGGTATCATAATATTTAGATTTCTCCAACTAGTTTCACATTCTGTAAGATCTTGAGTAATATATTTACCTTTTAATCTAGCGAATACTAAAGTATTAAAAATATTAAAATCAAAGCTAAACGAACTTTCAAGAATATCTGTTTTACTCAACAACAACTCATTAAATTCTTTATCCGCAGATATTTGTAATTCGTACGAAATAATTGATTCATCATTCTCCCACTCAAATAAAACTTCAATTGATTCAGCTGTAACATTCGGAATAGGATTTATGAAATCAGGAGTGTTATTTGGGGCAAAAACATTTATATTCCAAGTTTCTAAACTGTCGAGTACAATAGTTGTAGCTACTTGTTGAAAAAAAGTTGTTACTGAGTCTGGTAATCCAACATTTGTTGCACCTTCAGAACTCTTTTCAAAAAATGTAGTATAAAATGTACACGCTGTTAGGTACATTCCTAGTTGATTTGGATGATAATTATCACCTCCATACAAGTCTATCCATGGCTTTTCTGTTCTTACCTTTTTCCAAGACATGCCAGCAGGAGCACATATACCTTCAATCTCATCTGCCGATTTAACATATATATCTCTAAATTGATCTTGCTGTTCAAAATAATTCAGAGAAGAGTTATTCCCATTTTCCCACCCCCACAACATATACGAAACCGTCTGGGTACAACTAGAGTTCTGCTTAACTACCTCGTTTAACATTTCTATTTGATGATTATACTGTACAACTACATAATCCCAGTCTTCTGAGTTAATAATTTCCCTGGTATAATTATCTACAGTATCAAGAGGTGGGGTTCCTCCAATTTGTAAAGTATATAAACTATCCCCTTTCGATTTCGCAATATCAGCAACAATCTCAGGCATTCCTGCAGTTAGACTGTTCCCAATAAATAATACCTTTTTCTGAGAAAGAGATATTGAAAAAATACTTAGAAATACAATTGAAAATAAAATTATCTTATTCACGATATTTATTCTTTTTTTATTTTTTTAACCACCAGCATAACACTATTTCAGACAAATTGTTACATAATTAACAGTAATACGGTTTTTATAGAGACTCGTGATTGTATGAAATTTTCAATCTTTATAGTAGAAAGAAATTGAGTTCGAGCCTACTGTATTCACTCGAATAGTAGCTAATGGAGTAGAACTTCGTGTTCGTTACTTCTGTAGTATATACAACCGCACAGCTAGTGAGGCAGCTATATCAGAAGCAATCCTAGATAAATACAATGCCGAAACATCAATTGCATTCGCATACCCCACTACTAGATTTTATACTGGTGAGTGAGTTTTGTTTTCTTCTTGATTTTTTGTAGTTTAACCAATTATTAACGCTTCTTACGGTGATGATTATGAAAACTATCTTACTCTTATGCCTTTTGTTTGTATTAAAACCAATCGATAATCTAAATGCTATAGGTTGCCCAGGTTTTATGGTTGAATCACAAGAAGATTTAGATGATTACTTTGATGAGCGATATTATTGCAAAGAAATAGAAGGGGATCTATATTTCAGATCATATGATGTGAATGACTTATCAGGATTAAAAAGAATAAAGAAAATTGCGGGTACTCTAAATGTAGAAGGTTGGTTTACAGTAAAGGATTTGTCAGGTTTAAGTAATCTTGAAGAAATAGGCGGTGATTTAATTATTGATGGCTTTACTGGATTAGATAATCTAAAAGGCTTAGAAAATTTAAAAACTGTAAAAGGGGTTATAGTAATAGCACGGACAAGTTTTACCAGTTTTGAAGGACTAGAAGGAATCGAAACTATTAAAAATGGAATAAATATTGTAGATAACAGTAAACTTACGTCTATTAACTCATTTAATAAGAGTATAATTTTTACTGATTCAACCCCTCATCTATTTATAAACGATAACCCAAAATTAGAACTATGTAACACTGATTTTATTTGTTCAGTCGATACTGCGAAAGTTTCTGTAGAAATTGTATATAACGGAATTGGTTGCAATTCCTACGCAGAAGTGAAGGATGCTTGTATTCAGAGTTCAATAGAAGAAAATCAGAGTACTAACCATAGCATAGAGTATATATCAGAAAGACAGATTCGGTTAAATTATAATTTGTCAGATATGAACTACACATTAGTAAACTATCTAGGTCAAGATGTGACAGAGCAAACAATTCTCCAAAATGGTGTGATTTATTTAGAATCCCTACATCAAGGCATTTATTTTCTGATAATAAGTGATAAATCAATAAAGTTATACTTAAATTAACCCAATTCCCCAACTAAATAATCCCCAGATTATCGACTTTTAAGTATTTTTACTTATTTTCGAGGATTGGTATTTTATCAATCCTTTTTTATTTATTTACGGCACTTAGTTAATGGAAAAGCAAACAACAATAACGAACCCAGTCTCTTTCGAAGGTGTAGGGCTTCACACAGGCAACAAAAGTATAATAACATTCTGCCCAGCACCAGCTGATTACGGCTATAAGTTCATACGTATGGATGCAAATCCTGAGTTGGAAATAGAAGCTGTAGTAGAGAATGTAGTTGACCTATCTCGTGGTACTACTCTTGGTATAGATGGTGTAGAAGTGCACACTGTAGAACACGTATTAGCTGCCTTAGTTGGATTGCGAATAGATAATTGCCGTATAGAGCTTACTAATAACGAGCCACCCGTTGGCGATGGTAGCTCAAAGCCGTATGTAGATGTTCTGGACCAAACGGAAATTGTTGAGCTAGACGCAGAGCGAGAGTACTTCGTAGTAGAAGAGAATATCCGCTATACAGAGGATGCTCGTGGAGTTGATTTGGTAGCTTTACCTAATGATGATTACCGTTTAACTGTGCTTGTGGACTATGCTAACCCCGCTTTGGGTAGCCAACATACAGGTATATTCGACTTCGAAAAAGAATTTAGAGAGGAGTTTGCTCCTGCTCGTACTTTTTGTTTCTCTCACGAATTATTCGAACTTCATAGCCAAAACCTTATAAAAGGTGGCAGCTTAGAAAGTGCAATAGTTATAGTTGATGAAGATTTACAAGAAGAAAACTTAGAAAAAATACAAGAAATATTCAAACTAGAACATACTCCAGAGAGAGGCGATTCGGGTATATTGGACAATCGTACTTTACGATACAAAAATGAACCAGCACGCCATAAGCTATTAGATATGATTGGTGACCTTACACTAGTCGGTGCACCAATGAAAGCACAAATACTAGGTGCTAGACCGGGGCACGCAGCTAATATAGAATTAGCGAAAAAATTGCGAGCTATCTATCTGAAACAGAAAGAAGCAGACAAGTATAATATGAAAAAACGTAAGGGTCATAGCTTAGATATTAATCAGATTATGGATTTCTTGCCGCATAGATATCCATTCTTATTAATAGATAGAGTTGTAGAGTTCGACCCAGAAGAGCGAAGAATACTTGGCTACAAAAACGTAACTATTAATGAACCTTTTTTCAATGGTCACTTCCCGGGCAAACCGATTATGCCGGGAGTACTTATTGCAGAAGCAATGGCTCAGATAGGTGGTTTATGTATGATGTTGACAGATAATGTCAATCCTGAAGAAAAAATCGGATTATTTTCTGGTATTAAGAACGCTAAGTTCCGTGCACCAGTAGTTCCGGGTGACCAGTTAGTCATCGAAGTAAAAATAATAAATTCTAGAATGGGCATTTACGCTTTCGAAGGTAAGGCATTCGTAGATGGTAAATTAGCAACAGAAGCAGAATTTTCTGCAGCATTAGTAAAAAGGTAAGTTTTGAGTATGATACATCCTACTGCAATAATATCAGATAAAGCAACGATTGGTAAAAATGCAAAAATTGGACCTAACGTCGTTATTTATGACGACGTAGTTATAGGTGACAATGTAGATATACATGCTAATGTAGTAATATACAATGGTGCCCGAATTGGTAATAATAACCGATTTTTTCCGGGTGCTGTTATATCTGCTGCTCCACAAGATTTGAAATATAATGATGAACCGACGAAGACTTTCATCGGTGACGATAATGTAATTCGTGAATATGCAACTATTCACCGTGGTACTACAGCCACTGAAAAAACTACTTTGGGTAGTAATAATCTTATTATGGCTTATTGCCATATAGCTCATGATTGCCATTTGGGTGATAATATAGTGATGGCGAACGCTACTCAGCTAGCTGGTCACGTTAGTATAGATGATTGGGTAGTTATAGGTGGAGTTGTGAAAATCACTCAATTCTGCTCTATTGGTAAGCATACAATGCTTGGTGCTGATGCTAAAATCACAAAAGATGTTGCTCCTTATTGCCTTTTAGGTAGAATCCCCGCACAAGTCGAAGGTATAAACAAAGTCGGTCTTAGCCGTCGTGGTTATAGTCAAGAAAAAATAAAAGAAATCCAGAATTTCTACAATGTGGTTCTATTCTCTGGTTATAATAACAGAGACGGTATAATAAAATATACTCAGAAAAACGAAGTAACCCCTGAGATACAAGAGTGTATAGACTTTATCAATAATTCCAAGCGTGGAATTTTAAGATAATTATATAAATTTTTGAACCTTTCTTTTCCAGATGCGTATTATATGCATAGCAAAAAACTTTGCTAGTTCAGGAGTCGTTATTGATGTTCAAGTGTCTGTAAAATATAGACGAACTTCAAAAACAAAAAAACAAACCAAAATCTGGATTCATATTAACTCATTTCTATTGAATTAATGCTTAAAATATATTAACTTGCGAGCTTTTAAATTGTGAAAGCAAAGTAGGTTTATATTTAGGCATGAGAATTGTCTAACTTAATCTAAAGAGCTATAACATGCACTGTTTATACCTAATAAATAGGTAAGTTTCATTAATTTGATTTATTAGTATGCAAACTCCAACACTCAACGAATTATCAGAACTACTGAAGTCAAATCAGGGAAGTGGTTATTCTATAAAAAAAGTTGCTCCTCGTAAGCTTGTAGCCTCTGCTATACTTATGAGTTCTGATTCATTGATGATTATCATATCAGTGTTAGCTTCTGTTTTTATACGTAATCTATTCTTTACTCCTGTAGCAACTTTTGATTTATATCTTAAGATACTACCCGTTTTAGTGCCTTTATTCCTATTAGCTTTCTATATGAGAGGGCTTTACCCAGGATTTGGTGTAGATGCTATAGAGGAAGTTAGGAATATATTTTATACAAACTCCATAATTTATGGACTAATGGCAGGGTTTACGTTCTTTGTAAATGACTATTGGGATTTCTCCCGATTATCATTCTTGCTATCGTGGGGTATTACTTTTGCTATGATTCCGCTAGGACGCTCAATAATCAAGAAGCTATTCTGCGATAAATCTTGGTGGGGAATTCCGGTAGTTATAATTGGTGCTGGAAACGCTGGTAAAGAAGTCATAAACTCGCTTAAGAAGAACAAGAATCTAGGTCTAAGACCGATAGTCGCTATTGATGATAACGTTGATACTTGGGGCTATATAGATGGAATACCTGTTATTGGTGGACTAGATGTGATACCAGAACTTCAGAAAAAATTGAAAATCGAGCAATCAATAGTTGCTATGCCTAATGTACAATCTGAGTTACAGAGAAAAATCATCTTGAAATACTCTAAGTACTTCGAAAAAACTATAGTGATTCCTTATCTATTTGGCATTTCTACTATATGGGTTTCATCTCGTGAGTTTGGTGGTATTCTTGGTCTTGAGGTCAAACAAAAGCTAATAAATAAAACTGTACAGCTACAAAAAAGAATTTTTGATATAGTATTAGCATCAATTTTAACAATATTAGCATTACCTATATTCGCAGTATTGGCTGTTCATATATGGCTAGATTCGAAAGGGAAAATACTATTCAAGCAAACTAGAATGGGCATACGAGATAGTCGATTCAAGATTATAAAGTTTAGAACTATGCACACTGATGCAGAGGAAAGACTAACAGAATTGCTAGAGAAAAACCCTAAGCTAAAGGCTGAATATGAAATCTATCATAAAATGAATGACGACCCTAGATTAACAAAAATCGGTAAGTTCCTACGTAAGTATAGCTTCGATGAATTGCCGCAATTCTGGAACGTAATCAAAGGTGAAATGTCACTAATCGGCCCTCGTGCTTATATACCTTGGGAAAAAATCAAGATGAATGGAAATGACGAGATGATACTACAAGTTAAACCTGGTATCAGTGGTCTGTGGCAAGTAACAGACAGAAACGACAGCAGCTTCGAAGAAAGAATAATGATTGATATTTATTATATTAGAAACTGGTCTATGTTCTTAGATTTATATATATTAGCTAAGACAATCAAAGTAGTAATCACCGGTAAAGGTGGGTAAATGCGAATAATAATCGCAATATTGGTATTGAGTTTTTCAATTGGAAAAGCACAGGATGATTTTGACTGTTTCCCAGATATAAGCTCCATTAAATCATTAAATTTCGACCAACCTATTGCAAATCCTTATGAAGCAAGAATTGGGTTTATCGGACAACCAAGTGAAGATAGATTAAGAATGGATATTGGTGGGTCTTTTGATTTAACTCAATCGAAATATGGTATTAATACTCTAAGTTTTGGTGTTGATTTGATGACATATACTAGGCTTAGAAGTGAAGGGAGATTCAAATTTCCAGTAGAAACAACTGATTATTTTTTTGGAATTAACACAGCATACCGATTAACTAGAGCTCAGAAATCCTTCATTGGGCATTTATTTAATGGTGATGAACAAATTAGATTGAGATTAGCACATATCTCCTCACATCTTATAGATGGATACACTATCAATGATGAATTTATAACTTCTCCTTTCGTTTATAGTCGTGAATTTATTGATGTCCTCTATCGACCTGGAACCATCTCAAATTTTGCACCTTACATAGGAGCTAATTATATTTTTTCCACAATTCCACGATCAATAAATAGAATAGAATTCCAAACAGGATTTGATTTTATTACTGGAATAATGGATACTGATTATGACCGATCTAATTTCTACTTTGTAGCAGGCTATCACTTTGCTTTACGAGGATTCGACGACACTTATTATGGTGTTAATTCTGGTCAAGCTGGTATCAGATATAACTTTACTAAAAACAGAGCAATATTCGTAGGTGTATATCTTTATGATGGATTAAGTATGCACGGTATGTTTTTTAATCAAAAAGATTCTTATATTGGTATTGGCACACAAATCTATTATTTCTAAATAAAATTAGGACATTAATCATGGCAAGAAGTTTAAATAGAGTTACTCTATTAGGTAATCTAGGAAGAGATCCAGAACTAAGATCGACTCCCCAAGGCAGTCAAGTTTGTACGCTTAACCTAGCTACAACAGAAAAATACAAAGACAAAACAGGCAACTGGCAAGAAAACACTGATTGGCACAGAATAGTATTCTGGGACAAAGGTGCAGAAATAGCTGGTAAATACCTTAAGAAAGGTAGTAAAATAATGGTAGAAGGCAAGCTAAAAACTCGCTCTTACGAAGACCAATCTGGTGCTACTAAGTACATAACAGAAGTATTGGGTAGAGAGTTATTTATGCTTGATTCAGCTGGCGGCGGTGGAAATAGCGGCCCTAGTCACGCAGGCGAATCTTCTCCAAACTATGATAGTTTTGACAGCAAAGATTCTAGCGACGAATTCGATGATGATGTTCCGTTCTAAATGAAAAAATTACTACTTTTCGATATAGACGGTACTATACTTAACATGAAAATGGGAGTGTCAAAGAATATTTTCATTGACACTTTTTTTGATATATATGGTCATTCCCTTACTATGGAGCAGATGCCCCGTTTTTCTGGCAATACGGATTTACAAATCCTGAACCAAATGGCAGATGCATTGGGATTGAGTAGAGATATAGTAAGCCAAAAAGTAGAAGATTTCTGGGATTTGAAATTAGAGAGATTCAAGCAATACTGCACTACGGATTATATAGAGCTAATCCCTGGAGTAGATAATCTGTTAGAATCGCTCAAATGTAATAGTGAGTACGAGCTATCACTAGTCACTGGCAATAGTGTTAAAAATGCTTTTCAGAAACTTTCGTCATATCATTTGGATAGATACTTTAGTGATGGAGCATTCGGTAATGATAATTCGGATAGGAACTTGCTCCCCCCTATTGCTTTAGATAGAGTCAACCACAGAGTTGGCGATTCACTTTACTCTAGTGGTAACACGATAATAATCGGTGATACGAACAGCGATTTACTAGCTGCAAAAACGAATAATATGAAAGTAATGATAATTGCGAAAGCAGATGATTACCCTACTTTCCAAGAGCAGAAAGCTGATTCACTAATGTCAGATTTTCAGGATTTAGACCAATTTTATAACGAGATGGACAGGATATACAGCAGATGAAAAAAATAATAATAGCACTCGATGGCCCAGCTGGTTCAGGTAAGACAACCACAGCAAGGGAAGTTGCAAAGAAATTGAATTATATCTACATAGACACTGGTGCTATGTACCGAGCTACGACATTAGCATTCATCAGAAGTGGAAAAGAGCTAGAAGGTTTCGATTTCGATTCCCTAATGGATAATATAAAAATAGAGCTAGAGCCAAGCGAATCTGGTCAGCGTACATTGCTCAATGGCGAAGATGTAAGTAAGGAAATCAGAACTGCCGAAGTTACGAAACTTGCAAGTCCAGTTGCTGCAGTAGGTATAGTAAGAGAGAAACTAGTTGACCAGCAACGAGAGTTAGGCAAGCAAGGCGGCGTTGTTATGGATGGACGTGACATTGGTACTGTTGTATTCCCAAATGCTGATTTGAAACTATATATGCACGCTTCTATAGAGGCAAGAGCAGAACGCAGAACAAAAGAGCTAATAGCAGCTGGTTCGCAAGTCACAGTAGCTGAAATAGCAAAGCTGATATCTGATAGAGATGATTTCGATAGCAGCCGTGAGATTAGCCCACTAAGAAAAGCGGACGATGCTCAGGTAATAGATACATCGAATATCACAATAGAAGATCAAACAAATGTTGTAATTGATTTAGCAAATAAGATAATAAACTCATAATTTTGCAATAGATAAACTTGGCTTTACGTCAAAAAAGAAAAAACTTAGGTCGAAAATGCAAATAAGAATAGATAACTCAGCTGGCTTTTGCTGGGGAGTAGTTAGAACGATTGACATCACGGAGAAAACATTAGCTGGTGCTGATGAAAATGAGACAGTATATGTACTCGGTGATATAATCCACAACCCCAAAGAAATAGAAAGATTAGCTGCGAAAGGGCTAAAAACGATAGACCACTTAGGGATAGAGCAATTAGCTAAAACTAACGAGAAAGCGACTGTGCTTATCCGTGCACACGGTGAGCCACCAGCGACTTTCCAGATGGCTGAAGATCTGGGAGTGAAGCTAGTAGATGCCACTTGTCCCCTAGTAACTGGTTTGCAAAACCGAGTAAAACGCTATTATGATAAGGGCTACCAAGTAGTGATATACGGAAAGCCGAATCACGCTGAAGTAATCGGATTGCGTGGAATGGTCAATGACAACTGCGTTATTATCCTAACTGAAGAAGAAGCGTTAGAGAAAGTTGACTTCACAAAGCCGACAGTACTATTCTCACAAACGACAATGGAAAAATACGTATATCACAGAATTCGTGATGTTATAGAAAGTAAAGTAAGAAACTTCGTAGAAGGTGGTGACACCAAAGATCACTTCCAATTCAAGAATTCACTATGCAAGGAAGTTTGGGGAAGAGACGAAGAAGTAGTGCAATTTGCGAAAGATAACGACATAGTGATTTTCGTTGCTGGTCGTAACTCTTCTAATGGTAAAAGCTTATTCAAGCACATGAAGCAATTCAACGAGAATATGCACTATATAGAAGATGTAGAAGAAATCGATTGGAATTGGTTTGGTGATAGCGAACTTGTAGGTATAACAGGTGCTACATCATCTCCACAATGGTATCTTGAAAAAGTTAAAACTGCCATCGAAGAATGGAGCAAAAGCAAAGAAGCTGTTGAAGCTTAAAAAGAGAATTGTAAATTGAACATAAAAAAAGGCAAGAATTACTTCTTGCCTTTTTCTTTGTAATAACTAATACAATGATTATATATAAAAAACCTAATATATTACTCTATTAAGACTTTAAAGCTGTGAGTGACATTCTCCAATTCAAAATTAATTATGTAAACTCCTTTTTTCAATCCTGAACAGTCCCAGACTATATTATGACTATTGCTGTTTAACTGAAATTTCAACTTTCCATTTGAAATAATATTTCTACCCTGATAGTCATATATTTGAATATTCTCGATGTCAACTTGATTGCTTACGGTACTAGGCAATTCAATTATTACTACATCTTTTGCGGGCTGAGGATAAGTAATTATCCTTTTATTATGCGTATCTTCTTGATATACATTACTAAGCCCAAAATCAGAAATGCTTCTTTTGAATACTCCATTATACGTAGTTGCATAAATATAATTCCCGTATAGTATTGGGGTGAGTAATGACCCTGGTTGTAGTTCTTTGTTAATATATTGTATAGTTTTACCATTGTCATTTGTCATTAAAAGACTATCTCTATTTCTCCAAAAGATATTTTCATCACGCCAAAATAAATTTGAATATACATTTGAAGTATTATATATTCTATGTTTGAATATATTAACTAATTCTTTACTCGACTTTTTGTATTCATATAAAACCGCATCATTTTCAAGACTTAAGTTATAAGTAAACAATCTTTCACCATCAGTTACCAAGGTCTTACTTTTTTCTAATGATTCACCATTATCGGTAAGAATTTCGGTCCATCCCTTTGTATTTATATCTAATTCATACACTCCAAAGCTAGTACTTACAAATATTGTATTTTCGAACGCTATTAAATTAATAATACTTTCAAACTTTTCACCATCTTTCGATAATGGCGGACTAAGTGTATCAATTTCTATAAAGTCATCAGAAACATATAAATTAATGGCATCTGTAAAATAGAATTGGCCTCTAAGTTTATCGATTTTTTTAAAATTAAATATATTAACTAATGAAACCTCCCATTTGCCATTTTTATTTCTGTGCCCAATTCTAATTTTTTTTTCAGATTCTAGATAATCAATAAAATGTAACTCTCCATCCATAATCATTAAATTATCAAAGTACATATCAAGTTTGCTCAATGACGGTTCATAATTTTCCCAAATATCGGAATCTTTATATTTTTTATATACTTTTTTATCATAACCAAGCAGAAACAGACTATCTTCTTTTATGGCTGCTGTTCTGAAAAGCTCTGCATTTACTTGAGGAACATTATCTATTGAGCTTCTTGATTTTTCGTCGTAGATAAAGAGACCATAATATGTAGGGAAGTAGTATTTACCATTATCATATTTTGCTTCTAATGTGGAGACTTTAAAAATTCCGAAAATAGATTTCATATCTATTATTTCGATTGAATCCATTTTATAATTAAATCTTTTTAATTCGGAATTATAAGTATATACTTCAATACTTTCATCTTTTAAAAATATTTGACCACTTCTATCTAATTCATTACTAACCCAACTTTTACCTGCATTAAAAGATAATTGTATCTCATTGTTAACAAAAGCTGCTATAGTATCTCCTTTCATTGTCAAGTTAGTAATCCGACCCTCATATCTATTTTCCCATTTTTCTCCGTTATTAGTTGATACTAAAACACCTGATTTTTTTTCGAGTGGATCATAATACGGAAGAGCAACATTATTTCCACTTACACTAATGTCGTTTATTTCGAACTCGGCACCTCCCAGAACATAATCCCAAATAAAAGTTTCTTTCTCGCATCTTAAAAGAATATTGAATGTATATGCAAATATATATTCTTCGTTCTCAGCAAATTTATAGATTTTAGAAAGTTCTTCATCAAACGGAAATTCAGACCAACTATCTCCATTATCATAAGATATAAAAGTTCCATTGAATAGACTTGATAAAATGAGTTTATCAGAGTATCCATATATATCTTTAATACGACTACCGTTAGAAATAGGGATATCAATTAACTCCCACTTTTTTGTTTGATTACTATATCGATGTATTTTGTCAGTGCTTAAAGCATATATGAAATTTTCGTCGATGTGGATTTGGGATATGTTTGCGTTAGTCTCAGCAACAAACTCATAGTTCCAGTCAGCATTCAACGAACATATTGTTGAAATTAGCATTAGTGTAATTATAATATTCTTATTCAATGGAAACTCCGTAAGTAAAATAGTTTAAGAAGACATAGCACATAGAAAGTTTCTAAGCTAACCCTCTCGTTTTTCAAATATACAAAATATATCAAGACTTTTTGAATCCTATATATTTATATTGAATTATCTTTATTGTAGTAAAGAAATTAAAACTAAATGAATTCAAAATAAAGAAGCTGTAGAAGCTTAAAAAGAGAATTGTAAATTGAACATAAAAAAGGCAAGAATAACTTCTTGCCTTTTTCTTTTTATAATCTATTTCTTACGCTGTTCTAATCCACTTGATCAAATCAGAGAACTTAGGTTTTTTACCAGTCATCAATATACCAATTCGGTATATTTTAGCTGATACCCATACTGCAAAAAAGAAGAATCCAATCAATGCAATGATTGATGCAGCTATTTCAATAATAGGTACATTCGTAGCAGCTATACGGACTATCATAATCAACGGTGAAGTCAATGGAATAATCGACATCGCCACTGCTAGCGTACTGTCTGGGTTATTCATTATTTGCGGAGTTATCATAATAGCTAATATTATCGGTAGCGTTATAGGTAGCTGTAATTGAGCAGCGTCTTGCTCATTATCAACTGCAGCACCTACACCAGCGAAGAATGTAGCATAAGTAAAGTAACCCAATATAAAGTAGAATAGGAAGCCAAGTATTAATGTGAAGTCCAATCCTGGGATAGACATACCTTGAGTTTGATTTGCCATTCCCCCGCCTTGTGCTTCAGCCATATCAGTCATTGTTTTAAGACTTTCCGGATCACCAAAAATAAGCGGACCAAGTATTGTAAGTAAACCAAAGCCAAGTAGAAGCCAGAATATAATCTGTGTGAGCCCTACTAATCCTATACCTATTACTTTACCCATCATTATTTCGAAAGGTTTCGCCGATGAGGCAAGTACTTCTATTATTCTGTTTGATTTTTCTTCTATTACTCCACGGCTAACGAAACTACCATAGATAAATACAAGGAAATACATAGCAAAACCGAGTCCGTACCCCACATAAGCCATAGCTTTTGTGTCGTCCTCTTCTATTTCACCAGTTTCAGTTATTTTGTTAGTTTCTACAGTAACTTCTTGACGGATTAAATCTATTACACTTGGGTCTGTGCCTAATCTCTCAAGTCTTTTTACTCTAACAATACTAGTTAGATTGTCTTCTAGTGATGAGATTAATCCTAGACCACCACCGCCACCAGTATAAACTGACACTTTACCCTTATCTAAAATCTCTTCAGGTATTATTACGTAACCATCTATTTTTTCTTCTTGTAGTTCTTTTTTCAGAGCATCTACGCCCTTTTCAGATTTGTAGTATAATGCACTATCCATTCTAACTAGTTCAGTGTATATACTACCTTCATTGTCAACTATTGCTAATTTCTTTGATGTATCGCCGAAGCTCATTGATATATAAACTATTATACCTAATAGTGCGACCAGCCCCAATGGACCAAGAATAGTACCAATTAGAAACCCTTTAGTCTTTACTTTTGAAATATATTCGTGAGCTATTATCGTTTTTATTTTATTATACTTACCCAATTTCTACCTCGTTCCCTTTTACTGATTGAATAAATATCTCGTGGAAAGATGGTTCTACAAGTTCGTATTTATATACTTCTAATTTCTGATTAAGCTCATTCAAAAATGCCTTCGAATCGAAAGTTGTATCAACTATTTTCAGTTCTAATCTATGAGCCGTTTGGTTTACTATTTTCAGCATTGGGTTATCAATAATAAATCCAGCGTCGCCCTCGAACTCAAGCATTATAGTATCACGTCCGAAGCTTTTCTTTATGTCCCTAACATTCCCTTGAAGAATAGCTTTACCTTTATTGATTAAGCAAATATCATCGCACATTTGCTCTACTTGTTCCATAACGTGAGTGGACAAGATTATAGTCTTACCTTGTGCTTTTAGCTCTAGGATTACTTCTTTTAGTAATTCAGCATTGATGGGATCGAATCCTGAAAATGGTTCATCTAGAATTAATAATTTTGGGTCATGGAGCAAAGTAGTAATGAACTGTACCTTTTGCGCCATACCTTTCGATAGGTCTTGAATTTTTTTGTTTGCCCAACTAGCAGCATCGAATCTGATTAGCCATTGCTCTGCTCTTTTCTTAGCTACAGCTTTATCTACGCCTTTTAGTTGAGCGAAGTAGATTAATTGGTCTATTACTTTTTGTTTTTTGTAAAGTCCTCTTTCCTCTGGTAGATACGCAACTTGATTCTGAGTATCATCACTTACGGGTTGACCGAATATAGTAATGCTACCAGAGTCAGGCATATATATATTGTTTATCATACGGATAAGAGTAGTTTTACCAGCACCGTTGGGGCCAAGTAAACCGAATATAGTGCCGCTTTCTACATGAAGGGAAATGTCGTTGTTCGCAAAGTAATCGCCAAATTGTTTTTTTACATTTTTGACTTCAATTACCAGAGCATTAGATTGATTTTGCATATTGTTTTAGAAAAGCTCTTTCATCTTCTTGCAAAGATTCGTAGCCAGTCTCATTTATGTGTTCGAGGATATTATTAAGTATTTCTTCATTTGACTCAGGGTCTTCTTCTGAAAATACGAAATTGTTTTTCTTCTTTGTAGATGTTGATTGTTCACTTTTTATATACGTATCTATGAGAGCAGGTGATGGTTCTAAGTCACGAAACTCTCTAACGCCAAAACTAGGAGATTCATGTAGGTGGCTAAGGTCAACTTTTTCTTCTTTAAGCATAAAGTAGCCAATAAGACCAGTTATAATACCTATACCAAGAATAGCAGGCGATTGCTCTATAATATTCTTATTAAAATGTATATTGCCATTTTCTACAAGATAAAGCATAGCCCAACCAGCAAGTAAGAACAGCGGGAACGCCATTCGTGTTAGTCTGACTGTCTTGAAGTATCTGATATCGTTTTTTCTATTTACAAGTAAGTACATAGTAATAATATATGCCGATATAGCCTCTATACCCATCACAGTTGTTTTGGGTGAGTTCATATTCAGCATAAATAATATAAGCCCGATGGCGAACGTATGAAGTATAATAGAGAAATCGAGTACTCCTCTATTAAGTTGATTTCTTAATTTGGGAGCGAAAAAGAATAGCGCAAAGAATCCGAGGAATGCATTTGCATAGCTAACATAAGCTAGCGGAAATGTAGCAAATCTCCATAACTGGAAATTTTCCTTCATTTGGATAGAATCAATAATAAGATATGATGCTATAGTATCGCCTATAAATCCATCTACTAGGAAGATTAGGGCTGAGACTAAAGCAATTAGTTTATATACACTTATATCTTTTATAAATTTCACTTAAGTGAGTCAATTAGTTGATCTATTTTATTAATGTCTAGGTCTTCGTGGAAATCTTCGTTGATTGCCATCATAGGAGCACCACTACAAGCACCCATACATTCTGCTTCTTCTAACGAAAAATGTCCATCAGAAGTTGCTTCATTACTCTTTAAATCTAATTTTTCTGAAATCATTTGGTATATTTTATCACCTTGTTTTAGCATACAAGATACATTAGTACATACTTGCAAATGATATTTGCCACGAGGTTTTTGCGAGAACATAGTATAGAATGTAACTACACCATATATATGAGAATAAGTCTGACCTAGTAGCTCAGCAATATATTCCATCATTGGTTTTGGTACGTGCCTAAACTTACGTTGAGCCATCCATAATACAGGGATTACAGCAGCTTTTCTATCAGGATATTTTGATATATATTTTTCAACTTCTTTTAGCTCTTCTTCGTTGAATTTGAATTCTGTCGTTTCCATTTTTCCTCTAATTAGAAATTAAGTCTTACAAAAATATAATAATTTTGGAAGATTTACAGATTTTTATTGTTACTAAATCTATTGATAAATAATTTAAGTGTTAACCAATGTTTCACTGCTATCATAAGTTTATGGATAACAGAGACTTTTATTTTTTTCTTAAACACATTGTAATTGTTAAGCTCTATTTTCTCGAGCAATCTATAGTATATTTCATCCATCACCTGAGCAGGGAACATATTGTTTTTATCTTCAGATTTAAGTGCTGCTCTAGCTTCATGATAGTACTTTTTGGCTCTACTAACTTGGAATTCCATTAGATTGATAAAATTGTCATTATAAACTTCGTTTATCAAATCCTCTTCAGAATACCCGAATCTATCCATATCCTCTTTTGGTAGATAGATATAGCCATTATCTTTATCGTGCTTTACATCGCGTAGTATATTCGTTAACTGCAAGGCATAACCCAAATTAACAGCATATTGTTGAGTTTCGTCATACTTATAGCCGAATATCTCTATACTCATCAGCCCTACTACACCAGCTACAGAATAACAATAATCTTTTAACTCAGCAAAAGTTGCATATCTATTTTGGAATAAATCTCTTCTGCAACCATCTATAAGGGTAACGAAGTACTGCTTAGGAATATTGAATTTATCGAACAAATCATTGAGTGGAGCAATAAGGATATTTTTTCTTTCCTTATTATAGATTTTTTCAATCTCTTTTTCCCACCAATCTAATCTTTTTAATTTCTTATTTTTTGCTTCTAATGATGTACTCGGAGTACTATCAACTATATCATCTATATAACTACAAAAAGCGTACAGCGAATTGATAGCTGCTTTTTCGGCACTTGGTAGCAATGAGAATGAATACAGGAAGTTTGATTTTACTTCCGCAATCGGTTGCTCATTTTCGTACTGTGCTAATCTCTGTTTTGTAACGCTTTCTATCATATTTTGAATGCATTTTTTAATATTATAAAAGCATCTGGCTTACCTAGACTTGGTCTAGTTGAAACTATTTCAGTTTTCACGCTTTTACACTTCTCTAAAATACGTATTCCGGAGCTAATTATTAATCTTAACTCCATTTTTAGACGTTTATTTTTAACAAGATAGGCTAATTTTTTTCCATTTTCAAATAATTTTTCTGTTTCTTGGTATAATTGGTCTAAGCAAACCTGTAATCTAAGTGGGTTTGCCCTCAAATCGTCATAGTCCAAACCGAATCTATTTAGTAAATCTAAAGGAATATAATATCTACCATTAACTCTGTCTCTACTTATATCTTGCCAGAAATTCACCAATTGTAATGCTGTGCAAATATCATCTGAAAGCTTGATATTCTCCTCATTCGCTTCATCGAATAGTTTGAGAAGCATTTCTCCAATCGGATTAGCGGAGTAAGTGCAATAATTATATAAATCACTCCAATCTTTCGGGTGTTCGAACCGAACATCCATTTTGAAAGCTATGATTAATCTTTTCAAATCGTCAATTTCGACTTTCGTTTCCTCGCACGTATTTAGAACAGCGCGGAGTATTGGTGTGGTTATATTACTTAGGTTTGATTCAAGTGTTGATTCTAACTCCTCTAATAGCTTATATCTTTCATCTGATGAAGTAGTCAGGTTCTCGTCGGCTATATCATCAGCTAAGCGTGAAAAGGCGTATATGGAGTAGAAATGATGTCGTATAGATTTGGGAATTAGTATAGAACCTACGGGGAAGTTCTCATAGTGACTTTTTGCCAACTTCTCACAAAACAGATATGCTTCCTCGTTAGATGTAGTATTGAATTTATCTGAGGTTGGTTTGGAAAGTTCTGCTAGTTGGTCAAAATTGTATTTCATAAAAAAAAATGGCTCAGTCGTAAAACTGAGCCATGAAATTAAGTTTTAGTAACTCTTATATTGTTTATATCGGAAGTCTTCGATTTCCGCATCTTTCTTAGCTTGGTTAAGCCATAAGTAGAAAGATTCTCTAGAGTACTTAGCTTTTAGTTGTTCTCTGAATGCAGGTAATGCAGTCTCGATTTGCTCTTTGCTAGGTTTGTTTCTATTAGTTACTTGTGCTATATATACTGAATTCTGACCCATAATAGGAGCAGCAATTGTATTAATCGGTGCTTTAGAAATAGCATTAGTAAAGTAATAGTCTCTACCTCCACCTGGTATAGTACCATTATTAGCAACGGCAACAGCATTTTTTACATTAATAGTAGGGTTTGATTCAGCTGCTGCTGCAAGATTACCACTACCTTTGATTGCATTATAAATGTCATTAGCATTTTTCATTTGTAATTCTAGAGCTTTCTTATTTCTTATTCTAGCTCTGATATCTTCAGTAACTGCTTCGAATGGTGCAGTACCTTTTTTCTGAACATCAGATACAACAGCTACGATATAACCAAAATTATCTAGCTCTAATGGCTCAAGAACAGTACCCTTTTCTGCATTAAAAGTAATATCAGTTAAGTATTGACTTGTTAGAGTAGGAGTCCCCTTAGTGAATGACCCTGTTTCTTGCACTAAAACACCCAATTTAGAAGCTAGAGAATCAATGTTCTCACCTTCTTCTAATTGTTTTTTGAATGATACTGCATCTCTAATAGTTTGATTTTTAGTAATACCAGAAGTTTTAGGAGTCAATTTGATGAAAGAGTATTTGTACTCTTCTGATTTCGAATCATCTACTTTTATAATATGATATCCGAAAGAAGTCTCAACAGGTCCAGTTACATCACCGACTTTAGTATCGAATGCAGCTTTTTCAAACTCAGGAACCATAGCTCCTTTGCCGAAGAAACCTAAATCGCCACCATTAGCAGCACTACCCGGATCTTTAGAATATTTAGCTGCTAGTTCAGAAAAACTTTTACCAGATTTAGCTTCTTTTAGTATTCTGTTTGCTTCTGCCTTAGCACTATCTTTGTTATTATCGAAGTTGATTAGTATATGACTTGCCTTTACAACTTTATTAGTACCAGTTCTTATATCATCAATTCTGATGAAATAAGTACCATCTGCAGCTCTGATAGGACCTTTGATATCGCCTTTGTTCATATTCAATACGAACTGAGCTAATCTTGGTTCTATATCATTTACTATTGTGTATTCTACACTTTCACCATTGAAATCTCTTAATTTTTCAGAGAAAACACTATCTCTAGAAGTAGAATCTGTAGCAGAGTTCAATAAGCTACTCAAAAGATTCTGTTTTTTAACAACAGAAGCAGTATCTTGAGTTGACGGTTGAATTTGGAATGAAGCATATTTTATTTTTCTAGTTGCTTCTTGTTTGAATCTAGCCTTATTTTTTTCATAATAAGCTTTCAGCTCTTCGTCAGTTATTTTGATTTGATCATCAGAAATAGCAGCCGCCGGTAATTGGATATATGTTACATCCGAAGTTGTATTTTCGTCTATATAAGTTTGTCTAGCGAAAGTCTTAGATACGATACCAGTAGAAGTATTAACAGCTTTAGTCAATAACTGTTGTTGCTTTTGATCTTTAAGATAAGCCGTAATCATATTGATTTCGTCTCTGAATTGCTTCAAAGCTTTTTGCTTTTCAGCGGGATCCATATCAGGTGCTCTTTGAGTATAGAAGGCTTGTGGGTCAGTCAAAAGCTCAACATAAGTTTGGCTTTGGAAATTACCAGCAGAATCAGTGAATCTTTGCTTCATAAAATCAGGAGGATTGTTCAATAACTCATAAGCTACAACTTCGTCAGTAACGAAAGCCCCAACTTTTTTAGAGTATTGCTCTACTATTTGACCGTCAATCATTGTTGACCACATCTGACTTCTTATTTGTTTTTCGTCAAGTGGAGCATCAGGATTCTGTTGTCTTTTATTTTCAATTTCTTGAGTTACATTCTTTTCATAATCAATATACTTAACTTCATCACCATTAACTGTAGCTATTGCCATAGTTTGAGGGTTATTAGTTGCGGAAGTAAGACCTCCGATATCAGCATCAGCTAATGCCATAAACAAAATAAATACGACAGCAAATGCCGTCAAAATCCAAGGTGAGAGCGTTCTTATTCTTTCGAAAGTACCCATTGTATAATAATCCTAAATATTAATTTTCATATTCTAATTAAGTGCAAGTAACAAAAATAAGCACCTTAGACAAAATTTCCAATTCTATTTGCAAGATTGTTGATATGTCAGTAGTTTAGTGTAATTAATATTACTAACAAATGAATTCAAATAATATGATAAAAGTTGGAAAGTTTCAGATAGATATAGTGGACACTGGAGGATTAGCATTGGACGGTGGGGCTATGTTCGGTGTGGTACCAAAAGCCCTGTGGCAAAGAGCGTACAGCGAAGCCGATGACGCTAATAGAATACCAATGGCATCTCGCCCACTATTAGTAAGATGGGATGATAAAATAATGCTAATTGATTCGGGGAGCGGCGATAAATTAGGCGAAAAGTTTGAAAAAATATATAGTATTGAGCACGACAAAACGGCAATTAGTGTAGGATTATCGAAATATGGGCTTACTCCAGGTGACATAACTGATTTTGTTTACACTCATTTGCACTTTGATCATTCTGGTGGTTCTACTATAATAGATAACGGTGAAGCGGTTCCAGTTTTTAATAAAGCTAAGCATTATGTACAGAAATCGCAGTATGATTGGGCTATGAATCCGACATTGAAAGATAGAGCATCATTTATGAGAGAGAACTGGGAACCAGTCCGTGCTTCTGGTACATTAGATATGTTAGATGGGGTCGGAGAAATATATAAAGGAATAGAAGTAATTCCGGTTGATGGTCATACGAAGGGTATGCAAATGGTAAAGATTAGTGATGGAGGAGAGACTTTACTATTCGGAGCTGATCTGACTCCTACTTCAGCACATATCAGTTACCCTTTTATAATGGGGTACGATAATTTCCCATTGACTACTTTGGCAGAAAAGGAGAAATACTTCCCCATAGCTTATGAAGAAAATTGGACAGTTGTGTTCGAACATGATGCATTTGCACAAGCAGGAAAGTTCGGAATGAATGAAAAAGGCATATTTGTAAAAGAGAAATTTGACATAAGTGAACTTTAAAGCAATATTTTCAACGAATTTGCATAAAAAGGTTTGTAGTTATAAAATATTCTTTTAAATTTGTAGTTCTAGTAAAATCAGGTTAATAAAAATGGCAAAGAAGCAAACGTTCGAGAATAAGAACAAAAAAGATGACAGAACATCTGTCAAAGTTCTTAAATGGTATCAAGATGAAACTCGTGGTACACTTAGATTATTGACAAGATTCGTAAAGGTTACAGACCTAAACGAATTGCAAAATATAGAAATAAACAAATAGGTTAGTTATGAAAAAGGGAATACACCCTGATTATCACGTTATTGAAGTTGTGATGACAGATGGTACAACTTACAAAACTAGATCTTGCTACAAAGCTGATAAGATGGTATTAGAGATTGATTCTAAATCTCACCCATTTTATACAGGTAAGCAAGTTTTAGTAGATACTACTGGTAGAGTAGATAGATTTCAAAAACGTTTTGAGAAATCAAAACAACTACAAGAATCAAGAGGTAAATAATGTCAGCTATACACCCAATGCAAACTGGAGCAGCTGCTCGTACTAAAAATAAGAATAAACCTAATCCACTAGGCAAGCAAAAAGTTATTGACTATATGGATATCAAATTTTTAGGAAGATTCACTAATGATCAAGGTAGAATACTACCTCGTCGTATCACTGGTGTTTCTGCTTACCAACAACGCAGAATAGCTTTGGCTATCAAATATGCTAGACACCTAGCTTTGATGCCTTTCGTAGCTCAAGATATTTCTTAATATCAACTGCACAGATAAGATTTTAAAAAAGCTATCCAATTTGGATAGCTTTTTTTATAACTATTATTTCTTTCGTAAATCGAATATCTGGAATTTCCACCCATGAGAATCTTCAACTATTATAGGTGTAATATCCAAAGTATCAGCTGAGGTAATCATATACCTATGATTTTTAGTTGGTTCTTCCACAAAGTAGCCCTCATCTATTTTTTTTGCATTATTAGCTATATAGAAATCTACTTTATATTTTTCTAGAATATCAAGAAGCTTTGGAGTAGTTTTTAAAACCGAAATATACTTTTTATCCATTACTAATCCCTCAAGATGAATAACTGGACTATCAATAAGATAAGAAACTAGACCTGCCTTATCCCCCATTGCATATATACCTGGATTCTGTTTTTCAAAGTCGGCTAATTGTATAGCATTTTCATAAAGAAGTGTTTTCGATATATCATTACTACGCTTAATGAAATTGAAGAAGAATAATATAATTAAGATTGCTGATAGTGGTAATAGCTTTTTTAAATACTTATTGAAGAAACCAGTTTGTACTATTAATATGAAGAAAATAACAATAGAGGGGTAGAAAATATAATAATACCATGACCAAAACCACCATCCACTAAAGATTACATTGTATAAACTGAAAAGAAACGGAAATGTATTAATTAGAAGGAATAATAACCTGAACTCCTTTTTAGAATATCTGATTAGCAATATATAATTAAGTACAAAGAAAATAAAAGGTACTAAGCCATATATAATCCTGTCTCGCTGAAGGATAAATATTGTATTAACAGCATTATATATCGGTAGATAAGAGGTTTTTAATTGCTTCGCTAATCCAGATATAGGTAATAGAGTATCGAAAAAGATTATATTTGAGAGTATATAAACCAAAGAAAGTCCAAATGGAATATAGAACTTATAATCTAATACTATACTTCTCTTTTTAAATACTAAATAGATAAATATAAGAAAGAGTAAAATCACAGAATCTAATCGGGATAAAAAGATAACATTGAACAGCAAACCAATTGCGAATGAATCATCTTTTTCTGTAATTAAATTATAGATTAAGATAGTTATTAAAGGAAATAATAATACAATTTCCATACCTTGGGTGAAGTAAATCAAAAACAAAGATGTTGTTATAATAGATAAATAGCTTGATATTTTAGCACTCTTTGAAAAGACATAGTATATTTTGTTAGTATATAAGAAAGAAACCAACAACGATATAAAGGTAATTATAGTAACCATTAACATCAAATAGTAGGGGTTCTTACTCGGTATTTGGAGCAGGGTTATAATTAAGAACCACAATGGGTGATAACCATTAGTTGGGGTTTGCAAGTCAACTGAAGGGAACCCATAGAGTAGAAAGTTTTTAGAGGTTTCCAGATAATAGAAGAAATCATCTTCAAAGAAAGCCAATATTTCAATACCAGAGTGATGTAAGAAAAATTTGGCGAATAAAAAAGCAATTGCCGCAACGAAATACAGGATAACT
>JBLWYD010000046.1:0-24873 GCA_048267165.1 Bacteroidota bacterium
TATAAATTATCTATTGGTACAAAACGCTTTTCTTTTTTCTCCCATTCTGATGTTGCGGTACAATAGTTAGTGCTATTAGCCACATAGTTAGGAACGTTAGGATAATACACTACATCTATAATTCTATCACCAAATATCGCTTCTTGCCACCAATTTAACCAAGTAGCATCTCTAAGTTTCATTTTTTTTACAAAAACATCTGTATACTTCTTTATTTTTTTTCCAGCTTCTTTTCCTATACAATCATTGTATTTGTTTTTTTTAGCTGCATGTAAATTAGTGTATACATGTTTTATTTTTTGTTTTAAACTAACATAAAGTTCTCTATATGTTTGCCAAATTAAATTTTTCTGGGCTTCTGAATCTAAAGCCTTAATATTTTCTATACTAAAACTCGTTCCTACATAATTGTAATCGCCATCAACTCCATTATGAGTAACAGTAAAGTATGCTACTTCTAGCATCTTCATAGGTTTTAATGGAGTATTTAATCCTCCTTTACCAGCTCCCATATACTCATACATCGTATTTATAGCATATAGCATAATACTTTTACGATCTTCTAAATACCCGTAAGGATTTTCTTCTATAGCTATTTGATGATTAAAATAAGGATCCATACTTAATAGGCTTAGCTTATTTAAAAACAGCCCTGCTTCTTGTGCATTTGCAAATGATTCTATTTGCCCTATGTATGAATCAAATTCATCTGAATTTAATGTTCTTATTTGTCTTACATTTCTACGAGGGTCGTACACTTCTATTTCACTTGCTAACTTACATTCTGCTTGTGCATATAGGTAGTACTCGTATTCTGGGTGATATGGTAATAATGATTTTGCCCACGATGGTTGCCAATTATCTACAAAATCAAAAACACTTTTTAAATCTTGTGGACGTACCCACTTTTTCCCATCTTCTTCAAAATAATCACCATTATACTCTGGTTCATATTTACCATTATAAAATATTAATTCTATTTTAGATTCTTGCCCATCAGCATCCAAATATTTACCGCCAAAAGGTTTTCTCCAATTGTTAGGATTTGTACCTGTATGAGGTAAGCTATTATTCTCATTAAAAATACTTAATGGATTTGTTACAATTAAATTTCCGTCAGCATCATCGTCCAAAATATCTTCAAAATCACCATACTGACCTCGAGGACTCATATCATTTAATAACATAGTTTCTGAAATATCACATCCATCAAAAACCATTTGAGTGGTATCACAAGGTGCTTCACATGAAGCTACTGCTTCTTTAAACTCTTGTTTATATGTAGCTTCTAATCCTTCAATCAGATTTTGTTTTTCTAAAAAGGCAGTTGGTATTTGTATTTTGTGGCTTAAGTCATAAGTAAATCCTTCATTTACTTCAAAATATAATTGTAAACTAGATGTCACATAAGTTTCTTGAGCACTTATAAAAGCTTCTTTAGTATATTTATATGAATACCCTTTGTTAAACTCTTCTATTAGCCAAAGTTCATTCTGTTTTGCATCAAAAACATCTATAGACTTGTCATTCCAAATTAAATCACCTACTTCATCATATTCAAAATCAATATTTAATGAAGCATATAGCTTTTCAAGTTCAAATAAAACAAATTCATTTTGTTGCAGTTTATATTCTTCTACGGTAAGTTGGTTTCCGTTTTTGTCATAAATAACCATATCTATACCATAATCTAATACGCATAGTTGACAAACTGTTAAACAACTTTTTACATCTACGTTTGGAGCAAAATCATTAGGGTCTACATAACACTCATTTTCTGGATTTGTGAACTGACTGATGTACTTATCTGCATAAAAATTTAATGAGTCTTTATTTACTGTTAGTTTTTTTGTCACACTATAAGTTCCAATAGGTAACATAAGATTAAACTCTTTTTGCTCATTTACTTTACCTACAATAATATCATTTGCTTCTGAAAAACTTACCAGTTCATAACCACATTCATTTTTGACAGAAAAGTTAAAATCATATGTAAACGGAAAGACTGACCCCGTATTACATTGGATCGGTGTATAGTCTTTTCCCTGATCAATGTTGTATGCAAATTTAAAATGAGTGTTTTCTTGATATGAAATTACTTGTTTATTACTAATAAATGTATCATCTGTATTAGCAGGTTCAAAGCTACTTGTACTTCTATTTTGTAAAATACTTTCTGTTATAGTATCATGTGTTAAGTCTCCTTCTCCTTTTTCTTCTTTTAAACCAATTAGATTGGTTGGACTATCTCCAACCAATGCTGTAGCGATTGTTCTACCTTGTGCATCTATATAACTTACACTAGTTTGTTTATTAGGATCTATTACTATATTTTTTTTATAGTGCACTATATTTCCTACATTTTCATCACCAAATAAACGTGTTAATTCTGTTTTATTTGGTGTTGTATAGAAATATTTCATCTCATGGCCAGAGCCTAGTTTATGGTTTTCTCCAACTCCACTTTTTCTATTTATACGACCTGTATTATCTGGTGTGTACTCTATTTGTGAAAAAGGAAATCCTTTTGCGTCTGGAACAAAATCTTGCCAATTATTTTTTAAAGTTGTATTACTTGAATAGTACTTACCTGAACCTGTAGTGTTTGACATCCCTATAACAGGGTTTTCACAGTTAGTTTTACTATCTAAATCAAAATCTTTGTATGTATATATTTGGTTATTTATGTTTTTATTGAAGTCATCATAATACTTAATTGATTTTTTTTCTGAAGGTACTGGCAAAACTTCTACTGCTGGTCTACCTTGAGCATCGTATATAACTTCTCCCACTATTACATTTTCATCAGTATTTATTTTAGTTACTGTTTGACGGTTTCGTAACGTTCCGTCAAAATAACTTACAACTTCTTTTTTCTTTCCTTGTTCTGCATAAGATGCTTGGTATTGCCAGTTTTTAGAAGTATTATCTAATTTTTTGATTTCAAAATACGTCCAATCTGAAACTTTCCAATCATCACCTCCTATTGAGCTCCAGCTTGTATACTTCTTTGATTTTTTACTTATATCTAAAAACCTTCCAACACCTCTAACTCTAGCTACTAAATATCCATTATCATAAATATTAGATATTTTATAGCTGTTTTCAATTGTTTCTACTCTTGTATTACTTAGTGAAAAATCTTTAATGTTAAAAGGTATACCAGAAGAAGGTAAAAAAGTTGCCTCTCCACTCTTACTTGGTTTTCCGTAATTATCTATCCAACTCCACTCTAACTCATAACTTTCAATATTATTTATCTTTTGCCAAGTAAAAACTAACTCATTAGAGGTTGTGTTTTCTGTTATTTGCAATCCAAAACTTGGTGATTCTGGCAACTCAGAAATTACATCGTTCTCATCCCATACCTTTATATATATATTTCCTGGGTTGTTTAACGTAACTACTCCTGATTCATCATTTTTTATTTCTAAAACTTTTACTCTAATACCATAAGAAGAAAAAGATTTTACAGAAACATCTTTGTATAAGTCTTGGGTGTTTATTTGGTTATTTGCAACAGATAGCTCTACTTCTACTGCATTTACAACTCCACCATTTATATTTAACTCTTCTACCTCTAGTTTTAATGTAGTTGTACTTTTTGTATATGGTGGTGTATTTTTAAGAACTCCTATTTCTACATAGCTTTTTTTATGGGCAACTATAGATGTACTATTTGTTTCTAAAAAATTATTTGTAGAATTATAAATTGTATTAGTAACTGCTAAATCTTGGGAAAAAGATTTTACACTTAAAAATATTAATAAAAATAATAAACATCGTAGCTTTTTAAATTTTACACGTTTTATCATAGCTCTTTTATAAATCTTTGTTTGTTTTTAAATTCACAACCTCATAACCTCCGATGGCTCCTTTAGGTTTGTAAATACCTTTTTCTTTTTTTATATATTTTTTTATGTCAAAAACTCCTATTAACTTTTTAAAATGGGATGTTTTATAATTTTTAAATAAAACCTCTAACTTTACATTAGCTTCATCTGTTTCTCTTAAGTTTTCTGAGAAATTCATTTTATTTAAATAATAAAACAACTGTCTTTTTACTCTAAAAGTTTTTTTATTTAACTCTATAATTAACTTACTAAAGGGTAATTGGGTAATTTCTCCTCTTGGGGTAAATTTAATTGTCCAAAACTTAGGATTCTCTTTAATTATTTCAGCCTCTAAATACTTAAATAGTTCATCAAGATTTAAGTGTAACTCTTGTGGTTTTTTTACTCCATTAGCAATCAAAATTGCTTTTTCATTATGGTTAATTTTCAAATACGTATTCTCAGTATTTATAATTTCTACATTACTAAGGCTAGTGTAAGAGTTATTCATTTTTTTATAAAAAACTCCTTCTTGTACTTCATAAGGTAGCGTTTCTGAATATCCCTTATAAATCTTATATGTAAGATTTACCTGGTACTCTTTATCTTTTTCAACTGTCTTTTTATATGAATTAAGAATAACTTTTACTTTACTCTGAGCAACAACTGTAGAAAAAGATATAAGAAATAGTAGAACAGTGATTCCTTTAAAATTATTTACTCTTTGCATTACTAGATCTTGTTTCTTGTATAGTATAAACCCCTTTGGATGTTTCTTTCTTTACTCTTACCAAACCACCTTCCTTATCATACTCATAGTAGGTAGCATAATTATTTTCATCTAATTCAGCCATCAACTTTTTGGTTTCATTATCGTATACAAAACTCTTCATGCTTGCATTAAAAGGAAATATTCTTACATCATCAAAATAGCTTGTTGTTTCAGAAGAGTTATTAACCAATTCAATAATTAAATTGTTTGGAGTAATATCACCTCCATTTGGTGTTTTTATAACAAATACTTCTTCTATTCTCTGCCATCCATCAATAACATTTCCTTTTGGATAATAATCACCAATGGGCACAGGATCTGATAACTCTCCTCCTTCTAAAGCTAATGTATATAAACGAATTACCGAGTTTTTATAAGCTGACTGTTGTTCTCCATTTGTATTTTTTTCTTTTACCCAACCACTTAAAACATACTTTTTTTCATACATAGGACGAAAAGATGTCCCTGGTGTAGCTTTTATAGCTTCAATATCTATATTTATGTTTGTTGAATCACTTAACGTTGTTGCTTCTGTAGGCCCCACATATAAACTCTCATTTTGACATTCTGCCTTTATGTAAAAAACATAAGATGTAGAAGCCTCTAAACCATTAATATAAAATTCGTTAATATTAGCTGGTGTTATTGTAGTTGTATACGTATTCTCATTAGATAAATCAAAAACTCCTGATTTACCATAAGCAATCATTATCGGTAAAGTTGAATCAACTCCTGATTCCCAAAAAAGCCTAACTGTTGTAGGTGTCATACCATTAGCTAAAACACCTCCTTGTCCATCAGAGATAGGTGTTGTAGTACAGCTACTAACTCCTTCCAATGTTTTCCCTGTTACTTTTGTCCAAATACTGCTATCGTCCTGACATATTAAATTTAAATAAAAATCATATTCGGTATTTGCTTCTAGACTTTCAAAAGTCCAGCTATTATCATTCCCTAATGTAGTTGCTGTACCTAAATGTTCTGATGTATTTAAACGATTAAACCCTTTGTATCCATATATTATAGTTCCACTAGTATTAACCTGCTCGCCTGTTTCATTATGTGCCAAGGCTAACCATCCAACCCTAATAGAGTTTTCCGTTACATCGTCTATAATAAAATCATAAACATCAACCGTAACTTCACATTCGGGAACTGCTAGGTTTATACTTTGAGCTTTTAAGTCTAGTTTTTGCCTTTTTTGATCTATTTTTTTTGCTTTTTGGTCTACCTGTTTATTTTTCAGTACTATTCTTTGAGTTTTTAGATCTAGTTTTTGCCTTTTCTGTTCTATTTTTTTTGCTTTTTGGTCTACCTGTTTACTTTTCAATGCAACTCTTTTCTCTTTCTGGTCTATTTTTCGCCTTTTAAAATCTTTTTTTTGAGCTAACACATTTTCTTTTCCAAAAAGAAAAAATAAGAGTATAATAGTATATATGTAGTTTTTCATTTTCTTTCTTGTTTAACAATTTTTTTATTTACAAAGGACAATCAGATTCTGCTTCAATATATACTATATTATTTGTAAGTTCATTGGAGTCATTTAGTAAAGTTAAGCTAGCTCTTACTCTATGTTCTCCTGAGCGTAAGCAAGGCCTTATACATAGCTCCATGATTACTTTACCTTGACCCGAACCGTCTAAAACAACTTGTCCTTCATGCGTTTCTCCTTCTATAAGTGTTGTATTACTATATTCATTTACGTGTAAAGAACCACCATGCGAAGTCTTACTATATAAGATTTTTAATAAGTATTTTACAGTTTGGTTTGGTTTACCTTGTACTGTAAAGCTCTTTTTTGCTCCATCTTCACCACATACTGGTCCCATAACAGTAATATCTGTTATTTCAGGCTCAGTAATACTACTATCCCCACCTCCTAGACAATCACTGCATAAGTACTGCTCTCCATGCATAAGTAAAACATTATCATCAACATCTTTTACCACAATTTGTGCATTGGTATAAGTGTTTCCTGAAGACGGATCTATACAATTGTTTCCATTACTACTTGTAAGATAATTGACACTGTGACTTACTTCTAACTCTCCTATTCCATTTAATGTTACCGTATTCTTGCTTCCATTAACAAAATAATCTATTGTACTATTAGGAGAACCTACAATTGTGAACTTTGCAGTAAATCCACATTTTCCTTTTATATATGTGATATCTTTAACTGTTATCCCTGTATTTTCACAAACATCACCTATACCGTTTCCATCACTGTCCTTTTGGTCAGGGTTAATCATATTAGGGCAGTTATCACAGGCATCATCTATACCGTCTAGATCTAGATCTTTACCTGATGGATTAGGGCAAGTATTGTTACCACCATAATTATCAATCCAATCACAAGGGAATAAGTATTCATTACTAGGATTATAATGAGTAACTCTTTGCTCTACTTCAATATTTTTAACCTCCCCTGATTTTGTCGTATAATTTATATTACAAACATAATTTGTTCCAGCCCATATATTTATAAAGTTAAGCTTATTTATTTGAGCTATATTGTAAATATCAAAATCTGATGATTTAATATAGAAACTCATAAGATAATGTCTACTTTCATTTTCTATAGGAAAATATTGTAACCTTAAAAGACTGTATGTACTTGTTGTACTTACTGTGACATAAAAACTTGAATCAAAAGAATCTCCTAAATTAAAGTCTGATATGAATTCCTTAAAATGAGTTGAAGACTGCTTTTCGCGTGTTCCACTATTTGGTAACCCCTTTATAAAAATTTCATTCAAAATATCTTTTAAGTAACTATCTACTATTTCAATATTATTAGGTTTATCAATACAGTCTGGTACTTGAACTTCACACACATCACCTATTCCATTTCCATCACTATCCATTTGATCTGGATTACCAATATTAGGACAGTTATCACAATCATTATGTATACCATCACCATCTATATCATCTTCTCCACCAGTAATCGGTGGACAAGGATTCGTTGATACACAATCTTGAACCTCTGCAGTATTAACATCTTTTAAGTTCTTTATTAAACTTACTTTAGAGTTTGGAGTAACTTCTATACTCTTCCTACCTGTATGTGCTTCTTTTTCTGTAGTCATTGTATAAGCATCAATTCCATAAATATCTCTAAAGCTAAAATGTGAACTTGTTCCTGATTCTTTTACTTCTTCATAGTCTTCAAAGCCATCAAAGCCAATTTCTTTGTACATTGTATTTGAAGCCACCGCTGTAGGTAATGTATAATTATACCCATACTGCGCTGCTGAGTATCTATTTAAAGCATCTTTGTTTTCTAACTCAACACCGTATGGTGCATATTGGGTTACTTCACTAGCAAAAGTCCACTTGTTTGTCGAACTCTTATCAATAGCTTCTGTATTTATTTCCCATTCACCATTACCATATTTATAAAAAGGTGTAAAGCTTGTAAAGTATCCATCATCTCTTGTATTCACATTTTCTGAATGATGCCTTCCTGTTAAGTATGCCCAAGATCGTTTTGCTCTCCAATCACCTCTAATATTATACACATATGGATTGATATTGTACTTATCGTATACACTTAACAACGCATTCTTATTTACATTATCTGTATTTCCTTCTGGTGCGTTAGGGTACGGTTGATACATACTTAATTCCTCTACATAATACTTATTACCTTTTTCATTTACTGGCTTCCAATAATCACTATATTCTACTGCACTACTATTTATAATTTTAGAATTTAGCGGGTTTACATTATAAAAAGATGGTAATGTTTGCCTGTATGTAGTATCATCATTTACTATTGGGTTAATCTTTGTAGTAATACTTGCCATAGAAGCATTTTGTAAATTTCTATACCCTGAGCGCATTACTTCAAAGTGCATGTTGTGCTCAATTCTGTCTTCTTCAGTACAGTCATTTAATACTTTTCCATTCTCTTTCATTAAAATAACCTCATTCCCTTCTACATCTAAAACCCATGCCTTTTCATTAAAATAGTCATATGTATTACCTCCAAAAGGATCTGTAGATCTTAAAACTCTATAAGTAGTATATAACTCATCTCCTGGGAGTAAATATTCACTTGCTACTCCTTTATCTAGCTTAAATTTATTATCACTTATAGGGATTAGGTTTCCTGACAGTGCAATGTTTTTACTAGCTGCGCCCATACCTTTATATTTCCAGTAAGCAGGATAATTAATATTAAAATATGCATCATCATATTCATTAACAGTCTTGGTAACTAAAACTTGTCCTGTATTAGCATCCCACGCAATATTTTGCGTAGAAACCTTAGCTCCTAAATCGTATGCTATCTTTTCTTTTAACAATCCGTGCTTCTGTATCACTTTAGTTGTAACCGCTGTATGTAAAACGTTTTCGTGTTTTGCATATTTTGGTAATGGAACTGGTACTATTACAGGGAAAATCCATGCTAAAAATCCAGCTACATTGGTATTTACCCCTACTGTCGTTTCTTTAGAAGAACTTTCTCTAAAATCATTAACAACATCATAGTTTACACCTACTAATTTTTGGTTTATATCTCCTTTTTCATCTACTACACTTACTCTATTTTCTATTTCACCATTTCCTTTTTCATAATATTTATACTCAACACCTGATAAAGGGTTTTCTTGATTCTCTGCATACACCCATTGTCCTTTAGGTTTTCCGTTCATATCATTACGTTCAATCACAAAGCCTTGTGATGCCGTTATATGCTTTTTAACACTAAAACTTAAGAAATTAGCAATTGCACCTGTTTTATCATAAAAAAGGTTTCTTTTATCTAACTCTGAATGTTTTGTTATCGTTGGATAATCAAATGATGTATAATGTTCATGTACAACCTTACCAGTTGCGTGTTTATTAATTCCTTCATAAGGAATATTCTTTACTGTAACTCTACCATAAGTAACTGTTGGTGAAGGGAAAAATGATTCTCCTATTGGTTTTTCTACAAAGTTAGATTCTTTTGGCGCTAATACTTTATCAGCTCCTGATGGACTTTTATCATAAAAAGGCATTACGAATGGGTTCTCTCTACTTCCATTAGGTTCAAAAGTAGCTACACCACTTGTCGTTCCATCTTCTTTTTCGTAAGAATACACCTGACCATAGAATTTTTTGTACAATGGATTATCATCGTTTCCTGTCATAATATCCCAGTTATCGCTCATTTGAAGTTTTTTAACCCTTACCCCTCCTCCAAACTTTCTTTTGGTTGGGTTTACTAAACGTAACCAAGATTTTTTGGGTTTAAACCTATTAGCACAGCCTTTTTCTCTTAATGTTTTATTAGGACCTTTTCCAATATCAAATAAAGTACCTATTGAACCTACTAAGTCTTCAACTACAGAAACGAAACCATCATTTTTATATTCACCTCCCATACTATAAACAATTCTGTTCATGTTTTTTCTTCCAAAGTACATCCCTGCTTTAGAAATTGGGTTTATTTTTCTATCTCCAGACTTACCATCAAGCCTTACAAACTTCATAGGTATAGAAAGATATTTATTTCCTTGAGAATCATTTATTTTCGTAATCTCTCTATTCTTATCAAAGTTTATATATCCAGATACAAAATCGAACTGGTCATTTCTTTTTGTCATACTCAATAAAAACTTAAAGAAAACTGGTTTATCTTCAATTCCCTTATAAAAGTCTTCTGCCTTGAACTTATTTTGACTTCCTGGGATCTTTACATATAGGTACTTGTTATCCCATAACGAGTATAATACTGTATTTTTTAAAATTTGATCATTTTCAGGTATTGCTTTTTCTCCTACACCTGCAACCTGATACAATTGCATTACTTCTTTATTCTGAACATACTGATAATCATCCGACTCATATTGTATTCCCATGTTACCTCCTGAAGGTAACTTTAAAGATGTTAATGTCCATGCTGATGTGTTTCTATCTGCTTCTTGTTGGCTATTTTGAAGTGTATAAGGAAACTCTGAACTAGAAGGTTCAGCATTCAAGTCACAGCTTCCGGTATTAGCCTTATAATTCCCCCAAATATCATACCCTTTTAAATCATAGTTAGGATTGGAAACATCATCAAAAACACCATCATTATCAGTATCTATTTGACCATAATTGAACTCATATGGCATATATGCTCCCATATTAGAACTCTCGTAGGTAAAAAACACCTTTTTTAATGTTAGTTTACCTCCTTCATTTGACAATTCATTTTCTAACAATTCTGTTGAATTATTATTGTTTGGCAACTCTTTACACAAAGAATAATCATAAACAAAATGTGCTGTTTTTATAGGAGTTGCATTTTCTTTTTTCTCTTGATATTCTTTCTTAGAGTATAGTAAAACCTTATCTATTTTTTTACTTGTAACAGTCGCAGATCTACCACCATTTTCTCCTTTAACTGCATAACCATCTTTTCTGTCTGACAACTTAAAAACAGCTATATGGGTTTTCGTTTCAATCGTATTTACATACACCTGTTCTCTCTCCCCGTAAACATAATTTCCTTTTTGATCATCATCATGAGAATACAATCCTTTGTTTAAAGTTGCTTTACCTTCCTGATAAGGAACCCTCCATTTATAATCGTAACTATCTGAATAATTAAACTTTGTATAGCTACCAAAATCATCATCTGAAATACCATCACCCGTTCTATCTTCATAATCTGATGACAGCACACTCGTTAATAAATATGAATGTGCATATGCAGGAGTTGTTATTCTATTGAAAAAATTATCAACCCCTGCATTATTTCCATTAGTATTTTCAGAATTAGGAATATAATCTACTAAACCATCAGGTGAGCACCCACCAGAATTAACTTTGTTAACAGCAAATGTTGCTTCTTTTTTTACTTTATTATATGCCGTTTTACCATATACATACCTGCTACCGTCTGGTTTAATAACATTAAAACCTGCTGTATGATGCGGTTGTGCATTTTTATTAGGTGAAAAAAACTTAGACTTAAACTTACTAGCGTTATCAACTGTTACTTTTTGAATTAACTGGTTTCTTAATAATCTTTTATCTCTTTGTAATTTCCCACTAAATGACTTAGGATCTTTATTATCTATTCTATTAAACTGATTTACGGTTCGTCTTTTATACCTTTTTCCAGATATCCCAACGCCTACTGGATACTCTGCATCCAAAACGTCTGAAAACAACCCTCCTACTTCATTTTCATTATCTACATTTAACTCCCCTGTATTTCTATAGTATACTTTTTCATAGTCTAGACTATTATTTTCTTTCTTACTTGCTTTAAAATTCTCCAAAGCATAGTTTTTCCCATTCTTGTCCCAAAGACCTGTCCTTGCATAAGTATTAGACATTTCAATATCTACTCCTACGGCAAAAATCCATCCTCCTTCAACTTCAACTCCAAAACTTCCTCCGGTTCCAGAATCAATTACCGTTGGATCATTTACAAACCCTACTTGACTGCGATAAGGTCTGAATGTTCCTCCAATTCCTTGTCCATTTATAGAATACATATCGTATGTATAATTGGTAATAGGTAAAATAGAGGTGTTTTTAGAAAAATTCCCATCTTTTTCTCTGTTAAAATCTAACACTCCATTATTAGAAGCTTCGTTTTTATCGGTATTTTCATAACCAAACCCTCCTATTTCCTTCCATTTATCTGTTGGGTTGATATATTGGGTTGAACCATACCCTGTTATTTTAGCTTGACCACTAATACCAAAAGCAGTACCTCCTATTGCTGCATTAAAAGTAAAATTATCAGTTAATGTTGAAACTCTTTTAGTAGGGGTAAACAAAACATTATCATTAAATGAAATATTACCTCCCATACTTCCTGATACAGAATAGTTTTTACTTACAGGCAACCCATCCGAATTATTAAATTTTACAGCCCCATCATATCTCATACTAGCACTTAAGTTAAGTGTTGTTAATGCTTGTCTAGAGTTAATAGAAACACCTATACCAGCTGTAGTAGAGAGGGATTCTGTTGCCCCAACTTTCTTACTTATAGAAATCGAAGGACTTACTGTTGGACCATCTGCTACTGACCCTGAAACATCCATCCCTACACTTACTGCATCAGATAGTTTAAAAGAGACTCCTAACGAAGGAGTAAAAGTAATTCCGTTATAATTATTATACTGTACCCCTAAACCAATATTCGCACCTAATTCTTTTCTTCCAAATACTGAACCACCAACACCAAAATGTGCTCCAACAGTTCTGTTTGTTTTAAAGTTATTTTCATAAATTAACTTATCCCCGTCAAAATCATCGGGTATACCTCTTACATTTCTCTTTATTTGACCTACATTCAGGTTCCACCCTAAACCTACCCAAGATGCTTCCTGATCCATATTAACCCCTGAGTTGTATGATAAATTTAACGGATACCCACCTACATCCATTATCGGGATATTGTAATTAAAATCACCCGATGTAAGGTCTACCATATCAGATGTACCTATAGGTGTAAATGAGTTAAATTCTGGCTGCGAAGGTCCTCCTGTTAAAGCGAAAGTTTCATAAACAAAGGCTTGAGGAAATATAATATTCAAAGCTATATACACAGATATAACCTTAAAAACTTGGTTAGTTCTATAAAATTTCATTTGGAAAATACGGGATGAGTTTGTTACTTTTTCTTTTTTAGCGTTATTTTTTTATTCTTTATTTAGCGATGCTAAAGTATTAAATTTTATTTTTTTAACAAAAATTTAATGAGTCCTTTTTCAAACAACTTATCATTATATACAAATTTCATCTCTTTTTTTATTTCATTGGGGAACGAAAAATATACCAAAACTCTCTTGTAGGGAGCCAATGTATAATTTCTTTCAAAAAAAATTCCTTTCGGCTTTATTGTATCTCCTTTATTAGTAATCACATAAAAATCATTCTTTATCTTAGAAGACATATATTTGATATACGTTCCATAATCAATAGATTTACCTTTAAATAAATCTTTTCTGTCTACATGTTGAAAATCGATTTGGACAACCTCCTCTTTTTTCAACTTATCCCTATAGTAGTCTAGCGAATCCTTTTTATCTAGGTTTTTAGTTATGTAATAGTCTTTTGGTAAAATTGCTGCTGTGTAGAAAATATCATCAATTACAATAGTTTTTTTAAAGCTATTATAACTTTTACCTAGAAACTCAAATATTCTTCTATTTTCCTTGTAATTGTCTTTATCAACTAAGTCTTTTCTTAAATGCAACTCATCTTTTTGCTTGTTTTTTTCAATTACCTTATTTTCTGTTTTTTTTACATTACATCCTATTAAAAAACACACAATCAAAAGCCTAAACAGCTCTTTTTTAATTACCTTCATACTTTAGGTTTGCATAATTAATAAACTCATCTGTATAATCTATATCATCTGCCCCGTACATTATATTTCCACTTCCTTGTGCGCCGATTATAAGATCTACTTTTTTTTCTTCACCAAATTCCTTAACGTAACCATTTAACCTTGACCAAACTTTTTTGTTAATCTCTTTTTTAACATATGTTCTTATAGCTTTTAATTCATTTTCCTTAATAGAAATTTTCCTTTTTAAATTGACATATTTTTCAGTTTCATTATTTATCTCTCCTTCACTTTTATTTATATTAGTTTCTAAGTTTGTTATTGCTTTTACCAAACTATCGTATGCCACTAATTCTGGTTTGTACTTTTCTTCATTTATCTTCCCTAGCTCTTTTGTCATGTTAAATTCTTTAAACACTCTTACATTATCTATGAAAACAACGTCTCTTCTTTTGTTTAAAAAGGAAAACACAATTAGACCTATTAGACCAACTATTAATACACTATTAACTATATTCCAACCATATTTGAGTTTCATAATTTTCTTTATTTATCTTTTTATTGTTTTCTTTTCTATCCCTTGCTTTAATACTACTGAATCTCTATATATTTTATACACGAGAAAATCATAGTTTTCTATTTTTTCTCTTTTTCTACTTTTCACAAAGGAGCCTCTTACCTTTAATAGAGCCAATTCATCATTTTTCCCTTTTTTCAACACTCCTAAATACCTCACCATAGGCCAGGTAACTCGTTTTTTTTTTTTTTTGCTTTTTTTTGCTTCCTTTTTTACTTTTTTATTTAGTCTTGTAATTTTTCCTAAAAAAGGGTCTTCATCTCTTAAAAAAAGCTCAATTGTTTTTTTATCACTTTTTTTTAATACAATTTCATGATTAGCAACTTTCTTATCTTCAATTAACTTTTCATTATTATTAAAAAATATTTTATATACGACTCCTCCCCATATAAAGAAAACTACTATTATTAAAACCTTATTTATTTTTGTTTTACTCAAAATCTAAAGGCTTTTAAAGTTTTGAAAAAACAACTCCACATACAACTCTTCTTTTTTTAAAATATGGTTTCTTTTTTTATAAAAATTCACGCTGTTTAGTTTTGATTTTTTAAACTCATTTTCTACTTTATATATTGTTTTTATTAATGAATTATAGTTTCCTTTTAACGTAAAAAAATTAGTTACAAGCATATATTCATCACTTTTAAAAACATGTGATTGCTCTAAATTTGTTACTTCTACACCATTCCTTTCACAACTCTTTGACAAAAACTGTAAAATTTTTTGTTGAATGAAATTTTCATCAAAATTCTCTTCTCCTAAGACCTCTTCTAATCTCTTAACCCTTTCATTTAAAACTAAAATCGAATCATTTAACCCTACTTGATTAACTCTTTTTGAAGAATAAGTGAAATATCTTGATGTTTCATTATATACTCTTTTCAAGATTTTTTTGTAAACCAGTAAAGACAATAATATTATTAATATATAAAGTATTCTTTTTTTTGTTTTGTATGTAAATTTTATTTCTTTCACTTTAATAAAACTTGCAATTTAAAATCTGTTTCGCTTTTTTCTTTTTTATATTTAGTTATATTGATTGTCTCAATTCGCAGAGCACTTCTTAACTGGTTTATCCATTCATTAAAATAGTTCGCTTTTTCAAAAGAGCCTTCTACAAGAATCTGACTTTCATTGATTACTACTTTTTTATTTTTATTATTATTTTTTTCAATTGGAAAAACATTTAGCTTAGATAGTTTTACTTGCCTTGGTAAACTCTTAACTAACTCATTGATATAAAGGGATAAAATTTGAGAGTCGTAAAACCCCGAAAGATTCAGCATATTCTTTTTTTGCTTTTCTTTCTCTTTTAAAATCATGAATATCTTTTCTTTACTTGCTCCTTGGCTAATTTTAGTTTCAATTTCAGAATTTTTAAAAGCAAAAAATTGTCCAATTGAGTAACTAATGATTACTAGAACCAATAAAACTATTACACTTGCCTTGCTTATAAAACCGAACTCTGTTTTTTGTTTTAACTCTTCTTTATTCTCACTTATAAACTCTTTATCGAATGTCGTGACAACAGTATTAAATGGATAAAAACAATTTAATACTGATGACAGTACTAATACTTCCTCATTATCTGTTAGGTTGTTTGCTTCTTCTTTTACATCTGAAGATACCCCTATTTGTTTACAATCTCCCTCTTCAAATCTCAAGAACATTCCTCCTACAAACTCTTCTTCTTTACTTAAGCTTTTCTTTTTATATAATAAATTGAATAATAACCCTCCTATATAAACATCTAATAAAAAAAAATCTTTATCTAAAAAATCATCTACTACGCTATCAACTACATCTTTTCTTGATAACGCTAAGAACTTCTTTCTTTTATTATTTATATAGCTTGTTGAATAAAAACTATTTGCTGATGATTTAAAAAGAGTTTCATTATCTGAATACAAAACCTCTTCCCCCAAAAATATTAAGATAACTGGTCTATTCTTAACCTCTTCCTTCAAGTCCTCAATAGAATTGGTAATAAAAAGACTGTTTTTCTCCAACTCCAAGGTTTCTTCTTTTCTTAAAACCTTAGTATACTGAAACCTTATATCTCCTTTGAGTTTTAAGATTCTCACCACAGCTATCTCATCTTTTCGCTGAAAAATTTTCATACCTAATAATAAACTGTTGGTTTTATAAACATATGTAGTTTTGTTTTTTTCTTCTTTTTATTACGACCACTAAAAAACCACTTAATAATTGGCACTCTAGACAAAAAAGGCGTTCCTGTGCCTGAATTCTTTTTTTCTGCCTCATCTAAGCCTCCTAATAGAATCATCTCTCCATTTTTTACCCTTATTAGAGATTCAAATTGTTGAGTTGTTTTACTCGGGGGAGCCGTTTCACCAACTCTTCCTGTAAAAGCACTTTTTTCAACTACTATATTTAATGTTACATTTTCATCTTCAGACACAAAAGGTTTTATTTTTAAACTTAAATTAGCTTCTGTTGGACGCCATTGTCCTGATTGTAACACATCGTTATTTCCAACACCTCCTGTTATAAGTCTGTTTGTTTGTTCAAAATAATAATCTGTTGCTCCTATTTTAAAATTTGCTTCATGACCATTTAAGGTGGCTATCTTTGGGGTAGACTCTAGTTTTATTATGGCATTGTTTTCTAATGCTTTTAAACCTAAATAAAAGTTTTGGGGAACCTTTCCTAAATTAACCACTCCTAGACCATTAAACGCATCAATTAGTTTATTTAAATTATTTGAATTTAACTTAACATCCGTTGTAGGGAAAGCGTTTTTTAAAGAGGAATTCTGCTGGCTGTCAAAACCAGCTTTAATTCCTGTTTGAACTTCATGAGATTTTTCGTATTGAAAAATTATAACTTCAATTTGTATTACAGGTACATTTTTATCTATTTGTTTTAAAAAAGACTTCAACTCTTGAATTGCTGAGAAATGCCCTGTTACAACAATACCATTAAGTTCTTTAAACTCTTTTATTTCTAACTCAGAAGTTATTCGTGAAGGAATTGATTTTTGAACATTTTCAATTGCCCTATTTTTCATCTTTATTAATTCAGTCATTCTTAGACCTTCTGTGTTTTTTTCTCCTATTAAAAAATAGTCCGCTTCTTTTTTAAAGGTATACCTTGTACCTTTTAGCAAGTGCTCTATTACTTCTTTAAAATTCCCTCCTTTAACCGAAAAAGATGTTTTCAAATTTTTATCCAGCTTGGAATAAAGAAAGTAATCTTGATTAGATTTGAGCGCCACATTATAAAGAACATCAATTACAGGAACTTCATCTGCTGATACATCTATAGAACCATCATTGTTTAACTTAACATATAAGTTATCATTTCTTCTGAGAATTTTATTTCCTCTTGTTAATTCTTCCTTTTTTTTCTGACCAACTTCTTCCTTTGGTTTGAGATCTATAAAATAATACCCTTTTTCATCTTCTCTCACCCTAAGTCCATTAGATTTTGACATCATACTCAATGCTAAGTTAATAGGCTTATTAAGCACATAACTAGTTATGACGTTGTTTTTAACCTTAGGTGATACAATTATATTCTTTTGTGTGTGATTTGTAATTTCTTTAGCTACTTGAAACAAAGTATCTCTACTTAAGTTTAAGGATAACAACTTATTTTGATGATTATAGGAAACACCTATCTTTCTTTCATTTTTTTTCTTTTCAACCTTTTTCTTTCTACTTAATACTATTATTTTATCTAAAAATTGAACTTCTAAGTCATATTTTGTTATTAAAAAGAAAAAAACATCTTTCACTTTTACATTGTAAAAATTATTAATAACACTCTGATTAAGTGATTCATCAACACTTACATTAAGTTTGTGCTCGACACTTAAGGTTGTCACAAAATCATATAGAGAAATCTGAGACACATTTACTTGTACCAGTTCATTTAACCCTGGTTCTTTTTCTGAAAGTTTTTCTAATTTTATTTTTATTTCTGTTTTTTCTTGACCAACAATATGAAGTTGTATAAATAGCAATAAAACTAATAGTATTCCTTTTTTCATTTAATTAGCATTAATTAATATTGAATAAATCTCTTTCAATGATGTTTCTCCTTTTTCTAATAAATTAAATGCTTTTTCTGAAAGAGTTTTTATTCCTTTTTCTTTAATCACTTTTGAATAATTTTGTTCTTTTTTATTAATTTCTCTAGCTATATCATCATCAACTATAACCAGTTCATATATTGCTCTTCTTCCTTTATAACCTGTATAATGACAGCTTTCACAACCAACAGGTTCGTAATAGAAATCTATTTCTTTTGGAACTTTATATGTACTAGGAAACATTTCTTTATTAAATCTTTCTTTTCTTTTACAATTATCACATAACTTTCTTAATAAGCGTTGGGCTAATGTAGCATTTAATGTTTCTGAAAGTAAAAACGGAGGAACTCCCATATCTATTAACCTAGATATTGTTCCCAACGCTGAATTAGTATGAATTGTTGACAAAACTAAGTGTCCTGTTAACGACGCTCTAATAGCCATTTCAGAAGTTTCTTTATCTCTAATCTCTCCAAGCATTATAATATCAGGATCCTGCCTTAAAAAAGAACGTAAAGCATTTGAAAATGTTAAACCTATGTCTTCATTCAATTGTATTTGATTAACCCCATCTAAAACATACTCTATCGGATCTTCTATCGTCATTATATTCTTTTCTACACTATTTAACATTTTTAGTGTAGCATATAACGTTGTTGTTTTCCCTGATCCAGTTGGACCACTTATAAGTATAATTCCATTACTTTTATTAACTGATTCAATATATTTTTTCAATTCCTCTTCATCAAACCCTATTGAAGACAAATCAAGTGAATCGGTATTTTTCCCCAAAATTCTCATCACTATCTTTTCTCCAAATTGGGTGGGCAATACAGAAACTCTAATATCATAACCTTCTACTTTTGCCCTTCCATCTTGTGGCAATCTTTTTTCAGTAATATCTAAGTTTGATTGAATCTTAACAACATTAACTATTTCTGCGTACAGTTCTTTCTTTACTCTTCTTTTTTCAATTAAAATTCCATCAATTCTATATCTTACCCTAGTATATTCCTCATATATTTCAAAATGTATATCACTACTTTTAAAGTTTATCGCTTCGTTTATTACTTCTTCTAAAATGCTTGTCTTTATTTTTCTATCAACTTCTTGTGTTGTTCTATACTTTAAAACTAATAGTTTTTCAATTTCTAAAGACTCCATCGGGATTACCTTAACTGCTTTCCCTAAAATAATCTTTAATTCATTAGCGACTTCATTTTTATCTTTTTCTTTATCAATAAAAAAAATGACCTCTCCCTCCTTTTCTTCTTTTGGAATAACTCTATAATGCCAAGCAAACTCTTTATTTATTATGTTCTCTATACTCATTTACAAAAATATTTTGTTATCATAAAGACTAATACATAACACATTGCTTAGAACCAATATTATTATCAAGAATAATGACAAGTATCCCGCTAAGGGTACTGTTTCCCTTTCATCTAATTTCATTTTTTTCACAACGATATGAATTGTTAGTGAAAAACACATTCCTATGATATAAAAAAGCGCATAGTTTAAAAAGCTGAACAACGGAATAATAACCACCAAAAAAACTATATCCCCTAAAGCCACCCCGTTATTAAGAAAACCTTTAATAGTCCCTTTTTTAAAACGCATGTATATACCCAAAGCTAATAGATTTATTATTAAAAAAAATAAATTCATGATTAGGGTAGAAAGTAAAATACCTTTATTATAAAGAAACAAACTAGAAGAAACTAGGATTCCAGCGAAATATGCTACATGTACTTCCCTACTCTTACAGTCTTGAAAAAACACCATTAGTAATGAAAAAAAGAGTAAAATATAGACTACAAATAGCATCAATCTTTAACAACCTCTTTTAAACGCCTGTCTTGATCAATCTTCCAAACATTAAACACCCCGTCGCCATCAAAATCTGCCTGTGCTGTAGCCTTTGCTACAAAACTATTACTAGATGCCTCTTCTATTGTTATTACATATACTGCTTGACCGTTCTCTTTGATAGTTTTTTCTTGTTCAAAACCTAGTTCTTCTAATGTATTAGCATACTTAGAATGTCTATAAAAGTAGTTTTTTTGCAGTCCATGCAAATGAGCCAACATATTTTGAGCTTCTAAAGATTTTGCTTGAGATATCACTGATGTTTGACTTGGCATAACCAACAAAATCAGAATCCCTATAATTGCTAAGACAACTAAAATTTCACTTAATGAATATGCTTTTAAATAATTTTTATTTTTTTTCATGCTTTTTTTTTGCAAATATATAAATTAATTTGAGTTTAATATTTTACTTAAATCAAACATAGGTAAATACATTGCCACCATTATAACACCAACTAAACTTCCTATTACAATAATAATAAACGGCTCAATTAAAACTCCCATTCTCTTTGATTTTGTATCTACCTCTTCGGTGTATTGCTCTGTTAAATAACTAAACATTTTATCTAACTCATTAACCTCTTCTGCTACTCTTACCATTGACACTAAATTCACATCATATATGCTATGTTTTTTCAAACTTTCACTAAGAGATTGCCCTTTAATAATATCATGTTTAATACTATCTATTGAGCTTTCAATAGGGTAAAAACCCACCATAGTTTTCACAAAATTTAGTGACTCTACAAGTGAAACTTTTGAAGATAACAGTAAATTCATACCTCTACAAAACCTTGATAAGTATACTGCTCTAATCATACCCCCAAAAAAAGGAATCTTCAAAAGCGTTAATGAAATTAAATTCCTGACATTATCTCTCTTTCCATATTTTATGTACCCAATTACAATTAAAAACATACCCCCTAAAAAGAACCCTAAAACAGAAGAGAAGTTGTTAGATAGATATATTATTTTTTTCGTAAGAGATGGCAATTCACTATTAAATTGTTTAAACACTTTCTCAAACATAGGAACAACACTTCTCAACATAAATATTAAAACAGCTATTGTAATTATAATTACAAAAGTTGGATATGTCAGTACTGTTACTATTTGACTTTTAAGCTTATGCTTCCTATCGTAAAAAACCTCTAATTCCTCGAGCACCTTAGGTAATTTCTTTGTTTCTTCTCCAATAGCAAGTGTATTAATCTCAAAAGATGTAAAGGCGTTAGTTTTAGAAACGGAATCTACAAGAGTCTTTCCTTTTTGTAACTGCTGATAGACCTCATCTATAACATCTTTTAAGCTCTTTTTTTTTGTTTGGCTTATCAAAATAAATATTGCCTCCTCAATTGTAATACCTGACCTCAATAAAACCTTTAGCTCCCTGTAGAATTTAGACTTTATTTTATCACTTAATTTTAACTGTAGAACTTGAGCCAGATTAAATTGTAATTTCCCTAGTTTTCTTTTTTTAAAAACCCCATCCTCATGCCTATACTCTTTTACATCAATTTTCATTATTAAAAAAGTTATTTATCAAGATATCTGCCCCATACCTTTTACTTAAAAACAATTTTGTACTTCCTCCCAACAAACTTACATCTACTAAAACTCCTTTTACGGTATTATTATATTTAGAATCACTACTTAAAATAGGACTAATCCTTTTTACATCAATAAAAAAAGTATCAACATTACTATTACATATTCTATAAACAACTTTCTTTTTTACAACATATTTAACCTCCCTATCGTTATACTGTATGCTTACACTTTCTTTTCCAATGTTAATTTCCTTAGATTCAAACACTTCTCTTTTCAAGAGATTTTTAAAATATGCATACTCCAACAACTTTTCTTCTGTTTCTGTAAATACATTTAGCTGGTTTGTTAGTGAGGAGAAAAAAGCGTAACTAACAAGCACTACAACACTTATAATCAACATACTAACCAACAATTCTATAATCGTATATGATTTTAACTTAATATTCATTATTTAGAACGTATTCTTTTTTTAGAAAAATTCTACCTTTATCCAAAACAACAATCTCTAACAAAAAGCTTTTTTCATTTCCTGTATCTCTCTTATTTACAACAATTTCATAACCTTTAAAAAAATAACTTCCATCTATCTCTCCTTCGTTTTTTATCAAACAATATCTTATTTCATCCACTTTATCTAGTAACTGATAATAACTAACTTGATTCCTTGGATTATTCGTCACATTTAAAAACACCATTAAACTAATGGTAATTACAACTGAAAGTATTGTAATGGAAACCACACTTTCATAAAGAGAACTTGCTTTTATTCTTGATTTTTTATAATTCTGCATGAAATATTATTTACCTCAACTGCATTAATTCTTTGAAAAAACTCTGGAAGCTTATACAGTTTCAAGTTTAATAATGCATTTTTATATTCAGACTCTTCAGTTTTCAAATGAAACTCATTCACATACATTGCCCCATACATTGTTCCCTTGAATTCTACTTGCCCCGAACAGTACAAGTCCCCTGCTATTATTGTATTATCTGATATTAAAATTTTACTCTCTCTTTTTTTATCTGAAACCCCTAAGACCAACCCTAAAACCTTGCATTTTTCTCCTATTTGAATCTCTACATTTTTATCGCCTCCTGATACGTATATGATAGAGGGGTAATTCAAATCCACATTTTTATTAACTACAACTTTTTCTGTAGCAAAAATCTGGAGACTTCCCTTAAATCCTTCTTCTATTTCAACTACTGGAGCCTTTACAATAACATCTTCTAATCTATTATTTTTCCGTAAAAAAATTTTCTGATTTGACTCTAAAACAAACCTCCCTCTAAGATTTAAGTTTTCTATATACTCTAAAGAAAACTTAACTTTTTTAGTTTTATTAAAAAAACTATTAACATTTTCTTCATGTATCCTATTTTCAGAGACATTAATAAAATTAATCTCTTTAAAAAACTTTCTAGGTTCTGGTAGCTCACTTATAGACTCCTTAATATATCCTTTATGACTAAGTTTATACTCATACCCTGGTAAATTCAGTTCATCCACCTCTTTAAAAGGTACTATAATATCTCCAACTATAACAGACTTACCCCCAAGATGAAAAACTTTATCATTCTTAGACATTAACAGAACAGTACTATCTATTACTTCATCCTCTATAAAAAGTGTTCCTTGCAAAACATCATCTTGAGATTTTACTTTATATTGAATCACTTTCAACACTCCCCAAAAACTTTTACGCACCTCAGAGTTACCAACACCATCTACGTCAATCCCTTCATAATTACTTGCCAAACGCTTTTTACCTGTTAAAACATAATTTATAGTTGATTCAGCATTTTCTATTAAAGTGTTATTTGTTTCTAATTTAGAAAGAACCTTATTACTAAAACTAACAAGCATTATAAGAGAAAGTAACAGAACCCCTATAACTAATATAACAATCAAAGCATATGATAAGGAACTAGATGGTATCTTTTTTCTTCCCAAACAGCTCACTCCAAAAAGTTTTGTCTTTTTCATCCAATAACTGACCTTTATCAAATCTATATTTTTCTTTTCTTTTGCTATTTATCCAAACACCGTGTTTCAATCCCTTTCTATACCTCCCACTTATAATCAATTTTCCTTTTTCATACATTTTGTACCTTCCGTCCAAAACATCTTTAAACCATGTTCTAAGCACCCTAACACCTCCTACTTTATACTCCTTCCAAATTCCTGTTTTCTTTCCTTTTTTATAAATTCCAGTTAAAAGCAATTCAGAATTATCTCCATACAACTCATATTTCCCATCCAGGTATCCTTTTTTCCAAACTTCATTTCTTTTACGTCCCCCTCCTTTATTCCATTCTTTCCATTCTCCATCTTTTACGCCATAAAAAAAACTTCCTTCCTCCATTATCTCTCCAGAATCCAACGACGTTTTTACATACCTTCCATTTAAAACTTTTCCTTTAACTCCATAAATAGAAGATTTCACTCTATTATTTTCATACCAGTAATAACGTAACTCTTTTTTTAACTTTAAGTTATCTTTACTAGACACATAAAACTCATAAATGAATTCACCGTCATCATATTTTCTTTTGTTTTTATCTTGACAAAAAAGAGATAGAGATATAAAAAAAACATAAAAAAAAGAAAGGTATTTCATAACAATATAATTAGCAAGCATTTTTACGAGCAAATAAACAATTTTTTTCAACAAACACAAAATCGAGAAACTTTGTCTCTCTACCTATAGCTTAAAGCTTATTAAGCTAACACTAATAACTAAGCCATAAAAACAAAAAAAGCCTTAACTTTTTAGTTAAGACTTTTTAGTTGGCCTACAAGGACTCGAACCTTGAATATCGGTACCAAAAACCGGTGTGTTACCATTACACCATAGGCCAATTGCTTATTGCGGGTGCAAATATAAAACAAAGTTGTATTTCAGCAAATTTTTTA